>CAZNEZ010000007.1:0-33970 GCA_964572475.1 uncultured Lachnospiraceae bacterium
AGAAGAATGCTAAGCATTCTTCCAAGCGCTTGTGCCGACAAGCGCTTTTTTACTTATTTGTCTGAGAGTAAGTGCTTTTCTTTTTCTCTTTTATACAAATTTAGCCGCACCTCTATATGAAGTGGGAGGCTATGCATATTCGGAACAATATCAAAACAGATTTTAATTTAAACGACTTGATATTATTCCGATAATGTAGTATAGTACAGATAAAAATAGTATGCAGGTGGTGAAAAGTAATGGACTATATGAAAGTAACACAGGCAGCTAAACAATGGGATATATCTGATCGCCGCGTGCGAATCCTATGCCAACAGGGAAAAATCGAGGGAGTTATTAGAAAAGGACGCTCATACCTTATTCCTATTGATGCCGTAAAACCAATTGACGGACGGACCTTGCGTCACAAAGAAGTATCGGAACAATACATCCCGTTGTTTTCTCGTATTGATAGCTTAAGAGAACAATTGAATCAACGTCGTCCGCTTACCTCTGGTGAGTTGCAGAGAATGCAGGAAGAATTTTTGATTGAGTACACCTACAATTCAAATGCAATAGAGGGCAACACGCTGACCTTGCAGGAAACCGCTCTTGTATTAGAGGGTGTTACCATAGACCGCAAACCTCTGAAAGACCATTTGGAGGCTGTCGGTCATAAAGATGCTTTCATTTATGTGCAGGAATTAGTAAGAGACAAAGTTTCCTTTTCGGAAAGTGTTATAAAGCAGATTCACACCTTAGTTCTGATGGACAGACCAGATGACCGCGGAATATATCGCCGTATTCCCGTCAGAATTATGGGCGCATATCACACACCGCCTGAACCGATGCTTGTGCCAGAACAAATGGAAAAACTGATTGCAGAGTTTTCAAAGAAAAAGCTGCATCCTATTGAGAACACAGCATTGTTCCACCTAAAATTTGAGGGCATCCATCCTTTTGTTGATGGCAACGGACGAACAGGTAGACTGATTATGAATTTATTTCTTATGCAGAACGGCTATCCTCCAATCAATGTGAAGTTTACCGATCGCAAGCGGTATTATGAAGCATTTGACAGCTACTACCGTGATAATGATGATAGCGCAATGGTTAGAATGGTAGCTGAGTATGTAGAGGAGCGATTAAACCATTATAGAATATTTGTGAATGAATGATAATTCAAGTTATAGCTTAATCAAGCTCGTGAAGAGCAAAATGAATAATAACAGAGGCCAGATGTTTGCGCGACCAATGCTGTGGGTCAGAGAGTGCAAGTCTTGTAGTTCCTTCTGTAAACATAATAAGTCCGAGCATTAGTCGTGAAAGAGCGACTCTTGCTCTGGAATTAGGAGTAAAATCTATTTTTTCTTCAGCAGTAGAATTATATCCGTCTACAAGGCCTTTGTTATCTGATAAATATCCGAGAAAGTCGACAGCAAAAAAGTCGGCATAGTAATCACCAAAAAAGCATCTTTCTGTATCAATAAGTCCCGCAAAATTACCATTATTATCTGAAAAAACATTATTATTAAATAAATCATAATGTATAAGTCTTGGAGTAGTAACTTCGTCAAGTGCACCTTCCCATTTATGGATAAAACGTAGTATTTCTGATAATTCAGGAAGTACATTTCCTTGTTTGTCAGCGTCCTCAATTAATGTGAAAATCATATCATAATAGGCATCTTTCCAGGTTTCGTGCATGCGTACCTGCATATATCCAAACTTATCATTTTTAATATTATGAATCTGTGCCAAAGCTTGACCAAACTGATATTGCCAGTTATACATCTGGCTATCATTAAGGTTAGCATCACATAGTAATTTGTCCGTAATCTCGCTCATAATAAACCAGTGGTTGCCAATTACGTCATGGCCCTCGCAGATAATCTCAGGAATGGTAATATTGGTATTATTTTTAATTTGTTCGTATGCCCATAGCTCAATATCCATAATTCCACGCTCATAGGTTAGGGTAATTGTACCCTCGCTTGGTGCAATCTTTAGAATATAATTTCTATCTTTAGTATATATCTTAAATGCTATATTAAACTCACCGCCAGTCAATTCTTCAAAATGAGTAAAGTCTTTAATTCCAGCAAATCTAATTATTTCTAGTATCTGTTCATTTGTTACATGAGCTTTTGTTCTTGAATGCATAGTAAATCCTCCAATTATAGTATTGATTCATTATAGCATTCATTTTGCAACTTTCCAAGTAATACAATAAATAACTATTTACATACTAGTCGACGGTTACATAAATTTATGTACCGCCGACCAATTATAATAAAATACGCCCTTTTGTATATTTTTAATCTTTAGTTTATCGCTTTACAATCTTTAATGGCCATATGAAGTTCGGTAAATAATTCATCATATTTTAAAGTTGTACCTTTAAACTTAGTTGTGACAGCATAAAGAGTTAGAGGTATTTGCTTATTCTCATATTGAAATGTCTCCTGATTATGTTTAAGTATTTCTTCTGCAATACTATTAGCATATTCAACAGATGTATCATTTGTAAGAATACAAAATTCGTCGCCTCCGATTCTGAATACCATATCGTCAGGTCCAGCAGCGTTATTCATTCTATTCATCATTTCAATGATGGCTAAGTCGCCAGCTTTAAAAGAAATGTTATTTATAGGTATTAAACTTTTGATATCACAACATATGAAATAACAGTCTTTTCGCTGGTTAAATAAGTCATATAACTGACTTATATCTACGTTTTTTCTTTGCATAATATAGTTATCTCCTTTTCTTATTGGTTCCCTTAGCTGGGGAAATAATTCTGTGAATTTTTTATCACGAAACTCTGAAGGTGTACAGTTCCATATTTCCTTAAATGCACGGGTGAAAGATTCATTTGAGCTGTATCCATATTCCAATGCTATAGAAAGAATTGATTTATTCGGATTTTCCACGATTTTTCTAGCAGAAAGCATCATTCTTCTTCTAACGACATATCCATGCACAGAAATGTTGTTTATACATTGAAATAACTTTTCAAGAGTGGACTTAGAGCAATGACAGGCTTTTGCTATAGCGATTGTCTTTAAGTCTTCATTTAAATGTTTTTCTATAAATTCTAAACTAAATATTAGTAAATCTATATTATACATCTCTTTGTTCAGCTCCTTTTCGATATCGTAAATTCATTGTATCAGAATAAAAGATAATATGCTTGATATTTTGAATAAACATTAAAATATATCTATAATACTAATGAAAAATAAATCTTAAGATGTTATAATGTGAGAAGTAGATAAAATTAGTTTATGAAACTAATAAATATTGGAGGTAGTAGATGAAAAAGAAAGCACACTGGCTTTTTGCAGTAGTACTGGGATCATTTTTATTATGTAGTTGTGGAGGTAAGGAAGTGGACAAACAAGAAGATACCAAGACAGAAGAAACAACGATAGATATAGCAAGTCTGCCATCTGTTACATTGACATTAGATGAGAAAAAGGTTTATCAGACTATAGAAGGATTCGGCGCAAGCGGAGCATGGTGGTCACAGGACATTGGTGGATGGACTGATGAATATACAACGGGTGAGACGATAAGAGACCACATTGCAACTCTGCTTTTTGATAAGGAAGATGGAATAGGTCTTAATACATATAGATACAATATCGGCGCAGGAAGCAGTGATGAAGGCGCACAATCAGTGTTGTCCGATACGTGGAGGAAGGCTGAAAGCTTTGAGACAGCTCCAGGTGTATATGACTGGACAAGAGATGAGAATGCGGTTTGGTTTCTTAAAAAAGCAGTAGAATCAGGTGTTACAGATGTGGTTTTATTCTGTAATAGTCCATTAGAGAGGCTTACAGTAAGTGGCAAGGCATACGGCAATGCAAAAGCAGAAAGTTTTAGTAATATAACAGCAGAGAACTATGAAGCATTTGCTAAATATGTTCTAGATGTTACAGAACATTTTGTAGAAGAAGGGATACCTGTAAAGTTTGTTTCTCCTATCAACGAGCCACAGTGGGAGTGGACAGGCGGACAGGAAGGCTGCCATTATGAACCTGAAGAGATGGCTGCAGCACTGAAGGTATTTGTTAAGGCAATAGGAGAGAGAAAGTCCCTCCAGAATATTGAGATTTCAGCTCCTGAGCTTGGAGAATGGGGTAATACAAGTATCAAGTATTTTAATAAGTTATTTGAAGATGATATGCTTGCAGATTATTTTACATCTTTAGATGTACATTCATATTGGACAGAGTCAGGAACTAAAGGCATTACAAAGAATATACTTGATAAGTTGAAAAGTGGACTGATACTTAGAACAAGTGAATGGTGTGAGATGACTAATGGTCGTGATTATACCATGGATTCAGCACTTGAACTTTCTAAGGTTATGAACGATGATTTAACAATATTAAATGTATCTTCATGGCAGTATTGGATTGTAGTTAGCTGCTATTCATATAGAGATGGACTTATTTATGTAAATAAGGGTTCTAAGACACTTGCAGAGACAAAGAGACTATGGGCTATGGGTAACTATAGTAGGTTCATACATGCAGGATACAAGAGAGTAGACCTTGAAAGTTCAGATAAGACACTTGGTGTTTCAGCTTATATGGGCCAGGATGAGCAGAGTAAAAAAGACGAGCTTGTAGTTGTGATTACCAATGAAAAAGATAAACAAAAGCTTATATCGCTTGATTTTGCAGATGGATATAAGGATTATTCCATTTATGTAACAGATGAGAACAGTAATCTAGAATGTATTGAATCAGATGAGATAAAAGATGACAGTAAAGTATTGATTAACGCTGAATCGGTTACAACAATTATATTAACAAAATAATAGGAATGGTGATTTATGAAGATTAAGAAAAAGATAATAGCATTATTAGGAATAACTATGGTAGCAGGACTCTGTGCCTGTAAGAGCAACATGGATTCAGGTCAGGAAATGGGAACAGATGAGCAAAAAAAACAATTTAGCTGGATTTCGGATGAACATTATGGGTATATTATGTCCTATTCTCTAAAAGGTAATTCTTCAGTTGCGGATTCACTGTATCTTGCTTATAGCAATGATGGCAAGACATTTACAGCACTTAATCATGGAGGCAGTGTTTATTACACAACAGCTGGGGAAGAACATTTAGATGTTCCTAGTGTATTCAGAAAAGATGATGGGACATTTGGAATAGTGGCAGCAGATAATAGTACTAATCAGAATGTTATTATTATTAACAGCAAAGACCTAATAACATTTGATTTAGAAAAGGTTGTTAAGGTTGCAAAATATGGTAATGTTGGTATGCCACAATGTGTATATAATGATGGAAAATATACAGTATTATGGACAATTGGAGCAGCTAAATTTGGAGCGTCCTCCGATAATCTGGTGACATTTGAGGCAGCTGAAAAAACGGATATAGAGGAAGTAAGTTTTGAAGGAGTAACAGCACCAGATAATGCGCAGATAGGTGGAATTGTTGGAGTAACACAAGAAGAATACGATAATATTGTAAAGGCTTATTCATATGAATATGTTAACTATTCTGATGAGAAAGAATATGCCAATCCGTTAATCGAACAAAGAGCCGATCCATATATTACATTTGCAGAAGATGGATATTACTATTTTACTGCATCATATCCAATGTATGGTGATAATGATTCTAAAGGTTATAGTAAAGTAGTGCTGAGACGTGCAAAGACTATTGAAGAACTAAGCACGGCAGAGGAGATAACTATCTGGGATGAATCAAAGTCAGATAGCGTTCACAGATTCATTTGGGCACCAGAGATTCATTACATAGGTGGTAAATGGTATGTATACTTTGCAGGCGCAACAGATTCTAAGAACCTGTATTCTGTTGTTCCACAGGTTCTTGTATGTGATAGTGCCGATCCATATACTGGAACATGGACATATAAAGGAAGGTTTCAAGCATCTGAAGGAGATAGCTTTTCATTTAATGGATTTTCTCTGGATATGACTTATTTTGAGAATGCTGGAAAGAGCTATGTAATATGGGCGCAGAAATCACCAGATTCTAATCTATATATGGCAGAAGTTGATAAAAATGAACCATACAAATTAACAAGCAAGCCAATTACACTTAGTGTGCCTGAGTACATTTGGGAAAAACAGGTATATAATGTTGATGAGGGTCCGTCGGTTCTTATTGCAAATGAAAAAGTTTATGTAACATTTTCAGCTTCAGGAACTGGCTCAGAATATTGTATGGGATTATTGTATGCTGATGTAAATAGTAATCTAATGGATAAAAGTTCATGGACAAAGGTTTCTACCCCATTACTTACAACAGAAGATTTAGATGGGGAATCAGGTCCGGGACATAATTCATTTACAGTAGATGAAAATGGTAATCCAATACTTGTATATCACGCAAGACCTGCTTCACATGATGAAGGAAAATGTGGAAGTTATAACGCTAATTCCTTAGTTGATCCTTGCAGACATGCAAGAATCAAATATGTACACTTCACGAATGATGGAATGATGGTTCTTAGATAAAGGAGAATTTAATGGAAGATTCAATTCAGAATGTATTCATAAAACATAAGATTGTTTATAGAATATGTTGCATATTAATGATATTACTGCTATGTCCTATTCAAGTGATTCCTGCATATGGAAGCGATAGTGATAATAGCAGTAAGGTTGTTAAAGTTGCAGTTATTGGATATCCTAATTTTATATACCGAGAAGAAGATGGAAGTGTAACAGGTTATGCTAAAGAATATCTTGATGAGATAGCAAAACATACGGGCTGGACATATGAGTATATAGACATGACCTTTGATGAGGCAAATGAGGCTCTGAAGAATGGTAAAATTGATATCATGGTAGGAAGTCAATATACCGATAGTCGAGCAGATTTATATGATTATTCAGAATGTTCTATGGGAATGACAGGTACTGTTATTTGTATTCTAAATGACAATGATAAGTATGCATATAATGAATACTCAAAGTTTCAGGGAATGAAGATAGGAGCACTTAAAGGAAGTATCAGGATTGAGCAGACAAAGAAATTCTTAGACAAAGAGAATGTTTCGGCAAACTTTATAGAATATGATACTGATAAAGAAGTAAAAGAGGCTTTAATAAGCGGTGAGATTGATGCAATGC
This sequence comes from uncultured Lachnospiraceae bacterium, assembly GCA_964572475.1. Classification (GTDB taxonomy): domain Bacteria; phylum Bacillota; class Clostridia; order Lachnospirales; family Lachnospiraceae; genus CAZNEZ01. Next base: position 7,118 of record CAZNEZ010000007.1, read on the forward strand.
TTATTAGTATTATTAGATGTGAGAAGGAATATAAGGTAGTTGCTAAGATTAATTCTACGCCAATGTATTTTACAACCAATCCATTGGATAAGACAATAAAAGAGGCGATTGATGAAGCACAGAATACTATTCATATTGAAAAACCATATTATGAGATGGAACTGGATGAAAAATACTATGGTGATATAACTAATAGCTTGGTGTTTTCTTCAAGTGAATTAGAATACATAAAAGAACATCCAGAGATTATAGTAGCCTATTTTGATGATAGAATGCCATTTACAGATACAGGAAAAGATGGAATTGCAGAAGGTATTTCTATAGAGATAATGAATAGAATCTCAGAAATATCAGGAATTAAGTTCATATATGAAAATGCAGAGATAGGAGTGCGTGCAGTTGATACATTAACATACACACATGCAGAATTGTATCTGGGGTTATTTGATTCTGAATTAGCCAAATTTGCTGATAATCTGGAGATATCGGATACATTTATAACTACATATTTAACATGTGTAGGCAGAGATAAAGATATATTTTTAGGTGATAATAATTGTACGATAGCTCTTAGTATTGGAAATATCAGTACTGAAGAAGTATTACAAGAAAAGTATCAGAATCTTAGTTTTAAATATTATGATACTATAGAGGATACTATAAAAGCTGTTACTAATAATGAAGCTGATTATAGTATTATAGATGTATATGCTGCAGATTATTTATTACAGAATCTTAGATATTCAGACCTTATAACCAGTGATGTTTATAGATTTGAGCAAAAGGGATTTGTAGGAGCGTTAAATACACAGGATTCAAGACTTTTGTCTATTATCAATAAGTGTATTTTGGAGCTTGACAATAAAGAAATTTCACAAATAGTATCAGATTATCAAAGTTCACATCACTATGAGGAGTCACTAACAGATACAATATATAAAAATAGAAATATCATTATACTTATAGGTGTAGGTGTTTTTGCGATAATCTCCATGCTGATGGTTTTGATGGTTTTAAAAAAAAGGAACGAAAAGAGATTGTTTGCAAAAAATGTAGAGCTTGAAAGTGCAATTGTTAAAGTTGAGCAGGCTAATAATGCTAAAAATGATTTCTTATCAAGAATGAGTCACGATATGAGAACGCCTATGAATGCCATTATGGGTATGACAGCACTTGCTGGAAAAAGTATAGACGACAAGGAAAAAGTAGGAGAATATTTACATAAGATAGAATCTTCATCAGAATATCTTTTAGAATTAATTAATGATCTTCTGGATATGTCGAAAATGGAGAACTTGAATATGAAACTTGTATATGAAACTATATGTGTTAAAAATCATATACAAGGTGTAGTTGATATTATTGAACCTAGATTAAGAGAAAAAAATATTAGATTTATTCATAAAACAGAGGGGATAGATGTAGAATATGTAAGAATAGATAAGAAGAGGCTGACACAGGTTGTTGTTAATATTTTGTCGAACGCGGCTAAGTTTACACCAGAAGGTGGACAAGTAGAATTTTATGTAAAACAGGTATATAAAAATGATAAGATAGCTGAGTTCCTTATTACTATAAAAGACAACGGAGTCGGAATATCTAAAGAATTTATGCCAATGATATTTATGCCATTTGAGCAGGAGAATAAGACTGGTAATTATGAAGGAACAGGTCTTGGACTTTCTATTACAAAAAAGCTTGTGGAATTAATGAATGGAACTATTGAGACTGAAAGTGAAAAGGGTAAAGGAACCACATTTACAATAAGAATTCAGATGGAGATATCTGATGAGAAAAGCTGCAATAGAAATAGTAATGCTCCTAAGATAACTAATGAGAAATACAGGTTGCTTTTAGTAGAAGATAACAATTTAAATTCAGAGATAGCAAGAAGTATTCTTGAAATAGAAGGACATTGTGTAGAAAGTGCAGAGAATGGTAAAATAGCATTGGAAATGTTCAAGAATTCGGATATTGGATATTATGACGCAATTTTAATGGATATGAGAATGCCAGTAATGGATGGCTTAACAGCTACAAAGGAGATAAGAAATCTTTGTCGCGAGGATGCAAAAACTATTCCTATTATTGCGGTCTCGGCTGATGCATATAGTGAAGATATGGATAAGTCTATTAATGCTGGAGTTACGGCATATGTTACGAAACCATATAATCCTGAGAAGCTTAATCAGTGTATATTTGAAAATGTAATAAAGAACAGGAGCGGTATTGGAGAAAAAAATGAGCAATGATTTAACAGCAAAGGATATTGAAAAAATAAAGTCTGAGATAGAATATAGAAAGCTAGAAGTTAGAAAAGAAGCAATAGCAGCGGTTAAAGAAGCTAGAGAACAAGGAGATCTAAGTGAGAACTTTGAATACTATGCAGCTAAAAAAGATAAAAATAAGAACGAGGGAAGAATAAGATATCTTGAAAGAATGCTTAAAACAGCTACTATTATTGAAGATGACTCAAAAGAAGATGAAATAGGTCTTAATAATACATTTAGTATTTATTTTGAAGAAGATGATACTATAGAAAAATATAGAATAGTTACTTCAATAAGAGGCAATTCATTAACTAATCTTATTAGTATTGAATCACCACTGGGAAAAGCAGTAATGGGTCATAAAGTTGGTGACAGAGTAGAGATAAAAGTAAATGATAACTATAGCTATTATGTAGTGATTAAAGAGATAAACAAGACTGACAATGAGGACAATGATGTTATAAAGAGCTTTTAGAGTATTGCAAGCGAAGGGACTATTGCACTAAATAGTGAAGTGTCCCCACGCATTTTGCATACTATTTTAGAATGTTCATAAAAAATATTTTCAACTTCGGTAGAACATAGAGGAATTCCTATCGAATAAATCAAAAGAACTACCCTTTAGGGTAGTTGCATATTTTTTTTGATATTCTAAAATAAATAAGAAATTTATAATAGTAGAAGATAGGACAATTCATGAAAGATTTATTTATAAAGAAATTTAGGCTGATTGCCGTATTCATAATAACATTTGCAAGTTGTATGTTTTTACTTACATTAGTGGATATGATTCCACAAAGTGCAATAAAAAGTGGAAGCGAAAAGTCAGCACAATATCTTATAGATAAGGAGTCTTTTGGACAGGCAGTAGAAGGAAAATGGAATACTACATATGATAACTATGCGGATTCAATATTGTTTAATATTATCTATAATATAGATTCATCAAAACCATTTACATCAACAATTAAATCTTCATACTATGAATCTGAAGATGGAATTGCAATCAATGATTATTATACGGTTGTAAAGTCTGGTTTAACGGATAATTCGGTAGATGAGACAGCTACTGCAAATGTTGACTATTTTAGGTACTGGCATGGCTCAATGGTATTACTTAGGCCGTTATTATGTGTATTCTCGATAGAGCAGATAAGGATTGTTCTAGGTATAATCTTAGCAATACTTACTATTTTATTATGTATAATGCTATGGAAGTCAGCTCATAGAGAGCTTATATTTATGTATATCTTTGCACTTATTAGTGTCAATATATGGATGCTTTCATTATGTGTTGAGTATGTAACAACATTTCTGGTAATGAGTATTATCTGTATGCTAGTTGTACGCGAGAGTAAAAAAGAACAGAGTAATTATCTGCCATTATTTGTTATTAGCGGTGTACTTACATGCTTTTTTGATTTTCTAACAACAGAGACAATTACGTTTACAGTTCCTATTTTATTCATTATAATATTTAGACTTAAGGGCGATAAGCTTTGCAGACTAAAAGAAGAGTTTATTCATATATTAAAATGTGGACTAGCTTGGTTAATATCATATGCTATGATGTTTGCTGCAAAATGGGGCATAGCGATGGCTGTACTTGGTAAAACAGCATTTGCAAGTGCTATGAAACAGGCTGAATATAGACTTAATGGAGAAATTGTACTAGAGGGTTCTGGTGCAGAGGCAACTTTTTTTCAGAAGATATACTATGGATTGTGTAGGAATCTTGGGTGCTTATTTAACTCAGGCGTAGAGACTAAGGGCAGTACATTAGTGCTTATTTCTATAGGCATAGTGATGTTGGTTGCAGCGATTATCTACTTGCTTCATGGTAAAAGTACTAATTACAGTTTCATTTTATTAGCGGTATTGATTGGTTTGATACCATATATCAGATATATGTGTATTAATAATCATTCATATATACATTTTTTCTTTACATACAGAGCGCAGTTTGTTACAGTTCTGGCAATATTAGCGATACTTTGGTACTCAATTGACAAAAAACTGATATTTAAAAATCGTACAGCCCCTAAAAAATCAGTTGTAAAACACAATAACAGATCATAATCAGAAAGGTATAGTTTAGATGAATTCAATTGAATTAACAATACTTATGCCATGCCTAAATGAAGAGAAAACAATTGGTAAATGTATAAAAGAGGCAAGAACATTTTTGGAAGAATATGATGTGGAAGGTGAAATCTTAATAGCTAATAATGGCAGCAATGATGATTCGGTGAGTATCGCTTTAGATTCTGGAGCAAGAGTTACAACAGAGCTACAAAAAGGATATGGAAGTACACTTAGGCATGGAATAGATGAAGCCAAAGGAAAATATATCATTATGGGTGACTGTGATTTGAGTTATGATTTTTATCATCTGGATAGATACCTAGAACTTCTTAGAGGTGGTGCTGCTCTTGTTATGGGTAATCGCTTTGCAGGAGGAATTGAGAAAGGGGCTATGCCTTTTTCACATAGATATATAGGAGTTCCAGTACTGTCATGGCTTGGAAGAAGAAGATACAAAACATTTATAGGAGATTTCCACTGTGGTCTTAGAGGATTTAACAGAGATGATATACTAAAGCTTAAACTTCATTCAAGTGGAATGGAATTTGCAACTGAGATGATAGGCAGATGTGCAGATGAACATCTTAGAATAGAGGAAATACCTACTGTTTTAAGAAAAGATGGAAGAAATGGAAGATCGCATCTTAATAGTGTTAAGGATGGACTTAGACATATTAAGGTGATGATATAAAAAAGAAAAATATGCGGATATGCACTTTTTGTAAGAGCAGATGCTGATGGTGATTATGTAGCTACTACATTTAGTGATAATATCCAGACATATGATGGAATATCATACTATAGAGATTTTGACAAGTTTGCAGTATCAGTGGCTGATTGGAGTCATCTGGAAAGAGTTAATACTGAATCTAAAACATATAATTATGATACATATGTTGCTGATTATTATCAGGTAGTGGTTAATAAATATTCTATTACTTATAAGCTAGCTACAGATATTAAAGTTGAAAACCTAGAGTGCAATGCTAATGTAACTCTAAAGACCGCTGAAGAGGCAGGGGCTACAAAAGATGGATATACATTAATAGGATGGTCAGCTGGCAAGGATATGTATACGCCTGGTGAGGGATATGTGCCTTTGACACTAGAAGATGGCGCTAATGTTGATTTATATCCAGTATGGAAAGAGAATGAAACAGAGGCGCCAACAGAAGCGCCAACAGAAGCACCAACAGAAGCACCAACAGAAGCGCCAACAGAAGCACCAACAGAAGCGCCAACAGAGGCACCAACAGAAGCACCAACAGAAGCACCAACAGAAGCACCAACAGAAGCACCAACAGAGGCACCAACAGAAGCACCAACAGAAGCACCAACAGAAGCACCAACAGAAGCGCCAACAGAAACAACAACAGAAACAACAACAGTGTCAGGAGATGATGCTACAACTGTACTAGATAACGAGACCACTACAGAGACAACATCAGAGGCTCCAACAACAGGGGATATGTCTACAGTATGGCTGGCTGTATTACTTGCAGGTGCAATGATTGCAGGATTAGCAGCAGGTAAAAAAAGAAAAGAAAATGTATAGATTTAGTTAAATACAATATGATATGATAAGACTGTCTGGATAATCTGGACAGTCTTTTTGAAATAAGATGTCAAAAAGGTACTCTTTTGTAATATGCTAGTATCAGTTATAAAGAGTACCTTTGACATCTTAATAATAAAATTACTTAATAAGGAGGCATATATGATAGAATATCAGCATATAGAACATGGTTTTCCACCTATATATAATGAGTGTTCTAAGATTCTCATCTTAGGAAGTCTGCCGTCAGTAAAATCTAGAGAAGAGGGGTTTTATTATGGACATAAAATGAATAGATTCTGGAGGGTAATATCTCAAATACTGGAGTGTGAGATTCCATTTACCATAGAAGACAAGAGGACAATGTTATTAGAACACAATATTGCACTGTGGGATGTTATTGAAAGTTGTGATATAAAGGGTTCAAGCGATTCAAGCATAAAAAATGTTATTCCGAATAAAATTAAAGATATATTGAATAATAGTAAGGTGCATACTATTATTACTAATGGAAAAACATCGGATAAATTATATCAGAAGTATTGTGAGAGTGAATGTGGAATAAAAGCGATATCATTACCTTCAACAAGTCCTGCAAATGCGGCTTGGGACCTTTCTAGATTAGTACATGCATGGAAAGATTCTATAGAAAAAGGGTATGAATTATAGTAAATATTGCTTTATAAGATACATTTTGATATAATACCTTAGATAGTGTGTTACTAAAATGTGTGATACAGGAGGACATAAGATGCTGGAACTTAAAAATGTTTCATTTACGGTGCAAGGCGAACATAATGAAAAAGAAATTCTTAAGGATATAAGTCTTAAGATTGATGATAAGAAATTCATAGTTATTACAGGACCTAATGGAGGCGGAAAGTCAACACTGGCTAAGGTTATAGCAGGTATTGAACAGCCTACCTCAGGCCAGATTATTTTTAATGGTCAGGATATTACTAATATGAGTATTACTGATAGAGCTAAAGCAGGAATAAGCTTTGCCTTTCAGCAGCCAGTCAGATTCAAAGGAATAAAGGTTAAGGACCTTATTAAACTTGCTTCAGGAAGTAATATTAATGTAGCAGGGGCATGTGATGTGTTATCAGAAGTAGGACTTTGTGCCAGAGACTATATTAATAGAGAGGTCGATGCAAGCCTTTCTGGTGGAGAATTAAAGAGAATAGAGATTGCAACAATAATAGCAAGGAATACAGAACTATCAATATTTGATGAACCAGAGGCAGGAATTGACCTTTGGAGTTTTAGCAATCTTATAAGAGTATTTGAGAAGATTCATAAAGAGATGCAAAAATCAATCATGATTATTTCACATCAGGAGAGAATTCTTAATATTGCAGATGAGATAGTTGTTATTGCTGATGGCAACATAAGAGCACAGGGTAGGAAAGAAGATATATTACCAGAACTTTTACAGGATACAGGTAGCTGCAAGTTTTATCAGAGTATTTAGCTTAAATGTTATTCTATTAAAACGGACATGGATATTAGCATATATATCGAAGAATGGAGGTAGTTACAATGGATGAGATTCAAAAAAGTTTGTTGGAGCAGGTAGCAGGACTTCATGAGATACCTACTGGCGCTTACAATATTAGATCGAATGGACAACTGGCAGGACGTAATACAACTGCTAACATTGATATAGTAACAAAGACAGATAAACCGGGGATTGATATTATTATCAAGCCAGGAACTAAGAATGAGAGTGTCCACATTCCTGTTGTATTAAGTCAGACAGGACTTGAAGACCTTGTATATAATGACTTTTTTATAGGTGAAGATGCAGATGTTACGATTATTGCTGGATGTGGAATACATAATGGTGGTAAAGAAGTAGCAAGACATGATGGAATTCATACATTTTATCTAAAAAAGGGTGCTAAGGTTAAGTATGTTGAGAAGCATTATGGTGAAGGTGACGGCAAAGGTCAGAGAATAATGAATCCTACAACTATTGTGGAACTTGGAGAAGATAGTTATATGGAGATGGAGATGGTTCAGATTAAGGGAATTGACTCTACAGACAGAATGACTAAGGCCAAGCTTGACAAAGGTGCAACACTTGTTGTTAATGAGAAGTTAATGACACATGGAGAGCAGTATGCTAAGACTGGATTTGAAGTTGAGCTTAATGGAGATGGCAGTAGCACAAATGTTGTATCAAGAGCTGTTGCTAAAGACGAATCCAAGCAGTATTTCTATGCTAAGATAGATGGTAATGCAAGATGTAAAGGACATTCAGAGTGTGATGCCATTATTATGGATAACGCTAAGATTAGTGCGTTACCTGAGATTACAGCCAATAATCTAGATGCTGAACTTATACATGAGGCTGCTATTGGTAAGATTGCTGGAGACCAGATAATTAAGCTTATGACACTTGGACTTACAGAGACTGAAGCTGAAGCACAGATTGTAAATGGCTTCCTAAAGTAGATATAGAGGATTGATTATGAAGATTTTAGTTGTAGAAGATGATAAGACTATAGCTTCAGGACTTGCTTATTCCCTGGAACAGGAAGGGTTTGAGACAATTCTTGCACATAATTATAAAGAAGGTCTGGCGAATGTAGATTCGACAGACCTATGTTTATGTCTTCTGGATCTGACTTTACCAGATGGAAGTGGATATGACCTATGTAGATATATTAAGAAGAATAAAGATTATCCCATTATATTTTTAACAGCCTGTGATGACGAGGTTAATGTAGTAATGGGACTTGATATGGGTGCAGATGACTATATTACTAAGCCATTTAGAATAAGAGAACTGCTTAGCAGAATCAAAACAGTACTTAGAAGATATGGGAATTCTGTGGTTAATAATAATCTTATACTTTTTGAGAATATAATGATTAATACAGCAGAAGCAAAGGTGTTTGTGGATAATAACGAAGTAATACTTACAGCACTTGAATATAGACTACTACTTGTATTTGCTAATAATAGAGGAAAAGTACTTTCAAGGAATCAGTTATTAGAAGGTATATGGGACGTTAATGGAGATTTTGTTAATGATAATACATTAACAGTGTATATAAAAAGACTTAGAGATAAGTTGAATGACGATCAGAAAGAACCACATATAATTAAGACTATTCGTGGTCTGGGGTACAAATGTGAATAGGAATTCTGAATTTAAAGTTTGCATTACAGTAGAAATTATAGTTACAATTCTGGCAGCAGTTTTGGCTAAGCTGTGTCCTGATATTGCGGTATGGATAGTTATTGCTACTGGAATAGTTATGATTATTACATATTATATAGGCACTAGTTATAGATATATGAAGATTAAAAACCTTAGTGATTATCTAAGAAAGGTACAAAATGGTGATTGTACTTATGATTTTTCAGGATATTCGGAGGGTGAACTGAGTATTTTACAATCAGAGATTCTTAAGGTTACTTCAATTCTTACAGAACAAAAGGAAGCACTTATTAAAGATAAAAGATACCTGAGTGATGCAATAAGCGATATTTCACATCAGTTAAAAACACCGTTAACATCTATGAATATAATGGTGGAGCTTCTTAATGATACTAGTCTTCCATCGGATAAAAGAGAAGAGTTTACAGGTCAGGTACTTAGACAGTTAAACAGGATTGAATGGCTTGTTTCATCGATGCTTAAGATGTCTAAGTTAGATGCAGGTACTATAAGGCTTGTACCTGAGGCTACGAATGTTAAGAGACTTATAAATACATCAATAGAACATTTACTTATATCAATGGAGTTAAGAGAAATTAACTGTGAGATAAAATGCGATGACAATGACGCAGTTATTGTTGATGCTAAATGGACTAGCGAGGCACTTAGCAATATCATAAAGAACTGTATTGAGCATATGAGCGAGGGTGGAAATCTAAATATTAGCTTTGAACATGGAGTTATTTGTGATGTTATAACAATTGCGGACAACGGATGTGGAATTGATAAAGGCGACCTGCCTAATATCTTTAAGAGATTCTATAGAGGTAAGAATGCAGACAAAGATAGTGTGGGAATTGGCTTGGCATTTGCTAACCAGATAATTAGTATGGAAGGTGGTAGAATTACGGTACAGAGTGAAGTTTCAGTAGGAACAACATTTGAGATTAAACTGTATAATATGAAGAATATATAACAATAATTGAAAGTGACTAAATTGTAATAATATAGTCACTTTTTTGTAAGTATGAAGCTATATACTATAAAATGTAATAAAAATAGAAATCCCAAATCTAATTGGGACAATACAGAAATGAGGATTAAAATGAGTATTCTGGAAGTTAAAGATTTATGTAAAACCTATGGAAAAGGAGATGTTATTGTAAATGCTTTAGACCACGTTTCATTTTCAGTAGAAAAGGGTGAATTTGTAGCTATTATTGGACCATCAGGTTCAGGAAAGTCAACTCTTCTTCATATGTTAGGAGGCGTTGACCGTCCAACATCAGGAAGTGTTATTATTAACAATACCGATATCTATTCATTAAATGAAAGCAATCTTGCGATATTTAGAAGACGTCAGATAGGTCTGATATATCAGTTTTATAACCTGATACCAGTATTGAATGTAGAAGAGAATATTACTCTTCCAATGTTACTTGACGGACAAAAGGTTGAACCTGAAAGGCTTGATGAGATTATAAAGGTTCTTGGACTCGATTCAAGACTTAAACATCTTCCTAATCAGTTATCAGGAGGACAACAGCAGAGGGTATCAATAGGAAGAGCTTTAATCAATAATCCATCTATAGTATTAGCTGATGAACCGACTGGTAACTTAGACAGGAAGAATACAGTTGATATTCTTGAACTTTTAAAGGTTTCTAATACGATGTATAATCAGACGCTTATTGTTATCACTCATGATGAGAATATTGCTATGCAGGCTGATAGAATTATAGAAATAGAAGATGGAAAAATCTCCAGAGATGAAGTGTTGCGTAAGAGAAATTCTGCAAATGGGGCTAGTGCCATTTAGGACACTTAGAATGGAGGACAGTAACATGAATATAGTCAATAAAGTAACGCTGCAACATTTAAAGCAGAATAAAAAGAGAACAATAGTTACAATAGTTGGAATAATTATTTCAGTAGCTATGATTACAGCAGTATCAACTATAGCATGCTCGTTTATAGATTTATTAAAACGAAGTGAGATTGCAGATAGTGGAAACTGGCATGTTTCGTATGATAACGTAACATCAGATAGTATTAATACAATATCCAGTGATGACAGAGTTGAAACATATAGTGTTGTTGCTGATGGAGGATTTACGGATTTTTCAATATCTGATAACCCTTATAAAAAATACATTGAGTTAAAGAAATGTTCTAAATCAACCTTTGACAATTTTTCATTTAAGCTTACGGATGGACGTTTGCCAGAAAATTCAGATGAGATAGTATTATCAAAACACATCAACGCTAATGGTGGAAAGTATAAGGTGGGAGACAAGATAACGCTTACAGCTGGAAGCAGATATTATGTACCTACAGCAGGTGATAAAGTTGAACTGTCAATAAGTGATTATTATATACCTGAAGATGAAAGTGGTAAAGAAGTGCTTGAAACTAAGGGAGAGAGTAAGGAATATACCATAGTAGGTATTGTTGAAAGAAATGATATAGAGCCAAGATCCTCTGCGGGATTTTATGTATATACTCTTGATAGCACATTGAATTCAGAGGGCAATAATAAGATTTATTGTGTTTTATCAGATGTAAATTCAGATATATCAGATTATTGTACAGAACTGGCAAAAAAGGCAGGGCTTACTATAGAGTCAATAGAATATCATGATATGTTACTGGCTTATAGCGGTGCTTCAAGTGATATAGGATTTAATACAATGCTTGACACAATTACAGTTATTTTGATTGCAATTATTATGTTAGGAGCAATTTCATTAATTTATAACTCATTTGCAATATCTATTTCTGAAAGAAGCAGATATCTTGGAATGTTAGCCAGTGTTGGTGCAACTAAAGCACAAAAACGCAAGTCAGTATTCTTTGAAGGAATAATAGTCAGTATTATCAGCATTCCACTTGGAATTATTGCTGGTTTTGGAGGAATGTGGGTAACCTTTAAGATTATTAATCCATTGATTATAGATTCATTGGGAATTAGCGAAGGATTTATAGCTGTTATTGATAATAAATATCTTATAATGGCAATAGTATTCTCGATTTTAACAATAGCTATTTCCACTTATATACCCGCAAAAAGAGCGTCTAAGATTACACCAATTGATGCAATCAGACAGACAACAGATATTAAGATCAAGTCAAAACATGTGAAAAACAGTAAATTAGTTTATAAAATATTTGGTTTCGAGGGAGATTTAGCACTTAAAAATCTTAAAAGGAATAAGAAAAGATACAGGGCAACAGTATTTTCATTAGCTATCAGTATGATATTATTCCTAAGTGTTTCGTCATTTTCATATTATTTTATGCAGTCATTTGAATTAGCAAGGCAGGATACTAATTATGACATTATTGTCAATGAATATAATAGTGACGAAGCATCTGATGAGTTATTATTTAGTGAACTGTCAAAGATAGATGAGATTACAGAATATAATACTATTTCTCAAATTAATTTCAGTATGTCTGCTGATGGAACATATGAGAGTGGAATAATCTCAGAGGATTATCTGGAGTGTATTAAGAAAGCTTATGAAAAAATAAATATGACAACAGAAGAAATCAATGATGTAATGAAAAATGACAATCCATCGGTAATGATAATTGGTATATCAAACACGTCATATGAGAAATATGCAAAGGATTCAGGAATAGATACTTCTGTGGAAGATAAGGATAGTTATAGTGGAATAGTAGTTAATAGAGCAAAGCTTAGAGCTGGTATGTCATTTACAGAGACGGATATTACAAACCTTAAAAAAGGAGATTTGCTTGAGCTTAATTATAACTATAATATAGGTATAGATAAGAATACTGATATTAATACACCAAATACAGATAGTGATGGAGACAATACTACAGATAATAATATTGAAAAGTCTTACGAGATTAAACCTATTACTATTACTGGCGTTTCTAAAGAAGTACCACTTGGATTATCATATACATCAAATGCTTTTGAGCCAGTCTATATAGTAATCAATAAGGATACGATGAAAGCTGTTATAGATGAAATGTCACAGCAAATAGCTAATGCCTATCAAGAGGCAGGCGTAAATAAGGATTCTTCTGAAAGATTAATGAATAGTGCATTTGTTGCGACAAGTGATGACTGTGAAAAAGTTATGTCACAGATTAATGAGAAGATTGAAGAAATGGATAATTCAAATAACTATTACGCATACAGTATGGAGGAAATGGTAACTCAGATGAGAAATATAGGAATAATGGCTGCTGTATTCGCTTATGGATTTATTGTTCTTATAACACTTATATGTGTTGCGAATATCCTTAATACTATATCAACAAGCATCGGTCTTAGAAGAAGAGAATTTGCAATGTTAAGGTCTGTTGGAATGACACCAAAATCATTTAATAAGATGATAGTATTTGAAAGTTTATTCTATGGAATTAAGTCAATTATAATAGGATTGCCACTTAGCTTCATATGCATGTATCTGATATATAAGTCCATTAGCCAGTCATTCTATACAGCATTTACGATACCTGTAATGAGTGTTGCTATAGCAATAGTTTTTATTTTTATAGTTGTTGGATGTGCTATGTTATACAGCGTTTCCAAGATTAAAAAAGAAAATCTAATAGATGGCTTAAAAAGTGAATAATGAACAAATTATGGATTGATTAAAAATCTTCTATGAAGTATACTAAATATAACAGATGGAGGTTTTTATGAAAGAAAATGTATTACAGGTTGGCGATGGTACATTTCTTCGCAGCTTTATTGAATATCTGTTTGATCAACTGGAAGAAAAAGGATGTTTTACTGGGAAAATCATCGTAGCTCAACCAGATAAAGAGGGTATAATTGAGACTCTTAACGAACAAGATGGGCAGTATTCATTATTCCTGCGTGGAAAAAGGAATGGAACCAAGATAAGTGAGAGACATAGAATTACATGTATCTCGAGAGGAATTGACATTAATAAGGATTATTATAACTTTATTATGTGTGCTCATATAGAAGAATTAAGGTATATTATCTCTGATGTAAAAGGTATCTGTTACAGAGAGAATGAACATATAGATGATATACCGCCGGAATCATATCCAGCTAAATTAACAGTTTTTCTATATGAGAGATATAAGTCAGGATTGTCAGGATTTGTATTCTTACCTTGTGAGAATGTGGATAATAACGCTGATTTACTTAAAAAGTGTGTACTGCGGTATGCAAAAAGCTGGAGACTTGAGCAAAAGTTTATTAATTGGATTGAAAAAGATAATATGTTCCTGAATACATTTGCAGACAGAATATGCATGGGATACCCCATAGATGAGGCAAAAAGTATTAATGAATATTACTGCTTTGAAGATAAGCTTATTAATACTGCTGAACTTTATTATGAGTGGGCAGTAGAAGGCAATCTTGAAGCCGAACTTCCATTTAATCAAGCTGAATGTAATGTGGTATGGACAGAGAGCATTGCCTATTATAGACATAGAAGAGATAGGATTTATAAAGCATCAGAGATGATTCTTGCACTTATTTCTTTTGGACTTGGTATTCAGTCATATGAGAAAGGTATGCAGAATGAGCATATAAAGAAGATTCTTAATCAGTGTATTATTGAAGAAATAGTCCCTGTTTTAGGAGAAAATGAAAGAGATATAGAATATGTGAATTTAATGTTTGAAAGATTAGAAAATCCATTTTTTACACAAAGTGTATATGGCATCTTAGATAATGGATTAACGGACTTTAAGAATAGCATTATTTCATCTATTCTAGAATATAAGGAAATGTATGACCAATATCCTAAAGGTCTGTCATTTATAGTTGCTGCATTAATCTTTTACTATAAAAAGGGTAAAGCTGTTGATACAATAGAGAATATACAGGTGTTTAAGAAGAGGCAGCCAGTTTCGATTCTTAAGCATGAAGAAATATGGGGAACAAATCTTATAGATATGCTCCCAATGGTTAAAGAAGATTTTGAATATTTATTAAAGAATGGTATGAAGGACACATGCAAGTGGCTAGAATTCTAAAAGTGATGCTCCCCATGTCAGACCTCCGCCAAATCCAGAAAAGATAAGTTTATCACCTTCATTAAGCAGGCCATTTCTATTCAGTTCGTCAAGTAGTATGGGAATGCTTGCTGCTGAAGTGTTGCCATAATGTTCAAGATTACATGGGAATTTACTTACATCTAGTTTAAGCCTTTTGGCAACCGAATTTATTATTCTGACATTTGCCTGGTGCAAAATGAAGTACTTGATTTCGTTAACATCTACGTTGACGATATCGAGTACTTTTTTTATGCATTCAGGTACTTTTGTTACTGCGAATTTAAATACTTCCTGACCATCCATCGCCATATAGTTGATTTTAGCATCGTTTGAAAAAAGATTATTAAGAGGCATTCCACCACCTGTCAGGACATCACCCTTTGCACCATCAGAACCGGATATCTGGTAATAGTTATTAGAATGTTCGGAAGTTACTATAACAGCACCTGCACCATCTCCAAAGAGAACACAGGTTGAGCGGTCTTCCCAGTTAATAAGACGGGATAAAGTCTCTGCGCCTATAACAAGGGCTGTTTTATATATGCCAGAGTTGAGATATGCATATGCAGTATTTAGTGCAAAAATAAATCCTGAGCATGCGGCATTAAGATCAAAACATACGGCATTTGTTGCGCCAATCTCTTTTTGAACCTGACATGCACCATTAGGAAGGGAGGTATCTCCTGACATAGTGGCAAAAATAATGATATCAATATCCAAAACATTTATTCCAGACATTTCAATAGCTGACATAGATGCCTTAGAAGCCAGATACGAAGTGCTTTCTCCTTTGGAAATATATCTTTCGTGTATTCCAGTTCTTGAAGCAATCCATTCGTCATTAGTATCAACGACTTTAGCGAGGTCATCGTTTGTTACTTTTGTAGCCGGTAAACAACTGCCTGTTCCTAGTATTTTCATTGTTATATCCTATATTCATACATTGTGGGTGCATGACCTTTCATTCGATATTAAAATAATTTGATATTCAAAGTATATTATTATAGATTAAATTTGTCAAGTATTTATAGTTGATTTTTGAGGAAAGATAGTATACAATACAGTGTCTTAAGCTAATTACTCACAGGAAACATTAACTGTAAAGCACATTTGAAAGGTATATAAAAGTGAATACAAATATAGAGATTAAAAAGAAAACTGGAGATATGACGATTGGAAATCCGTTTATGACAATACTTAAATTTGCAATACCAATACTTATAGGTAATATTTTTCAACAGGTATATAGTATGGTAGATACTATTATAGTTGGAAGATATTTAGGACCAGAGAAGATGGCAGCAGTAGGACTTACAGGCAATATAACATTCTTTATGTTTTCACTTGTTATAGGCTTGACTGGAGGTATAGCGGTTGTAGTTGGACAATATTATGGAGCTGGTGATAAAAAAGCAGTTACTAGAACTTATGCTACTTCAATATTTGCAGTATTGGGAGTTACAGTTGTAGTAACGGTCTTAGGTGTGCTTTTTGGAACACCTTTACTTAGAATTCTTCGTACACCATCAGATATTATTGAATATTCAGGAATTTACCTTAGAATCATATTTATAGGAACATTTGCAACTGTTCTTTATAACTGGATGTCATCAGTTCTTAGAGCGCTTGGTGATTCGGTGACACCACTTATTTTCCTTGTTATTTCATCAGTACTGAATATAGGATTAGATTTTGCATTTATTGTAGGAATAAAAATGGACGTGGCAGGAGCTGCATGGGCTACAGTTCTTTCACAGTTTATATCTGCCATTCTTTGTATAGCATGGGCGATGAAGAAGATGGATATTTTAAAGCTTAAAAAAGAAGATATAAAATGTGATAAATATCTTTTGAGAACAATGCTTTCAGTTGGATTACCTGCTGGAATTCAAGCTTCATTTATAGCAGTATCGGTAATGCTTATGCAGGCAGCCATAAACGCATATGGTTCAATAGTAGTTGCCGGATATATTGGTGCGGCTAAGATAGAACAGCTTGTTATGCAGGTTGGATTTTCAATTGCAACTGCAACCGGTAACTTTACAGGTCAAAATATGGGAGCCGGCAAATACAAAAGAATTGAACAGGGACATAATGCTTCGGTAATTATGGTTGTAATATGCTGTATCATTATATCTCCGTTAATATATATTTTTGCAGATAAATTAATGTGGTTATTTACTGATGATGGTGAAAATGCAGCAAGAGTTATTGAAATTGGTGCTGGTTATCTTAGAATAATGACATTTGCTCTTGTTACGGTAGGAATTCTTCAGGTATATCAAAATCTTTTAAGAAGTGCAGGAGATGTTTCGATGACTATGATAATGGGATTCTCAGAAGTTATATTCAGAGTTGC
Organism: uncultured Lachnospiraceae bacterium; assembly: GCA_964572475.1. Classification (GTDB taxonomy): domain Bacteria; phylum Bacillota; class Clostridia; order Lachnospirales; family Lachnospiraceae; genus CAZNEZ01. The sequence goes on from CAZNEZ010000007.1 coordinate 24,583, forward strand.
AACAGCATTTATTTTCTCAGCATTATTTGGATATATAGGTGTTTGGTGGGCAACTCCAATAACATGGGCGCTTGCAATGATAGTAGGAGTTATAAGGTATTTTACAGGTGGTTGGAAGTCAAAGGGTCTGATAAAGGCTTAGAGAATCCTTTGATTTTAAAAATAAATTCTAAAATATGACATTTGTAATCTTGTTATTTTATTGACAATAGTTTATGCTATAATTGTTTGAATATTATAACAGGAGGAATTAGGTATGTCTTTAGAAGTTAAGAATTTAGTAAAGAAATACGGTGATAAAACCGTAGTTAACAATCTTAGTTTTAAGATGGATGAGCCAGGTGTATATGCGCTTTTAGGAACTAATGGTGCAGGAAAAACAACAACAATTAGAATATTATTGGGTATGCTGACTCATGATGAGGGTGAGATACTTTGGAATGGTACCAAGTTAGAACCACTTAATGTTAATGTGGGATACCTTGCAGAAGAAAGAGGACTTTATCCAAAGTATACTTTAATGGATCAGCTGCTTTATTTTGCAAAGCTTAAAAAAGTTAATAAAGAAGAAGCTAAGAAGAGGATTAAGTACTGGGCTGAGAAGCTTGAAGTTGAAGAGTATCTTTATCAGGAAAAGCCTGCTAAAGGTAAGAAAGTAGCAAAACCTAAGATGGCAGACCAGCTGTCAAAAGGTAATCAGCAAAAGATTCAGCTTATGGCAGCACTTATATCTGATCCAGAGCTTATTGTTTTAGATGAACCTCTTAGTGGACTTGATCCTGTTAATTCTGATTTATTTAAGGATATTATCAAGGAAGAGATTGCTAAAGAAAAATATCTTATAATGTCAAGTCATCAGATGCCAACAATTGAAGAATTCTGTAAGGATATTACTATTCTCAACAGAGGAAATGCGGTTCTTCAAGGAGATCTTAATGAGATTAAGAAGGGCTATGGACGTGTTAATATGATGGTTAAATGCGAGAAAGATATTACACCATATATAGAGGCATTTAATCTTAAAATCATTAATAGTACACCTGATGGTTATCAGATAAAAGTTACAGGTGAAGAGCAGGCAACAGCTTTTCTTACTAGATTGGTAGAAGAAAAAGTTCCTGTTATCAGATTTGAATTAAGAGAACCTTCACTTCACGAAATATTTGTAGAAAAGGTGGGCGCTAACAATGAATAAAGGTAAAATTAATGGATGGCAGGATGTCTTTAAATTTACCTATATTCAGTCAGTAAAGAGCAAATCAATGAAAGTGATAGAGATATTACTATTTACAATCGCTCTTTTATCCCTTCCCTTCATTACATTGATTAGTGGCGATGGAAGCGATAAGGAAACTCAGGTTACATTTACAAAAGTATATGTAGCTGAAGAGAATATTGAGGTATTTGATAAATTAAAGGATATTCTTGCATCCGAAGAAAAATACGCAAACGTTGAATTTGTAAAGGATACAAGAAGTTATGATGATATTAAATCTGACTTAAAAGATGCTAAAGCTGACAGCTCTGAGGCGGCAGTTTACATATCGTATTCAAAACCAACTGTTGATATGGATATCGATTCAAAGGTTGGCATTGCTATAACAGGTATATATGGCGATAATACAGAGGTATCTAAAAGTGATATGACTGACATTGGTGAATATCTTGAAGTTAATGTCCTAAAGGCCTATTTACAGTCTCAGAATATAGATGAATCTAAGATTGAGCTTTATTCAGCAGAGGTCAATACGGATGTAACTATTCTTGATAATGCTGGAAATGTTGTAACAGAAGATGATACAGATTTAAATGGTGCAGAATATGGATTCTCATATGCGCTAGTAATGATTACTATTATGCTTATGGCATTCTCAGGTGGTGCAGTTGCTTCATCAATCGTTACAGAAAAGTCTACAAGAGTGGTTGAATATCTTCTAGTTGTAGTTAAACCAATGGCTATTATTGTTGGTAAAGTATTAGGTACACTCTTAGTTATATTGACTGAATTTGCAGTAGCAATAGCAGGATTTGTGGCTTCCATTGTGCTTAATTCGGTAATGAATTCAAGTGATGGAATCGTAATTCCAGAGTTTATAAGCAACACATTTAATTCAGAAATCTTTAAAGGAATAGTTCCACTTAATATTTTAATCGCCCTTCTTATATTTATTACAGGATTTATATTCTATGGACTTATTGCGGGCGTTGCAGGTGCAGCAGTCAGTAAGATGGAAGAAATGGCAGAGGGTGTTAAAATTTATAGCTTTATTATGATTATTGGTGCATATCTTGCTATGTTTCTTACAATATCACAGAGTTCAGGTGGAGATTGGGGAAGCGTAGACTATCTTGTTTACCTTTTACCGATTTCTTCAGTATTTATAATACCAGGATATCTGTTAATTGGACATATTAGTCTGGGAATAGCATTGCTGGCACTTTTGATTAATGTAATAAGTGTAGTTTTATTACTTTTATTTGTTTCAAAAGTATATGAACACATGATTATGTATAGAGGAACACCATTGAAGTTAAAAGATATTATTAACATATTTAAGACGAATAAGAATTCAAATGGAAAGGGAGTGAAGAATAATGACTAAGAAGACTGGATTATTTACAGGCTGTGGTGATGTATTTTCTTTTACATTTCTACAGAATGCTAAAGGAAAAGGCTATTTATTTGGTACTATAGGCATAGGAGTTGTTGTTCTTGCGCTTTTCATAATCATGAATGTTCTGATGGGTGCATCATCTTCTGATGATTCTGATTCATCTAAGGATAATTATGTAGAAACTCCAATAGAGCATGCATATGTAATTAACGATAGTGGACTTTCAAATTTGGATTTATCTATTTACAAAGGATATGGAGATAATGCATTTCCTGACACTGAATTTGAATATACTGAACAGTCAGTAAATATAAAAGAATATGCTAATTCAGTGTTAGATAAGGACAAACGTGCTATTGTTGTAAATGTAGTGAAAAATGAAGATGGTTCATATAGTCTGGAATCTTATATAGGTCAGGATGGTGTTATAGATTCAGATGAAGCCAGTCAGTTTTTAGATACTATCTGCACAAGTTTTGAATCTTATAAGCTTACAACATTAAGCCTTAATGAGGATTCAACTATACTTCTAAATAGTGGAATATACAGTGAAGTGAAAAAAGCAACTGCAGATGATAAGAGTGTAGGGGAAACTATTATGACATTATTTGCTCCTATGTTATGCTGCCTGCTTTTATATATGATGGTACTTTTGTATGGACAGAGCATATCCAATTCGGTTGTATCAGAGAAGACATCAAAGCTTATGGAAACTCTGCTTACTTCTGTCAAACCATATTCAGTAATATTTGGTAAGATATCAGCGCTTATTGTATCAGCATTAATCCAGATGTTTGTATGGATTAGCTGTGGTATAGCTGGATTTATTATTGGAGATAAAATTGCAGAATCGCAACATCCTGGATACAGCAATTTGGTGCTGGATACAATAAATCTTGTTAAATCTACTAGATTTGCATTTTCAGCTTCGGCAATTGTACTTGCTATATTAGCGGTTGTTCTTGGATTTGCATTCTACTGTGTATTGGCAGGATTTGTAGCGTCTAACATTAGTAAGACAGAAGACCTCGGAAATGCCAATGGAATATTTACTATACCAGTTATTATTGGATTCTTAGGCTCATATCTTGCGCCAGTTATGGAAGTCCCAGTTGTAACTGTAATCTTTAGATATTTTCCGCTTACGTCAGCATTTTCATTGGCTGGAGATGTTATAGTAGGAAATGTTAATGCTATTGAAGCAGTTATTTCACTTGCAATACTAGCGGTAACAACTTTGGTATTGATAATGTTTACAGGACTTATATATAAGAAAAAAGTATTCTCAAGAAGTTAAGATAACGCTTACTGGCGTGAGTGTTTGGAAGAATGATTAGCATTCTTTCAGATTCTTGCGCTAGTAAGCATTTTGGGAATAATACGAATTACATAATATGGTTAAACATTATACCAATATGCCACTAGTTGACAAATTTCCTTTAAAATCCTATAATCATACCATATTAGTATGATTATAGGATTTTAAAGGATTGGAGAACAGAATGAAGATTAAAAAAAGTGCATTGGATTTAATAGGAAAGACGCCTCTTCTTGAATTATGCAAGATTGAAGACGCTCACAATTTAGATAATATTATTATAGGAAAGATGGAATTTTTAAATTGTGCAGGAAGTATTAAAGATAGAGTAGGTCTTGAAATGATAGAAGATGCTGAACGAAAAGGTCTGATTAAGCCGGGAGCTACACTTATAGAACCTACGAGTGGAAATACAGGAATAGGTATTGCAGCAGTTGCAGCAGCTAAAGGGTATAAGGCAATATTAACTATGCCGGAGACTATGTCTGTAGAAAGAAGAAATGTTTTATTATCTTATGGAGCAGAGATTGTATTAACTGAGGGTTCTAAAGGAATGGCAGGTGCCATAGAAAAAGCTGACGAACTTGCAAAAGAAATAGATGGCTCAATGGTTCTTGGACAGTTCGAGAACAGAGCAAACGCAGAGGCTCATATTAAAACAACAGGTCCAGAGATTTATGAGGATATGGATGGAAATATAGACTATCTTATCGCAACTGTTGGTACAGGTGGAACTATTACAGGAGTTGGCGAATATTTAAAGTCTAAGAATGAGAAAATAAAGGTGATTGCAGTAGAACCTGAGGGTTCACAAGTCTTATCTGGAGGAAAAGCAGGTTCTCACCTTATCCAGGGAATTGGTGCTGGATTTGTACCAAAAGTCCTTAATACAAGTATTTATGATGAGGTAATTAGTGTAAGTAATGAAGATGCTTACAGATATGGTCAGGAGATTGCAAGAACAGAAGGAATACTTGTTGGTATATCTTCAGGTGCGGCAGTTGCGGCAGCAGTACAGGTATCTAATAGACAGGAAGTAAAGGGTAAGAATATTGTTGTTATATTACCTGACAGTGGAGATAGATATTTGTCAACTCCAAGATATTTTCACAAATAACCCCAAGACATTTTTAGGAAGGAAATCATAATGATAGTTTCAACAAAAGGCAGATATGCTCTAAGACTAATGCTGGATTTAGCTCAGCACAATACAGGCGAATTAGTAAAAGTAAAGGATATTGCAGAGAGACAGCAAATATCAGACAAATATCTTGAACAGATTATATCTATTCTTAATAAGGCTGGATATGTTAAGAGCGTTAGAGGAGCAAGTGGTGGATATAGATTGGCGAAAAGACCTGAGGAGTATACAGTAGGAATGATTTTGAGACTTACCGAGGGTAGTTTAGCTACAGTATCATGCTTAGAAGGAGAAAATAATGATTGCCCAAGACAGGAAAGTTGTGTTACACTTGAAGTATGGAAGAGGATTGATGAAGCAGTCTCAAAGGTTGTTGATAATATAACGCTTGATGATATGCTGACATGGTCTGCTGAGAAGATGGAATTTAATTGTTATTTATAGTTTTTGTCAGGAATATTCTTTAGAATACAATGTGGCAGAATAGGAGTTTTAGAATGAAAAAATTATACAGAAAGATACTTGATAAGAGAATAGAGATACCTAACTGGTTATTCATGATAGGTCTTATTGGAATACCAATGGTAGGTATAGTATGCAAAAATATATTACTTCAGGGTTATTTTAACGGAGACACAATGTATAGCCCTCATTTTATTACTGCCTTTAGCGAAACATGGCGTTACTGGATATATTATTTTGCTATAACTCTTATGGTTTTATCTTTAGGTTTAATACATAAGAAGAATAAAAAGCGCGCAAGATATATGCTTATCTGCGATATTATTATATCTATAATTATATATATTGATGTTATATATGGACGCTCGTTTTTTACTATGCCATCTGTAGCAAATGTTGTTATTCTTAAGAATTTCAGTGGTTTATCTGGAGGAGAAGTATATTCACTTTTAAGCTGGTATGACTTATTGTTTTTATTAGATTTTGTTATTTATACGGTATTTCTATTTAGATTCAAAAGTAAGAGTAAGCCTGAATTAGAAGTAAAGGTTGAAAGAAAGTATAGATGGGGTACAGTTGTAGCATGTATGGCATGCTCTATAATGGTTATCTCTGCGATTCCACTTGAAGCAAAGGTTCTTGATGTTAACGAAGAACTCTATTCAGATATTTATGAAGATTATGATGCGGCTGAACAGGCAAAATATTTCTCATCTTTGGGATTTCATGTTAGAGATGTATATGAACTTATAAAATATAAGTTTGCATCATCATTATCAGAAGATGATAAAGAATTAATCAGCGAATATTATAATTGGAAAAATGAGGACATTCCGGATAATGAATATAAAGGTATATTTGAAGGTAAGAATGTATTATTTTTACAGATAGAATCGTTAGAATCATTTGTAATAGGTCAGAGTGTCGATGGTCAGGAAATAACTCCTAATATTAATAAACTAACTCAAAAGGGATTTCAGTTTACAAATATATTTGAGCAGGTTCAGGGAGGAAATAGTTCTGATGCCGACCTTATGTATGAGACTTCCAGACTTCCACAGCTTAAGGGAGCAACATTTTTTAATTGTGAAGATGTTGAATTAACTTCATTTACAAGATTCTTAACTGAACAGGGATATTCAACGCTGTATAGTCAGGCTGTTAGAGGGAGCTTTTGGAATTATGAGAAGGCACTTAGTAAAATGTGTGGACTTGATAATTTTGTAGGTTCTGAATCTTATGATATGTCAGGACTTAGGATTGGATTTACCCTAAATGATGCTGACTTTTTAAGTCAGGCTGAGCCATATGTAGAAAGTTTGAAAGAACCTTATTATTCAAGGATTGTATGTAATACAAGTCATATGCCTTTTGAACTTCCAGAGGACCTTAAAGAGTTAAAATTATCTGATGAATTAGACGATAGTTATATAGGTGGCTATTTACAAAGTGTCAGATATGTAGATACACAGTTAGGAATCTTCTTAGATAAATTAAGAGCAGCAGGAAAGCTTGATAATACGGTTATAGTTATAATTGGTGATCATTGTGGGATTCATAAATATTATGAATATGATCTTCCTAGGTTTTATGATGAATATCCTTGGTTTAATAATAATGGCAATTATACAGTAAACCTTATTATTCATAGCGATGATATGGATACTAGTGTTAAAAGTGATATTATTGCAGGTCAGATAGATGTTATGCCTACCATGTGTTATCTGTTCGGAGTAGATGAAGACCGGTATAAGTATGCAGCAATGGGAAGAAATCTGTTAAAGACCAATAGAAGTTACGCAATATATAGAACAGGTGAAGTATATGGTGATCTTACAGACAAAGAAAAGAAATTAGTTTCACAGTCATATAAGATATCAGATACAATGTTCTCTGTTGGCGAATAAATTATTACAAAACCGTAGTGAAAAAATTTGATTATATTTCGTAAAGTATAAGATAAAAGTTTGTAAAGTAGCTGGGATAATTTGACTTTAATGGAAACAAGTGTTACAATGTTATCAACGATTAAACGCAGCACAATTCAACATATTAACATTTTAGGCATGGATGCCGATTTTAGTAATGAACGATTCATTAGTAGACATATCAAAGGAGTGATTATTATGTCAACATATTTTGGAGTAACAAGTGATTCTGTAAGTTCTTTATTTTCTAGTCTGAATACATCTTCTACTAGTTCTACAGCTAGTTATATTTCAGACTTTGCAAATATTAAGAATGGAAGCTATAAGAAGCTTTTAACAGCATATTATAATAAAACAGGGGATACTGGCTCATCTGCAAACTCTTCTACTTCTACAGCGACTGATTCAACAAAGAATCTAACCGCAGTAAAAAGTGCTACAGACAGTTTAAAGGACTCAGCAGATGCTCTTCTTACAAAAGGTAAGAATTCAGTATTCAACAAAGTTTCTTCTACAGATTCAGAAGGTAATACAACAACAGACTATGATACAGAGGCAATATATAAGGCAGTTAGTTCATTTGTAGATAGTTATAATACAACATTGGATTCAATGGATAAGATATCAGCAACTTCATTAACCAATAATGTTAAGAATATGGTTAATACAACAGCTAAGAACTCAAAGCTTCTTAGTGAGATAGGAATTACAGTTGGAAGTGATTATTCATTATCAATAGATAAGGCAGCATTTGCAAAAGCGGATATGGGAACAGTAAAGTCATTATTTAATGAACAAGGTTCATATGGATATTCCGTATCAGCTAAAGCTTCTATGATGAATTTTAATGCATCTAATGAAGCAGGCAAAGCAAGTACTTATAATCAAACTGGTTCATATAGTTATAATTATTCGGCAGGCAATCTCATAGATAGCCTAACTTAGGTTCTTATATGTGAATCATTAGGTTCACATTATTTCAGCGCTACCTTTTGCGCATAACACTGCGTGTGAAAGACAAATCTTTCATACTATTCTCCTTCCTTTCCACCATGTACATGCATGGTGGTTCTTTTGTTTTATAGAAAATTACGCAGTAGAGTGAAGCACTTTTTTATACAAAAGATAAAATTACTCTCGGTATATATATTATAAAATAAAGTCATTGACTTTAATGTAACAATATATTAAAATATAATACATATAAAATACATATTTTAGGAGGAAGAACTATATGAAAAAGAAGATTTTAGCAGTTGCATTAGTAGCTAGTATGATTCTAGGTAGTGTGTTTACTACATTGGCAGGGTCAGATGCATCGGGAGCAGCACAAGATGATTTTGAGGTATTAGCACAGTATGCAAGTATAACTGGTGGTATAAGTGGTACATTAATTAATACAGTTGATGTTAATTCCACAACTGGTCTTGCAGTATCATTTAACTTTACAAGTAATACTGCTACAAGTACCGGTAATGATTGGACATCAAATGTAGTTAGTGCAGACTGGCTGTATCAGCAAGGAACGATGCTATTAACATTTGGGCATAACGGAGGATGGGATGCAAGGACAAATATTTTTCCGAATCAGGCAGTAGCATCCACAGCAGCAACTGATAAAATGACGGCAGAAAGTATACAACCTTATCAATTGTTTTTAGGAACAACAGATAGAATTACAGTATCATACAATCCTGACGGAACAGTAGCATGTTATCTTGGTGGAGAATTAATGCTTACATATGCAGCAGACTTGGCAGAGAATGGCGGTACAGTAGCAGATTTCGTTAATGGAATGATTAATTCAGCTAAGAACAGTGGATTAAGATTTGCAGTTGATGCTAATAATGTAAAAATTGGATATTCGGTTGGATATGAAGCACCAACAGAGGCACCAACAGAGGCACCAACAGAAGAGCCAACA
>CAZNEZ010000007.1:34070-66149 GCA_964572475.1 uncultured Lachnospiraceae bacterium
TGGATATGAAGCACCAACAGAGGCACCAACAGAGGCACCAACAGAAGAGCCAACAACAGTTGATGGAGCAATTACAGAAGAAGAAGCAGCAGCTATTCAGGCAGCAGCAGCTTTAGAAGGTAATCCTAGTGGTTCAAATCTTAAGGTTACGGCTATTTTTTCAACTAATGAGGTATTTGCAAATATTACAAACTTTGTAGCAAGTCAGTTAAAGAACAAGGCATTTGTGGCAGTAGACCTTAAATTGGTAAAGGAAGGTGCCACAGTACAGCCTGATGGAAAAATGAAGATTACTCTTCCTGTAGCGAATACAATGATGGGTGCTAAATATATTGAGATATTTAGAATGGATGACACAACTAAAGAATTCACATCACTTGGTGTTGTCGCAGTTAAAGATGGAAAGTTTACAATGGAAACGGACCATTTCAGTACATATGTATTTGCAGCAGCAGATGCTCCTACAGAAACTACAACAGAAACTACTACAGTAGCGACTTCTGTAGAAACAGGTGATACATCTCCTATAGCAGTAACAGTATTATTCGCAGTTTTAGGACTTGTATGCTTCGTAATTACTTTTTCCAAAAAGGAAGAAAATGCATAATTTATATAAGGAATCAAATTAAAGCGGTTATTAAAGTATTAATACATTAATTAGACGATACTAAAAGGTTTTATAAAAAGGCTATAAATCTTGATTAATTCAAGCGTTTATAGCCTTTTTAAAATCATAGGAAATTAAGCAATAATATAGAACATTTCAAGAAGAATGCCAAGAATTCTTCCAAGCGTTCACGCCGGTGAACGCTTTTTTTGTATCATAGTAAAATACGCAGCAGCGTGAAACATTTAAGAAGAATGCCAAGCATTCTTCCAAGCGTTCACGCTGGTGAACGCTTTTTGTATACAATATAAGTATTAAATACATAAATAATAATTATATTAGAATAAAAATGCTTGACAAAACATAAACTTATAATTATACTTTGAATATCAAATAATTAAAATATCAAACAATTAAAGGAGATTACAATGTTAGAAAAAATTAAAGAGATAGTTGCTGAGCAGTTAAGCTGCGATATTGAAAAGGTTGAATTGAATACAAGCTTTAAGGATGATCTTGGTGCAGACTCATTAGATTTATTTGAGTTGGTTATGGCACTTGAAGATGAATATAGTGTAGAGATTCCATCAGAAGACTTAGCTACAATCAATACAGTAGAAGATGTAATCAATTACTTAAAAGGTAAAGGCGTAGAGGCTTAATATTATACTTAGGGATTGCGAGAGCAATCCCTTAACTATAAAAATACAATTTGAATATCAAACTATTTGATTTTACAAGAAATTATAAAGAAGAGCAGCATAAGTTAGCGAAGAATATAAAGTATATAATATAAATTTATAAATGTAGAAATGGAGTCATTATGAAGATAGCATTTGTTTTCCCAGGACAGGGAGCGCAGGTAGTAGGAATGGGTAAAGATTTCTATGAGAATTCAGAAATTAGCAAAAACATATATGATAAAGCTAGTGAGCTTCTTTCCCTAGATATGAAGCATATCTGTTTTGAAGAAAATAATGATATAAATATAACGGAATATACACAGGCAGCATTGCTGACAACATCAGTGGCTATGTTAGAAGAACTTAAGACAAAAGGAATAAAGCCAGATGTATGTGCCGGACTAAGTCTTGGTGAATATTGTGCGCTTGTGGCTTCAGGTGTTATGAGCTTTGAAGATGCAGTAGTTACAGTAAGACAAAGAGGAATTTTGATGCAGGAGGCTGTTCCGGCAGGAATAGGAGCAATGTCAGCAATTCTTGGGCTTGATACAGATAGTATCACAAAAGTATGTAACCAGATAGAAGGTGTACAGGTTGCTAATTATAATTGTCCGGGACAGATTGTTATATCAGGAATAAAAACAAGTGTTGAGAAAGCAAATGAAATGTTAAAAGAAGCAGGCGCAAAGAGATGTGTAATGCTAAATGTCAGTGGACCATTTCATTCAGAAATGCTTACACAGGCAGGAATAAAACTTAGAGAAGTTCTTGAAAATGTAGAATTACATGAATTTAATATTCCATATGTAACAAATGTTACTGCTGAATATATTACATCACCAGACAACATTAAAGAGTTATTAGAAAAGCAGGTTTCATCTTCAGTCAGATGGCAGCAAAGCGTTGAAAATATGATAAAAGCAGGTATTGATACATTTGTGGAAATAGGACCAAATAGAACTCTTACAGGCTTTGTTAAGAAGATAAACAAAGATGTGGCAATATATAATATTGGAAAATATGAAGATATAGATACAGTATCTAAGGCGTTGAAAGGAGAAAATTAATGTTTAATGGTAAAGTAGCAATAGTGACAGGTTCAGGTCAGGGAATAGGAAAAGAAATAGCACTGGATTTAGCAAAAGGAGGTGCAAAGCTTGTAATAAACTATGTCGGACCTGTTGATGGAGCGAATGAAGTTGTAGATACAATTAGAAAAGCTGGTGGAGAAGCCTACGCATATGAATGTAATGTAGCCAATCTTACAGACGTTGAGGCTATGATGAATGATGTAGTTGAAAGATACGGAAGAATAGATATTCTGGTTAATAATGCTGGAATCACTAGAGATAATTTGATGTTAAAGATGACAGAGGCAGATTTTGATGCGGTAATAAATGTAAATCTAAAAGGAACATTTAATTGTACTAAGGCAGTAACAAGACAGATGATGAAACAAAGATACGGAAGAATTATTAGCATTTCGAGCATAGTAGGTGTAATCGGTAATGCCGGTCAGGTTAACTATAGTGCATCAAAGGCTGGAATTATTGGAATTACAAAATCAGCTGCAAGAGAGTTAGCATCAAGAAATGTAACCGTTAATGCAGTTGCACCAGGATTCATTGATACAGCAATGACACAGGTACTTTCAGAACCAGTTAAAGAAAAACTACTTTCAGAGATACCTATGAAGAAACTTGGTACGGTAACAGATATTTCAAACGCAGTGTTATTCCTGGCTTCAGACGCATCAAGCTATATTACAGGACAGGTAATAAATATTAATGGTGGAATGGCAATGTAAAAACACATTTGTAGAATATTAAAATAGAAAGGTTTGACAGATATGAGCAGAAGAGTTGTTATCACAGGAATGGGAGCTGTAACTCCAATAGGAATCGGTGTAGATAATTTCTGGAATGGAATTAAAGAGAATAAAGTTGGAATTAAACCAATTACAAGATTTGATGTAACTGATTTTAAGGCAAAAGTTGCAGGACAGATTGACGATTTTGAACCTAAAGAGCATATGGATATAAAGGCTGCCAAAAGAATGGAAAGATTTTGCCAATATGCGGTTGCTGCTGCCAATGAGGCTATGCATGATTCAGGTATTGATATGGAAAATGAAGACCCATATCTTGTAGGAGTATCAATAGGTTCAGGAATTGGAAGTCTGGATGCAATGGAAAGAGAACATACAAGATTGATGGAAAAAGGACCAGGAAGAATTAATCCGTTACTTGTACCACTTATGATAACAAATATGGCTGCCGGAAATGTGTCAATAAGTCTTGGAGCAAAAGGAAAATCCTTAAATGTTGTAACGGCTTGTGCAACAGGTACACACTCTATTGGTGAAGCATTTAGAAGTATTCAGACAGGTGAGGCTGACGTAATGGTAGCTGGTGGAACAGAATCATCTATATCACCTATAGGAATTGGAGGATTTGCAGCACTTACAGCACTTAGTACACAGTCAGATCCAATGATTGCCAGCAGGCCATTTGACAAAGAAAGAGATGGATTTGTAATGGGAGAAGGGGCAGGAGTTGTAATACTTGAAGACCTTGAACATGCAAGAGCCAGAGGAGCAAAGATATATGCTGAATTAGTAGGATATGGCGCAACAAGTGATGCTTTCCATATTACATCACCAGCAGAAGATGGTTCAGGAGCAGCAAGGGCTATGACAAATGCAATGAAAGAAGCTGGAATCACATCAGCCGATGTTAAATATATTAATGCACATGGAACAAGCACACATCATAATGATTTATTTGAGACAAGAGCCATTAAGCTTGCATTTGGAGATGATGCATATAAGCTAAAAATAAATTCAACAAAGTCAATGATTGGACACCTTCTTGGCGCTGCAGGAGCAGTCGAGTTCATTACATGTGTTAAAACAATAACAGACAGCTATATTCACCCAACTGTTGGATATAAGACCGCAGATGATGAACTGGATCTTGATTATGTAAAGGATAATGGAATAAATACAGAAGTTAATTATGCAATGAGTAATTCACTTGGATTTGGTGGACATAATGCAACTCTTCTTATTAAAAAATTCAGTTGAAGGAAATGAGGAATAAAATGGAATTTGAAAATATTATTAAGTTAATTAATACAGTATCAGAATCAAATCTTACTTCATTTGAATATGAGGAAGATGATGTAAAAATAAAACTCGGAGCTGAAAAGAAGGTTATTATTCAATCTGAATCAGTAGATTATGTTAAACATTCTAATATTTCACCAATTGAAATATCATCAGAACAGACTAAGAGTACAGAAATTGATGGAAATGTAGTAAAAAGTCCGCTTGTTGGTACATTCTACAATTCAGCAAGTCCAGATGATGCACCCTTTGTAAGCATTGGAGATACAGTTAAAAAAGGTCAGACATTAGGAATCATTGAAGCAATGAAGCTTATGAACGACATAGAATGTGAATTTGATGGTGTAGTAGTCGAAATCCTAGTTAACAATGAGGAAGTAGTAGAATATGGTCAGCCACTATTTGTAATAAAATAGGAAACTCTATGAATAGTCAGTTAAATGTATAAAGATTGGAGATAATCATGTTAGGAATTAAAGAGATACAGGAAATATTACCACATAGACATCCATTTTTATTAGTGGATAAGATAGAAGAACTTATACCGGGAGAAAAAGCTATTGGATATAAGGCTATAACATATGATGAGTCATTTTTTAAAGGACATTTTCCAGAGGAGCCAGTTATGCCTGGAGTACTTATGATTGAAGCACTTGCACAGGTTGGAGCAGTTGCAATTTTGAGCCTTGAAGAGAATAAAGGTAAGACAGCCTACTTTGGCTCAATTAACTCAGCAAAGTTTAAACGTAAGGTTATTCCAGGAGATATGCTTAAACTTGAATGTGAAATCATTAAAAGAAAAGGACCTATTGGTGTAGGCAAAGCAGTTGCGTCTGTTGATGGACAGATAGCGGTAATAGCGGAACTCACATTTGCAGTAGGCACTAATTAGAGGAGCAGGCTTATGTTTGACAAGATTCTTATAGCTAACCGAGGAGAAATCGCAGTTAGGATTATTAGAGCATGTAGAGAAATGGGCATTAAAACTGTGGCAGTGTATTCAGAAGTTGATAAAGAAGCACTGCATACACAGCTTGCTGATGAGGCTATCTGTATCGGACCAGCAAATTCTACAGATAGTTATCTTAATATGGAAAGAATATTAAGTGCAACCATAGCAACAGGAGCAGATGCAATACATCCAGGTTTTGGATTTTTGTCTGAGAATGCGAAGTTTGTAGAAATGTGTGAAAAATGTAATATATCATTTATTGGTCCCTCAGCTGAACTTATTAATAAAATGGGTAATAAATCAGAAGCCAGAACCACTATGATGGCAGCTAAAGTTCCAGTTGTTCCGGGTACAAAGTCACCTGTGTATGATGCCCCAAAAGGCAAGGAGATAGCAGATGAAATGGGATATCCAGTCATTATTAAGGCATCTTCTGGCGGTGGAGGAAAGGGTATGAGAATAGCAGAAAATTCTGAAGAATTTGAAGCCAATTTTAACACAGCACAGAGAGAATCAGTTAATGCATTTGGCGATAATACTATGTACATTGAAAAATATATTGTAAGTCCAAGACATATAGAGTTTCAGATTATTGCAGATAAGCACGGAAATGTGGTACATCTGGGAGAGAGAGACTGCTCAATTCAAAGAAAACACCAAAAGGTTATAGAAGAATCCCCATCTATTGCTATTAGTGAAAAACTCAGAGAAGAGATGGGAGCTACAGCCGTAAGAGCGGCAAAAGCAGTTAAATATGAGAATGCTGGAACAATTGAGTTCCTTTTAGATAAAGATGGAAGCTATTATTTCATGGAAATGAATACAAGAATTCAAGTTGAACATCCGGTTACTGAGTTTGTTACTGGTCTTGACCTTATTAAAGAGCAGATTAGAATAGCTGAAGGTCTGGAATTGTCTGTTAAACAAGAAAATATTAAGGTTACTGGACATGCGATTGAATGTAGAATCAATGCTGAGAATCCAGAAAAGAATTTCAGACCATGTCCAGGTAAGATAACAAACATACATTTTCCAGGGGGAAAAGGGATAAGAATTGATAGTGCAATATATATGGGATATACAATTCCATCTAATTATGACTCTATGATTCTTAAACTTATTGTTCATGATAAGGATAGAGCAGCAGCCATTAATAAGATGCAGTGTGCTCTTGGTGAACTGGTTATTGAGGGAGTTGACACAAACATAGATTTTCAATTTGATATTATAGGTAATGAAGTATTTAGAAGTGGAGAAACCAATACGCATTTTATTCAGGATGAATATAATCTTTAATACTGACAAATTGAAAGCAAACTGAAAGGTATGTGATGAGATGTTAAAAGAAATGTTTAAGAAAACAGCATATATTTCTGTAGATAGAAATGAAGAGGCTATAGCTGATGTTACAGGTAGAATGAGCAATAGAAAAACTATTGTCAGTGCTGCTAATCAAGGCGTAAATCAAGCAGGAATGGCACCAGCCGTTCCAGAAGGCTTATGGATGAAATGTGGCAACTGCAATGAGACAATTTATACAGTTGATGTAGAAAACAACAATCATGTATGCCCAAAATGTGGATATAATTTTAGAATTGCTGCATATGACAGAATTGATATGGTAATAGATGAAGATAGTTTTAAAGAATGGGATAAAGGACTTTCTACAAGCAATCCACTTAATTTTCCTGGATATGAGGATAAGATAAAAACTCTCAGGAAGAAGACACATTTACAAGAGGCAGTCATAACAGGAGAGGGAATGATTCATGGCCAGCCCGTTGCAATAGGAGTATGCGACTCTAGTTTCCTTATGGGAAGCATGGGAGAAGTTGTGGGTGAAAAGATTACCAGAATGGTTGAAAAAGCAACACAGATGAAATTACCAGTTATTATTTTTGCATGTTCAGGAGGAGCCAGAATGCAGGAGGGTATTGTATCGCTAATGCAGATGGCTAAGACTTCACAAGCTCTTAAAAAACATAGCAATGCTGGATTACTATATGTTAGTGTACTCACAGATCCTACTACTGGAGGTGTTACAGCAAGTTTTGCAATGCTTGGCGATATAATACTTGCAGAACCAGGTGCGCTTATTGGATTTGCAGGACCTCGTGTTATTGAACAGACTATAGGACAAAAGCTTCCAGATGGTTTTCAAAGGTCAGAATTTTTACTTGAGAAAGGTTTGATTGATGGTATTGTAAGAAGAAGCGAACTTAAGGATACTTTAAGCGATATTGTTAGGATTCATACAAAAAAAGAGAATAAGATTAATACGTATGAGCATTATTTAAAGAAAAATAAGTTAATAAAAGATATTCCACTTAAATCAGATGAGGATATTAAAGATTGGGATAAGGTATTGCTTTCAAGGTCATCAGAAAGACTTACAGCTCTTGACTATATAAATGTTATATTTAAAGACTTTATGGAAATGCATGGAGACCGTGCATTTAAAGATGATGGAGCAATTATTGGTGGTATAGCAACTATATCTGGAAAGCCTGTTACTGTTATAGGCCAGCAAAAGGGAAAGAATACTAAGGATAATATATTACGCAACTTTGGTATGCCATATCCGGAGGGATACAGAAAAGCATTAAGATTAATGAAACAAGCTGAAAAGTTTAACCGCCCTATTATCTGCTTTGTTGATACACCAGGTGCCTTTTGTGGAATTGAGGCAGAGGAAAGAGGACAGGGAGAGGCCATAGCTAGAAATCTCTATGAAATGTCCGGACTTTCAGTTCCTATTTTGACTATTGTAATAGGGGAAGGAGGAAGTGGTGGAGCTCTCGCACTTGCAGTGGCCAATGAAGTATGGATGATGGAAAATTCTGTATACTCTATTCTTTCACCAGAAGGTTTTGCAAGTATTTTGTGGAAAGACAGCAAAAGAGCAAGTGAAGCCGCAGAGGTAATGAAAGTTACTGCAAAAGAATTATTAGAACTTAAGGTTATAGAAAGAGTGATTCCAGAACCAATGCCTGCCTGTGAGCAGAATAAAATGGATATTGCTGGATTTATGAAGAGTTATATTAAAGAATTTTTGTCTGTTTATATGAGCATGGATACGGATGAAATTATTGAAAGCAGATATAAAAGATTCAGAGAATTCTAATCTGCAGAAATGAGGAACAAGATGGATTTAAAACCTTTAAAAATAGGAGAATTAACTGCTAGAATTCCAATAGTTCAGGGAGGAATGGGAGTCGGTATAAGCCTTTCAGGATTGGCAGGCGCTGTAGCCTGTGAAGGAGGTATTGGCACAATATCAGCTGCACAGATAGGTTTTTTGGAGCCAGATTATGATGAACATCCTCTGGAAGCCAATCTTAGGGCCATTAAAAAATATATTGACGAGGCAAGAGAAAAAGCCAGAGGCGGAATTATAGCAATGAATATTATGGTTGCAACAAAAAACTATGAAGAATATGTTAAAGCAGCTGTTAAGGCAGGTGTTGATATGATAGTATCTGGAGCAGGTCTTCCGACAAGACTTCCAGAGTTTGTAGATAATGCTAAGACAAAACTTGCGCCTATCGTTTCTTCTGTAAAAGCTACTACAGTCATAATGAAAATGTGGGATAGAAAATTCAATAGAGTTCCAGATTTGGTTGTAATTGAGGGGCCTAAGGCAGGTGGACATCTTGGATTTTCACTTGAACAGCTAGAATCTGTTACAGAAGAACAGTTTGATAAAGAAATTGTAGGAATCAAGGAAGTTATCAGCGAATATGAAGAAAAGTATAATGTTAAGATTCCAGTTATAGCAGGTGGAGGAATAGTATCATATGAAGATGTAGAACATTATATAAATCTTGGTATGGACGGCGTTCAGGTTGCAAGCAGATTCGTTACAACGCAGGAATGTGATGCAGCAGATGAGTATAAGCAGGCGTATATTAATGCCACTATAGAGGATATTAAAATAGTAAAAAGTCCCGTAGGAATGCCAGGAAGAGCAATTAACAATGCATTTATGAAGAAAACAGAAACAGAGAAGTTTAAGCTTAATCACTGCCATCAGTGTATAATTACATGTGATAGAAAGAATATTCCTTATTGTATTACAGAAGCTCTGGTAAATGCGGCTAAGGGTAATGTTGATGAAGCATTACTGTTTTGTGGAGCAAATGCATATAAAGCGGATAAAATAGAAACAGTTCATGATGTAATTGAATCACTGATTAGATAAAAATATACAATTTGTAAAAAATATAATAAAAAATCATGTAATAGAGTTAAATATTTACAAAAAATTAAAAAACAATTTCAAAAAGAGTTGCTAATGAGCAACTCTTTTTTGTGATTAATAGACAAATGATTTTGAACATAATAGTTGTATTTTGTGCATTATTATATTATAATTAGAAACATGTGGTGTCAAATTGTTAAGTTATGATATCTGACATATCTTATATAGAAAGGTTGAAACAGTACAATGGTTGAATTACAAGGTGTTTCAAAGTACTATTATAGTAAAGATTCAGCAACTCTGGGCTTAAAAAGTATTAATTTAGAGTTTAAAAAAGGTGAATTTATTGCTATAACTGGTGAAAGTGGTAGTGGTAAAACTACACTTATTAATGTAATTAGTGGTATGGATTCCTATGAAGACGGTGAGATGTTTGTCAATGGAAAGAAAACTTCATATTATGATTATGAAGATTGGGAGAATTACAGAAGAGAACATATTAGTCTAATTTATCAGTCATATAATCTGATTGATAGTTATACTGCATTAGAGAATATTGAAAGTGTTTTACTTATTTGCGAGAGCGCAGATAACAAGATGACAAAGAGAGAACGTAAGAAAAAGGCAATGCATTATCTTGAGGAGGTTGGTCTTAAGAAGCAGGCAAGACAAAAAGCAGCTCATTTATCAAGTGGACAAAAGCAAAGACTTGGAATTGCAAGGGCTCTTGCCAAAGATACAGATATAATTATAGCAGATGAGCCTACAGGTAATCTGGATGTTGAGAATGGACGTCAGGTTATAGAGCTTCTTAGTAAACTTTCAAAAGATAGATTAGTAATTATGGTAACTCATAATTATGACCAGGCTGAACCATATGTTACAAGAAAAGTAAGAATGTATGATGGAGAAGTTGTTGAGGATATTGCTGTTAATACTCCTGAAGATAAAATCGAGATTCCGACTGTTGAAGAGGCAGAATTTAAATCAAGAGGATTATATGGTTCATGGAAGCTTGTTAGGATGAATATTAAGTCTCAGCCTAAGCGTACATCATTTATGACATCATTTATATTAGTATCAATCTTAGGAGCAGTATTAATATTTGGAATGTTTCTCAGCACACTTGATATTAATATAATGAAGGCTACTGATAACGGAGCATTTTTGAATCAGGACAAGACCAGACTTATTGTAAGAAGCGAAACTGGAGATACACTTAACAGCTCAGATATTGATAATATAGCAGGTATTAGTCATATTAATTATGTTGATTTATATGATGGTGCTAATGAGATTAATTACTATTATAAGAAAGATACAGATTATAAGATTAATTATCAGACCAATTATAGTGGAGACAAGACTTCCATATCTATAGAAGTAAAAGACAATACTCAGTTTATGAAATCTGAATCTGGATTAAAGGAATCTGATTTATCGGCAGGAAGACTTCCAGAGAAATATAATGAGGTTGTGTTATATTCTGATGATGATTCGGTACTTAATTCAGTTATTCAGTTCTATTTCCTGAATAATCAGATGTGGAATATAAGTAACGTTGCAGAAGTAGATATGACAGTAGTTGGAATATTGAAAAAGAATGAAAATCAGGTTTATTTTGAAGAAGAATTCTCTAAGCTTATGGGAAGCAGAATAGATGAAGAAGAGATAACTTTTGATTATAATAAGATTGATACAACAGTATATACGGATACTTCAAAAGAGGATTATGTCTTTGTCAGTTCCAGAAATTTTGTTGGTATTGTTGTGCCAAATGGTGATTTAGCCGAAGGAATGGTTAAAATTTCCAACAACTTCTTTTCATCAATCAATACTAATGAAGAATTGTCAGATAAGTCTGGTGTTAAGACATCTGTAATTGGCGATACAGGTACAATTACTAAAAAAGGCACCTCGAATAAAATTAATGCCACAATATTAGAAAAAGGAAGTAATTCTACTAATAATGTACTTGAGGTTTCTTATGATATTTATCAAAAAATATATTCAGATAATAATACATATCAGATGTCGGTGTACATTGATGATTACTGCAATACCGATAAAGTAATAGAAGATATCAAAGACAAGGGATATGAAGTTATTAGCGCATTTAGAATGAGTACTACTGAATTTGATCCAGATTTGGTTTTAGAACAGTGTATCAAGATGGGTATTTCAGCAGGGTTACTTCTTATATTATTTGGACTTGATGTAATCGTTATCTATTTGCTTATGAAGCTTAAAAAATCTGATTTTATTATATTTAAATCTCTTGGAATGGAGCAGAAGATGGTTGGACAGATGAATTATCTGGAGCTGATATTCTTAACTGCTTTATCTGAGATTGTTGTGATTATTTTTGCAAATGTTATTGGAAGACTATGGGTTCCAGAGGTTTGGAATCTTATTAAATACTATTCGGTTAGTTCATATGCAGTAATCTGTATCTATGGAATTGGAATAGCAGTTGTTACAGCTCATTTTTATAATAAATTCTTATTTAAGAGAATCAAGATAACTTCTCTTAAGGAAGATTAAAGGATACAGAGACTAATAGAAAAGGAAGACTAATATAATGATTAAAATAACGAATCTTAATAAATATTATAATAAAGGTAAGTCCAGCGAACTTCATGTAATTAATGATACCTCTATCACTCTTGATGATACAGGACTTATCTGTATATTGGGAGAGAGTGGTTCTGGTAAGACAACTCTTATGAACACAATCAGTGGACTTGACGATTTTGTAAGTGGAACGATTGAGGTTGATGATATTGTCATCAATAAATTTGGTGATAAGAATCAGGAGAAGACAAGAAACGAGAAGTTTGGATACATTTTTCAAAATTATTATTTATTGCAGGATAGAACAGTAGAATACAACATAAGACTGGCTCTTAGTTTATATGAATTAACCGATGATGAGTGTGAACAGAGAATTGATTATGTTCTGAATGCCGTTGATATGTTCAGATATAAGAAACGTCTTGTTTCACAGTTAAGTGGTGGACAACAGCAGAGAATAGCTATTGCACGTGCACTTGCAAAGACGCCTAAGGTTATATTTGCAGATGAGCCTACTGGTAACTTAGATGAAGCTAATACTATGAAAACTATGAGTATTCTTAAAAAGGTTTCAAAAGAGTGCTTAGTTGTAGTAGTTACACATGAAAGGTCACTTGCAGATTTCTTTGCAGATAGAATTATATGGATTAGCGATGGTAAAGTCCAAAAGGAAAAAAGACAGACAACGCAGATTGGAACAGAATATCAGTTTATTGATGATAATAATATCTATCTTCAGGAATTTGAAAAGAAAGAGTTTGAACATGAAAGTGTTGATATAGCTACATATAGTAATGATGAGATACCTAAGGTTGAACTTAAGATAATATATGAGAATGGTAAAGTTTATCTATATCCATGTGGAGATACTCATGTAGAGATTCTTACTGATGACAGCGAGAAAAAAGTAGTTGATAGTAAGAAGCCTAAGATGGAGATTGAAGAGGTTGATAATTATGATTATTCTCTTGAAGAGCTTAAATGCACCAAAGCACCAAAGCTTAAGATGGCTGATATCGTAGACATAGCTAAATCTAATATAAAGATGATGGGAAAAAAGAAGATTTTTCTTATGATTTCACTAGTTATTATGGCTGTTTTGATGGTTCTTACAGTTCAGGATATTATGACTGCCATGAATATTAATGAGCAGGAGATAGTGGATTCAGATACTCATTATGTTCAGATTAGTGCTGATAAGAATGATGTTATCACTAATGATAAGTATGATGAGGTAACAACAGAACTCATTAAGTTGTTCCGTAGTAGTGGAATTGATGCTGAAATAGGTATTGTACCTACAGTTTACCTTGAATATGATTATAAAGGATTCTGGCAGATGGAGAATCTTTCTAGTGAATTTAAAGGATATTCAATTGTAAGTGACGAACATATTAGTTCTAGTAATCTTATTTATGGTAGAATGCCAGAGAAACCTAACGAAGTTGTAGTTGACAAGTGGGTTCTTGAGAATTTTATTAATGGAGATAGTGAGGTAGCTAATGCTATTACAAGTGTTAAGCATTTCCTTAATAAGCAGCTTAATCTTCTTAAAAAGGATACAGCTCTTACAATTGTAGGTATTTCTGATACTAAACAGCCTGATATATACATGAATAAGGTTGAGATTCTTGGTATTTCAACATGGAGTGATTCTATGACATCTTTTGATGTTTTACAGAAAGCATATCCAGATGACTATAAAGATATAACTTTAAAGGAAGGCGAGATTCTTGTTTCAGATTCTACATTTGATTCAATGGTAGAGAAATATTTCCAAAAGAATTATCGTAAATATAGTCAGTTCCAGAAAAACTATGACAATAAAGAAGAAAATCCAACATATGATTACAAAACTGATGAATATGTAGTTGCGGACCTTAAAGAGATAGAGGCAACTCAGGATATTACATATGAGAAATATCTTGAAATGCAGGCTAACCCTGAAAAGTATGTAACAACTTATACATCGGCTTACGATGTTGAGTATACTGTTGTAGGACATTTCCCAGATGATTTTGGAATGGTTATGGTCATTAATAAATCTGATTATGATTCTTTAGTAGATTCTCTTGATATTAAGTATAAGAGAATGTTAGTTTACACTGATAATAAGCAGGAAGTAGTTGATTTTGTTAATAATTTGCCATCGAATATTACATCTTTACTTAATGTAAAGGCAAATGACCTCTATGAGTCCAATATGTCAACATATAGAGAACAGAGAACGGTAAAGGTTGATGAAAGAATGATTATCACACTTACAATTATTATTTGTACAATGATTATTCTCTACTTTATGATGAAAACCAATGCAGTGAAGCGTATTTCAGAGCTTGGAGTATATAGATTACTTGGTATATCAAAGGGAAGCATAGCTATGTTGTTTGCATTTGAGACAGCGCTTTTAACAACATATACCTCACTGATTGGTATTATTGTAACAACAGCAGTATGTAAATTCATATCAAGTGTTGATGCTCTTGGAATTACATTGATATTCCCATGGTATGCGGTGATTTTAACAACAATATTTGTATACGTTATTAATATTATCTTTGGTATTCTTCCAATTAGAAAAATCCTTAGATTGCCACCAGCTCAGTTAGCTTCAAAATATGATATCTAAGGACTGATACTAAGAAGAAAGTTGGAAAAATAATGATTACTTTAAAAAATATATCGAAATATTATTATAGCGAATCTTCTGTTGAACTTGGTCTTAGAAAGATTAACCTGGAGTTTAACAAAGGTGAATTTGTAGCAATTACCGGAGAAAGTGGAAGCGGTAAATCCACATTACTTAATGTTATTAGTGGAATGGATTCTTATGAAGATGGTGAAATGTACTACAATGGTCAGCCTACTTCATATTATTCAGAAGAAGAATGGAACATATTTAAAAGAGATCATATAGGTTTTATCTATCAGGGATACAACCTGATAGACAGCTATACTGTTCTTGAGAATATAGAAAGTATTTTATTACTAAAAGAAGATCATGATGAAACTGTTACAGATAAGGCAATGGAATACCTTGAGAAGGTTGGACTTACTGAACAGGCGAATAATAGAGCATCTCAACTGTCGAGTGGTCAAAAACAGAGGTTGTCTATTGCCAGAGCGCTTGCCAAAGAAACAGAGATTATTGTTGCAGATGAACCAACGGGTAATCTGGATGTGGAAAATGGTAAGCACATTATGGAATTACTGTATAAGCTGTCTGCAGATAGACTTGTAATTGTAGTTACTCATAATTATGAGCAGGCAGAAGCCTATGTTACTAGAAAGATTAGATTGTTTGATGGTGAGATAGCAGAGGATACTTTGGTGAATCCACCTATTAAGCCTATTGATACTTCTGTTGGTCAAAAAATCAGCAAACATATTGGCAAGGAAAAGAAAGAAGTAAAAAAGGATAGGTTAAAGGTTTCGTGGAAGTTTGTTAAGATGAATAGAAAAGCTCAGCCGCTTAGAAATTCCTTGATTTTTATTCTCCTTTTAGCAATTTCATTTTCATATTTTGTATTTTTCGGTGAAGTATGTAAAAATATTAATGATGCAACTTCTAAGTACTATAACGACGCTGCATTTGCTAATGGAGATACTTCTAGAATTGTTGTAAGGCATGAAGATGGTTCTGCTATTACAGCAGATAATCTTACTGAAATATCGAATATTAAATATGTCAATGAGGTTGAAAAATATGATGGAATTAGTGATATTAACTTCTTCTATAAAGAAGGAGAAGATTATGAATGGAAACATAGAATGCAGGAAAATACGCATACTGACCTTCCATCATCATCATGGGTAGAGTTTACAGATTTTTCAAAGTTTATGAAATCATCATCATGTATTACTAAAGATGATCTTTCAGAGGGTGAACTTCCTAGTGCATATAATGAGGTGGTAATGTATTCATCTAACGATAGTGTATTAGGTGAGACAATTACATTTTATTTCTGCAACAAGAATATGTGGTCAGATCTTCAATACGTAGAGATCGATATGAAAGTTGTAGGAATACTTAAGGAGAATACTGAGCAGGTATATTTCACAGAAGACTTATCTAAGACAATAGGTATTAATACCAAACAATATTCCAATAAATATTGCTATTATCAGGATGGTCAGTCTGTTGGACGTGGTCTTTCAACGAAATCTCTAAGCAAAAATGAAAACTGGAAAAGGTCTAAAGTTATTGAAAATCCTATTTTAGTTATGAATAGTGATTTAGAAGAAGGTCAGGCAATCATATCGGCTACTGCATTTGACAATTCGTTTAATATGCCTTCAAATTCGGTTGTTCCTCTTAAAATAAAGAAAAACGTAAGAATAGTATATAGTAATCAAAATTTGGATGGAAAGACAGAATATGCAGATTTAGAACTTCTTTCTACTGAATCTGGTCATGGAACAAATGTTATTGAGATTAGTAAAGAGTTATTCTATAAGATTTTCCCATTGGAAGAAGAGTATCAGACAAGTATATACATTGATGATACCGCTTATACAGATGATGTGCTAAAATCTCTTGAAAAGCTTGGATATGAAGCTGCCAGCGTTTATAGAATGGGAGCTACATCATATAACATTGAAGAAGTAACTACAAAGATGACTACTATTGTTATATGTGCTGTAGCATTTGTTATAATATTCTTCATTGGAAGTATTATTGTATATTCTTTAATCAGACTGAAAAAGGGCGATTTTATTATACTTAAGTCACTTGGTATGGATACTAAGATGGTAAATACAATTAACAAGCTTGATACTATCTCATCAGCAGTTGCAGCGATGGTTATAGTAATAATCTTTGCAATCGTTTTGAATTTATCTGGAGTGGGATTTATAAAGGAACTTATAAAATTCTACAGACTATTACATTACATTGTATTATTTATTATTTCAGCTCTAATGGGTATGTATATTACAAGAATGTTTAATAAGTATCTGGAGAAGAAAAAGAAGATTACGGATCTTAAGGAGGACTAGCAACTTTGCTGCTTAACTCAGCAACTTTGCTGCTTAACTCAGCAACTTTGCTGTTTAACCCAGCAACTTTGCTGCTTAACTCAGCAACCTTGCTACTTCCTACTACTATATATTTCATATTACGCTTATCCGTATCGTAATTATATAAAAATCTAAATGCATCGTTATTTGCAAAAATCATTCCCTAAAATGCTAAACTCGCTTCGCTCAAACAGTAGCATTTTAGGGAATAATGCTCATAACGGTGCATTAAGTTTTTTTATATAATTACTTTAAGTATAAGCTTTAATATGAAATATATATTTGCAGGAAGCCAGAAAGTTATTGATTAAGACTAGAAAAGTATGTATGTAGTTAAGGGAAAAAGTCATGTTTTTCATACGAGAATGGAAAACATGACTTTGTGGTTCTTATATAATATTATGGAATTAAATATTCGGCTATATTAACTGCATGATCGCTGATTCTTTCAAAGTTACTTATTACATCTAAGAATATAATACCAGCTGATGTACTGCATATTCCTGCTGAAAGTCGATTGATATGTTTTTCACGTAGCTTTTCTTCAAGCTCATCAACTTTATCTTCATAAAATCTTGTTACTGTAGCTAACTCTATTTCATCTTTTTCCCAAGTTGCAAGTGCATTTTCAATAGATAAAATCACACATTCATATATAATTTGAAGGTCAGCAGCACCTTCTGCAGAAAGTACAGTCTTACTTTCTAATTTATTCTGAGATAGTTCAGCAATATTCTCGCAATGATCACTAATTCGTTCTATATCACTTACAGTATAAAGAAGATTCTTAATAAGTGAGTGCTGCTTAGGTGTAAGAGATTCTGTATCAATTTTAACCAGATATTCTGTTAATTGCTTCTCATATTTGTTAATAATCGATTCATTTTCAAATACACTTGTAATAGTTTTGGCATCTCCATTAATCAGTCCGTCATATGCAGATTTGGTATTAATAAGAGCAAGGTTTCCCATCTTTAATACTTCTTGTTTAGCTGCCTCTATAGCAAATGAAGGATTACTTAATATTCTAGGGTCAAGGTGATTCTTGATTTCTGCGATAGGATTAACTTCGGTATCTTTTCCATCTTTGATAATAAGACCTGATAATTTAACAAGCTGATTAGCAAATGGAAACAGCATTATTGTACATGCTATATTAAATATGGAGTGGAATATGGAAATATCAATACTGTTAATAGGCGAAGCAGCAAATGAAGTGTTTATTTTGAAAACAATAAACATTACAATACCAAAGATGATTGAACCTATGGTATTAAATAGTAAATGTATTATTGAAGCACGTTTTGCAGTTTTGTTTGCACCAGTACTTGATATAAGAGCAGTAACACAGGTGCCGATATTCTGACCAAGGGTAATGAAAACAGCTGACTGCCAGTTTACAACACCATTTAAAGCAAGAGTCTGGAGAATACCAACAGAAGCTGAAGAACTTTGAATAATAGCTGTTACGAGAAGACCAGCAAGAACACCTAGAAGTGGATTCTTACTCAAAGTTGCAAAGATATTAGAAAAAACAGGTGAATCCTTATATGGGGTGATTGAACCAGACATAAAGGAAAGACCGATGAATAGGATACCAAAACCAATTGCTATCTCAGCGCCTTTTTTGCTGTGGTCTTTTTTTGAAAACATCATTACAAATGCGCCAATACCTATAATTAAAGGAGCAAAGAATTCAGGTTTAAGTGCTGAGCTCCATTCACTCATTGAAACTATCCAACTGGTGATAGTAGTACCAATATTAGCACCCATAATAACGCCTACCGCTTGGGTAAGGTTAAGAATTCCTGCATTAACAAAACCTACAATCATAACGGTAGTTGCTGAAGAACTCTGAATTATAGCTGTAATCAAAGCACCAAATATAACAGCTAAAAATCTATTCTTAGTCATTGCAGCTAAGAATCCTTTGGTTTTGCTGCCAGCGGTTTTCTGAAGACCGTCCGCTAAGAGATTCATACCATATAGGAATAAGCCTAAGCCACCTACGAATTTGAAAATCATACCTAAATCTGTTACTGACATAAAATTTCCTCCACATGCTTTTTAAGCAAAAATATACACATACCTAATTGATATTATAGGCATGTGTATAATGTTTTAATCTTTAAGCCTACTAATTAAATATAGGTAAATTAGTGGGGGATGTCAATACATTTTACTTAATTTTACTTAGATTTAACATACTTTCTAAAATAGTATTCAATATCAAAATAAGTTTGTTCTTCGCTTTCCTCAGAAAGAATCCAACCAGTTTCGTTATCTAGATTAGGAATGTTAGTATCTGCAGCATATTCATAGTCAATATAAGTTACATAGGCAACATCACAGTATGGAAGCATCTGCTTGTAAATACTTGCACCACCTATAATATATACATCATTCGTATCAATATCTTTAACAGCATTAAGTGCATCTTCAATGGAATGAACTATAGTAGCACCTTCTACGTTAAAAGACTGGTCGTGAGTAACAACTATATTAACTCTATTCTTAAGTGGGCGTGAATTCGGAAAACTCTTGAGAGTATTTTTACCCATAATAACAGTTTTACCAGAGGTTGTTTCGCGGAAAAACTTCATATCTTCGGGAATACTTATTAACAGTTTGTTGTTAAGTCCAATACCCCAATTCTTATCTACTGCAACAATTAAATTCATAATAGCCTCATTTCTGTGTTGTTATTAAATATCTGATTATAAAGATTATACAGCTACTGGAATGTTCTTAATCTGTGGACCAGTCTCATAATTATCTAATCTAAAGTCATCTGTAGTAAACTTATAGAAGTCAGTAATCTCAGGATTTATCCAGAAATCAGGTGCTTTGAAAGTTGGTCTGCTAATTAACTCTTTGATAAGAGGGATGTGTCTATCATAAATGTGAGCATCAGCTATAACATGAACAAGTTCTCCAGCTTTAAGGCCTGAAACCTGAGCAAACATATGTAAAAGGACTGCATATTGCATTACATTCCAATTGTTGGCTGCAAGAATATCCTGTGAACGCTGGTTTAGAATTGCATTAAGCTTGTCTCCAATTACATTAAAAGTCATGCTATAAGCACAAGGATATAAATTCATCTCATGAAGGTCCTGATGAACATAGATATTAGTCATAATTCGTCTGCTATAAGGGTTATTCTTAAGGTCAAAGAGGACACGGTCAACCTGATCCATATTACCCTCTCTATATTGATGCTTAACACCTAATTGATATCCGTATGCTTTACCAATTGATCCATTAGAATCAGCCCAACTATCCCATATATGACTCTTCAAATCATTGATATTGTTAGATTTCTTCTGCCATATCCATAGAATCTCATCTATGCAGCTCTTAAATGCTGTGCGGCGAAGAGTAATGGCTGGAAATTCTTTGGATAAATCATAACGGCTAATTACACCAAATCTTTTGATAGTATAAGCATAAGAGCCATCCTCCCACTTTGGACGGACTTTCTCTCCCTCTGTGCTTACGCCATTTGCTAAAATGTCATTGCACATATTAATAAATAGATTGTCTGCAAGACTCATCGTTGTAATCTCCTTATACTAGTATTTGTTCTACATATTTCTTAATATTAGATGCATTAGCATATTTTTCAACTTTATTATCATCTAATACAATAAGAGTAGGTGCCTGCATTATACCATATTTACTGACAAGGTCAAGGTTTTCTTCTGCATCAACCACCGTATAATCAATATCTTTTAAAAATTCTTTTGCAATCTTACAGTTAGGACAAGTCTTAGTTGTGAACAAAAGAGTAGTAGATGTTATTGCATCTGTAGAACTATTATCTAAGCATATATCACTATCTGTAGAAGGAGAAATAGTTGCAGCAGCTTCACATTTATTATGCTTCTTATTAATATCAAGACTATTACTATCTATAACATAAACCTGTCTGTTTTTATATTCTTGAGTTTTTCCCTCATTCCAATTCTGAACAGGTCTATAATAACCAGTTATACGGCTATATACCTCTGCTTTTTCACCACATTCTGGACAAGTAAAATGTTCACCAGCAATATAACCATGAGTTTTACAGATAGAATAAGTTGGTGAAATAGTATAATAAGGGAGCTTGTAGTTAGTTGCAATAGCTCTAACAAGCTTTGCTGCACCTTGCCAGTCGGGAAGCTTTTCACCTAAGAAAGCGTGGAATACAGTTCCAGAAGTGTATAAAGTCTGTAATTGATCTTGAATATCAAGAGCTTCAAACATATCAGAAGTGTAACCAACTGGTAAATGTGAGCTGTTAGTATAGTAAGGGGTTCCATCATCATCACCTGCAGTTTTGATATCTGACCACTTTTCTTTATCATGTTTAGCAAGTCTATAGCTTGTAGATTCAGCAGGTGTGGCTTCAAGATTGTAAAGGTCACCAAAACGCTCCTGATAATCTGCAAGTCTTTCGCGCATATGATTAAGTACATCTATAGAGAAAGACTGAGTCTTTTTATCTGTCATATCTTTACCAATCCAATTAGCATTTAGACCGACTTCATTCATACCTATTAATCCAATTGTTGAAAAATGATTGTCAAATGAGCCAAGATAGTGTGAAGTGTATGGATACAAACCTTCTTTAAGGAGCTTGCTGATTACGCCTCTCTTAATCTTAAGTGACCTGGCAGCGATATCCATAACCTTATCTAGTCTTGAATAGAAATCAGCCTCATTTTCAGCCTGATAAGCAATACGAGGCATATTAATAGTAACAACACCGACAGAACCTGTACTTTCACCAGAACCAAAGAAACCTCCAGTTTTTTTACGAAGCTCACGAAGGTCTAGTCTTAATCGGCAGCACATACTTCTAACATCACTAGGTTTCATATCACTATTAATATAATTAGAAAAGTAAGGAGTACCATATTTGGCTGTCATCTCAAACAAAAGTCTGTTATTCTCTGTATCTGACCAATCAAAATCAGATGTAATAGAATATGTAGGAATAGGATATTGGAATCCACGTCCATTGGCATCGCCCTCAAGCATTGTCTCAATAAATGCTTTATTAATCATATCCATCTCGTTTTTACAGTCTTTGTATTTTATGTCAACTTCAGTTCCGCCAATAATCGCGTTTAGCTCTGCCAGGTCATCAGGAACAGTCCAATCAAGTGTGATATTGGAAAAAGGTGCCTGAGTACCCCATCTGCTAGGAGTATTAACACCATAAATAAAGGATTGAACACATTGTTTTACTTCTCGGTAAGAAAGATTGTCAACTTTGACAAATGGTGCTAAATATGTATCAAATGATGAAAATGCCTGTGCACCAGCCCATTCATTTTGCATGATTCCTAAAAAATTAACCATCTGGTTGCAAAGTGTTGATAAATGTCTGGCAGGTGAAGAAGTTATTTTGCCAGGAATTCCACCAAGTCCTTCTTGAATAAGCTGTTTTAGTGACCAGCCAGCACAATATCCAGTAAGCATTGATAAATCATGAATGTGAATATCAGCGTTACGATGAGCATTCGCAATCTCATCATCATATATTTCAGAAAGCCAGTAATTAGCAGTAACTGCACCAGAATTACTAAGGATAAGACCACCAACAGAATAAGTTACAGTTGAGTTCTCCTTAACACGCCAATCTTCAAGCTTAACATAGCTATTAACAATATCTTTATAGTCAAGGATTGTTGACTTCATATTACGAACCTTTTCACGTTGCTTACGGTATAGAATATATGCCTTAGCAACCTCAGTATAGCCGGCTTGTTCCAAAACAGTTTCAACACTGTCCTGAACATCTTCAACACTTATATATCCATCGTGAATCTTGCTTTGAAAATGTGCTGTTACACGTAGCACAAGTAAATCAAGAATCTCATCACTATACTGCTGACTAGTTGCATTAAATGCTTTTTCTATTGCCCCCTTAATTTTAATAAGGTTAAAATCAGCCTTCTCACCATCTCTTTTGATAACTGTAAACATAAAAAAATCTCCTTTCAAATTTTAAAATAAAAACCCATACAAGCCAAAAGCCTTTACTACAGATTGTATCAGATATGGAGATTATAGTCAATAAAAAACACAATATATTGTGGGTAAACGGGGAAAGCCACACTATATCGTGTTTTAAACGAATTATATGCATTTGTACGTGATTACATATTGTAAAGTTATTTTACTGATTAGCAGAAGCACATTTATCGTAAATTTCAATTGGGATATATGCTTCTACATAGATTCCGTCTTCTTGATATTCTTCTTTTAGAAGTTGACCATATTTGCGAATAAGTTGAATCTTTCCAGCTTCATTGAATAAATAAGTTGTTTTAATATAGATTTTTTTATCCTGAAGAATCTTTTCTATAGTATTAACTAATTCATCAAGTCCTTTTTTTGTTTTAATAGATGCAGGAATTGTATAATCAGCCTTAAAATCTCTAAGTATAGGAACCTCTTCAAGTTTATCCTGCTTATTAAATAGGGTAATTATAGTTTTGTCTTCTACTTTTAGATTCTCCAGAGTTTCATAAACTATAGACATCTGAGAATCCATCTGAGGGTTAGAGGAATCAACCACATGAATAATAATATCAGCATATTTAGATTCTTCAAGTGTACTTCTAAATGCGTCAATCAAATGGTGAGGAAGCTTTCTAATAAATCCAACAGTATCAGTTAATAAGACTTCCTGACCGCTAGGAAGTTTATAATTCCTGGTGGTAGGGTCAAGAGTTGCAAATAACTTGTCTTCTTCAAGTACACCTGCATCTGTTAAAGTATTAAGAAGAGTTGATTTGCCAGCATTGGTATATCCGACGATGGCTATAACTGGAATCATATTCTTTTGACGCTGGCTTCTGGCAAGCTCTCTGTGAGATTCAATATCTTTTACTTCCTGACGAAGCTGGGACATTCTATCGCTGATAAGACGCCTGTCCATTTCTAACTTTTTCTCACCTGGACCTTTAGTACCTATTCCACCACCTAATCTTGAAAGTGAACTCCTTAGTCCGACAAGTCTGGCACTACGATATTTTAATTGTGCAAGTTCTACCTGAATCTTACCTTCTCTTGTTTTTGCTCTGGATGCAAATATCTCAAGAATAATAAGGGTTCTATCCATTACTTTTGTATTAAGCAAATCTTCAAGATTCTTAAGCTGGGCTGGAGAGAGTTCATCATCGCAAACAACACCCGTAGCACCAAGTTCCTCAACCATAATACGCAGTTCATCAATCTTACCTTTTCCAATGTATGTCCCAGGACTTAAGGTATCACGATTCTGAATAAGAGTACCAAGAGTGATGGCACCTGCAGTTTTTACAAGATCACTTAGCTCCTCAAGAGATTCTTTTGTTGATTCTTCACTATCTGTAGATGCAGCAAAGAGGATAACTCTTTCTGCATCTTCTTTTACTTCATATATTTTTTCCATTCAAATACTCCAATCTGTAATTAATAATAGCATTATAACAGAATGATATTTATAAAAGCAACATTTTTAAGAGTTTATCATAATATAATATGAAAAAGAGAACTATGAGGTTATGAGTGAGTAATAATATTGATATTGGTAAACTTCAGATTAATGTTACTAACATAAAAAACATACCTGTTAAAAATGCTTCGATTAGTATTTCATATTCAGGTGAACCTGAAAAAACGCTTATGAAAATAGAGACGGATTCACAAGGTCAAATAGAGAATGTGGAGCTTGCAGCACCTCCTGTTGAGCTTAGTCTTGATGCTAATAACATTGAGCAGCCATATTCAGAGTATACGGCAAATGTTATTGCAGAGGGATATGAACCATTGGATATTTCAGGTATTGAAATACTATCTACCCAGAATGCTATTCAGAATGTCAGGCTGGTTCCTGAAATTTCAACACAAACAGGAAATAATATAGTTATTCCAGCGCATACTTTGTATGGCGAATATCCACCAAAAATCGCAGAAGCAGAGATAAAACCGGTAAATGAGACAGGAGAGATTGTACTCAGTCGTGTTGTAATACCTGAATATGTAGTGGTTCATGATGGCGCACCAACTGATTCAACGGCTAAAAACTACTATGTTAAATATGCGGATTACGTTAAAAATGTAGCTTCAAGTGAAATATATTCTACATGGCCAGAAAACACACTAAGAGCCAATATTCTGGCGATTATGTTATTTACTTTGAACAGAGTATACACTGAGTGGTACCGGAATAAGGGATACGATTTTACAATCACTTCATCTACAGCATTTGACCATAAATGGATGAGTGGAAGAAATATCTTTGAAAGTATTTCATTAGTTGTTGATGACATATTTGATAGATATCTATCAAGACCAAACGTAAAACAACCAATTCTCACACAGTACTGTGATGGAAAAAGAGTAACATGTAGTAATTGGATGAGCCAGTGGGGTTCTAAGGATTTAGGCGAAAAGGGATACTCTGATATTGACATAATACAGTACTATTATGGCGATAACATGTACATCAATTCAGCTGAGCAGATATCTGGTATCCCATCTTCATGGCCAGGATATAACTTAGAAATCGGGTCAAGTGGAGAAAAGGTTAAACAGCTTCAGGAACAGCTTAATAGAATATCTGATGATTATAGTGCAATTAATAAGATTCAGGCGGACGGAATATATGGAGAAAAGACAGCAGAAGCGGTAAAACAGTTCCAAAAGGTATTTGGACTTCCACAGACTGGTATAACAGATTTTAGAACATGGTATAAGATATCTCAAATCTATGTAGGGGTTAGCCGAATTGCAGAATTAAATTAAAAGTATGTTATAGGATAAATGTATATAGAATTTTAATTATATGTGAAGTACTGTACGGAGAATATAAGTAGAAAGAATTGGATACTTGAATAATTGACTGCTTATTGTTATACTATAGGAAGTTAAAAATGTGATAGAATTTATTTTATCATTTCACTAAGGAACAAAGGTGTAGGCATGAGAAAAGAACACTATATAATAGGAATATCTACGATTTGTATGGCAACATTTGTTATGCTGTCTATGAGTACAAAGGGAGATAGTATTAGCAATCTTGAAAGCCAAGCAAGTCAGAACCAGTCTGAATATGAAAGTGTACAAGAGAGTATTTCTGGTATGAATCAGGAAAAAGACAATCTCAAATCTTATATTGAGAATCTTAATTCTAAAATTTTAGACATTAATAATCAGTTGGAGTCAATTAATACCTGTATATCTGAAAAGGACAGTGAGATTGCGTCTAATGAAGCCAAGGCAGCTGATATGGATAAAAAAGTTCAAGAGCAATATGATTCTTTAAAGGCTAGAATCAAATTCATGTATGAACTTGGAGATGTTAGCTTCATTGATATGCTGACCTCTTCTGATAATATTTCTGAAATAATGAATAGAACAGAATACTATAAAGAACTGATGAAATATGACAGAAATATGATGCAAAAATATAAGGATACAAAAGCATCTGCATCTGAAGCAAAGGCTAAACTTGAAGTTGAGAAGAATGAGTTAATAGCCCTTAAGGATAGTCTGACAGTTAAATATAAGGAACTAGATAGTCTTTTAGCTAATGCTGCATCGGATATTAATTCATTTAATGAAGGAATTGAACAAGCAGAAGCATTGGCGTTAGAATATGAAAGTAGGGCAGAAGCAGCAAGTGATTCTGCTGAAAATCTAAGATTAGAAGCAGCAATAAGGGCTTCAGAAGAGGCCTCAAGAGCTGAAGAAGAATCAAAGAATAAAGATAATGGAATAAAAACTGAAGAGACAACTTATACTGCCGGAGAATATTATACGGTTAGTATTGATTATGAGATTCAAGATGATGACCTTAAAAAGTTAGCTACTATAATATATTGTGAAGCTGGTAACCAGACATACGAAGGAAAACTTGCGGTTGGTTCAGTTGTTATGAATAGGGTGGCAAATCCTATATTTCCCAATAACGTAACAGCAGTTTTGTCACAACCTTATCAGTTTAGTCCTTTTGGAAGTGGAAGATTTGCATTATATTATGCACAGGGTGTACCAGATTCATGCTGGGATGCCGCAAGAGAAGTGTTGTATGACGGATTAAGAGTTGGGAACTGGCATTTCTTTAGAGTTAATGATGGAAGTAGGCAGGGAGTTGTTATTGGAGCTCATGTATTTTATTAGCGGTATGCTATAGTACTTAGGGGATTGTATTTACAATCCCTTTTACTATGTACTAAGAGTCGTAAAAAGTATAGAGTAATCATTTTTTAGAAAAATAAGGTGACAATGGACATTATAACGTTATCTCATAATTTTATAAAAACTTGTTGAAATAATTATTGTTATGAGGTATAATCTTTACAATTTGAGATTAAGGGTGCTTGGCCAATATTTATGTGACTGCCAGCACCTTTTTTTGAGAGAAATGCAAACATTTACTAGGCCTTAAGGGCAGAACAGGAGAAACTTATGAAAGCTTTTCTAATTTTAGAAGATGGTCACGTTTTCCAAGGAACATCTATAGGTTCAACAAAGGAAATAATAAGTGAGATAGTCTTTAATACTTCAATGACTGGTTATCTTGAGGTGTTAACAGATCCTTCTTACGCAGGACAGGCAGTTGTTATGACATATCCTTTAATAGGTAACTATGGAATTTGTCATGCTGATATGGAGTCATTAAAGCCATGGCCTGATGGATATATTGTAAGAGAGTTATCAAGACTTCCAAGCAATTTCAGAAGTGAAGATACAATTCAACATTTCCTTGAGGAAAACGATATACCAGGAATTAGCGGTATAGATACCCGAGCTCTTACTAAGATATTAAGAGAAAAAGGTACAATGAATGGAATAATTACCACTAATGCGGACTACAAACTGGATGAGGTAATTAGTAAGCTTAAATTATATACACCAACTAAAGTAGTTGAAAAAGTTTCATGCAAAGAGAAATCAAGACTTGAAGGAGAAGGCTTTAAAGTAGCACTTCTTGATGTAGGAGCTAAGAATAATATTGCGAAGTCTCTTAATAAAAGAGGCTGTGATGTTACAACATATCCTGCATTAACAGCAGCAGAAGAGATATTAGCATCTAATCCAGACGGTATTATGTTATCAAATGGACCTGGAGATCCAAAGGAATGCGTTTCTATTATAGCCGAGATTAAAAAACTTTATGATTCAAATGTACCTATTTTTGCAATTTGCCTTGGACATCAGCTTATGGCACTTGCTACAGGTGCAGATACTCACAAGATGAAATATGGTCATAGAGGAGCTAACCATCCTGTAAAAGACCTTGCAAGTGGAAAAGTTTATATCTCATCACAGAATCATGGTTATGTTGTAGATGAGAATACAATAGATAAGAACATAGCAGATGTTGCATTTATCAATGTAAATGATAAGACCGTAGAGGGATTACGTTATAAGAACAAGAATATATTTACAGTACAGTTCCATCCGGAAGCTTGTCCGGGTCCACAGGATTCAGGAGCTTTATTTGATGAATTCATAAACATGATGAAGGAGGTCAAAAAGAATGCCTAGAGATTTAAGTATTAAAAAAGTTTTAGTTATTGGTTCAGGCCCTATTGTTATTGGACAGGCAGCTGAGTTCGATTACGCAGGAACACAGGCTTGTCGTTCACTTAAAGAAGAAGGACTTGAGGTAGTATTAGTAAACTCTAACCCTGCAACAATTATGACTGACAAGGATATTGCTGACAAGGTTTACATAGAACCTCTTACAACTAAAGTCCTTGAAAAAATTATATTAACTGAGAAACCAGATAGTATTCTTCCTACACTTGGCGGACAGGCAGCACTTAATCTTGCTATGGAACTCGCTGAAGAAGGCTTTTTAGAGAAGAATGATGTCAGACTTATAGGTACAACACCAGAGACTATTAAAAAGGCCGAAGACAGACTTGAGTTTAAGAATACAATGGAGAAGATAAATGAACCATGTGCTCCTTCATTAGTTGTTGAAAATGTTGAAGATGGTGTTGCATTTGCCAAGACTATTGGATATCCAGTTGTATTAAGACCAGCTTACACCTTAGGCGGAAGTGGTGGTGGTATTGCACATACACAGCCAGAGATGGAAGAAATACTTGAAAATGGTCTTAGACTTAGTCGTGTTGGTCAGGTTCTTGTTGAGAGATGTATTGCAGGCTGGAAAGAAATAGAATATGAAGTAATGCGTGACAGTGCTGGAAACTGTATTACAGTATGTAATATGGAAAATATTGATCCAGTTGGTGTTCATACAGGAGATAGTATTGTTGTAGCTCCATCACAGACCTTAGGTGATAAAGAGTATCAGATGCTTAGAACATCAGCACTTAATATTATTAATGAACTTAAAATTACAGGAGGATGTAATGTTCAGTATGCTTTACATCCAACTACATTTGAATATTGTGTAATTGAAGTTAATCCACGTGTTAGCCGTTCTTCTGCACTTGCATCAAAAGCAACAGGTTATCCTATAGCTAAGGTTGCAGCTAAGATTGCAGTCGGATACACACTTGATGAGATTAAGAATGCTATTACAGGTAAGACATATGCTAGTTTTGAACCAGCACTTGATTACTGTGTAGTTAAGATACCTAGACTTCCATTTGATAAATTCATTAACGCAAAGAGAACACTTACTACTCAGATGAAGGCTACAGGAGAAGTTATGAGTATCTGTCAGAACTTTGAGGGAGCTTTGATGAAAGCTATCCGTTCTCTTGAACAGCATGTTGAAAGCCTCTTTGATTATGACTTTACAGGATTTAGTGATGATGAACTTACGACACAGCTTGCAGTAGTTGATGATAGAAGAATATTTGTTATAGCAGAAGCCTTAAGAAGAGGATTCACATATGAAAATATTCATGAAATCACTAAATTTGACAATTGGTTTATAGATAAACTTTCTATTATTGTGGAAATGGAAAAAGCACTTAAGGACAATGAACTTACAGTAGAACTTCTTAAGGAAGCAAAGAGAATTGAGTTCCCTGATACAGTAATTAGTAAATTGACAGGTAAGACAGTTACAGAGATTAAGGAACTTAGAAAACAGAATGGTATTGTAGCAACATTTAAGATGGTTGATACATGTGCTGCTGAATTTGCTGCTTCAACTCCATACTACTACTCATGCTTTGATGGTGAGAATGAAGTTATAGAGACAAAACCTGAGAAAAAGGTACTTGTACTTGGCTCAGGTCCAATTAGAATCGGACAGGGTATTGAATTTGATTATTGTTCAGTTCACAGTACATGGGCTTTCAAAGAAGAAGGATATGAGACAATTATCGTTAATAACAATCCTGAAACTGTAAGTACTGACTTCGATATTGCTGATAAGCTCTATTTTGAACCATTAACTCCTGAGGATGTTGAGAATATAGTAGATATTGAAAAGCCTGACGGAGCAGTTGTTCAGTTTGGTGGACAAACAGCTATTAAGTTAACAGAAGCACTTATGAAGATGGGCGTTCCTATTCTTGGAACAAAGGCTGAAGATGTAGATGCAGCAGAAGATAGAGAGCTTTTTGATGCTATTCTTGAAGAATGCAAGATTCCAAGACCAGCGGGAAGAACTGTCTTTACAGCAGAAGAAGCTATAGCAGCAGCACATGAACTTGGATATCCAGTACTTGTAAGACCATCTTATGTATTAGGTGGACAGGGTATGCAGATTGCTATCTCTGATGAAGAGATTGTAGAATTCATGGATGTTATAAATAGAATTGCACAGGATCACCCAATTCTTGTAGATAAATATCTTGTAGGAAAAGAGCTTGAAGTTGATGCAGTATGCGATGGTCAGGACATTCTTATTCCTGGTATTATGGAACATATTGAGAGAGCTGGAATTCATTCAGGTGATAGTATTTCGGTATATCCTGCACAGACTATTTCACAAAAGTCACGCGATACAATTGTTGAATATACTAAGAGACTTGCAAGGTCACTTCATGTTAAAGGACTTATAAATATTCAGTTCATCGTTTGTGGTGATGAAGTTTATGTAATAGAAGTAAATCCACGTTCAAGCCGTACAGTTCCTTACATTAGCAAGGTTACGGGTATACCAATTGTTAAACTTGCTACTAAAGTTATCATTGGAAATACTATAAAAGGTCTTGGATTTGAGCCTGGTTTACAGCCAAATGCGGATTATATTGCCATTAAGATGCCGGTTTTCTCATTTGAGAAATTACGTGGTGCTGATACATGTTTAGGACCTGAGATGAAGTCTACAGGTGAGTGCCTTGGAATCGCTAAAACATTTAATGAAGCACTATACAAAGCATTTCTTGGTGCAGGAGTTAATCTTCCTAAGCATAAGAAGATGATTATTACTGTAAATGATGCAGATAAAAAAGACGCTATATCAGTGGGCAGAAGATTTGAAGCTCTTGGATATGAGGTTTATGCTACAAGAAGTACTGCTAAAGTTCTTCAGGAAAATGGAGTTAACGCAATTAAAGTTAATAAGCTTTCTCAGGAATCACCTACAGTTATTGACCTTCTCTTAGAACACAAGATTGACCTTGTTATTGATACTCCTACTCAAGGACGTGATAAGACAAGAGATGGTTTCCATATCCGTAGAATTGCAATTGAAACAGGAGTTAACTGTCTGACATCACTTGATACTGCTAATGCTTTACTTACAAGCTTAGAGAGTGACGCAAAGGATAATCTTACATTGGTAGATATTGCAACTATTGATAAAAGATAATAAAGCTCATTATAGAAAAATACGTAGCAACATTAAAAAGCGCTTGTGCCGACAAGCGCTTTTTTAATATAATAGGAAATTACGCAGCAGCGTAGAACATTTAAGAAGAATGCGAAGCATTCTTCCGAGCGCTTGTGCCGACAAGCGCTTTTTTAATATAATAGGAAATTACGCAGCAGCGT
>CAZNEZ010000008.1:0-36016 GCA_964572475.1 uncultured Lachnospiraceae bacterium
AAAACCTTTAATTATTTGCTAATAACTGTTCCGACTTTACCTAATACAGCCTCTTTAGCTTTAGAAAGACTTGAAATTATAGCTTTTCTATTTTTGCCTGCATTAACAAAATTAAGTGAAGCTTGAATCTTAGGAAGTGTAGTAACTTCATCAAAAATTCCTGAAGTAATAAGAGCATCTGCCTCATCTGTGGATAATGCACCAAGAATCTTTTCGTCAGACTCACCTTTGTTAATAATCATCTGATCTGATGAAGAAAGAACAAGTAAAGTAGACGCATCTATCATATCTGCAAGCTTTGCAGCCGTGTAGTCTTTTTCAATTACAGCACTTGCACCTTTTAAATTAGTTGACTGCTGAAGAACTGGAATTCCACCACCACCTGCGGCAATAACTATTTGACCAGCATCAAGAAGTGCTTTTACTGAATCTATTTCATAAATGTCAATTGGCTGAGGACTTGCAATAATTCTTCTGTAACCCTTACCTTCTTCAGATTCCTCATATACTACATAGTTACCTTTTTTCTCTTCAAGTTCAGCTTCATCCTTAGTCATATAACGACCAATAACTTTAGTTGGCTTATGGAAAGCTGGATCAAATGGGTCTACACGTACTTGTGTAATAAGGGTAACAACTGGTTTGTATATGCTTCGGTTAAGAAGTTCAGTCCTTACAGCATTTTGAAGATCAAATCCAATATATCCCTGACTCATAGCACCACATACTGACATAGGGGCTACGGTTTGCTTGCTGTCAAGACGGCTGTATTCGGTCATGGCTGTTTGAAGCATACCAACCTGAGGACCATTACTGTGAGTTATAACAATCTCGTAATCAGCTTCGACTAAGTCTGCAATTGCATTTGCAGCAATCTTTACATTCTCATGTTGTTCTGGAAATGTTGCACCAAATGCATTTCTTCCGAGAGCAACTACTATTTTTTTATTTTCCATGATGATCTCCTCATTTCTTAGAATCATTGTACAGATTCAAATATGTATAATCTGTAGTTATTTCTTATAGTATAAGCCAAAATTAAATAAATTACAAGAAAAAGAGGTTGACAATACGTGTATAATTGTATACAATCATACACGTATTAGAAAACCATATTTTATATAGGTAAAAATATTAATAAAAATATATAAGTGCTAAGTATTGTAAAGCAGATAGCTAAGCACAGAATCGAGAAATTTATGGATAACAGACCAGTAGTATTAGATAAGCATACCAATCTTCTTGAATTAGAAGAACATATCTATCATTTAGTTGATACAGATAAACCTAATGTATTTCGTAACCTTTTTCCATATGACGAAGTACCTAAGATTGCTTTCAACAATAGGATAGTACCACATAATATGCCAGAGAATATCTGGATTACAGATACTACATTTAGAGATGGACAGCAGTCTAGAGCTCCATATACAACAGAGCAGATAGTAACAATGTTTGACTATTTTCATAAGTTAGGTGGTCCTAAAGGAATTATAAGACAGAGCGAATTTTTCCTATATAGCAAAAAAGATAGAGATGCTGTTTATAAATGTATGGAAAGAGGATACAAATTTCCAGAGGTAACAAGTTGGATTCGTGCAAGCAAGAAAGATTTTGAACTTGTTAAAGATATTGGATTAAAAGAGACAGGTATCCTTGTAAGTTGTTCTGATTACCATATCTTCTATAAGATGAAGATGACTAGAAAAGAGTGTATGGAACATTATTTAAGCGTAGTTCGTGAATGTCTTGAAACAGGAGTTAGCCCAAGATGCCATCTAGAAGACATAACTCGTGCAGATATTTACGGATTTGTTATACCATTTTGTATTGAACTTATGAAGCTTCAGGATGAATATAATATTCCAGTTAAAATTCGTGCATGTGATACTATGGGATATGGCGTTAACTTCTCTGGAGCAGTAATTCCAAGATCTGTTCAAGGAATTATCTATGGACTTCTTGTGAATGCTGGAGTACCATCAGAACAGCTTGAATGGCATGGACATAATGATTTCTATAAAGCAGTTACTAACTCAACAACAGCTTGGATTTATGGAGCATCAGGAGTTAACTGTTCATTATTTGGAATCGGTGAGAGGACAGGAAATACACCGCTTGAAGCTATGGTATTTGAGTATGCACAGCTTAAAGGTACTCTTGACGGTATGGACACAACAGTTATTACAGAACTTGCAGAATATTATAATAAGGAAATAGGATATAAAGTTCCTTCAAGAACACCATTTGTAGGACAAAACTTTAATGTAACAAGAGCAGGAATCCATGCTGATGGATTACTTAAAAATGAAGAGATATATAATATATTTGATACAGAAAAAATTCTTAACAGACCAGTACTTGTTGCAGTAAGCAATACATCAGGTCTTGCAGGAATTGCACATTGGATTAACACATATTATAAGCTAAAAGGTGAAAAGCAGGTTGAAAAGAGCAGCAAACTTGTCACAGAAGTAAAAAGCTGGGTAGACGCTCAATACGAAGATGGAAGAGTTACAGTTATTACAGATAGTGAGCTTATTGACATTATCTCTAAGACATGTGAAGAACTTGACATCATATTGAATTAAGGGGGATTTACTGTGGATACTTATGATTCACAAAACCAGGCTAATGATAAATATTCATTGCGTGGTAGGGTTTTCAATAAGATTAGAGAAGATATTTTGTCTGGTAAATATGAGAAGAATGAAGAACTTAAAGAGATGGCAATTGGTGCTGAATTAGGTGTAAGCAGAACACCGGTTAGAGAAGCGCTTAGACAGCTTGAACTTGAGGGCTTGGTTAAGATTATTCCTAATAAAGGAGCATATGTTATTGGAATAACGCTTAAAGACGTTAAGGATATTTATGAGATAAGGTCATTATTAGAAGGATTATGTGCAAGATGGGCAACAGAGAATGCTGATGAAAAGACTATAGCCCAATTAGAGGAAATTCTTGAACTGGCTGAGTTCTATGAGGACAAGGACAATACGGAACAAAATATTGAACTTGATAATAAATTTCACGATATTATCTATAACATCGCCAATAGTAAAATGCTTAAACATACTTTAACGGATTATCATCATTATCTTGAACGAATGAGAAAGATGACATTATCCTCTAAGGAAAGAGTAAAACATTCAAATATGGAGCATAGAGCAATTGTTGAAGCAATGAAATCTAGTGATAGTGCAAAAGCTGAAAGATTGGCAAATCAACACATAAAGAGTACAATGAAGAATATTGAGTCATTAGGATTATGGGAAGGACTCAAATAGAAAGAAATAGCAAAGCATCACTAAGTGGTGCTTTTGCTATTTCTTAAACTTTATACTTTATTGATTCTTGTAAATGTGTTAAACTAGCTAAAGATTTAACATAAAAGGATGGATTAACAATGATTTTAGCATGTAGCAATATAACGAAGACATTTGATGGTAATACAATTATAGATTCTGGTTCATTTCATATAGAAGATAA
Source organism: uncultured Lachnospiraceae bacterium (assembly GCA_964572475.1). Classification (GTDB taxonomy): domain Bacteria; phylum Bacillota; class Clostridia; order Lachnospirales; family Lachnospiraceae; genus CAZNEZ01. The sequence continues at coordinate 3,490 of CAZNEZ010000008.1, forward strand.
AGAGAAGGCAGCTATTGTAGGTATAAATGGAGCTGGAAAGTCTACTTTACTTAAGATTATAATAGGAGAACTGGCTTCTGATAATGGCGAAGTAGTAATCTCAAAAGATAAAACACTGGGATATCTGGCACAGTATCAGGATGATAATAGTGAAATGACGATTTATGAGGAAATGCTTGAAGTCAAGAAAGATATAATCGAGATGGAAAAGCGTATTCGAGATATTGAATTAGAGATGAAAACAGCAACAGGCGAGAAACTTGAGGAGTTGCTATCTACATATACAAGACTTAATCATAAGTTTGAATATGAGAATGGATATGCTTATAAGAGTGAAATAACAGGAGTTTTAAAAGGTCTGGGATTTATGGAAGATGAGTTTGATAAAAAGGTGGGAAATCTGTCAGGTGGTCAGAAGACCAGAGTGTCACTTGGAAGATTATTATTGTCTAAACCAGATATTATTCTTCTCGATGAGCCTACTAACCATTTAGATATGAGTTCGATTAGCTGGTTAGAGACATTTCTATCTAATTATCAGGGAAGCGTTATCATAGTTGCGCATGACAGATATTTTTTAGATAGAGTAGTAAGTAAAGTAGTCGAGATAGACAACGGCAAAGTCACTTCATTTACAGGTAATTATTCAGCTTATGCAGAGAAAAAAGCAATGCTTAGAGATGCAGAAATAAAGGCATATTACAACCAGCAAAAAGAGATTAAGCATCAGGAAGAAGTAATCACAAAATTACGTTCATTTAATAGAGAAAAGTCGATAAGGCGGGCTGATAGCCGCGAAAAGATGCTGGATAAGATTGAAGTTATGGACAAACCTATTACGGATGTGTCTAGTATGAATATAAAGCTTGAACCTAAGATAGTTAGCGGTAATGATGTTCTTATTGTAAAAGAGCTTAGTAAGGCGTTTGATAGCCATGAATTATTTGAAAATGTGTCATTTGAGGTGAAACGTGGAGAACGAGTTGCAATTATTGGAGATAATGGAACGGGAAAGACAACTATTCTTAAGATTATAAATGGATTAATTAAACCTAGTTCAGGTGAGATTAAGCTAGGGGCCAAGGTTAAGATAGGATACTATGATCAGGAACATCATGTTTTAGATATGAATAAAACACTATTTAACGAGATTTCTGATGCATATCCTACGCTTACTAATACAGAGATTAGAAATGTTTTAGCTGCTTTCTTATTTACTGGAGATGATGTATTCAAGCTTATTGGAGATTTGTCAGGTGGCGAAAAGGGCAGAGTTTCATTAGCAAAACTAATGCTTTCTGAATCTAATTTCCTTATACTCGACGAACCTACTAACCATTTAGACATTATGTCTAAAGAAATTCTTGAAAATGCATTGAATCAATATACTGGAACTGTGTTATATGTGTCCCATGATAGATATTTTATTAACAAGACGGCAACCAGAATAGTTGAATTAACACATCATAATATAATTAACTTTGAAGGTAACTATGATTATTATCTTGAAAAAAGAGATATATTATTAGACATTAATTTTGGACAAAGTAGTGATGATGAAAATCTAACAAAAGAGGACACCTCTGAAGTTAAGGTAGATTGGAAACAACAAAAAGAAGAACAGGCAAAGGCTAGAAAATTGCAGAATGCAATATCTAAGAATGAGGCTAGAATCGCTGAATTAGAACAAATAGTTGCTAATTGCGATGAAGAGATGTGCAAGTCAGAAGTTGCATCTGATACGGCTAAGCTCTTGGAGATTCATAAAAAGCAGGAGGCAGCTAATGAAGAACTTTTAGTACTCTATGATGAGTGGGAAAGTCTAATGGAAAATCAAAAATATTTTGTCAAGTAAAAACACTTGACAAAATATTTGTGATAGTATATTATGTAACAAGTGCTTAAAAACTTAAGATTTAATATAGGTGCTAAATATATAACTTAAACAATAATAATTGAACTAAGCAAGACTAAACAGACGCATGAGGTGACAAGTCGTGGAAAAGATAGTAAAACAGGCTTTGTTATTTGATTTTTACGGTGAACTATTGACAGAGCATCAGAAAAATATATATGAAGATATTGTTTCAGATGATTATTCGATTAGTGAAGTAGCTGCAAGTCAGGGCGTTAGCAGACAAAGTGTAAGTGATCTTATCAAGAGATGTAATAAACTTCTTGAGGGATATGAAGAAAAGCTTAAGCTTGTTGAAAAGTTTATTAATACCAGAGAGATGGTAGACTGCATAAGTACACAGATTCAGAAATATAAAGAAGATGGAGATGCTGGCAGAATTGACGAGATAGATAGAGTGTCAAGGAAGATTCTTGACGAACTATAATATAGAACAGGAGGCGCATTATGGCATTTGAAAGTTTGTCTGACAAGTTACAGAATATTTTTAAGAACCTTAGAAGCAAGGGCAGATTAACGGAAGCTGATGTTAAAGCGGCTCTCAAAGAAGTTAAGATGGCATTACTTGAAGCAGATGTTAGTTTCAAGGTTGTAAAACAGTTTATTGCCGCAGTTCAGGAAAGAGCAATCGGTCAAGATGTTATGACAAGCCTTACACCTGGACAGATGGTTATTAAAATAGTAAATGAAGAAATGGTTAATCTTATGGGTTCTGAAACCACAGAGATTAAACTAAAGCCTTCTAATGAGATTACCGTCATAATGCTGATGGGACTTCAAGGAGCAGGTAAGACTACGATGGCAGCAAAGATTGCCGGTAAGATTAAACAAAAGGGTAAGAATCCTCTTCTTGTAGCCTGCGATATTTATAGACCAGCTGCTATAGAACAGTTAAAAGTTAATGGTGAAAAACAAGGTGTTCCTGTTTTTTCAATGGGAGATGGACATAAACCTGTTAATATAGCCAAAGCAGCTGTAGAGCATGCATCAAAGAATGATCAGAATGTTGTTATACTTGATACAGCAGGTCGTCTTCAAGTAGATGAAGATATGATGAATGAACTTGTAGAGATAAGAGATAATGTTGATATTACTCAGACTATCCTTGTTGTAGATGCGATGACTGGTCAGGATGCAGTAAATGTAGCTGGAACATTTGATGAAAAAATCGGAATTGACGGTGTTATTCTTACAAAACTTGATGGTGATACAAGAGGTGGTGCTGCACTCTCTATTAGAGCAGTGACAGGAAAACCTATTCTATATATTGGTATGGGAGAGAAACTTTCAGATCTTGAACAGTTTTACCCAGACAGAATGGCTTCCAGAATACTAGGAATGGGAGATGTTCTTACTCTTATCGAGAAAGCGGAAGCAGCTGTAGATGCTGATAAAGCTAGAGAGATGGAGAAAAAATTCAAAAAGGCTGAATTTGGATTTGATGATTATCTCGAATACATGGGGCAGATTAAAAAGATGGGTGGATTGTCAGATATATTAGGCATGATTCCTGGACTTGGCAATCAGTTAAAAGGTGCACAGATGCCAGATGAGAAGTCACTTGGCAGAATAGAAGCAATGATATATTCTATGACACCTAATGAAAGAAGCAATCCTTCGATTCTTAATCCTTCAAGGAAGAACAGAATTGCAAGAGGAGCAGGCGTTGATATAAGCGAAGTTAACAGGCTTGTAAAACAGTTTGAACAGTCTAGAAAGATGATGAAACAACTTCCTGGAATGATGAAAGGCAAAGGTGGAAGAATGGGTGGATTTAAACTCCCATTTTAACATACATTATTGAACAAAATACCTAAGGAGGTGAAATGTAATGGCAGTAAAGATTAGATTAAGAAGAATGGGTCAGAAGAAAGCTCCTTTTTATAGAGTAGTAGTTTCAGATTCAAGATCTCCAAGAGATGGTAAATGTATCGAAGAAATCGGTACTTATGATCCAACTAGAGAACCAAGCGCATTTCAGGTAAATGCTGAGTTAACTAAGAAATGGTTAGATAACGGAGCACAGCCTACAGAAACTGTTGCTAAGTTACTTAAGCAGGCTGGAATTGAAAAATAGTCTGTAAGGTATGGCTTTTTATGGGACTGGAGGTCTATTATGAAAGAATTAGTAGAAATTATTGCGAAAGCATTAGTAGATTTCCCGGACGAAGTAGTGGTCAACGAAAAAGAAACTGATAAGTCTTTAGTTCTTGAGTTGAAAGTTTCGCCTCAGGATATGGGGAAGGTTATCGGCAAACAGGGAAGAATAGCTAAAGCTATTCGTTCGGTTGTTAAGGCTGCAGCTTCTAAGGAAGACAAAAAAGTTATTGTAGATATTTTGCAAGACTAGATTATAAGCTATGAATGTATTTCATTCATAGCTTATTTTATATAATAGGAAATTACGCAGCAGCGTGAAACATTTAAGAAGAATGCGAAGCATTCTTCCAAGCGCTTGTGCCGACAAGCGCTTTTTTATATAATAGGAAATTACGCAGCAGCGTGAAACAAACGACATAGGTTAACAAAGAGCTTTTATTTTTAATGTAAATAGTATATAATTATTCCATAATTGTATCTAATAGCAATGTAAACAACAAATGAAATGAGGATTAGAATGGAAGATTTATTCAAAGTTGGAGTTATCACATCAACACATGGCTTAAAAGGCGATGTTAAAGTATTTCCGACAACTGATGACGTTAATAGATTTAAACAACTAAAAAAGGCACTTATTCATAATGCTAAAAAGAAAAATAATGATGAATATATAGATATAGAGATAGAAAATTGCAAGTTTTTTAAAAATATGGTTATTCTTAAGTTTAAAGGAATTAATGATATTAATGATGTTGAGAAATATAAAGGATATGATATTTATGTTACCAGAGCCAATGCGGTACCGCTTGATGAAGGAGAATATTATATAGCTGATTTGATTGACCTTAAAGTATTAACAGAAGATGGAGAAGAACTTGGAATACTTTATGATGTATTAACTACAGGTGCTAATGATGTGTATGAAGTTAAATTAAAGGATTCTGACAAGGAAGTTCTGATTCCGGCAATAAAGCAATGCATACTTAATGTTGATATGGAGAAAAGAGAGATGACAGTACATTTATTGGAAGGATTAATGGATTGATGAATTATCATGTTTTAACACTATTTCCAGAGATGATAAATAATGGACTTAATACAAGTATTACAGGACGAGCATTAAAAAATGAACTGATTAGCCTTGAAACTATTGATATAAGAGAATACACCAAGGAGAAACATGGTCACGTTGACGATTATCCTTATGGTGGTGGGGCAGGTATGGTTATGCAGGCACAACCAGTATATGATACCTATCAGGTGTTAAAAGAGAGGATAGGCAGCGAGAAACCAAGACTTATCTATCTTACACCTCAGGGAAAAGTATTTAATCAAACTATTGCTGAAGAACTTTCTAAGGAAGAAGACCTGATATTTCTTTGTGGTCATTATGAGGGAATTGACGAAAGAGTTCTAGAAATGATAGTAACTGATAATATTTCAATTGGAGATTATGTGCTTACTGGTGGAGAGTTACCAACAATGGTAATGATTGATGCTATATCCAGACTAGTGCCAGGTGTTCTTAACAATGATGTTTCAGCTGAATTTGAAAGTTTTAATGATAATCTATTAGAATATCCACAGTATACAAGACCAGAAGTGTTTATGGATAAAAAGGTGCCAGATGTTCTACTATCAGGTCATCATAAAAACATCGAGAAGTGGAGAAGAGAACAATCTCTTATTAGAACAGCACAGAGGAGACCAGATCTTCTTGAAAGCGCCAATCTTACTGAAGAAGATATTAAATTTTTGAATAAAAGAAAAAACTTGCAAATATTTAAGTAATATGCTATTATTAATTACGTTGTGAAAATTGATGGTCCTCTGCTACATATTGTATTAAGAACATCGAATATATAAAGGAGGTTCATACAGATGAACGAGATTATTAAGAATATTGAAGCTGCTCAGTTAAAAGAGTCAATTACAGAATTTAATGTTGGTGATACAATTAAAGTATATGCTAAGATTAAAGAAGGAAATCGTGAAAGAATTCAGGTTTTCGAGGGTACTGTTCTTAAAAGACAGGGTGGAAGCTCAAGAGAGACATTTACAGTAAGAAAGAATTCTAATGGTATTGGCGTTGAGAAAACATGGCCATTACATTCACCTACAATTGATAGAATCGAAGTTGTTAGATTAGGTAAGGTTAGAAGAGCTAGACTTAACTACTTAAGAGATAGAGTAGGTAAGGCTGCTAAGGTTAAAGAATTAGTTAAATAATTTAACTTTGATAAAGGGACAAGTACTTTTGCGTGCTAGTCCCTTTTTTACCTTATAGTATATTAAGCAGTGGCGTGAAACATTTAAGAAGAATGCGAAGCATTCTTCTAAGTGCTTGTACCGACAAGCGCTTTTTTGAAAATAATATAATACAAGTGACATAAAATTAGAGGTAGGTAGATATGGGATACTTCAACTATGTTCCTGAGAAGAATATATTGATAGATACAGTCCTCAAATGGATTGTTGATGTTGTTGCAGTTGCGATGATAGCATTATTTTTAGTAATATACATGGGTGATCGGACAAGTATTGTTGGTAGCTCTATGATGCCAGCACTTGAGAACTCCGAGACGGTTCTTATTGATAGATTGAGTTATAGGCTTGTGGAGCCTAAACGATTTGATGTTGTTGTATTCGATTCAGAAGAGTTGCCAGAAGGAAGTGAATACTTTGTAAAACGAATTATTGGACTTCCAGGTGAGACTATTCAGATTAAGAATAATAAAATATATATTAATGATGTAGAACTAAAAGAAGATTACGGATATGAAGATTATATTGAAAGTGGTTACGCTGGTGAACCAATATTAGTCGGTGAAGATGAATACTTTGTATTAGGTGATAATAGAGAGATGAGCGAAGATAGTCGATTCTCATATGTAGGTAATATAAGTATTAAAGATATAGAAGGCAAGGCATGGTTTGTAGCAGCACCATTTAACAAATTGGGTTTTGTAGATTAGCAAATCATGTAAGGCAAACCTACAATTTAACTATGTAGATTAACTAATATTTATGAATGGAGATTTTTATGAATTATCAATGGTATCCTGGTCATATGACCAAAGCAAAGAGAATGATGGAAGAAGATATCAAGCTTATTGATGTTGTTATTGAACTTGTTGATGCTAGATTGCCACTTAGTAGTAGGAATCCAGATATAGATGAACTGGGAAAAAACAAATCTAGACTTATATTACTTAATAAAGTAGACCTTGCTGAAGAAGAGGCTACTGAGCGATGGGCAGCATGGTTTAGAGCAAAGGGATATTATGTTATTAAGATTAACTCAAAAACAGGACAAGGAATTAAAAGCATTAACAGTGTTATAGCAGAGGCTTGCAAGGCTAAAATAGAAAGAGATAGAGCCAGAGGCATTATTAACCGACCAATTAGAGCTATGGTTGTAGGTATACCTAATGTTGGAAAGTCCACATTTATTAATTCATATGCAGGCAAAGCATGCACAAAAACAGGTAATAAACCAGGAGTAACAAAAGGAAAACAATGGATTAGACTTAATAAGAATCTGGAATTATTAGATACACCAGGTATATTATGGCCAAGATTTGAGGATCAAAAGGTTGGACTTAGACTGGCATTAGTAGGTAGTATTAATGATGAAATCCTTAACACAGTAGAACTTTCCATGGAATTAATTAAATATGTGAGTAAGAACTATCAAGGATATATAGGTAAGAGATACGGGATTCTTGAGGATATAGATCCTGTTGTTATGCTAGAACGCATTGCAGATATTAGACAGTGCAAATTAAAAGGCGGTGAACTTGACCTTAATAAGGCTGCTGCTATTATTATGGATGATTTTAGGACTGGAAAAATGGGAAGGTTTACTCTTGAATTTCCAGCTAAGGAAGGCTGATAATTCGATGGAAGAAGACAAGAATATAGGAAAAAAACAAGTATTATATGTATGCCTGTATGTAGCGGCTATTTTTGTGATTGTTTTTTTGATTAATGGATTTCTTATTGCCCCTACTAAAGTGGTTGGTACATCTATGCTTAATACATTGGCGGATGGAGATGTATTAATGGTTGATAAAGTTACTTATGATTTTAGAGAGCCTAAAAGATTTGAGATAGTTGTATTTCCATACCAATACAATAAATCAACTAATTTTGTAAAGAGAATAATAGGGCTTCCTGGTGAAAAGGTTGAGATTAAGGATTTTAATATATATATTAATGATGTATTGTTAGATGAATATTATGGAATATATGATGAAGAAGCACAAAATAGAATATCTAATTATGGACCAGTAACTCTTGCAGCTGATGAATACTTTGTAATGGGAGATAATAGGGACCATAGCGATGATAGCCGTTCAGTAGATGTTGGAGTAGTAAAGGAAGATAATATTATTGGACGGGCTATATTTAGAATATATCCGTTTAATGGATTTGGTTCGCTAAAAGATCAGTAACAGTAGTTATAATATCTGAATTTATTATATTTAGGAAGAAGGTATGAAAGGTGCACTCAGAAGAATATAAGCAAGATAAATTAGAAGATACTTATAGTGATATTTCTAATGATAATAAAATAGTTGAAAAAATACATGAGTTTAATGTTAATAAGAAAAAGAAAACCCTATTCAATTCATATCTTGAATTAGGTATATACATATTGCTTGCCTTTGCTGCCTGCTATCTGATTGTTACATTTGTGGGACAAAGGACAGTGGTTGATGGTAAATCTATGGAGACTACACTTTCTGATGGCGATAATTTAATAGTAGATAAGCTGTCATACAGGTTTAATGATCCTAAGAGATATGATATTATTGTATTTCCGTATCATGAAAGTGTTAAAGGTGATGTTCATTATATTAAGCGTATTATTGGACTTCCGGGAGAGACGATTCAGATATCAGGAGGTAAAATATACATAGATGGTGAAGAGCTTGAGGATAAATATGGATATTATTATGATGGAAAAGAGTTAGAGCCGGGTATGGCACAGAATCCTATATACATCAATGAAGATGAGTATTTTGTAATGGGTGATAATAGAAATGCAAGTTCTGATAGCAGAGTAATCGGCTGCATTAAAAAAGAAGATATAACTGGAAAAGCTATTTTTAGAATTTTTCCGTTTAGTAATATAGGGTCTGTTTATTGACAGATCCTGTTAATATTAAAAAAAGGAGAGCTACAAACCTATGAATATTGCAATTAATGAAATAAAACTTATATTAGAAAATACAGAGATATCTTTACTTAATGATAGAGTTAAGGAGTTTAGAGATGATAAAAGAAAATCAGTGCTATCCATGCTTGACAGGTATGCTAAAAAGTATCAAAAATACCTTGATGAGGTTGAACGTACTGATAGAATGAAGGAATTTGAAAGAAAGTATCCAGAGTGCCAATATATTTGTGGAATAGACGAGGTAGGAAGAGGACCACTTGCAGGACCTGTGGTTGCAGGTGCGGTAATACTACCAAAAGATTGTAATATTCTATATATTAATGATTCAAAACAGTTGACAGCAGCTAAAAGAGACGAGCTATATGAAATTATCATGGAACAGGCTATAGCTACTGGAATTGGAGTTGTAAGTCCTAAAGTTATTGATGAGATTAATATTCTAAATGCAACTTATGAAGCAATGAGAATAGCTATTACTAATTTAGGTGTAACACCCGATATATTATTGAATGATGCTGTCACAATTCCAAAAGTTAACATTAGGCAAATTCCAATAATAAAAGGTGATGCAAAGAGTATATCAATTGCTTCAGCTAGTATAATTGCAAAAGTTACAAGAGACAGAATGATGGAAGAATATGACAAGATTTATCCTGAATATGGATTTGCCTCCAATAAGGGATATGGAAGTGAAAAACATATTCAGGCAATTAAAGAAATCGGTAAGTCTCCTATTCATAGGGATAGCTTCATTAAAAATTTTGTGTAAGTACATGGAGACGGATATGCAGATATCATTAGAAAACAATTCTATAAATGAATATGAAAATAATAGTACCAATATCAGCACTAATTCCGATATAAAAGTTGGTGAAACTGGTGCAGCAAACATACCCAATACATCTGTCAGTGACAAATCTGGAATAACAAGTCTACAGGCAGGTGATCTTTTTGATGCGGGAATAAGTGATATTGTAGGCCATGAAATAAAGATAATTCTAGGAAATGGTGAGATTTTAAAAGCAAAGTTACAGGATAATATTAGCTTTAATATAGGAGATGATGTAACATTTTTAGTGAAAAATAATATAGAAGGTCATATTGAGATAAAACCTATTCAGTCAGATATGTCTAATGGAAATATGTCAACAATGATTAAGGCTTTGGAATCAGCTAATGTTCAGGTTAATGCTACAAACATTAAAATGGTAGAGGAGCTTATGGTACAAGGGCAGGCAATAAATAAGGATATATTGTTGGATATGGTTAAATTATCTAATAAGTTTCCGAATGCGGGTTCAGAAAGCATAGTGGCCCTGCACAAATTTGATATGCCAGTTACAGAGGAAAATATACAACAGTTTAATGCGTATAAAGAATATAATAGTAATATTTCAAGTATTATAAATGACATATCACAGGACTTGACAAGCGTTGTGATTGATAGAATTAAGGCAGATGTCGAACAGATATCCATGAATCAGACGAGTAAAGTTCTGGTAAATATTAATGGGGAAAGTACTAATTTGACAGATTCTAATCAAACAAATCAATTGGATATTAATACAAAAGAGATGACTATTGCATCTTTGCCCACTAAAATGCCAGTAACTGACTTGTTAGCCAAAATATATAACATATTTAATAGTGATAGTATTCAAGAAAATGTAGCTAATAGAACAGATGACCATTTTAACAATAATGTCAAAAATAATATAAAAAATGATATAAATAGTATTTTAGAATTGATTAAGAATAATAAAATCCCAGATAATCAATCAATAAGTGAATTGATTGATAAAACAGTAAGTGAATTGATTGATAAAACAGTAAGAAAACTTATAACTAATAATTGGAGAATAAATGCAGAAGAATTGTTAGCTTCTCCAAACAAAAAAGAACAGATTTCATCGCTGTTTTTAAGAATCAGGAATCAAACAGAGCAACTCATGGAATTATCCAACACTTTAGGCAAATCCGAATCTAAACTGTCAACAGATTTATCAAATATGAAGAACAATATGAATTTTATGAATGATATGAATAACTTTGCTTCTTATACACAGATTCCAATTAAATTTGCTTCAAAGGAAACCAACAGCGAACTGTATGTACTTAATAAAATGAAAGGAAAAACAGTGGAAGGTCAGGCTATTACAGCTTTTCTTCATCTAGACATGGACAATCTGGGTGCAACAGATGTACATATTAGTTTAAAAGGACAACATGTAAATACTAAGTTCGTACTTGATAATGATGAAGCTATGGATATAGTAGAAAAACATTTTTCGGAATTACAGAAACATTTAGAAGATAAAGGATTTATTGTTGAATATTCGGTAGAAGAACTAAATAAAAAAGAACCATCTAAAACTATTTTTGAAAAAATATTTGAGATAGATGAAAAAACCAAAGTAAAAAGATATTCTTTTGATGTAAGAGCATAGTAAAGGAGCTATTTATGGCTGAAAAGAAAAAGATGGCAGTTGCCCTACAGTATAATAAGGGAGATGATGCACCTACTGTTGTAGCATCTGGACAGGGAATATTAGCTGATAAAATTGTAAATGTTGCTAAAGATTCGGATGTACCTGTATATGAAGATGCGCCATTGGCAAAGACATTATCTAAACTTGAAATAGGCGATGCAATTCCACCAGAATTATATGAAGTAGTAGCTGAAATATTGGTATTTGTTGATAGAATGGACAAAATAAAGGCAAAACTGCTTTAATTAAAAATCAATAGGTAATGGAGGGTATGCTTTAATATGAATAAGAAGAATAATAGAGAAATCGGTGGACAAAATGAGCTTATCGCGGCGGATAAGCTGCGAGAAAGTGGTTATGAGATTATTGAAATGAACTACAGAAATAAAACTGGTGAAATAGATATTATAGCTAAAGATGGAAAATATCTTGTGTTTGTAGAAGTTAAGTATAGGAAATCACATATTTCTGGATATCCGGAAGAGGCGGTAGATATTAGAAAACAGAAAAGAATATTAAAGACTGCACAATATTATCTTTTAGAACACAATATATCATATGAAACACCATGCAGATTTGATGTTATAGCTTTGGATGATGAAGGGATAAGAATTATTGAAAATGGATTTGGAGGAATTTAAGTTGGAAACTAATGAAATAAAGCCAGGTAAAGTTAAAATATATAAAAAGCCGGGTATGATAAAAACGACAACTATTATAGATGGAGAAGTACCATATATAAGTTATGATATATTAGAAAAAACAGGATTAGTAATAAATGCATTTTCAACAAGAGTTGGAGGAATTAGCAGTGGATATGCAAAATCAATGAATTTTGCAGTGACGAGGGAAGATTGTTATGAAGAGAATGAGAATAAGGCACAGAATATAATAAATGAAAACTATAGAATCTTTTGCAATGCAGTAGGTCTGGATTATACCAATGTTGTTACTTCAGACCAGACACACACAACCAATATTAGAATTGTGGGAAAAGCCGACTGTGGTAAAGGTATTCTGAAAAAAAGAGACTATCATGATATAGATGGACTTATTACGAACGAACCAGAGGTTATACTTGCAACAGCATATGCAGATTGTGTACCACTGTATTTCCTTGATCCTGTAAAAAGAGTAATAGGACTGGCTCATTCGGGCTGGCGTGGTACTGTTAATAAGATAGGCAGGTTAACAATAGAGGCTATGAGGGCTAACTATAGCTGTAAACCCGAGGATATTATCTGCTGTATTGGACCATCTATCTGCGTAGACTGCTATGAAGTGAGTTTAGATGTTATAGAAGAATTTGTTAAAAATGGATTCAGCAGAGAAATATATATTGATAAGTCAAACGGAAAATTTCAACTTAACCTCTGGAAAGCAAACAAGGAAGTATTGATAGAAGCAGGTGCTAAGGAAGAAAATATATATCTTCCCGACATATGTACATGCTGTAATAAAGACTTTATATTTTCGCATAGAGGGCTTAATGGAAAAAGAGGTGTCGCAAATTCGCTGTTAATGCTGAAATAAAGGTTGTGTTTGAGCCGATATATGTTATAATTATTCGTGACTATGTTATAAAACTATATAAATACATTTGAAAGGTACAAGATGAGTGAATATATAGATATTCATTGTCATATTATCCCACAAGTGGATGATGGAGCTAAGGATTATTCTATATCAAAAGAAATGCTTGATATAGCCAGAGACAATGGAATAAAAACAATTATAGTAACACCCCATTTTCATTATGGGAAGAGTACGATATCTAAGAAGGATATGAGTACAAGAATTGATGAATTTAAGAAAAAGATAAAAAAAGATGGGTATGATATAAATATCTATCAAGGCAATGAGGTATTTTATCAATATGATATTACAGATGATATCCTGAATGGAAATATATCTACGATGAATGACAGCAGATATGTACTTGCAGAGTTCTTACCATCAGCTGAATACAACTATATTAAGAATGCTGTTTTGGAGTTCCTTAATAATGGCTATTTACCTATTATTGCTCATGTTGAGAGGTATGCGTGCATTAACAGCGATATTGAAAAAGTTAGAGAACTTATACATATGGGAGCATATATTCAGATGAATGCATCTTCAATAGTTGGCGATTATGGAAAAGAAATTAAGAAATTTTGTAAGCTTGCCATAAAAGAGAATGTGATACATTTTTTGGCAACAGATGCGCATAGTGCTGGTCATAGAGCTCCAAGACTTGAAGCGTGCATTAAAAAAGTAAAAAGATATGCAGGTGAAGAAGCAGTAATGCGACTACTTATAAATAATCCACAAAAAATCATAGAAAATCAGGATATATAAAGAATACACGGAGGATGGAATTGATGAAACAAGAACGTAATGATGAAGTAGAGATTGATTTACGCGAGATAATGATGGCACTGTTAGGAAGAATATGGATAATCATATTGTCAGCTATATGTGTCGCATTAGCAGCATTTTTGGTGGCGAAATTACTTATTACACCAATATATAATTCAGAAACTAAGCTATATGTTATGAACAGAGAGAATGAAGGAACTACTACATATACTGATCTTCAGACAGCATCACAGCTTACACAGGATTATGTTATTCTGGTAACAAGCAGACCAGTACTAGAGGAAGTTATATCAGATTTGAAACTTTCGATTTCTACAGCAGCGTTAGAATCAATGATAACAGTTTCGACACCTACCAATACAAGAATTATAGAAATAGTGGTAGCTAATGAGGATGCCTCTTTGGCTAAAGAGATTGCAGATTCTCTTGCAAGTTCATCATCGACACAGATTCGCAAGGTAATGAATATTGAACAAGTTAATGTTGTGGAGGAAGGCAATTATCCTACAGCACCAGCAAGTCCTAATGTAAAAATATATGTTATATTTGGTGCATTGCTTGGTATGTTTGTTTCGGTATTGGTTGTAATTATTAGATTTATGATGGATGACACAATTAAGACTGGTGATGATGTAGAAAAGTATCTTGGACTTAGTATGTTAGCAGCTATCCCATATAGTGAAGAACTAGATATAGTTAAGAATGGTTCTAAGAAGAGTAAGAATAACAAAAGTAAAAATAGTAGTAAGAAGAAAGCGTAAGAGGAGGCAAAACAATGCAGAAAATCAACATAGATAAGTTAAAATTAGTAGATTATCAGAGTAATGAAGCGTTCAAAAGCTTAAGAACTAATCTTGCATTTACTGGTAATGAATATAAAGTTATTTCTATAACAAGCTGTACACCAAATGAAGGTAAATCAAGTGTTGCGTTTAATCTTGCAGTTTCTATTGCGGAATCAGGTAAAAAAGTTATTTTTCTTGATGCAGATTTAAGAAAATCAGTTATGGTAGGAAGATATAAGGTTAATAAAGCAGTTAAAGGATTATCACATTTTTTATCAGGAATCAGCAATCTGGAGGATGTTGTATTTAGAACTAATTTTGAGAATTTGCACATAGTATTCTCAGGACCAGTTCCTCCTAATCCCTCAGAGCTTTTAGGAAATAAAATATTTAAGGGACTTATTAAGCAATTAAGATTAGTATATGACTATGTGATTATAGATACACCACCTCTAGGAAGTGTTATTGACAGTGCAATTGTTGCTAAAGAGAGTGATGGTGCACTTATGGTACTTGCAGCTAATGAAGTTAACTACAAATTTGCACAGAAGATTAAGACACAGTTAGAGATGAGTGATGTTAAGATTTTAGGTGTTGTTCTTAATAAAGTTAAGATGAATGATGGATATTATGGTAAGTACTATGGCAAATATTATGGCAAGTACTACGGCACGGAACAGTAAGAAGAGATATAGACATGAAAAAGATAATTAAAGACAGACAAAAAATCATTAGAATAATAATGCTAGTTGTTATAGATATCTTTATTATATTTATAGCATCATATATGGCGATTTTGGCAAGATTTGATTTTAGCTATAGTGAGGTTCCACAGTCATATCTTGATAATTTCAATAGTTATATTGGCGTACATATATTTTGTACGATATTGATTTTTGCTACATGCAGATTATATAGCAGCTTATGGAAATATGCGAGTATAGATGAAGCGAGATATATTCTTATGGCTGCAATTGTATCTGGTTTTGTTCAGTATGTTGGTTATAGAAAGTTAAATTTGATGCTGCCTAGAAGCTATTTTATAATTTCAGTTGTATTTTTAATGATGGGAACAGTGCTTGCTAGATTCTCATACAGATTTATAAGGAAGATGAACTTTAGAAACTATATACCATCTAAAAGAAAATGCAGAAGAAATGTCATAGTATATGGAGCTGGAGAAGCTGGATATATTATTATAAGAGAATTAATTAATAGTACTCATATTAATGACTGCCTGGCATGTATTGTAGATGATAATCCTGATATTTTAGGCAAATACATATGTGGCGTGAAAGTAGAAGGTAATAGAAATGACATCAAAAATCTTACTGAAAAATACGGCGCTGAAGAAATAATTATTGCTATTCCTTCACTTGATAGAGGAAAACTTAAAGATATAGTAGATATATGTCAGCAGACTGGATGCGATATTAAAACTTTACCAGCAGTTTATCAACTTATTAACGGAGAAGTAAGCGTTAGTAAATTACATAAAGTGGCTATTGAAGATTTGCTAGGACGCAATCCTGTAAAGGTTAATCTAAAATTAATAATGGGATACGTCAGCGACAGAGTAGTCATGGTTACTGGAGGTGGAGGTTCAATTGGAAGCGAACTTTGCAGACAGATAGCACAAAACCATCCTAGACAATTGATTATTTTAGATATTTATGAAAACAATGCATATGATATTCAGCAGGAACTTATGAGGAAACATCCAGATTTGGATATTATTGTACTTATTGCTTCAATTAGAAATACGGCTAGAATTGATTATATTTTTAACAAATATAAACCAGAAATTGTATATCATGCAGCAGCTCATAAGCATGTTCCGTTAATGGAAGCAAATCCTACAGAAGCAATTAAGAATAATGTGTTTGGAACATATAATGTTGCTGAGTGTGCTGACAAGTATAAAACCAAGAGATTTGTTATGATATCAACGGATAAAGCAGTAAATCCTACTAATATTATGGGAGCTTCAAAACGAATCTGCGAAATGATTATTCAGACCATTAACAAAAGATCAAAAACTGAATTTGTAGCTGTTAGATTTGGAAATGTGCTGGGAAGTAATGGAAGTGTTATTCCTTTGTTTAAGAAGCAGATTGAAGAAGGAGGACCAGTTACTGTTACACATAAGGATATCATTAGGTACTTTATGACTATCCCAGAAGCTGTTTCGCTTGTTTTACAAGCCGGTGCATATGCAAAAGGAGGAGAAATTTTTGTCCTTGATATGGGAGAACCAGTAAGAATAGACGATTTGGCTAAAAATATGATTAGACTTTCAGGATATAAACCAGATATAGATATCAAAGTAGAATATACAGGTCTTAGACCTGGAGAAAAGCTATATGAGGAGCTACTTATGAAAGAAGAAGGGCTGCTTGAGACTGAGAATAAGCTTATCTATATTGGAAAGCCTATTGAGATTGACCCTTATGAATTTGAGACAAAACTTCTAAAGCTAAAAAAGATTGCATACAAAGAAGATAGTGATATAAGAAGATATGTTAAAGAGATTGTTGAAACCTATAATTATATTTAAATATTACCATTTTATACTAAAACGGGTGGTAAATTTATCCTAAAAAGGGTTGACAATATATTACAAAATGTTTATACTATATTTAGTATTTAAATTTAGATACATAAATGGAGGTAATTATATGAAAATGAAAAAACTTATAGTAAGTTTAGTAGCAACTGTTATGTGTGTATCTACAGTAATTACAGCATCAGCAGCTACAACAGCAGAAGACGTTATTGCTAAATTAAAAGCAGGAGTTACAGTTGATGGAAAGGTTATTACAATACCAGCATCATATGTTAACCAGGCTCAGATAGCACTTGACAAGACAACAGTTACAGCAGAACAGGCAGAAGCTATGATTGCTAAGATTGACGAAGTACAAGCAGTAGCAGAAAAGAATGGTATTACATCATTAACAGCATTAAAAGAGAATAAAACAGTACTTAATGAAGTAGTTACATTATCTAATGATGCAGCAAAAGTTATTGGATATTCAGTATCTTACAATGCTAATTCAAGCGAAGTAGTAGCTAAGGATGCGACAGGTAATACAGTATTTTCATCAAAGGTTACAGTTAATCAGACTGGTTTTGATTCAACTGCAACAGTAGCAGTTTCAGTAATTGTTATAGCAATGCTAGCAGCATGCGTTGTTTTTACAAAAAAGAGAGCAACAGTAAACGCTTAATTTTACATGAAACATAAGATATCAAGATTAATGGCGTATGTATATATGCCATTAATTTTTTCGCTTTTAGGCTATGTGGTAATAGCCATAGCAGCTTCACCACAGATTAACATGCTGCAATCTATTGGTGGGATGATTATTGCTAATAACGTACCAAGTTTTAATACGGATTTGAAGTCGGCTTTTGAGCCTGCACAGCAAGAAGATAATAAAGATACAATAGATAAGAGCACTGTTACATTTCCAGACAGGGGTACGCATTATGCTAATATTACTTGCGAAAAGATAGGACTTAATGCGCCAGTGTATTTTGATGATACTAATGCTATACTTAGAGTTGGAGTAGGTAACTATCCTGGAAGTTTTATTCCCGGATACGGAAGAACTATTCTATTAAGTGCTCATAATACAAGTTTTTTTAAACCTCTACAGAATATTGAAGTAGGGGATATTGTGATAATTACAACTAATTATGGAGTCTATGAGTATAAAGTAAATAAGACAGAGGTTATAGATAAAGATGTAGCTAATTCAAGAATGAATGAATGGTTATCTAGTACCCAGGAACAGTTAATTATGTATACATGTTATCCATTTCATTTTTTATCTACTACAAAGACTGATAGATGGTTCGTATATGCGGATAAGATATCTGGACCAGATGTAAAATAGTAAGGAGTATGAAAGGTAGAACAATAAGATGAATAAAAATAAAGTTAATAAATTAATACAAAAAGCTATTTCCCTTATCTTATCATTTTTACTAATGATTTTTATATTCTTATTTGTGGTAAGCATGATTCTCAAAATGGGAACATTTAATCAGAATACCATTACTAAGTGTATGACCAAATGTGATTATTACAATTATTTAGCTGATTACATAAATGATGAGATTAGTTCTTATACTATTCCGACTGGATTACCAGAGGAAGTACTTGAAGATGCTGTAAGAAGTAGTGACACAAAGCATGATGCAGATAATTATATTGAAAATATTTATAATGGAAAAACATTTGAAGCAGATACAAAACATCTGACAGATACAATAAATTCAAATATTCAGACATATATAGATGAGAATAAAATTGAATTATCAGATGAACAGCAGGAATATGTTAATGAGTATATTGAAAGCGTAAAGGATATTTATATTAAGGCTGTACAAGTGCCATTTGCGGAATATTTTGCAAAGTTCTATAATCTGATTAATAAATATTTTATTCCAGTTATTATAGTGCTTCTTATATTGATATCAATTACTGCGTTGACTATAATTAAGGGACAGAAGTGGATTCACAGAGCTTTTAGAAATATGGCATACGGTACATGCGGTTCTGCATTAATGCTTATTATGCTGCCGTTGTATATGCTGGTTACTAGGTTTTATGAAAGAATAGATTTGTCGCCAGAGTATTTTTACAGATTTATGGTTCAATATGCGTCAGATTTTTTGTTACATTTTATATATGGTGGAATAAGCTGCCTTATATTAACAATAATACTTATTATTATGGTTAATCCTCTTAAAAAGAGAAATAAGAGAATAGAGAAATAGATATTAAAATTATGGAGGTACAACATGACCAGTCTGAATGAAAATGTAGCAAATATTCCAGTAGCACCACTCAAAATAGCAGCACTTGAAGGCTGTCAGGATTTAGCAGGGAAGGTTAATAAACACCTTGTTGATATAAGACGTAAAAAAGCTAATGAGCATAAAGGTACAATAGAATTTAAAGGCTATGAGAGCGATACATATCTTGTGGATTGCAGCTGCCCTAGATTTGGAACTGGAGAGGCTAAAGGAACAATTAACGAATCAGTTAGAGGAGTTGATTTATTTGTTATGGCCGATGTTGGTAATTATAGCGTAAAATATACTGTTTGTGGACATGAAAATCATATGTCTCCGGATGATCATTATCAGGATATGAAGAGAATTATTTCTACAGCTATGGCTCCTGCTAAGAGAGTTACAGCTATTATGCCATTCTTATATGAAGGAAGACAGCATAAGAGAAGCCAGAGAGAATCATTAGACTCAGCATTATCACTACAGGAACTTACTGATATGGGAGTCTCTAGCATAATAACCTTTGATGCACATGACCCTAGAATTGTAAATGCAATTCCACTATATGGCTTTGATAATTATATGCCGCCATTTCAGTTTATTAAGGCTATTCTTGAACAAGATAAGGAGCTTAAAATAGATAATGAACATCTCATGATAATCAGTCCTGATGAAGGAAGTATGAGCCGTGCGGTATATTTTTCTAATGTTTTAGGAGTTGATATGGGAATGTTCTATAAAAGAAGGGATTATTCAGTTGTTATCAATGGAAAGAATCCTATAGTTGCTCATGAGTTTCTTGGAACAAATGTTAAAGGTAAGGATGTAATTGTTGTTGATGATATGATATCTTCTGGTGAAAGTATTCTGGATGTTGCTAAACAGGTTAAGAGTATGGGCGCTAAGAAAGTTATAGTTTGTACAACATTTGGATTATTTACAGATGGTTTTGACAAATTTGATGAATATTATAAAAATGGTTATATTAATTATGTGGTAACTACGAATCTTGTATATAGAAAACCAGAACTGCTTGAAAAGCCATATTATGTAGAAGCTGATATGAGCAGATATCTTGCGTTAATCATAGATACTATTAATCATGATGCTTCTGTTGAGAGCGTAATTGACCCAACAGATAAAATCAGAAAGCTTGTTGAAGAGTATTATAAAGAGGAACAAAATGAAGCAAAAAGGACATTTAATTAAGTCAGTCAAAGAGAATTCGATAGGCGCTGAATTAGGTATAGAGGCAGGCGATTATCTATTGAAAATAAATGATGAAAAAATAGAAGATGTATTTGATTATCATTTTTTAGTTAATGATGAATATATAGAAGTACTTATCAGAAAACCCAACAAAGAAGAGTGGCTTCTTGAGGTTGAAAAAGAATATGAAGAGGATTTGGGAATAGAATTTGAAAATGGACTTATGGATGAATATAGGTCCTGCTGTAATAAGTGTATGTTTTGCTTTATTGACCAGATGCCAAAGGGAATGAGGGAAACACTGTATTTTAAAGATGATGATTCAAGACTTTCATTTCTACAGGGCAATTATATAACACTTACTAATATGAAAGAAAAAGATATTGAAAGAATTATAAAGTATCATTTATGCCCTATTAATATCTCAGTTCAGACTACTAATCCTGAACTGAGATGTAAAATGCTCTCTAACAGATTTGCAGGGCAAGCTCTTAAAAAGATTGATATTCTTAGTGAGGCTGGAATAGAAATGAATGGACAGGTTGTTCTTTGCAAAGGCGTAAATGATGGAGTTGAATTGGATAGAACAATTAGTGATTTGGTTAAATATATTCCCAATATGAGAAGCGTTTCAGTAGTGCCTGCAGGTCTTACAAAGTTTCGTAAGGGATTATATCCGTTAGAGATATATACAAAAGAAGAATCAAAGAAAGTTATTGATACAATAGAAAAATGGCAGAAAAAAATATATGCTGAACATGGGATACATTTTATACAGGCAAGTGATGAATGGTATATAAATGCTGGAATGGATTTTCCAGAGGAAGAAAGATATGATGGATATATTCAACTCGAAAATGGGGTTGGAATGATGAGACTTTTAACTACAGAGGTTGAAGAAGCATTATCTGGTATGTCAGGGGATGATAGAACAAGGTCTATTTCTTTAGCAACTGGAGTATTAGCATACAAAGCAATGGTTGATTTTTCTGATATGATAAAAAAGAAGTTTCCTAATGTAAATGTAAATGTATACAAAATTATTAATAATTTTTTTGGTGAAACAATCACTGTTTCGGGATTAATTACAGGGACAGATTTAATAGCGCAGTTAAAAGGGCAGGAATTAGGCGAAGAATTGTTACTTCCTAATAATATTTTAAGAAGTGGAGAAGATGTATTTTTAGATGATCTTAAACTTCAGGATGTACAAACAGCTTTACAAGTAGAAATAAATATTGTAAAATCAAGCGGAAAGAGTCTTGTTGATTGTATTATCGGTGATGATGCGAAACAAAGAGAAGATAATGGTAATTTTGTATATATTACTAATTATCCCAAGTGAGAGGAAGATGACAGATGAGTAAACCAATAGTAGCCATAGTAGGAAGACCTAATGTTGGAAAATCAACATTATTCAATGACTTAGCAGGCGAAATGATTTCAATCGTTAAAGATATACCTGGTGTTACCAGAGATAGAATATATGCAGATGTAGAATGGCTTGATAAGACATTTACCCTTATTGATACGGGCGGTATTGAGCCTGAGTCTAAGGATATTATATTATCACAGATGCGTGAGCAGGCTGAGATAGCCATTAATACAGCAGATGTAATAATATTTATTACAGATGTTAGACAGGGACTTGTGGATTCGGATGCTAAAGTAGCAGATATGCTTAGAAGAAGTAAGAAACCAGTTGTTCTTGTTGTTAATAAAGTTGATAACTTTGATAGACAAACAGCAGATGTGTATGAGTTTTACAATTTGGGGATTGGTGATCCAATGCCTATTTCAGCATCTTCAAAGTTAGGTCTTGGAGATATGCTTGAAGAAGTATGTAAACATTTCCCAGAACATGAAAAAGAAGAACAGGAAGATGATATACCTAGAATTGCTATTGTAGGTAAACCTAATGTAGGTAAGTCTTCTATTATCAATAAACTTACTGGAGAAAACAGGCTTATTGTTTCAAATATAGCAGGTACGACCAGAGATGCAGTTGATACAACTATTAAGCATGATGGAAAAGAGTACATTTTTATTGATACAGCAGGACTTAGACGTAAATCCAAGATAAAAGAAGAACTTGAACGTTTTTCGATTATTAGAACAGTTTCAGCTGTTGAACGTGCAGATATTGTTATTGTTGTAATTGATGCTGAAGAAGGCGTAACAGAGCAGGACGCTAAGATTGCAGGTATTGCCCATGAAAGAGGAAAAGGTGTTATTATTGCAGTTAATAAGTGGGACGCAATCGAGAAAAATGATAAAACTATTTATGAGACAACAAGAGAAGTTAAAGATGTTCTTTCGTATATGCCATATGCAGAGATTATGTTTATTTCAGCACTAACAGGTCAGAGACTTAATAAGATATACGATATGATTGATATGGTAATTATGAGCCAGACTTTAAGAGTAGGTACAGGAGTTCTTAATGAGATTATGGCAGAAGCAGTTGCTCTTCAGCAGCCACCTTCAGATAAAGGAAAGAGATTAAAATTATATTACATTACACAGGTTGCGGTTAAACCACCTACATTTGTAATATTTGTAAATGATAAAGAATTAATGCATTTTTCATATACAAGGTATATAGAGAATAAGATTAGAGAGGCCTTTGGATTCAAAGGTACAGCATTAAAATTTATAATTAGGGAACGAAAGGAAAAGGATCAGTAACATGGATAATGTTTTGTGGAGAATATGCTGTCTGGTTATAGGATATGCTTTTGGCTTATTCCAGACGGGGTATTTATATGGAAAAATGAATAATGTGGATATTAGAGAGTTTGGAAGCGGAAATGCTGGAACTACTAATGCAATGAGAGTGCTTGGAAAAAAAGCAGGAATCATCACATATATTGGAGACACTTTCAAATCCATATTTGCAGGACTTACAGTTAGACTTATCTTCTCGGTTATATTAGGAGTTCAGTCAGACATTTTGTTTATACTTCTTATTTATACAGGACTTGGAGTGGTTATTGGCCATACTTTTCCATTTTATATGGGATTTAAAGGCGGCAAAGGAATTGCAGCATCTTCAGGTGTTATTCTTGCACTTGCGGATTGGAAATTAATACTACTTGCATTTTTTACATTTGTTATTGTAACCTGTGTATCAAAATATGTATCACTAGGTTCTATTTGCATGATGTCAGGTTTTGTTATTGAGTTTATCATATTTGGACAGTTAGGAATGCTTCCGATAAAGAGCTTGGATCATAGAATAGAAGCATACATAGTTGCATTTTTAATATCGGCGTTAGCTATATTTAAACATAGAGCTAATATTATGAGACTTATTCATGGTACAGAACGTAAAATAGGTCAGAAAAAAGAGGTAGAAGCGAATGGCATCAATTAGTATCTTAGGAGCAGGTGGCTGGGGAATAGCCCTTGGAGTATTACTTCACCGCAACGGACATAATGTTACGCTTTGGTCTAAACTGGAACGTGAAATAGATATGCTTCAAAAAGAAAGAGAACATAAGACAGGACTTCCAGGCGTTATAATTCCAGATGACATTAAGATAACTGGGGACATTGTGCAGGCTACAACGGATAAGGATGTGCTTGTAATGGCGGTTGCGTCATCTTATACAAGAGCTACAGCGCATTTATTACAACCATACATCAAAAAGGGACAGATTATCGTAAATGTATCAAAAGGAATTGAAGAGTCTAGTTTGATGACACTTTCACAAGTTATAGAAGATGAGATTCCTATGGCTGATGTTGCAGTACTTTCAGGGCCTAGCCATGCAGAAGAAGTTGGACGTGAGATGCCAACAACTATTGTAGTAGGCGCTAAGACCAAAGAAACAGCACAATTTATTCAGAACATTTTTATGAGCAAGGTATTCAGAGTTTATACAAGCCCAGATATTTTAGGAATTGAACTCGGTGCAGCACTTAAGAATGTTATAGCGTTAGCAGCTGGTATGGCTGATGGCCTTGGATATGGAGATAATACAAAGGCAGCACTTATTACAAGAGGTATGGCAGAAATTAAACGCCTTGGAATGACAATGGGTGGAAAGGCACAGACATTCAGTGGACTTTCAGGTATTGGAGACCTTATCGTTACTTGTGCAAGTATGCATAGTAGAAATAGAAGAGCTGGTATCCTTATTGGACAGGGATATACTGCTGATGAAGCTATGAAAGAAGTAAATATGGTAGTTGAAGGGGTTTGTTCAGCCAAAGCAGCATTATTATTAGGCGAAAAATATGGCGTTCAGTTACCTATTATAGAAGAAGTAAATAAGGTTTTGTTTGATAATAAGAACGCAAAGGAATCAGTTCAGGATCTTATGCAGAGAGATAAAACACATGAATATACAGATATTCAGTGGGAATAAGAACAGTATTATAAGGCAAAATAGAATTTTGGGAGGTAATAATGGCTGTTATAAAGAACTTTAATCCAAATGAAATATATATATCATCAAGACTTGGTAAAAGATTTGAATCTATATCAGAATCGCCACTAACTATTGTAGAGGCACCAATAGGTTTTGGCAAGACAATGGCAATGCGTGAATATCTGGCAAGGTCAGGTTATCGTTCTACATGGATAAATGTAGAAAATACAGACAAAGATTTATTTTTTAGTGATTTTTGTGATAGAATATATTCTCTTAGTGAGTCGGCAGCACATAACTTAAAAGCAGTAGGCTTTCCAATTGATAAATTTGCTAGTTCCAAGATAGCAGCCGCTTTATCTGATATAAAATTTAGAGATAAATATATATTAGTAATAGATAATTATCAACTAATAGCTGATGAATTTATAGATTTGGTACTTATTGATCTTAACAATAAGAAATCAAATCTTATTGTCATTGCGATAACGCAGGCTATTGCGTCGGATACAATATTAGATTTTGTTCTTAGAAAGAAGATTAATTATCTTGGAAAAGATGAATTTGAGCTTAATGGGCAGGAAATAGAAGAGTATTATAAGAAATGTGGTTTAAAGCTTGAAGAAGATGAGTCTAATATGCTGTTACAATATACAGAAGGTTGGATAAGCGCATTATATCTTCAATTACTAAGTTATGAAGATGCAAAGAGATTTGAGCCAACTGCTAGTATAGACAGTCTGGTATCGAAGACTATCTGGGATAAATTAACGAGAGTTCAACAGGATTTTCTTATTAGTATGAGTGTGTTTGATAGCTTTACCATTAGGCAGGCTATGAATATATTTGAATCAACTTTGCTTGAGGATGATATTACAGATATTTTATCAAGTAGTGGATTTATTAGATATGATTCAAAAGAAAGAAAATACTACATACATTCGATACTCAAATATTTTCTTGATGAAGAATTTGAAAAGATTGAACCGGTATTTAAGAATGAAATATATAAGCATGCTGGTATGTGGTATGATGCAAATGAAAAATATTACACAGCCATAACTTATTTTTATAGAATAAAAGATTATGAATCAATAATGAAGATGGATTATACATGTTCGGATCTTATTGATAACCTAGGCAAGAATAATAAAGAAATGTTTATGAGCATTGCTATGAAGACACCAGAGAAAGTGAAGATAAAGTATACTAAAACTTATCTTATATTTGTTTTTCTTATGTTTGTGTATAATGAAAAGGATTGCTTTAAGGTGGAATGTGAACATGTGGAACATCTTATAAGGGATAATGAAGAATTAAATGAAAGAGAAACTGATCTTTTGCTCGGAGAGTTAGAACTTGTGAAAGCTCTTTTGTCATACAATGATATAAAATTAATGGGTGAGTCGTATAAGAAATCATTTGAGCTTATGAGAACACCTTCTAGAATATTTACTGGAATTGGTTCGTGGACATTCCTATGCCCATCTGTTTTAGCTGTGTTTCATAGGACATCAGGCGGACTTAAAGATGAATTAGAGACGTTAGATGATATAATGCCATACTACTACAGGATAACAGATGGCAATGGAAAGGGCGGAGAAGCCCTTTTAAGAGCAGAAATGCTCCTTAATCAAGGACTTTATCCTGATGCAGAAATGCTTGCGAATAAAGCTATATACATGGCTGAATCAAGAGAACAGACTTCAGTATATCTTAGCGCAATGCTAATATTGGCCAGAATCGCATTTATTAAGGCGGACTATGAGACTATAACTAAATCCGTAGAGGGTATGAAACGTAAGATTGATGAAACGAAGAGATACGATCTTAATTCTATGCTCGATATGTGTATCGGATATTTGAATGGAATTATGGGTAATGTTGACCTTATTCCAGGATGGCTTAAGGATCATAATACAATTGAGAGCTATACTAAGATTACTAATTTAGGATATGCAAATCTAATCTATGGTATGTACCTTCTTTTGAGTGAAGAATATTCTAAATTAATCAGTATAAGTGGTCAGTTTTTGGCAATAGCGAATGCAAATGATAACATTCTATATAAGATTTATACTTATATATTTATTGTTATTGCTAAGATTAATACTAGAACTAATGAAAAAACAGTATCTATGATTTGCGAAGCCATCGAACTTGCTAAAAAAGATCGATTATATCTACCGTTTATAGAGAATTATAATGAGATTGCGTGTATTCTTGAAAAGGCTGAAATTAATTTGGAATATAAGGAATTTGTTAAAAATGTTAAGTCATTAGCGAAAACGTATGTTAAGGGATTAAAGAGTGTTCAAAAAGCATCTAAATCCGAACAGAGTTATGGGCTTACTAATAGAGAGCTTGAGGTAGCCAAACTTGCAGCTAACAGAATGACTAATAAAGAGATAGCAGATGCACTTTTTATAGCGGAAAGCACAGTAAAATCAAATCTTAAGATTATTTTTAATAAGCTGGAGATTAATTCCCGAAATGATTTAAGAGATTTTTTCCAATAGGAGCGTATTTTCTTATCATATAAAAAATGTATTTTACCCCCCTAAAATGGGGGGGCAAAAATCAACAAATTCTTCTATACTATTGATATATTAAATGTAAAATATCATGAAATGGAGGAAATGCAGATGTCATTGATTAAAAAAGTACAATCATTGGAAGACTATAATGTTTTAGTGCAGTTATCTAATGGACATTCTATTATACTGAATTTTGAATGTAAACTTAATACTATGAGATTTAATCAGTTAGAAAATCTTGATGTATTTAAAAAAGTTGCAACTGATGGAAGTTCACTTATTTGGAATGGCGGCAGGCTTAAAGTTAATTTTACAGAAGTTATTCAGATGACTCAGGTAATTAATACATCCGTACTTCAGGCAGTTTAGTAATATCCATGTATAATATATATGAGAATAGAAAATAAAAATCAAAGGCGTAGGAGCTATTAGCATGTTCCTACGCCTTTTTTTACATAATAGGAAATTACGCAGTAGCGTGAAAAAGCGCTTGTGCAGACAAGCGTTTTTTTACATAAAAAGCGAATGAAAGGTTGATAAAATATGAAATGTATGTTAACATACTAGTATTCCTAAAAAGAAACACTAACAATACAAAGGAGACAGAACGATGGATAACATTGAACGATTGATGATGTTTGGTCTTACAAGGCAGGAAGCAGTAATATATACTACATTGTATAAACAGGGTGAGATGACTGGATATGAAGCCGCTAAGATTACTGGAATATCACGTTCCAACACATATGGTTCTTTGGCTGCCTTGGTTGACAAAGGTGCTGCATATATAATGGAAGGAAATACAACAAGATATACACCAGTAGATATAACTGAGTTTTGTCAGAATATTCTAAATGAAATGCAGTCTACAAGAGATGTTCTGGCTAAATCCATGCCTGATAAGAAAGATAGCAGTGAAGGATATATTACTATTTGTGGAGAAAAGAATATTCTTAACAAATTAAAGTATATGATAAACCAGACAGATGAAAGAATTTACTTGTCTTTATCAAAAAATTTGATAGAATTAATATCAGAGGATTTGTTAATACTTGCAAGAAAAGGAATTAAGGTTGTACTAATATCTGATGAAGTATTAAATATACCAGGAATCAGAATATATCAGACAGACAATATTGCAGGTCAATTAAGAGTAATAGTTGATTCTAAATATGTACTTACTGGAGATTTTGACGGTGAGTCATCGAATTGCTTATACTCAAGCAAGAAGAATCTGATTGATGTTTTTAAGGATGCACTTAGAAATGAAATGAAGCTAATTGAGATAACGAAAGGAGCACTATAATGGAAAAAAAACCATTTGTAACATTAGAGCAGTTAAAGGAGATTAATAAGACATACCCTACACCATTCTACTTATATGATGAGCAGGGAATTAGAAAGAATATAGAAAATGTAAAAAAAGCATTTTCATGGAACAAGGGATTTAGAGAATATTTTGCAGTTAAAGCTACTCCTAATCCATTTATTATTAATATATTAAAGGAATATGACTGTGGATGTGACTGCTCTTCATATACTGAACTTATGATGGCTAATAAGCTTGGATTTTCAGAGAGTGGTAATGGAATAATGTTCTCATCTAATGATACTCCAGCGGAAGAATTTGTATTGGCTAGAGAAGTGAATGCAATAATTAATCTTGATGATTTTACACATATTGATTTCTTAGAGAAGACAGCAGGTATTCCGGAGACTATCAGTTGTAGATTTAATCCAGGTGGAATGTTTAAGATAAGTACTACCATTATGGATAATCCAGGAGATGCAAAATATGGTTTTACAAAGGACCAGATAATTGAAGGATTTAAAATATTAAAGTCTAAGGGTGTTAAGAATTTTGGTATTCATGCATTTCTTGCAAGCAATACTGTAACTAATGAATATTATCCAACACTTGCTAAAACTTTATTTGAGACAGCTGTAGAGATTAAAGAAAAAACAGGTGCAGATATTAAGTTTATAAATCTTTCAGGTGGTATTGGAATACCTTACAGACCAGAACAGGAATCTAATGATATCCTTAAGATTGGTGAAGGCGTTAGAAAAGTATATGAAGAAGTATTAGTGCCAGCAGGTATGGGTGATGTTGCTTTGTATACTGAGCTCGGAAGATTTATGTTAGGACCTTATGGTGTATTAGTAACAAAGGCTATTCACGAAAAACACATCTATAAGGAATATATAGGCGTTGACGCATGTGCAGTTAACCTTATGAGACCAGCTATGTACGGTGCATATCACCATATAACTGTAATGGGAAAAGAAAATGAACCATGTGATCATAAGTATGATGTAACTGGTTCACTTTGTGAGAATAATGATAAGTTTGCAATTGACAGAATGTTACCTAAGATTGATATGGGTGATTTCCTTGTTATTCATGATGCAGGTGCACATGGATTTGCAATGGGTTACAATTACAATGGAAAACTTAAATCAGCAGAATTACTGCTTAAAGAGGATGGTTCAGTTCAGATGATAAGAAGAGCCGAAACACCAGAAGATTATTTTAGAACATTTGATTTTTGTGATATATTAAAATAAAAAACAATAGAGGATTTTTTAATGAATAAAATAATGAAAGAAATAGCATCAAAAGAGAATCTCGAGATTAATTTACCACAGTATGGCAATAATATGATGAGCATTTATAATAGGTTTTCGTATGTTAGACTTGCTATGAATTATTACACATATTATGAGATGATTGCTGAAAGCTCAACTGATGATATAACGGAGATTAAGAGCCTGTTATTCAGACTGAATAATATTATAAAAGATGTAATATTAACAGGACAAGTTGGAATCGAACTTGAGAATGCAGTAAATGATATTAACGATATCAGGGATAAAGTTATAGGGACCATGAAAATTTTAACGGTATATGTTGATAGATTCAATATATATGAGCATGTTCTTAACAGGGTTGAACATCGTTTTAGCGGAGAAACTCTAAAAGGCGATTATAGTGATGCAGATACAGTTGCTAAGATTTTACAATATATTTTAAATGAAAAAGATAATGTAGTAATCAATAGTAAAATTAAGAGTATAGTTGGTCAATTACCAATCAGAATGACAAAGGGTAAGTTTTTTGAATTATTACAAGAGACAATTAAACTATATAAAGAAGCAGATGAAAAAACTCTTGATGATTTTGTATTTATGGTTAGAACTGGTGCAATGATATTAGTACCTGATGGATTTGATAAAGAATTTCCAGATTTATTAAGTATAGTTAGCAATCTTGCAGATGCCGATTATTCTGAAATTACTGAAGATGTATACGAGGATTTACACAATAAGCTTTTATATGGCTGCGATTATATAGATAGAACAGTTAATTATTATATGATGCTTCAGGAATTAATTAATGATACTTATGTTATTCTCCTTTCTCTTCCATATGCTGAAAGCAAAAGTGCAGAAACAACAGCATCTGTAGCAATTATTAAATATTTGAATGAGAAGTTCAATAGTAAGACACTTGTTGAGATTACAGATGAAGTAGATGGATATTTATTTGCACTTGAAGGTCAACAGGAAGAACTTCATAGAAGAATTGGTGAGAATGAATATCTTCTTGAAACAATTCTTACTGAAGATATGGAATTTGTTAAGAGTATTATGCTTGAAAAAATATATAATTCACTTAATGTTATTAAAGATTTACTATCTGGAAGCATTTTCGTAGAATTTGGTCAAGAATATTCAACTGAAAAGGTAACAAAGAGGCTTCTTGATGAGACATATATTAAGTTAGAATCAGAATTTAACAAGATGTTTACTAATAATGGAAAGCTCGTCAATAGAGCAATTATGGCAAATGTTATTTCAGAGTTTCCAGTATTTTTTAATAATGTTGATGAGATTAAAGCTTATATTGAAAATGCATTATCAAGTTGTAGGGATGAAGCAGAGAAGATAGCATGTATTCAGGTTATTGACCAGATTATAGAAGAAGATTAGATTAACTAATGAAGTAACTTTATTATATTCATGGAGGTTCGGAATGAAGCTTATAAAGAATTTATATTTAAGTCAAAATATAATAATTAAGCCTGAGAAAATAATTCATAGGCTTAAGAAGAATAAGCTGATTCCGGGACTTTATGTTATTACTCTTCCAATGAATAATTCTAATATGTTTGATATATATCCGCAATATACATTGATTCAGAAGGTATATAAAAAGATTGAATTGACAGTAGTTGGGATTGCATTTGGCAGAGAAGAAGCTACTGAACTTGTAAGCAGGATAATTATGGAAGCCTATGAAAATAATCAAAACGCTGATGCAAAAACTTATATTTTGCAGATGGAAGAATAGAAACGGAGACTTATGTTACATATAGTTTTAACTATTTTAAAGATAATAGGAATAATTATATTAATACTACTTGCGTTAGTTGTAACGCTAGCTCTCATTGTTCTTTTTGTACCAGTTAGGTATAAGGGAAAAGGGGAGTTGTATGAGAGCGCACATTTCCGAGTTAATATTTCGTGGCTTTTTCATATTATTAATTTTAGCTATGTATATTCACCAGAAGGTGGAAAAAGTAGTTTTAGAATATTTGGGATAAAGTTCAAAAGAAGTAGAAAGAGTAATAAAAGAAATAAATCAGATAAAAACCATAAGGTTAAAAAAAATGACAATACATTAGATAAGTCAAAAATAGAGCAAACACCTGCATTATCTAAGTCATCAGAGATACCAGAATCACAAAAAATATCAGAGAT
>CAZNEZ010000008.1:36116-63872 GCA_964572475.1 uncultured Lachnospiraceae bacterium
ATCAGAGATGAAGACATCTACAATATCAGAGGGTATAAAAGAAGAATACGAAAATATATATCAAGATAATGCTAATGCCGAAAACAAAAAAAGAAATTCTATAAAAACAACAATTTTGAAAATAATAAGCTTTTTTAAAAATATAAAATTCAAAATTATGTCAATATGTGGTAAAATAAAGTCAGTATTTTCAAAGATAGAAAATCTTAGAGAATTTATAGCAAGAGATGATGTTAAAACTGCATGGAAGAATGGTAAAGCTTTAGTAATAAAGCTATTGCAGCATGTAAAGCCAACTAAGTTAAAGCTAAAGCTAAAATTTGGAACAGGTGAACCATATGAGACAGGCAAGATTTTAAGTTTTATCTGCATATTTTATGGATATTATTACAAGAATATTTATATCACACCGGATTTTGATAATCAGGTTCTTGAGGGAACATTTGCAGCAAAAGGAAGAATCAGAGGAATAACACTATTGATTATTGGATACAAACTATATAAGCAGAGAGTGTTACTTGATATAACAAAATTATAATGAAGCATATGGAGGAAAAAGAGATGAGTTCAGAAAATAATTTAGATTCAACATTTCAGGCATTGTTTAAAGGTATGGAGGGCTTTATTACAACAAAAACTGTTGTAGGTGAAGCTATGAACGTAGATGGCACAATTATTGTTCCACTTTCTGATGTTTCTTTTGGAATGGGTGCAGGAGCAGCTATTGGAGGCGGTAAGAATAATGGCGGTGGTGGAGCAAGTGGTAAGATGTCACCAAGTGCAGTTTTAGTTATACAGAATGGGACATCTAAAGTAATTAATATTAAGAATCAGGATAGTATTTCTAAAATTTTAGATATGGTTCCAGATGTTGTAGCTAAATTTACAAATAAGAATGATACAACCTCTACAGCTGATGTTGATTTAAAAGATGTTAAGTTTGCTAAAGATGATACTGAAGAATAAAAAAGCGTAGCTGCGTAATTTTATATTAATTAAAAAAGTAGTGCAATGTTATATGTTTTTAGCATAGTATATATTAATAGATATATGCCGGTGATAGACTGAAAATAAAATTTTCATATGCAGATGGTATTTGACACCTTTTAATTTGCATATTACTGGCAAGAATGGACATTAGTATGCGAAGAATGTGTGGATTTATACTATTTTGGATAGCGGTAGGAATAGCGATTGGATTGTATCTGGATGTATGTTTTACGTCCATTTTATTATTACTTCTTTTACTAGTAATAGGGTACAATCTTTTTTGCACCTAATAACTTATGATATAACATAAATATAACAAACGAATGGAGATAGCACAATATGTATATAACATCTAAATTTGAAAAAGGGAAAACCTTACTTTCATTTGAAGTATTTCCACCTAAGAAGACAAGCAGTATTGATACAATATATAAAACATTAGATGAATTGAAAGATTTAAAACCAGCATTCATCAGCGTTACATATGGAGCGGGTGGAAGCAAAGCTGGTTCAATAACCTGTGATATTGCATCTATAATAAAAACAAAATATGGAATTGAGCCTGTTGCACATTTAACCTGTGTAAATTCATCAAAAGAGGACGTTAACAGAGAACTTGATGCACTTAAGAAAAATGGAATTCATAATATATTAGCACTTAGAGGTGATATTAACCCTAATATTGAACCAAAGCACGATTTTAAGTATGCGTGTGATCTTGTAAAACATATAAAAGAATACGATGGAGATTTCAATATTTCAGGTGCATGTTATCCGGAAGGACATGTTGATACAGATGATATGGTTCAGGATATCAAAAATCTTAAAAATAAAGTTGATTCAGGCGTAACACATTTGATGAGTCAGTTATTTTTTGATAATGAGGCATTTTTCCGTTTTATAGAGAAAACTCAGATAGCAGGAATTAATGTTCCGATAGAAGCAGGTATTATGCCTGTAACTAATAAAAATCAGATAGAGCGTATGGTTTCTATGTGTGGAGCTTCACTTCCTAACAAATTTGTTAAAATTATTCAAAAATATGAAAATAATCCAGAGGCTCTTCGTGATGCAGGAATCGCATATGCAACTAACCAGATAGTTGACCTTATTGCAAATGGAGTTGACGGAATTCATTTATATACAATGAACAATCCATACATTGCCAGAAAGATTACAGAAAACATAGCTGGTTTATTATAATATAATATTCTATTAATAATGTATAATAATCTGTTTGGAAGATAGGTTTTGCACAAGAAAGGCATATGGATATGGAAAATATAATATCATTAGATAGCATAAATAGAGAAAATAC
Source organism: uncultured Lachnospiraceae bacterium (assembly GCA_964572475.1). Lineage (GTDB taxonomy): Bacteria > Bacillota > Clostridia > Lachnospirales > Lachnospiraceae > CAZNEZ01. Next base: position 38,425 of record CAZNEZ010000008.1, read on the forward strand.
ATTTAGATATTTAGGCTACAAAGGGAACGTACCAGAGAAAAATATCATAGATATTATTGATAAATGTGAAAAAGAATTACTTGAGGCTATGAAGCCAAGATATATATATGAGGCCTTTGATATTGAGAAGAATTATGATGAACAATCTATTCAGGTTATAGGTACAAGCTTGGTACTTACTGGACATTCAATAACTAATCATTTAAAAGACTGTAATAAAGTAATTCTTTTATGTGCTACAGTTTCAGAACAAACAGATAGATTTATTAGAATTAAAGAGATAGAGGATATGACACAAGCTGTAATAGCGGATACACTTGCCAGCGTTGCAGTTGACGAAGTATGTGATAAAGCAGAAGAAATGATAAAATCAGAATATAAAGATTATTATCAGACGTGGAGATATGGAATAGGATATGGAGATTTGCCAATAACACTACAAAAGAATTTTTTAGATGTTCTAAATGCATCCAAAAGAATTGGAGTTATGGCTACTACAGGCAGCATATTAACACCTAGAAAGTCAATAACCTGTATAATCGGGTTAAGCAAGGAACCTGTTCAGCAGGATAAGCGAGGATGCAATACATGTAACCTTAAAGGAAAATGCACATTTAGGAAAAGAGGAGAACACTGTGGATTTTAAAACATTATTAGAGAAAAAATATGTACTGTTAGATGGAGCTATGGGAACAATGCTTCAAAAAAATGGTTTAAAGCTTGGAGGAATACCAGAAGAGCTTAATTTTGAACATCCTGAGCTTATTACAAAGATTCATAGTGAATATATAAAATCAGGGGCGGATATTGTATATACTAATACATTCGGTGCAAACAGATATAAGCTTGAACATTCAAAATATTCAGTAAATGAGATTGTTAAAAAGGCTATTTCAAATGCAAAGGACGCAACAAATGGTACAAACTCAATAGTCGCACTAGATATAGGCCCGATAGGACAGATGCTCGCGCCATCTGGAACATTGTCATTTGAAGAAGCGTATGATATTTTTAAGGAGACATTAGTGGCTGGAAAAGATGCTGATGTTATTGTGTTTGAGACAATGACTGATCTTCTTGAGATTAAGGCGGCTGTACTTGCTGCCAAAGAAAATACAGATAAGCCAATTATGTGTACGATGACATTTGAAGATAATATGCGTACATTTACAGGCTGCCAGATATCAGCTATGGCGCTTACACTAGAAGGTTTAGGGGTTGATGCCATAGGAGTAAATTGTTCACTGGGACCTAAAGAAATGTATCCTGTAATTGTTGAACTTTGTAAATGGACAAAACTTCCAATTATTTTAAAACCAAATGCAGGACTTCCTGATCCTAAGACTAATACTTATGATATAAGTCCAGAAAAGTTTGCCGAATATATGGGTAAGATATCGGAATTGGGGGTTAAAATCTATGGTGGCTGCTGTGGAACTACTCCAGAATATATATCAGCTCTCAAACAGATGCTTGATTCTTCTAATATAGATAAAAGAGAAGAAATAACAATTGAAACGACTGTTTGTTCAGCTACCAATACAGTCATAATAAATGAACCAAGAATTATTGGGGAAAGAATTAATCCTACAGGCAAGAAACTTTTTAAGGAAGCACTTGTTAATAATAATATAAGTTATATTCTCAATCAGGCTATATCACAAGTAAATGCAGGAGCAGATATTCTTGATGTTAATGTAGGACTTCCAGGAATAGATGAGAAAGAGATGATGGTTACAGTACTTAAGGCAATACAATCTATTTCTGATGTACCACTTCAGATAGATTCAACAATTCCAGAGGTATTGGAGGCGGCACTAAGGGTTTATAACGGAAAACCGTTGGTGAATTCTGTTAATGGAGAAGAAAAGTCCTTAAGTACAGTACTTCCATTAGTTAAAAAATATGGAGCCTGTGTCGTTGGACTTACTCTTGATGAAGGTGGAATTCCAAAGAAAGCCGAAGATAGATTTGCTATAGCCAAAAAGATTCTTAAACGTGCAGTTATGCTTGGAATTCCTAAAGAGAATATATGCATAGACTGTCTGACACTTACTGCTTCTGCTGAACAGGAAGGCGTTGTAGAGACACTTAAAGCCGTTAAAATGGTTAAGGAACAGTTAGGCCTTAAAACAGTTTTGGGAGTATCAAACATATCTTTTGGACTTCCTAATAGAGAACTTATCAATCAGAATTTCCTTGCAATGGGACTTCAGAATGGACTTGATTTGCCGATAATCAATCCAAATGTAACAGCTATGACAGGAACTATGCGTGCTTATAAGCTTTTAATGAATATAGATAAAGATTCCAGAGAATATATTAAGAACTATAGTAATATGCTTATAAAGACAACTGCTACAACAAATGGAGCTCAGGCAGGAACAAATTCAGATTCTAGTGCAGCTTCAAGTGGTTGTTCTTCCAGTATTGTATCAGGCTCTGATATGAATCTTAAATATGCTATTGAAAATGGATTAAAAGAAGAGGGTGCCAAGATTACAGCTAAACTTCTTGAAACAATGGATTCAATGGAAATTGTTAATGAAATGCTTATTCCAGCATTAGATGAAGCAGGCAGTAAGTTTGAAAAGGGAATAATCTTTCTTCCACAGCTTATCTTATCAGCAGGAGTTGCGCAGGCTGCATTTGAGGAGATTAAGAAAAATATCTCTAATAAATCAGAAAAGCCTATTAGTAAGGGTAGAATCGTAATTGCCACAGTTAAAGGAGATATCCATGACATAGGTAAGAATATAGTTAAAGTGCTTCTTGAGAACTATGGATATACAGTAATTGACCTGGGAAAAGATGTTGAATATCAGGAAGTAGTGGATGCAGCCATTAAGAATAAAGCTAAGCTTGTAGGACTTTCAGCGCTTATGACTACGACTCTTGTGTCAATGGAAAAAACGATTGAACTTCTAAGAGAGAATAATGTTGATTGTAAAATAATGGTTGGAGGCGCAGTACTGACACCTGAATATGCTAAAAAGATAGGTGCAGATTATTATGCAAAGGATGCCAAAGAATCAGTAGATATTGCAAAAAAGGTGCTTACACAAGAGTAAAAGATAAGAGAACCTGTTTAGAAAGGAAAAGCCATGTTGAAAAAGATTTTATCTACTGATTCCTGCGCAAAATGCAGAATATGCTGTTCATTTGTGAAATCAGACGCTTGGGAGACACCAATTATAGAGGACAAATCATATAATTATATAATTAATAGAAAAGAGGAGGGAAACTGGGATAGAGTTAGACTTGCAGAACGTGGAAAATGTCATACATTTGAATTTGATTTTGCAGATGACACAGAGATAAGACTTTGCCCTATGCTAGATGATAAAAAAGGATGTATACTTGGAGATGATAAGCCATTTGACTGTAAAATCTGGTCATTTCGAGTTATGAGAGATAAAGAAAATCTGGTAATTGCAGTTGCATCAATCTGTCCAGAACTTGGCAATCCTAATAACTGGGATGTAAATGCAATGAGAGAACTTCTAATAGATGATGGACTAAAAGATAGAATTCTTGAAGAAGCTAAGAAGAGTCCTGATATGATAAAGAATATGGAAGAGGGATACATAATAGTCTGATTCTGCGTAATTTCCTATTATACAAAAAAAGCATTCACCAAAGTGAATGCTTTTAATCTCTAATCTTAAAATTTGTTCCTAAGCTCTTTCAACTTTACCAGACTTAAGACATGAAGTACAAACGTACATCTTCTTAGCGGCACCGTTTACCTTAACCTTTACAGATTTAATGTTAGATTTCCACATTTTGTTTGATCTTCTATGAGAATGGCTCACTGCATTACCAAAGTGAGCAGACTTATTACAAATTGCACATACAGCCATGATAGCACCTCCTTAAGTATATTAGGTCTTTTTTGACCTACAACAGATATTATTCTAGCAGAATTAATTCGTTTTGGCAAGCATTTTTTGAAAAAATATATGCTCATATAAAATATAGCTTTTATTTTAAAAAAAAGATGGTATAATAGCTTTATCAAAATACTAATTTGAAAGGGCATGGTTATTCATATGAAAGGTAAAATGACTACTCAATTAGGTGATGTTCTTATTGATGCAGGAGTTATTGCAAAGTTTGCTGGAACAACAGCCGTAGAATGTTTCGGAATTGTAGGTATGGCCGCAGTCAGCATGACAGATGGTCTTGTTAAATTATTGAAGAGAGATAGTTTAGCAAAAGGAATAAATGTTGTTATTGATGAGAACAACGAGATTACAATCGATTTTCACGTTATAGTTTCTTACGGAGTAAGTATTCAGGCTGTAGCGGATAACCTTATTTCTAATGTAACATACAAGGTTGAAAGCTTTACAGGAATGAAGATCGCCAAGATTAACATTTTCGTTGAAAGTGTTAGAATAATAGATTAACTTATAACCGCAAGGAGGAACTTATTGTGTTAAAAACAAGTATAGACAGCCGTACATTACAGAAGATGTTTTTGGCTGGTGCTAAGAATCTTGAGTCCAAAAAAGAATGGATTAATGAATTAAATGTATTTCCTGTACCAGATGGAGATACAGGTACTAATATGACACTTACTATTATGTCAGCAGCTAAAGAAGTTGGTGGTATCACAGAACCTACAATGGAGAATCTTTGTAAAGCTATTTCTTCAGGTTCATTAAGAGGCGCTAGAGGAAACTCAGGTGTTATTCTTTCACAGCTTTTAAGAGGACTTACCAAAGAGATTAAGGATGTTGAAACTGTTGATGCTGTTGTTCTTACAAGAGCAATGGAAAGAGCTGTTGAGACAGCATATAAAGCAGTTATGAAGCCTAAAGAGGGTACAATTCTTACAGTTGCAAGAGGAGCTGCAGAAAAAGCAGTTGAGATGGTTAAAAAGACAGATGATCTTGATGAATTAATCAGAGAGGTTATCGATTATGCAGAATATGTATTAAGTCAGACACCAGAGATGCTTCCAGTTCTTAAACAGGCAGGTGTTGTGGATTCAGGTGGACAGGGTCTTGTTGTTGTTATGAAAGGCGCTTATGATGCATTCTTAGGCAAGGATATTGACTATACAATAGAAGGAGCAAAAGCTCCATCAACTAATATTAAAAAAGCTCCAGCTGATGATTATGATATTAAGTTTGGATATTGTACTGAATTTATTGTAATGCTTGAAAAAGATTATTCACTAGAGATGGAGCATGAATTTAAAGCTTATCTTGAGTCAATTGGTGATTCAATAGTAGTTGTTTCTGATGATGATATAATCAAGGTTCATGTACATACGAATGATCCTGGATTAGCAATTCAAAGAGCACTCACATATGGTTCGCTCACTAAGATGAAGATTGATAATATGCGTGAAGAACATGAAGAGAAGCTTATAAAGGATGCTGAGAAGTTAGCAGCACAGCAAAAAGCAGAAGAAGAGTTAGAAGCAGCAAAAGTTAATGAACCTCGTAAAGAGGTTGGATTTATTGCGGTTTCTATTGGTGAAGGAATCAATGAGATATTCAAGGGACTTGGAGTTGATCACATTATTGAAGGTGGTCAGACTATGAATCCAAGTACTGAGGATATGTTAAATGCTATAGATAAAGTTAATGCAGACAATATATTTATTCTTCCTAACAATAGTAACATTATTCTTGCAGCGAATCAGGCACAGAGCCTTACAGAAGATAAGAATATAGTCGTTATACCATCTAAAACAGTACCACAGGGAATTTCAGCGGTTATCAACTATGTTCAGGATAAATCCATAGAGGATAACACTAATCGTATGACAGAAGAGATGGTAAAAGTAAAAACTGGTCAGGTAACTTACGCGGTTAGAGATACAGTTATTGACGATAAAGAGATTAAAGAGAATGATATTATGGGAATTGCTGATAAAGGAATTCTTTCAGTAGGTCAGGATATAAAAGATACAACAATTGAACTCATTAAACAGCTTGTTGATGATGAATCTGAAATCATTAGTATATATTATGGTAGTGATGTTAATGAAGAACAGGCAGAAGAGATAGCAGAAGAAATTCAGAATGAATTTGAAGATGTTGAAGTTGAAGTTAACTTTGGTGGACAGCCAATCTATTATTATGTAGTATCAGTTGAATAGTTTATAGAAAAAGGCTGTTGTATTTTATACAACGGCTTTTTCTATATAGGAAATCATGCTGACAGGACAATAGGAGACGGTAAGATGCTAATCAGGCAATTGAAGGGAATAGGAGAAAAGACCGAACAGCTTTTTAATAAAGTGGGAGTTACTACGGTAGAAGAACTTCTGATGTATTACCCTAGAAATTACGATGAATATAAAAGAGCTATTATGGTACAGGAAATCGATGAAAATATAGTAGCAATTGAGGGAACCATTATTAAAAATAGTGGTTCTAGGAAAATGCGCGGACTTGAGGTATTAAGCATTATTGCAAAAGACACTGATGGAAGTGTATTTACGGTAACATGGTTTAATATGGGATTTCTTAAAAATGTTATGAAGATAGGTTACAAATATGTATTTAGAGGAAGAGTCAGCTATAAAGGAAATACAATAGCATTAGAGCAGCCAGAATATTATTCGTTAGGTGATTATGATAGAAAAATATCAGAACTACAGCCCATCTATCCACTTACTGATGGTTTGACCAATAATGCTGTGATAAAGGCGGTCAAGCAGGCATTAACATTTAAACATATTATTAATGATGAGCTGCCTATTGAAATTAAAGACAGATATGGATTGCCAGACCTTGAAACTGCAATAACTGGTATGCATTTTCCTAAGAATAAACAAGAAATGTATGAGGCTAGAAAACGTATTGCCTTTGATGAGTTTTTGAGATTTATTATTTCGTTAAGAAAGATGAAAGAGAATACAGGGATTATTTTTAATGATTTTAAGATTGGATATGAAGATAAAATTAATGAAATCATTAAAGCTTTACCATTTACACTTACTAATGCGCAGATTAAGGTTATTGATGAGATTCAAAAAGATATGACATCTCATAAGGTAATGAGCAGACTTGTTCAGGGTGATGTAGGTTCAGGTAAAACTATTATTGCATTTTTAGCGCTATTTCAAGTATCACTAAGTGGTTATCAGGGCTGTCTAATGGCACCGACAGAAGTATTGGCGAAGCAGCATTTTATAGCAATAAATGAATTGCTGTTATTATTAAAGGAGAATGGAATAGAAACTGATATTAAGGTTGAACTACTTACAGGTTCTACCACAGCCAAAGAAAAAAAACGTATTTATGAGCTTGTATCATGTGGAGAGGTAGATATATTAATTGGAACACATGCACTTATACAAGAAAAGGTTGAATATAAGAATCTTGCACTTGTAATAACAGATGAACAGCATAGATTTGGCGTAAATCAAAGAGAAATGTTATCAAATAAAGGCAAACATCCTCATGTACTTGTAATGAGTGCAACACCGATTCCTAGAACATTAGCAATTATAATATATGGGGATTTGGATATTTCAATTATTGATGAATTACCTGCTAACAGACTGCCGATTAAGAACTGTGTTGTTGATACCTCGTTTAGAGCTAATGCATATAAATTTATTGAAGAGCAGGTAAAACTTGGACATCAGGCATATGTTATATGCCCAATGGTTGAAGAAAGCGAGAATCTTGAAGCTGAAAATGTTATGGATTATGCGTCTAATTTAAAAAAGACGTTTTCTTCTAGCGTTAATGTTGAATTTTTGCATGGAAAGATGAAAGCAGATGATAAAAACAATATTATGGAGAGATTTTCAAGAAATGAGATACAGGTATTGGTTTCTACAACGGTTATTGAAGTTGGAATAAATGTACCTAATTCGACAGTTATGTTGATTGAGAATGCAGAAAGATTCGGACTTGCAGGACTTCATCAGCTTAGAGGACGCGTAGGACGTGGTGATGCACAATCCTATTGTATATTTATTTCAAGCTCTAAGAACAAAGATAAGATAGAAAGACTTAATATTCTTAAGGAGTCCAATGATGGATTTAAGATAGCATCAGAAGATCTTAAACTAAGAGGGCCTGGCGATTTCTTTGGAATTAGACAAAGTGGTGAGATGAATTTTAAAGTTGCAGACATATATGACGATTCCAATATGCTAAAAGCTGCATCTGAAACAGCGGATAGGATATTTGCAGGAGAGATTCAACTGCCCGATTGTATTACTTGTAAAACACAATATATTATTATATAATTGTAATAGATTTTGAGCTATATATGAAAGTACCAAGTGAAAGGCGAAGACTGATGGATTACTATTTGGCAATAGATATAGATACTACAGGCGGTAGACATGTGCTTGGAAGTGTAGAGAATAATAAGCTTGTAACAAAAGTTATATATGAGTTTGGTGATATTACCATCTGTGAGCATGGTATAACAAGATGGAATCTTACAAAGATTAAACAAGAGATTATTAATGGACTTAAAGAATGCAAAAATATAGGATGCATTCCCAAATATGTTGCGGTTGATACAGTTTCATCTGATTTTATTCTACTGGACGCAGCAGATAATGTAATTAATGTCCCTATAGTAACAAGTATGATTAAGTCAGATGAGGATGATAATATTAGAAAAATCATTGGAGATAGAGAACTTTTCGATAGAACAGGAATATGTAGAATTAAGAATAATACAATATATCAGATGCTTACATTAGATAAAGAGATACTTCGTAACGCGCAACATTTTCTGATGTTAGCTGATTATATTAATTTTTTCCTTACAGGTAATATATTATGTGAATATACAAATGCACAGACAACACAACTTGTCAATATTGAGACTAATGATTGGGACTATGAGATGATAGAGAATCTTGCACTGCCTACTCGCATTTTTAGTAGGCTCAATATGCCACAGACTACAGTTGGAATGCTTAAACAGGATATTGAAGAAGAGGTGTTATTTAACTGTAATGTTATTCTTACATGTTCAGCTAGAAAGATAGCATCTGTCAATGCAGTTCCACAGGTGAATGATGATATTTTTTACATTATTGAAGATGATATTACAGTTGCAGGAATTGAGAGCGTTTTACCAATTATGACAGATGAGGCGTTTTCGCTTGGAATTATTAATGGAATTGGTAATAATTATAAATATATGCCAATGAAAGTTATAAATGCGATTAACATAATTAAGGGAATTTGCTACGAATTCAAGAGCAATGGAGCATATGACGATTTGTGTGAAGAAGTCCAAAAAGCATTCAAATTTCCATCAAGAATAGATACTTCTCTGGATATATTCAATTCACCACAGTCTTATGCTTTAGCAATAGAAGAGTGCTGTAGAAATACAGGACAATTAGTACCAGAGACATTTGCAGAAGTAGCCACATGTGCGTTTTTAAGTATTGCAGATACATTTGCAAGAGTGGTTAAGCAAGTTGAAGAGATGATGGATAAGCAATATTTGGATATATACATAATTGGTGAAGGTACAGAGATTTCATTACTTAACAAGTATATTAGAAATTTTACTCTTAGAGAGGTTCACCTAGGAACTAATAATGCTGCATCAACAGGAAATATTATGATTCAACTTATTAAAGATGGTATTTGTGACAGTGTTAATGAAGCTAGAAAGCTGATTGTTTAGATGAATAATTACAGATTTTATTATAATTATGTTATATGAAATCTATAGTAATATTAAAAAATAGAGAGGTTTTGAAGATGAACATTGTTGTATTAGCTGGTGGAATCAGCACAGAAAGAGAAATTTCATTAGTAACAGGAAGTAAAGTATGTGAGGCACTTATAGAGAAAAATCATAATGCTATATTAGTAGATGTTTATTTAGGAAGAGAAGACATACCTTCAGATATATTTGAAAAGAAATTTGATGTTGAAGCGGAACTCCTAAGAATTAAGTCTATTGAATATAAAATAGATACAATTAAAGCAAGTAATAGGGAGTTTTTTGGAGATAATGTAATTGAATTATGTAAGATGGCAGATTTCGTCTTTTTGGGATTACATGGAGTAGATGGAGAAGATGGTAAGATACAAGCCGTATTTGACCTTCTTAAGATAAAATATAGTGGTACTGGATATATCGGAAGTGCACTTGCTATGGATAAATCACTTACAAAAGCCCTATGGGAAAAGAATAATATTCCTACACCAGGAGGAATTACTATTACAAAAGATACAAATGATAAGTCTCTTAAGGCTATTGGACAGAAAGTTCCATGTGTTGTTAAACCGGCTTGTGGTGGCTCAAGTATTGGCGTATCGCTTGTGTTTTCAGAAGATGAGTATGAAGCAGCACTTGAAGAAGCATTTAAGTATGAAGATAATGTTGTTATAGAACAATATATAAGTGGCAGAGAACTTTCAATAGGAGTTGTAGATGGTAAAGCGCTTCCAGTTATTGAGATTACACCTATTGAGGGATTTTATGATTATACTAACAAATATAATGCTGGTAGAACTATAGAAGTTTGTCCAGCTAAAATAGATGAAAATACTACAGAGAAATTAAAACGTTCAGCAGAAGAAGCCGGAGAGGCTTTAATGCTTTCTAATTATTATAGAATTGATTATATTTTGTGTGAGAATGGTGATTTTTACGCATTAGAAGGTAACACGCTTCCTGGGATGACACCAACAAGTCTTATTCCACAGGAGGCTGCTGCCGAAGGAATGAGCTTTAGCGATTTGTGTGAAAAACTCATAGAAGTATCATTGAAAAATAACCTATAGGAAGGTAGCTTGTGATGGTTGGAATGACTTTGGAAAACATTGCAAAAGCATGCAATGGAAAGTATCTGGGAGAAGATGCAAAAAAGGAAAGGTTGGTATCAGGTGTTGCTATCGACAGCAGAAGGGTAGGGAGAGATTATCTTTTTGTTCCTATCGTAGGAGAACGCGTTGATGGACATGACTTTATTAGTCAGGTATTTGAAAAAGGAGCTTTATGTACTTTGTCCGAAAAAGAACTAGATATTGACAAACCATATATTTTAGTTGAAAACTCAGAACAGGCACTTAAGGATATTGCAGAATATTATAGAAGCTGTCTTAATATTAAGGTTATTGGAATCACAGGAAGTGTGGGAAAAACAAGCACTAAAGAAGTTATTGCCTCTGTTCTGGCTCAGAAGTATAAGGTTTTGAAGACAGAAGGTAATTACAATAATGAGATAGGTTTACCTCTTACTATTTTTAGATTGAGAGAAGAGGATGAGATTGCAGTTCTTGAAATGGGTATTAGTGAGTTTGGTGAGATGAGCAGACTTGCTAAGATTGCAAGGCCTGATATCTGTATTATTACTAATATAGGATATTGCCATATTGAAAGTCTTGGTTCGAGAGATGGTGTTCTTAAGGCAAAGACGGAGATATTTGAATATATGAACTCTGATGGAAATATTATTCTTAATGGTGAAGATGATAAACTTCAGACAGTTTCGTCTGTTAAAGGAATTAAACCTATATTTATAGGGGATTGTCCTAACAGCAGTGCAAAGGCAACAACTGTTAGTCCTAGAGGGTTAAAAGGAACGGATTGTACTATTGAAATATATAGTGATGGCAAGGTTAGTTCATTTAATATTCATATTCCTATTCCGGGCAAGCATATGGTTAATAATGCACTTGTTGCAGCTAAAATAGGTATGCTTCTTGGACTTAGTGAAGATAATATTGCCAGTGGTGTCAGTGAACTTACACCAGTTAATGGACGAATTAATATTATTGATGCAGGTGCGTATACTCTTATTGATGATTGCTACAATGCTAATCCAATATCGATGAAAGCATCTATAGATGTGTTAAATATGGCAGAAACTAGAAAAGTAGCTATATTAGGTGATATGTTTGAACTTGGTGAAAATGAAGTGGAACTTCATAAGGAAATTGGAAAGTATCTAGCTGATAAGCCTGTAGATGTTCTGATTGCAGTTGGCTCATTAAGCAGGTTTATAGCAAGAGAAGCGTTGACTAATAGAGATATTGAGGTTCATTATTATAATACACTTGAGGAAATGCTAAGAAATATTTATGTAATTATCAAGGATAATGACACAATTCTTATCAAAGCATCACATTCAATGAAATTCAATAAGATTATTGATGAAATTAAGGAGGCATAGATGTCAACTTTTAAAGAGAAAATAACTTTTCTTTTTAGAAAATTTAAAGAAGGTAGCAAGTTAGATAAGAGTATTTTCATATGTACTGCTATATTTACAACGCTTGTTATAGCATTTACGGTAGTAGTAATAATGAGACATGGAGATATTACCAATGAGTTAATAGTTAAGAATAGTAACAATAATGATGTTGCAGCAAATGAGACAACCACTGCAATTATTGAGGAAACTACTAATCTTAATGAAGAAACAGAGTTACAGACAATGTATATTAATGGCAGTACTATTGGAAGTTATGTAAGTAATGCCTCTCTTCTAGAAGCCAAAGTATCTGTAGCAAACAGTTGGCTTAATTCAGATGGATTTTTTGTTCAGTACAATGTATCTGTATCAAATGTATCTGGAAAAGACATTGAAAACTGGGGATTTGCTTTTCATTTTAATGGAAATGCGGTCTTGTCTGACAGTTGGAATGGTCAATATGAGATGGCAGGAAGTAATCTTGTTGTTCATCCTGTAGCATTCAATCACGATATTAGTAAGAATGATGATGGATTTTCATTTGGATTTATAATAAAAGCAGATTATGAGGATTCATCAATCAAATCATATACTGTTTATGCATTAGATACTAGTGAAACACTTGCAGTTAACATTTCAATACCAGTTCCACAAACTACAGAGTATACAACTCCTGTAAAACCAGAGACAACAACTGAAGAGGAAACAACAACCTCTGATTCTAACCAGACTAGTAATAAAGGTCCTGCAAATATTTATGGCAGACTTAGTGTAAGTGGAACAAAGCTTATGTCAGCAGGTGTTCACCATGAAGTTCAACTAAAAGGTATTAGTACGCATGGTATTTCATTCTTTCCACAGTATATTAATGATAGTGTATTTAGTACAGTAGCTTCAACATTTAATGCAGATGTAATTAGAGTGCCTGTATATACTTCAGAATCAGGTGGATATTGTACAGGTGGTAATAAGGACACTCTTAAGAAATTAGTGGATAATGCAGTAACTTATGCAAAAGACAATGGACTTTATATTATTATTGACTGGCATATCCTTTCGGATGGCAATCCTCAGACTTATCAGACCGAAGCTATTGAATTCTTTTCTTATGTAGCTAAGAAATATAGTTCTTATACTAATGTTTTATATGAGATATGTAATGAGCCTAATGGTAATGTTACATGGTCGAAGAATATCAAACCATATGCAGAAACACTTATTAGTACTATTCGCAAATATGATTCAGAAGCAGTAATTCTTGTAGGTACACCTAATTGGTCTCAGGATGTTGATGTGGTTGCCGATGATCCTATTGTTGATGTGAAAAATGTTATGTATACATTCCATTTCTATGCAGCAACACATAAGGAAACTTATAGACAAAAGGTTGAATATGCACTTTCTAAAGGATTACCTATATTTGTAAGTGAATTTGGTATCTGTGATTCTTCTGGTAATGGAAATGTTGATGAAGAATCAGCAAATGAATGGCTGAGTTTTATGAATAAGAATGGTATTAGTTTTGTGGCTTGGAATCTTTCTAATAAAAATGAGTCTTCATCGATTTTAAAACCAGGTGTTAATTCACTTGGAGGCTGGACAGTAAATGAGTTGACCGCGAGTGGACAATGGATATTAAATGCGCTAAAATAAGTGTAATATAGTTGATTTGGACTAAATCATAAACGAAGGATTTGAGAATATTACAGACAAGGAGATATGTTATGTTTTGTACGAATTGTGGTAGTAAAATTGAAAATGAAAATGCACTATTTTGTGTTAATTGTGGACAAAAAATTCAGAATGCACCAGAGGAGCCAGAAGTGCCAGAGATGCCAGAAGTACCAGAGAAACTAGAAGTACCGGAGGAGCTAGTAGTACCAGAGGAGCTAGTAGTACCAGAGGAACCAGAAGTACCAGAGGAGCCAGTAGTACCAGAGGAAGCAGTAGTAGCGGAAGTGCCACTGGAAGAATCGGTGATTGAAGAAACACCACTATCTGAAACATATGTTGATATACCAGCAAAAACAGAAACACCGGTATATACAGAGCCAGAGTATGCAGAAACGGTACAGCCAGAGTATACAGAACCGATACAGCTAGAGAATGCAGAACCGGTACAGCCAGAGTATACAGAACCGATACAGCTAGAGAATGCAGAACCAGTACAGACAGAGAAAGAAGAGCTAGTACAACAGCAGATAACAGAGATTCCGTCAAACACAAGCGAGGTATTAAACAATAAAAAAGTAAAAACCAAACCAGTATATACGATATTTGGTGTTATCTTTGCTTTGGCAACACTTGCATTACTTATTATGGATTTTATAGATGCCGATTCAAGAATCAATAAAACTAATGAGATGATATTTGCAGGAGCTTTTTCAATTATTACAATATTAATTATTGTATATTCGGTAGTTAAGAATAAAACAATGTCAAGAGTATTCGGAGAAATAATGATTTGGACGGGTGTAATAGACCTGATTATAGGTGATTTTAACTATTTTAAGCAATCAATTTCAAGCTTTTCAAATAAAGAAGATTTAATTGATAAATATTATGCAGTTATAACAGTTGCATTTATAATAATGTTTATAGTGTTCCTAGTTACTATGGCAATTCATTCATTTATGGCTAAAGATAGAGGAACTATGGGTGTAACGCTTGCAGGAAGTATTACAATTATTTTACTTATAGTACATATAACAGTTGATATTGCTGCTAATGATTCTACAATTAAGATTTTTAATACAATTCCAGTAAATGTAATATATATTACATTTATATTAGCTGTAATGTTCGCAGCAGCTGGAAGAACAAAAAAAGAAGTTATCTAGAGGATTTATTAGATAGTAAATTTGAAATTTTATAAATGTATTAATTATGTTTATAAAAAGGTAGCTTTGATTAATTATGAGATACTTCACACTCAGAGTAAGAAATATATTCTATCAGATAGTATAGAGTATATGCATACAAAAGGCAGTCACCACTTAAAAAGTGCTGACTGCCTTTTTGGTAATTAGATTACCGTAGCTTATTAGCTAAGAACAATGGTAAATGTTATTTACCAGCTGATCTCTTCTCATAATCTTCAACCATTTTCTTAACCATATAACCACCAACTGAACCATTCTGGGCAGAAGTTAAGTTACCATTATAACCATCTGTTAAAGGAACACCAAGTTCACTTGCAACTTCCATCTTGAATCTGTTCATTGCGCTTTTTGCTTCTGGAACATTTGTTTTTGAAGTCATTTGATTACCTCCTATAAATGTAATGTTATTTGGTACACTCATATTATGTGGAGATTTCAAAATAATACACTGGTAAGATTTAGAAAAAAATTAATTTAATTAATTTGATTTTTTGTATAATAGGAAATTACGCAGTAGCGTAAAACATTCAAGAAGAATGCGAAGCATTCTTCCAAGCGCTTGTGCCGACAAGCGCTTTTTTATGAAAATATAAAACTTATCATTTTCTCTTACGCATCTCATTTAGTATATGAATACAGTAGTTCTTTATACAATCAGTATTATTAAGGAATTCATCAGTAATTTCAAAATAAGTTATTGAATCATGATAATCAATCTTAAAGTATGGAGATATTATCTCTGTATACTGAGGAAGAAAAGTACCAGTCTTCTTACTGTAACAATTGGCTGCTTTTGCTTTGGTACGGTAATTTTTATCTACATAGAAAGCTACACTTTTATGGATACTAGTATCTTCATGTGGCAGATAGTAATAGTCCTTATAATTAGGGTAGAAGAACTTTAGCTCGTCAGTATATATTCCAATACGAATTTTGGCAGTATTCTTAAATGCGGTAATGTAGAATTCATCAAAGGAATAGGAAATACGTTTATTAAGTGTGTTATTAAGACTAAGAGTAATGATGATTTCTTTACCATCAATATCTTCTATTTTTTTGTAAGGCTGAATAGTAATATTCGTATCATCAATAGAAAAATCACCATTAAACAAGCAAATATAGCTAAAAATATTAAGAATTCCAATCATACCTAAAAGGTCATCATGATTGTGCAGAAGAATCTTTGCAAGATAATCAGTAGAATGAGAATTCTGATATTGTTGGTAAATATTAATTAAGTCGCCTCCAGATAGTAAATCCATACGAGGAACATCAAGAAAATCTTCCACAGTTTTTTGCTTTAGATTAATAAGTTTAAGAATATGCTTGTAAGGTATAAGCTCTTTATAGATATCAATACTTGTAAATATGCTAAAATTGTATGGCAGAGAGTATTTTTTGCATTTTTCTTCAATATACGGAATATCAAAGCCAGCTCCATTATAGTGATAAACAGTAGTAAATGCGATAGCAAATTGAAAAAATTCATTTAAAAGTTCAGGCTCATCTTCTGAATTTTCACAGAAAAATTGTTTAAGTATAAAACTATTATTAATAGTATCAGGATTCAAAGAAATACTTTCGGCTACATCAGTAGGATTCCCAGGTTTTTCTTGATATACGCAGCCAATCATATATACAAAAGTGTTCTTAGGCGAAAAACCAGTAGTTTCAATATCGAAAAATAATGCACGACTAAGGTCATGAGTCTTTAAAAAGTCAGCATCTATAGGTAATTCCAATTTTTTTTCAAATGTTTTCACGATACGCTCCTTTGGTTACAATACGCTTAGTTATCTGTTAAATTTGATTCTATTATCTTTCTACAAATTATAGCAATATTTTAACACAAAATACCTGAAAATCCTATTTATTTGTGTTGTTTATTTTGTGAATTTATATTAAACTAATAGAAGCAAAATTATAGGAAAGAGGGTTGATTATGTCTGTTTTGACATTCAAAGGTGGAATACATCCTTTCGAAGGAAAGGGTATGTCCAAGAAACGAAGCATAAAAGATTTCAAACCAGAAGGTGAGATAGTAATTCCAGTCTCCCAACATATAGGTTCACCAGCTACACCCATAGTTAAAGTGGGTGATAAGGTATTAGTAGGTCAGAAGATAGCGGAGGCTAGTGGATTCATTTCAGCTAATATACACTCATCGGTTTCAGGAGAAGTTAAAGCGATAGAGCCAAGAATGGTTACGAACGGTTCTAAGGTCATATCTATTATCATTGATAATGATAACATGTATCAGGAAGCGCCAGTAAGCGATTTTAAGAAGCTTAATGATATGAGTCCATCTGATATAAGAACCCTTATTAAAGAGGCTGGTATTGTAGGAATGGGTGGCGCAGGATTTCCAACCAATGTTAAACTTAGTCCCAGGAATGAAGATGAGATTGAGTACATAATTGTAAATGGTGCTGAATGTGAGCCATATCTTACATCTGATTACAGAAGAATGATGGAGGATCCTGATATTCTTATAGAGGGGCTTAAAGTTTGTCTGAAGTTATTTCCTAAGGCAAAGGGATATATTGCAATAGAAGACAACAAGATAGATGCAATAATCAAGCTTCGTGATATGGTAAGAAAAGAAGAAAGAATTGAGGTTAAAAAGCTGTATACCAAGTACCCACAGGGTGGAGAAAGATCACTCATTTATGCTACTACAGGCAGAGAACTCAATTCATCAATGCTACCAGCAGATGCGGGATGCATAGTACATAATGTAGATACAATATTTGCCATTTATCAGGCTGTTATTAATAAAAAACCATTGATAGCAAGGATTGTTACAGTTACAGGTGATGCAATTAGAAAACCTAATAATTATAAAGTTCCGATTGGTACTAATATAAGAGAACTTATTAATGTATCAGGAGGATTTAAATGTCAGCCTGAAAAGATTATATCTGGCGGTCCAATGATGGGAACGGCACTTTACAATCTTGATATACCAGTTGTAAAAGGTACTTCGGCAATTCTTTGCTTTGAAAAGGATGAGATTGCATCAAGTGAAGCTTCTAATTGTATCAAATGTGGCAGATGTGTCGGAGTTTGTCCAAGCAGACTTATTCCTTCCAAACTTGCAATGTTTTCAGACAATGGGGCTAATGAAGAATTTGAAAAGTTAGATGGAATGGAATGCGTAGAATGTGGATGTTGTTCATACATCTGTCCAGCTAAGCGTAACCTTACACAGTCTATTAAGACCATGAAAAAAGACATTCTGGCTAGCAGAAGAAAGAAGTAGGAGGATACAGAATTGAGTGATATGTTACATATTTCATCCAATCCACATGTCAGGGAT
Source organism: uncultured Lachnospiraceae bacterium (assembly GCA_964572475.1). Classification (GTDB taxonomy): domain Bacteria; phylum Bacillota; class Clostridia; order Lachnospirales; family Lachnospiraceae; genus CAZNEZ01. Next base: position 56,786 of record CAZNEZ010000008.1, read on the forward strand.
AAGAATTCTACATCTTCGATAATGCTAGATGTTATTATTGCCTTACTCCCAGCTACAGGATTTGGAATATATAATTTTGGATATAAAGCAGCAATACTTATTGCAGTAACAATACTTTCCTGTTTGGCTACTGAATTTTTATATCAGAAGTTGATGCATAAGAAAGTAACAGTTGGAGATTTTAGTGCCATAGTTACAGGACTTTTACTGGCACTTAATTTACCTTATGATTTGGATTTGTGGATGGCAGCCTTAGGTGGAATATTTGCAATCCTTGTTGTAAAACAGCTGTTTGGTGGAATTGGACAGAACTTTATGAACCCTGCACTTGCAGCAAGATGTTTTCTGTTATTGTCATTTGGAACAAAGATGACAGTATATACACTTGATGGAGTAACAGGACCAACACCACTGAAAGTATTAAAGGATACTGGTACAGTTGATAGTATTAAGGATATGTTCATAGGTAACATTGCAGGTACAATAGGAGAAACTTCGGTTATTGCACTTGGAATAGGTGCATTATATTTAATTGTTAAAAAGATAATAGATATCAGGATTCCATTTTTCTATATTGCAGTATTTTCAATATTTATTCTGATATTTGGAGAGAAGTCCTTTGATATTAAATATCTTGCTGCAGAACTTTGTGGCGGAGGATTGATGCTTGGAGCATTCTTTATGGCAACTGATTATACAACAAGTCCAATTACTCCAATTGGCAGAATAATCTATGGTTCATGTCTCGGAATATTAACAGCTATTTTTCGTATTTATTCACCAAATGCGGAAGGGGTTTCATTTGCAATTATATTCTGCAACCTTCTAGTTCCACTTATTGAGAAGATTACAATTCCCAAATCATTTGGAAAAGGAGGCAAAAACAAATAATGAAAGAGTTAATTAAGAATTCACTTATATTATGTGCAATTACCCTTGTTGCAGGCGTTTTACTTGGTACAGTTTATGAAGTAACTAAGAACCCAAGAGCAACACAGGAAAAGCTTGCTACAGATAAAGCTTATAAAGAAGTATTTGATGATGCGGATTCATTTGAAGATATAGACTATGATGCAGATGAGCTTGCAGATTATATTTCTGGCAAAGGAATTACATCTACAGAAGTTGTTATTGAGACTGCTGTAAATGCTCTTGATACAGATAAGAATGTTATTGGATGTGTAATTACTGTAACTTCCAAGGAAGGATATGGTGGTGATATTAAGTATACAGTGGGAATTAAGAAAGATGGCACTATTAATGGTGTATCAGTACTTTCTATTGGTGAAACCGCTGGACTTGGCATGAATGCTAAAGAAGATAAGTTCTTGAATCAGTATAAAGATAAGAAAGTTGATGCATTTGAGGTAACAAAGAGCGGTGCATCATCTGATGAACAGATAGATGCAATAAGTGGTGCAACTATTACTACTAAGGCAATGACTAAAGGTGTAAATGCTGCAATTATTGCAAAACAGATGCTATTAAAGGATGGAGGTACAGAAAATGAGTAATCTACTTAGTGACTGTAAAGAAAGACTTTTTAATGGAATTATTAAAGAGAACCCAACACTTGTTCTTATGTTAGGTATGTGTCCAACGCTGGCAGTTACGACATCATTAACCAATGGCGCAGGAATGGGACTTACAACAACTGTTGTTTTAACAATGAGCAATATGCTTATTTCGATGTTAAGAAAAGTTATACCTGATAAAGTAAGAATGCCTGCATTTATTGTAATAGTTGCAAGTTTTGTAACTATTGTACAGTTTATGCTTCAGGCATATTTGCCTTCGCTTAATGATTCACTGGGAATATATATTCCTCTTATAGTTGTTAACTGTATCATTCTTGGACGTGCAGAGGCATATGCATCTAAGAATCCAGTATTACCTTCGATATTTGATGGAATAGGAATGGGACTTGGTTTTACTGTTGGACTTTCCTTACTTGGTGGAATTAGAGAGATTATTGGCTCTGGCAAGATTCTTAATATTGAGATTCTTCCAGAATCTATATCACCTATAAGAATAATTGGTTTAGCTCCAGGTGCATTCTTTGTACTTGCAGCACTTGTAGCTATTCAGAATAAAATAAAAATCAGTCATAATAAAAAGCCTAATACACAGGGATGTGGCGGAGAATGCAGTAGCTGTGCCGGTGGCTGTGATATGGCTAAGAAGGAGGTAGAGTAATCATGAAAGAATTATTACTTATTGCTATTGGTTCAGCACTTGTAAATAATGTTGTACTTAGTCAGTTCTTAGGACTTTGCCCATTCTTAGGTGTATCAAAGAAGCCAAAAACAGCTGCTGGAATGGGAGCAGCGGTAATATTTGTTATTACTATATCTTCACTTCTTACAAGCGTTATTTACAAATGTGTACTTACGCCACTCAAGATGACGTATTTACAAACAATAGTATTTATCCTTGTTATAGCAGCTCTTGTTCAGTTGGTTGAGATGGTTCTTAAGAAGATGAGTCCTTCACTTTATCAGGCTCTTGGTGTATATTTACCACTGATTACGACTAACTGTGCAGTTCTTGGTGTAGCTATTATCAATATTCAGAAGAGCTATGGTATTCTTGAAAGTGTTGTAAATGGACTTGGAACAGCTGTAGGATTTACAATTGCTATTGTAATTATGGCGGGCATAAGAGAGAAAATGGAATATAATGATATTTCACCAGCATTGAAGGGAACGCCAATAGTACTAATTACGGCAGGATTGATGGCCATTGCATTTTGTGGCTTTTCAGGCTTGCTATAGGAAATGAGGATTAATATGAGCATTAGTGGAATTTTAATTGCAACCGCACTTGTTGGTGGAACAGGTCTTATAATAGGCATTTTACTTGGAATTGCAGCACGTGCATTTAGTGTTGAAGTTAATGAAACAGAGATTAAGATTAGAGAATTTCTTCCAGGTAATAATTGTGGAGGTTGTGGATATGCAGGATGTGATGCACTAGCTAAGGCTATAGCAGAGGGAAGTGCTGATCCATCAAGTTGTCCTGTAGGTGGAAGCAGTGTTGCAGAATCAATTGGAGCTGTATTAGGAGTTGAAGTTGAGACTATAAAAGAAGTAGCATTTGTTAAATGTGCAGGAACTTGTGAAGTTGCTCCAGTTAAATATGATTATTCGGGAAATATGAGTTGTAAAGATGCAATGTATCTTCCTGGAAATGGTGCAAAAGCTTGTACATATGGTTGTCTTGGTTATGGAAGCTGCGTTAAAGTATGTGAATTTGATGCAATTCATATTGTTAATGGAAATGCATTTGTAGATATAAAAAAATGTGTAGCCTGTGGCAAATGTATTGAGGAATGTCCGCGTAATATAATAGAAAAAGTTCCATATGAAGCTATGCATATGGTTCAATGCAGTTCTCATGATAAAGGTAAAGATGTTAAACTCGTATGTGGGACTGGCTGCATAGGCTGTAAAATGTGTGAAAAGGTCTGTGAAGAAGGCGCAATAACAGTTACAGATATGCTTGCTTCGATAAATTATGAGCTATGTACAGGTTGTGGAGCCTGTGTAGAAAAATGTCCAGTTAAGATAATCAGATAACTAGATAATTAAATAGTAATGAATAATAATTACTATAAGTACAAAAACTGTACAGAGGTGATTATTGTGAATGGAATATTATATCGTACAGATATTAAAGATAATTTTAGACAAATGATAGAAGCCATCAATATCTCTTTAGATGTTGATGGCTCTTTTGACTTGATTTACAAAACATTTGATATAGCTGATAAAAGAGCTGCAATATATTTTATTGACGGCTTAGTAAAAGACGATATTATGGAAAAGTTATTAGAATTTTTTGCTGGAATAACTGAAGAGGATTTTCCGGTTTCGCCATATGATTTTTTAAAGAAAAAGCTTCCATATGTTGAGGTAGATAAAAGTATAGAAATTGAAAAATTTAAGGTTTCTGTCCTTTCTGGCGTTGTGGGACTAATTATTGAAGGCTATGAGGAAGCCATACTTATTGATTGCAGAACATATCCTGCACGTGGAGTTGAAGAGCCTGATAAAGATAAGGTTCTTAGAGGTTCAAGAGACGGCTTTACAGAAACAATGGTTATGAATGTGGCATTAATAAGGAGAAGAATTAGAAGCGATAAATTCAATGTAGAAATCCTGGATGTTGGCTCAAAGTCTCATACAGATGTATCAATATGCTATATGAATGATAAAGCTGACAAAAAATTGATAGATATAATTAAAAATAAAATTAAAGAATCAGATGTTTCTGCATTAACTATGAATCAGGAAAGTCTTGCTGAAATACTTTTTAAATCTAATTATTTTAACCCATTTCCTAAGTTTAGATATTCAGAAAGACCAGATACAGCAGCAGCATCAATCCTTGAGGGAAGTATTGTAATTCTTGTAGACAATTCACCAGCAGCTATGATATTACCAGTAAGTTTATTTGATCTTGCAGAGGAAGCAAATGATTACTATTTTCCGCCAATTACAGGTACTTATCTAAGACTGGCACGAATAATCATAACAATAATATCGTTTATATTAACACCATTATTCTTATTAGCAATGCAATATCCAGAAAAAATTCCTAATGCCTTAGAATTTATAAAGGTTCAAGAGACAGTAAATGTGCCTTATATCGTTCAATTTCTAATACTTGAACTAGCAGTAGATGGAATGAAATTAGCGGCTGTAAATACGCCTAACATGCTTTCAACACCACTTAGTGTAATAGCAGGTTTTATTATAGGGGATACAGCAGTTAAATCAGGCTGGTTTAATGCAGAAGTAATGCTATATATGGCATTTGTGGCATTTGCCAATTTTACACATGGAAGTTTTGAACTAGGATATTCAATCAAATTCTTCAGAATTATAACACTGCTATTGACAGCCATTGGAGGAATATATGGATTTGTAGCAGGAATACTATTCTTTATCATATGTTTAGCCACTAACAAAACAATAGCAGGAAGAAAATACCTCTATCCATTAATACCACTAAATGGACAAGAACTGCTAAAAAGACTGAGGATTAGAAGAAAATGAAGATAAAGAAGAATAGATAAAAATGTATAAATTTGTTTGCATTCTTTTGAACTGTAAGTTATACTAAATATATTATAGGGATAAATAATTAGAAAACAGAGGAGGAGTATATGAGCAAAATTGATATTGCACTAAAGGAATTACTATCTGTAAATGAAATTTTTTCAGATATCTTTAATGGTTCATTATTTGATGGAAAATTAGTAGTAATTCCAGAGAGTCTAGTATCTGCTGATACATCACAAACGGATTTAGGTGATGATAGCAGATGTGGAAATGAAGCAGAGGCGGGATTTGGAGTACGAGATATAATCCGAAAGACAAATACAAATTTTGGATTATCAATACTAGCAGTAGAAGGTCAATCTGGCATATGTTATAATATGCCACAAAGAGTTTTACTTTATGATTCAAGAGAATATAGGAGACAGGTTAAGCAGGTTATTTCTGATAATGAAATGATAGGAAAAAGAATTAGTAAAACGGCATATATTGCTAAAGTACAGTATATACTTCCTGTAAAAACTATTGTATTCTATACTGGAAGAAGGCAATGGGATGCACCACTGTCATTATATGATATGTTTGGATTCAATCAAGAACAAAAGGAACAGGCTATGCAGGCAGGAGTGCAGGATTACAAAATATTAGTAATAGATTGTGCTAATATTAGTGATGAAGAGATAGGTAAATATCATTCAGACTTGGCAACAATATTCAAAATATTGCGTGCAGAGAGAAGAAAAGAAAGAATAACAGATAAGAACTTATATGTCACTCATTCAGCAACACTAAGATTATTAAGCGCCATAACAGGAGCAAAACAATTTGATGAATATATAGAAGAAATTGAAGATGGAAAGGAGATGGTAGATGTGTGCTTTGTATTAGATAATGAAAGAGAAGAAGGCATAAAGATAGGATTGCAAAAATTTGTTGAATTTCTTGTTGAGGAAGGAAAAGACATTGATTTTATTATGGAGAAGACAGAACTATCTGAAGAAGAAGTTAAAAGCATAATTAAAAAAATATAAGAAAAGCGTTCACCGGCGTGAACGCTTGGAAGAATGCTTTGCATTCTTCTTAAATGTTTCATAATGTTGCGTAATTTCCTATTATCTAAAAAGTGTTCACGCTACTGCGCAATTTACTATACAAAAAGAGGCTGCTTTAAAGCAGCCTCTTTTTGTATAGTATCCTCTACGATTGAAATAGAGCGAAAATTATTTAAGGAAAATATATTTACAAATAAACAGAGCTGCAAGTACATACATTAATATACTAATCTTTTTCTCTTTAGCTTTTCCTGAAATAAGATTACATAATACATAAGAAATAAATCCGATAGCAATACCTTCTGAGATACTGTAAGCAATAGGCATTACAATAATAGTAAGGAAAGCAGGAATTGCTTCTGACATATCATCAAAATTAATTTTTACAATTGATCCAATCATATAGAAGCCTACAATAATAAGAGCAGGAGCTACAGCAAATGATGGGATTGTGAGGAAAAGTGGTGAAAAGATGATTGCAATAAGGAATAACAAACCTGATGTAACCGCTGTTAAACCAGTTCTACCACCTTCAGTAACGCCTGAAGCACTTTCAACATATGTTGTAGTTGTTGATGTACCAAGGACTGCACCAGCACTTGTAGCAACAGCATCTGCTAATAAGGCACCCTTGATTCTTGGGAGTCTGCCGTCTTTATCAAGCAGACCAGCCTTTGAGGAAACACCAATTAATGTTCCAAGTGTATCAAACATATCTACAAATAAGAAAGCAAAGATAACTGTGATAAAGTTAAGAATTTTAACACCATCAAAGTTAACATTAAAGCATTGACCAAATGTTTTGCCAATACTTGAAAAGTCAAAACTAAAGAATGATGTAGGAATCACAGAATACATACCAAGATCAGGATTAGGAACGTAAATCTTTAATGCTTCACAAATCATACCAAGAATCCAAGTAGCAAATATACCTATAAGTATACCACCTTTAACATTCTTGATTAGAAGAAC
>CAZNEZ010000009.1:0-61867 GCA_964572475.1 uncultured Lachnospiraceae bacterium
GGAATCGAACCCGTGACCTCCGCCTTACCAAGGCGACGCTCTACCGACTGAGCCATAGCAGCAATTACGCTAATAACTATAATAAAAACAAGGCATTTTGTCAAGCATATTATGACAATTTTAAGCAGTATATATGAAACATTTATGGTAATGTTCTAATATACCACAGTAGAAAAACAGCAGGAGAATATTTATGAACTTACTTACAATTAACAATATGACCAAATCATTTACAGACAGAGTACTCTTTGACAAGGCTGATTTTGCTATCAATGAGGGTGACAAAGTTGGAGTTATTGGTGTAAATGGCACAGGAAAGTCTACTCTTCTTAAAATTGTAGCAGGACTTGAAACAATGGATGAGGGAGAAATTGTTAAAGCTAATAAAGTAAAGATTAATTATCTGCCACAAAACCCTGTATTTGAGGCAGGTATTACAGTATATGATTATGTAATTAAGAAAAATACAACCGAAGATAACCATTGGGTTATCGAGGGAGAAGCGAAGTCAATTCTGAATAAACTAGGTTTTGAGGATTATGATATACTAGTTGATAATCTAAGTGGTGGTCAGAAGAAGAGAGTAGCCCTTGCTGCTGCACTTTTATCAGATTGTGAGATTCTTATTCTAGACGAGCCTACTAATCATCTGGACAACGAAATGGCCGCATGGCTTGAGGATTACCTTAAGAAGATGAAGACATGTCTTTTAATGGTAACGCATGACAGATATTTTCTGGACAGGGTATCAAATAGAATAATTGAGATAGATAATGCAAAAATATATAACTATGGTGGAAGCTATGGAGACTTTTTAGAACAAAAAGCACTTCTGGAAGATATTGAGCAGGCATCAGAGAGAAAAAGGCAGAGTATATTAAGAGTTGAGCTGGAGTGGATGCATAGGGGCGCAAGAGCAAGAAGCACAAAGCAGAAGGCTCATATTGCACGATTTGAGGAGCTTAGAGATATGAAGGCTCCTACAGCCTATGATGAGCTTGAAATGAGTTCAATAAGCCAGAGAATGGGAAGAAAGACTATAGAGATTAACAAAGTAAGCAAAGCATATAATGAAAAGGTACTAATTAAGGAGTTTGAGTACATTTTTCTAAGTGATGACAGAATAGGTATAGTAGGTTCAAATGGCTGTGGCAAATCGACTCTTATGAAGATGATTATGGGAATAGTCAAGCCAGATAGCGGTACAATTGAAATTGGACAAACTGTAAAGATTGGATATTTCTCACAGGATTGTGAGGTAATGGATGAGAAACTTAGAGTTATTGATTATATAAAGGAAACAGCAGATTATATTAAGACAACAGATGGAGTTATCACAGCATCACAGATGTTAACAAGATTTCTTTTTAATGATACACTGCAATACCAACAGATTAAGGTTTTGTCTGGTGGCGAGCGCAGAAGATTGTATCTTCTTAAGGTTTTGATGGATTCACCAAATGTATTGATTCTGGATGAACCGACCAACGACTTGGATATTCAGACAATGACTATTCTTGAGGACTTTTTAGATAGATTTGAAGGTATAGTAATAACGGTATCGCATGACAGATATTTCCTAAATAGAATAGTAGATAGAATATTTGCATTTGAGGATGGATATCTAAAGCAATACGAAGGAAATTATTCGGATTATCTTGAAAAAAGGAATGAAAATAGTGAGGAATCTAAGGCTCAAAAGCAGGATAAAAAAGAGGATAAGTCAGATAATGTTAAGCTAGATAGAACAAGGGAACGTGAGAAAAAACTAAAGCTCTCTTATCAGGAACAAAAGGATTTTGAGACTATAGATGAAGATATCAAAGAGCTTGAAGAGAAGATAGAAAAGTTAGAAGCAGATATGGTTGAGGCATCTACTGATTTTATCAAATTAGGTGAGATTACTAAAGAAAAAGAAGAGATGGAAAAACTACTTGAAGAGAAGATGGATAGATGGATGTATCTAACAGACCTTGCTGCACAGATAGAGGAACAAAAAAGGAGTGCATTACTATGAATCGAAGTACAAATTGTGATACCTGTGCATATTATGCATATGACGAAGAATATGAATGCTATACATGTGAAGTGAATCTTGATGAAGATGAAATGGAGAGATTTGTAAGTGGAACTAATTATAGCTGCGCTTATTATCAATCAGGAGATGAATATAGAATTGCCAGAAAGCAGTAAAAATTTTATCATATGTATATAACAAGATAGGACTGAAAAACTTTTGTTTTTCAGTCCTATCTTTAAAGCAGGTACTTTTAAGAACTAATATTATTTTCCTGTTTTGTAGATAAATTTAACTGAGCCGTCCATCTTGTCTGAGATTCCAGAGAAACTCTTATAATCTTTAGAGGCATCAATTGTTTTTTGAATATTGGCAGCTAATCCATCAACATTTCCAAGCGTTGAATCTACAGTTGATACAAGAGCTTCAATACCTGATTTGTAGAATTCTGCAATACCAGAACTTAATGTCTTGGCACCAGCTGATAATGAAGCAGCACCAGTATTTAATGTTCCAGTAGAATCATAAAGTGTTTTGACACCTGATACAAGTGCAATACCACCTTCTGAAGCTGTTTTAAGACCAGTATTAAGAGTTATAGAACCATTATAAAGGTCTGTAATACCAGCTCTTAATGTCTTACTTCCAGTAATTAGACTGTTTGTTCCAGCTATAAGTGAGGTTGCACCATCTTTAAGGCTTTTAGAATTACCAGTAGTAAGTGAAGCTAATACCTGTTCCTGACCAGCTATTGTCTGTTCTAGTACTGAAATAAGTGATTTAACACTATCAGTTGGAACCTGAGCATATAATTGTTTTAGACCAGCAAGAGCTTGTTTGTCACCAGCTATTGTAGCTTTTAAACCATTAGCGGCAGTATCCATGCCAGCTGAAAGCACTGAAAGATTTGAACTTAATGAACCAAGACCAGTTGTAAGATCATCATTACCCTTACCTACATCTTTTAATCCAGCTACAATCTTATTAGAACCATCATAAGCTGAATTTAAGCCAGTAGAAAGCTCTTGAACTTTTGAGTATAAAGTCTTAACTGCAGCTTGAAGTTTGGCTGTACCAGATGATAAGTCAGAAGCACCATTTGAAAGGTCAGAAGAGCCATTTACAAGTTTAGTGGCAGCTGAATCTAGGTCTGTAAGTGAAGAAGTAAGACTGTCTACATCGAGCTTTCCAGTTTCACTATCTAACGAAATATTGCTAAAAACATCATTTAATGCTATAGAAACAGTGTTTGAAAGAGAGTAGTTTTTAACATCAGCGGTTACTTCAAATGAAGTAGGAATTTCAAAGGTTTCTTTATCAATTCCGAGATTCTCCTGCATACCTGGCAATGCATAACCTATTATAATAGAGTTAGTTCCGTCATTTATTAACTTACCATTGGATACTTCTACATTTGTAAATGTATCATTATTAAGAATCATACCTGTAAGCATTACGAAAGGAACATATACATCACCTGATTTTTCATTGTTCTTATAGTCGAAGTGAATCGTTACTTTTCCACTTTTTCCAGCTAAATCTTCTGCACTTATTGTATTACCATCAAGCTTATAGGTAATAGACATTTCTATTGGAAGAAGTTTATCTGTACTGCCACGATAGTATATATCTTTACCATCTGTTGACCATGTTGTGTTGTCACCATCTTGCGTAAAAGTTTCATCACCTTTAACATTTATAATATCAGAAAGGTTACTAACATCTTTTAAATCATCTTTTCCTAAAGTGTTTTTAAGCCAGTCACTAACGATTAAATGGTCAACACTTCCATCTGAATTTGCGATAACATAAACAGTCTCCTCTTTAGTTGCTTCAGAAGTATCAGAGCTTGTAGCAACATCAGTTTTTGAAGTATCATTAGCTTCAGCTAAAACACGGTTTGATGTATCTTTTGAATTGTTTGCAATAGCATTTATGCCGCCAGCACAGAGTCCAGCAGATAGTATGACTGCAAGTGAAATAGATATTACTTTTATTTTCTTAGATTTCATAACAATTACCTCCTTTTTTTGAATCCAATGCTTGTTGCACAGATTATCTTGTCAAATATCATAAGCATTGCGGGTAGAATGAAAATAACTACAAACATACTGATGATTGCACCTCTTGACATAAGATTACATAATGAACTTATCATATCAACATCAGAGTAAAGGCCTACACCAAATGTAGCAGCAAAGAAGCTTAATGCACTTACAATAACTGAAGGTACAGAAGTCATATGAGCGATTTCTATTGATTCACGCTTATCTTTACCATTACCTCTTTCTTTTTTGTATCTCGTTGTCATAAGTATTGCATAATCTACAGTAGCACCTAATTGGATAGTACTTATTACAACTGAGGCTATAAATGGAAGGGTAGTTCCAGTATAATATGGAATTCCCAAATTTATAAATATAGCGAATTCAATTACTGCGACCAAAATTATAGGAAGAGAAATTGATTTTAAAACAAACATAATGATAATGAAAATTGCAAGGATTGAAATAATATTTACAACTTTGAAATCTTTATCAGTAATAGTTATCAAGTCCTTAGTACAAGGTGCTTCGCCAATCAACATACCATTTGAATCATATTTCTTTAAGATATCATTAATCTCTGTAATCTGGTTATTTACCTCATCACTTGCAAGCTTATATTCGGAGCTTATGATAATCATCTGATAATCATCACTCTTTAGTATTCTTGTAATAGAATCAGGAACCATCTCTTCAGGAATAGAAGCTCCTACAACAGAAGCAAATCCAGCTGAAAGCTTGACACCATCTACTTTATTTATTTCGGCAAGCATGTTCTTAACATCTTTATTGCTCATATCTGCATCACAGAGAATCATATGAGTTGAATTCATTTCAAAGTCGTCCTGCAATTTTGTATTTGCTACTGCAAAATCCATATCTTTTGGAAGACTTTCGGATAAGTCATAGTAGACATCTGTTTTTGCGTATCCGATAACCGCAGGGATAAGTATAATAACAAATATAATTGCAAAAATATAAGGTTTTCCTGTAACAAATTGAGACAATTTTTTCATCTCTGGAATAAGAACTCGATGAGTAGTTTTCTCAATTGCTTTATCAAATACAAGAATAAGAGCCGGAAGAATTGTTACACAGGCAATAACACCAAATATAACACCCTTAGCCATAACGATACCTAAATCCAAACCAAGTGTAAAACTCATAAAGCATAATGCCAAAAAGCCGGCAACGGTTGTAATAGAACTACCAAATACTGATGTAAATGTATTAGTGATAGCATGTGACATTGCTCGTTCTTTGTCACCATTAAATCTTTCTTTTTGCTCTTTGTAACTGTGCCACAAGAATATTGAATAATCCATTGTAACACCTAATTGAAGAACTGCACTCAGTGCTTTGGTAATGTAGGATATCTCTCCAACAAGTAAATTTGTTCCCAGATTATATAATATTGCCATACCTATACTTGCAAGAAATAGGATGGGAAGAAGATAGGAATCCATAAATACTGCTAATACTATAGCCGATAGGACTACTGCAATGAGAATATATATAGGTTCTTCTTGCTCTGTCAGATCTTTTAAGTCAGTAACAAGTGCAGACATACCACTGACGAAGCATTGCTTACTTGAAATGCTTTTAATTTCTTTGATGGCACTAATTGTTTCATCCGATGAAAGGGAGGTATCGAAGAATACAGCCATCAGTGTTGTATCGCCTGAATTAAATGCATCATACACCTCTTCGGGAAGTACTTCCATAGGTACTGATATGTCTACAAGAGTGTCATACCAGACAACAGAACTTACATGGTCAACATCCTCAATTTTACTTTTAAGTTCAGAAACACCTTTTGTGTCCATACCCTGAACCATAACCATTGAGAAACCGCCAATACCAAAGTCCTTTTGTAAAATATCCTGACCTTCGACTGTATCAATTCCTGACGGAAGATAGTCGAGTATGTCATAATTAACTCTGGTGTTAATCATTCCGATAGCTGATGGAATAAGTAAAAGTATACTTACTACTAATATAACTACACGGTACTTAACTATTGCTTTGCTAATTTTTTTCATATACTTAGCCTCCTTTACTTGTAAGAATATAGAAAAAATACTGAAGTTTTACTATAGTCAATAAAAAAGAGATGCACAATATTTGTGCATCTCTTTAAAAATGTTTAAAAACTAAACAAAATAGGAAATTTGCCTAGTTATATGTAGCTACTTCACCTAATTAGATAACGAATTACTAATAACCATCTGAACATGACCATTGCATATCTGAGTTAGATTGTTAAGGATAGCTACCGGTTCTTCTTTCATTCCAGTGCGTATCCAGTCAAGTATTAATCCAACAATTGCGTATTTATAAAAAATGGCTATGGACTGAAGAAGCTCAGGATTAATTTTAAATCCCTGTGCCTGTTCTTTAACATAATCCATCATTATATCGTTCATTATCTGATAAAGATAATTATCAAGATTCTCACGATTAATGGAGTTATATATATGATATATTGTCTTTTTGTGTTCTAATAAATATTCTGAAGCTGCGATAAAAGTATCTTCCCAGCTTGTAGTCTCATGTAACAGAGCAAGACGTTCATATTCCTTTTGAAATATCCAATCAAGAAGACTGTATACATCTTGAAAATGATAATAAAACGTATTGCGGTTGAGTCCACATCCTTTGACAATATCTTTAATTCTTATCTTATCAAGCGGTGTCTGTTCTAATAGCTGCATAAGTGAGGCTGCTAAAGCTCTCTGCGTTATGTCTGACATATTGCACCTCCGAAATACAGTAATCCATAATAAATGAATTGTAATCATATAATAATAGATTATCTGCTTATATTATTTTACCTTATAAATATTAAAAGATAAAGTGGTTTTTGAAAAAAGTCTACTTATTATATGTCATTCTCTTTGAAAAACCAGTTCTATATCCAGAGGGTGACAGTCCAGTAACTTTTTTAAATGCTGTTGTAAAGTTATGAGAATCAGGAAATCCTACATTTTGTGATATCTGTGAAATAGTATTATTGGTATCCGACAACTGTGATTTTGCTATCTCCATCTTACGCATAAGTATGTATTGTTTAAGAGTATTTCCGGAGTTCTTCTTAAAAAAGGCTGATAAGTATTTTTCGTTATAGTTAAAATACTGGGCAATATCAATAACTCGTAAGTTCTCATGAATATGGTAGTTGATATAATCAATAATATCATTATATACCTGAACAGATGTAGAAATGTCTGCATTATGAATATATTTGAATTGGGCAGCAAGTTCACATATAATAGTGGAAACAAGTGAACTATTAAGCAGGCTGTCATGATAATTTCGGTCAGAATCCTGAAGCTGCTTCATTAGAATAATCAACCTATTGACTGCATTTAGTTTGCCATGAATAGGGAAAAATATTGAATCATCTTTCAAACCTGCAAATTCTGGATAGTCAAGATAATGACTACCTTTTGTGTAAGCCAATATTTCTTTTGGCATAATATCATTAGCCCCTTGATTATATGAAAAATGAAGCCAATAAAATGTACAATCTGAGTTTTTATATCCATATTGTATATCACTTGGGTGCATAAGAAGATATTCTCCAGAATTAACAGTATATTGTCTATCAGCATCTGCTATATATAGAACACCACTTGTAACAACGATAAGTTCATAATCAATAAGAGTTCGTGTTAAATGAACCCATTCATTGTTTAGTGCTTCAAAACGTCCAGTCCAATTATATTTAAATTGCTTATTAATCTCAAAAAAGTAGAATTTCATTATAAATCCTTTCTAAAGTAAAAATGCATATGTTAATTATAAAGAAAATGCATGATAAAAGCAACAAAGATAGATAATAAAAAACGGTTACTAATTCTACTATGTGAAAGTAGTAAATACTATTAGATTTTTAAATATAAAAGTGATAAACTTATCATATGTTTTTCAAAAATAAGCTTATGGATTACAGTAAGGAAACTAGGAGGTATTATTGCTATAATGACTGGTGATAAATTTGAAAAAGGATACAGGCTATTAGAAGAAAACAACTGGGAAGGTGCGCTGTTGTTTTTTAGTGCAGTAACAGACATGTATCTTCTGGATGCTATTGACGAAGAAATATATTTTAAATTATCAAAATATATTGCAGGAATCGATTACAATTCAAAGGATACAGAGGCTAATCAATGGTTAAAGATTATTTTGTTAGATATTAGGTATGGAGGGTTATTACTTAAGCCTGAAGATATTATTATGAATCTTAAGGACTTACTTAATACATTTCCTGAGATAGAAGAAGACTATGTTATTGAGGCATTTATAGAAGGAAGAATTAGTAAGTTAAAATATGCAGATGGAAGATTCTATTACATAGACAAACAGGGAGAATTGAGTCAGAATTTTCTTGTAATGAGGGTGAATGGTGAGAGCAAGCCGATAGATTTTGATGTTGAAGATTTTACAGTTAACAGAGTAGAAAAAAGAATAGAGTATTCATATATTAGAGGAACTAAGGGAAGATTTGCAATAGAGTATGATGGAAATAATAAAATACAGATTAGATAATAATGGGTGTACGAATTCATAATGCATAATAAGTAATTCATAATAATAAGGATTGTATTAATTCAAGTGCTTTACATTTATGAATAATATGATATTATTAATATTATTATAAATTCGCTGATTTTAGGAGGAATTACAGATGGATAACGAGATTACATCTAAAAATTTTATAGAGCAGATTATAGATAAAGACCTTGAGGAAGGTCATTATGACCATGTACAGACAAGATTTCCCCCAGAACCTAACGGATATCTCCATATAGGACATGCTAAGTCTATTTTACTTAATTATGGGCTTGCTAAAAAATATAACGGCAAATTCAACATGAGATTTGATGATACTAATCCAACTAAGGAGAAGACAGAGTATGTTGAATCTATTCTAAAAGATATTAAATGGCTTGGTGCAGATTGGGAAGACAGACTTTTCTTTGCATCTAATTATTTTGATCAGATGTATGAGGCAGCTATTAAGCTTATAAAAAAGGGCAAGGCATATGTATGTGACCTTAATGCTGATGAGATAAGAGAATATAGAGGAACGCTTACAGAACCAGGTAAAAACAGTCCATATAGAGATAGAAGTATAGAAGAGAATCTTGAGCTATTTGATAATATGAAGAATGGAATGTATGAAGATGGAACTAAGGTACTTAGAGCCAAGATTGATATGTCATCACCTAATATTAATATGAGAGATCCAATTATTTATAGAGTAGCACATATGAATCACCATAACACAGGTGATAAATGGTGTATCTACCCAATGTATGATTTTGCTCATCCTATTGAGGATGCGATTGAGAATATCACACATTCTATTTGTACACTTGAATTTGAGGATCATAGACCATTATATGAATGGGTGGTTAATGAACTTGAGTACAAGATGCCTCCTAGACAGATTGAATTTGCTAAACTTTATCTTACTAATGTAGTAACAGGTAAGAGATATATTAAGAAACTTGTAGAAGATGGAATTGTTGATGGCTGGGATGATCCTAGACTTGTTTCTCTTAGTGCCTTGAGAAGAAGAGGCTTTACACCTGAGTCTATAAAGATGTTTGTTGATCTTGTAGGTGTATCAAAGAGTAATAGTTCAGTTGATTATGCAATGCTTGAGTATTGTATTAGAGAAGATTTGAAGCTTAAGAAGAACAGAATGATGGCAGTACTTGATCCTATCAAGCTTATAATTGATAATTATGATGATGATAAGGTTGAGTATGTTGATGTTATTAACAATCAGGAGAATGAAGAACTTGGAAGCAGACAAGTTGCTTTTTGCAAGGAACTTTATATTGATAGAGAAGATTTTATGGAAGAACCTCCTAAAAAATATTTCAGACTATTTCCAGGTAACGAAGTAAGACTAATGAATGCTTACTTTGTAAAATGCGAAAGTTTTATTAAAGATGAGACAGGCAAGGTTACAGAGATTCATTGTACTTATGATCTAGAAACAAGAAGTGGAAGTGGATTCACAGGTCGTAAAGTTAAAGGCACAATTCATTGGGTAAGTGCGCGTCATGCTGTACCTGCAGAGATTAGATTATATGAGAATATTGTAGATGAGGAAAAAGGAAAGCTGAATGAAGATGGTTCTCTTAACTACAATCCTAATTCACTTACTGTTCTTAATAATTGTTTTGTTGAGCCGGAACTTGCTAATGCAAAACCAGAAGAAAGCTTTCAGTTTGTAAGACAGGGATATTTTTGCGTAGACAATAAAGATTCATCACCAGAACATCTTGTATTTAATAGAATAGTTTCGCTTAAGAGTTCATTCAAATTAAATTAGAAAGGGTGTAAGGCAAAATGGGAAATTTATTTTCAGGATTAGAAAAATTAGGTTTAGGAAATATTACTGACAATATGGATGTATTTTCGGAAAATAATGATGAAAAGCTAAACACTAAAGAAACAAATATAAAAAAAGAAAGTCATGTGGATGTACCAGAAAAAGAGTTAGTATTTGATAAAACATATCATTGTCCTGTCTGTGAGACTACATTTAAGAGTAAAGCTGTTAAAACAGGAAAGACTAAGCTTGAACGTACAGATACTGATCTTCGTCCCAAATATATGTATGTTGATTCACTCAAATATGATAGTATTGTGTGTAACAAATGTGGATATTCTGCTTTAAGCAGATTCTTTAATTATATTACAGATCCTCAAACAAAGCTAATTAAGGATAATATTACACCTAATTTTGAGGGTATTGATGAAACAGTTGAATTTTATACTTATGATGATGCAATATTAAGGCATCAGTTAGCACTTGCCAATGCAGTTGTTAAGAAAGGCAAGATAAGTGAGCGTGCATACATTTGTCTTAAGATAGCATGGCTGTTAAGAGGAAAGGCAGAGAACCTCCCAGAGGACGAAGCCGATAGAGACGCTAAGATTAAAGACTTAGCTGATGATGAACAACAATTTTTAACAGAGGCATATCAGGGTTTTATAAGCGCAATGGCTAAAGAGAATTTCCCGATATGTGGAATGGAAAAATGGACATATATTTATTTATGTGCTGACCTGGCAAGAAAGGCTAAAGAGTTCCAAACTTCTATGAAGCTTATATCTGAGATTTTAGTTTCAAAGGAGCCAACAAGTAAGCTTAAGGATAAGGCAAGAGATCTTAGAGCTTTTATTAAACAGGATATTGAAAATGAAAAGGCAGAATAGATATTAATGAATGAAATAACATTGAATCTTAATAATAAGTCTGATATTCCTTTATATGAGCAGATATATTCTCATATAAGGGATGAAATAAAGGCAGGTAATATGCCCTGCACCTCCAAGCTTCCTTCAACAAGGAAGCTTGCTGATTATCTACAGGTAAGCCGTAGTACTATTGATATGGCTTATGATCAGCTTTTGTCGGAAGGATATATTGAATCTAGACCTAAAAGTGGTTATTATGTTTCAGAGATATCACTATTATATAATATAAGTACGCCTTCTATTAAAACTGATAAGATTAATACTGTGAAAACTTCAAAAAAATATATTGATTTTTCACCAAGAGGTATTGATTTAACTAATTTTCCTTATGAGCTTTGGCGTAAATTAACGAAGAAAGTTCTTATTGATTATAATAAGGATTTATTTGGAGCAGGAGATGTTAAAGGAGATATAAGGCTTAGGACAACTATTTGCAATTACCTATATGAAGCAAGAGGCGTACAGTGTAGACCAGAACAAATTATAATTGGAGCAGGTACAGATTATTTATTCCTATTATTAGACAGAATAATCGATTCATCATATGGATTAGCAATGGAAAATCCAACATATAAGCAGGCATATCGTATGTTTAGTTCATTTGGAAGAAGAGTTATACCTATGAAGATGGATAACAATGGAATGAGGATAGATAATCTTAGAGATTCAGGAGCATCAGTTGCGTATGTTATGCCGTCGCATCAATTTCCACTTGGAAATGTAATGCCTATAAAAAGACGGCAAGAATTGCTGGAATGGGCAAATTTAGGTAATAAATATATTATTGAGGATGATTATGATAGTGAGTTTAGATATAAGGGTAAGCCTATACCTGCACTTCAAGGAATGGATGCTAATGGTAAAGTGATTTATATAGGAACATTTTCCAAATCAATTGCACCAGCTATACGTATGAGTTACATGGTTTTGCCACAGCAGCTTTTACCAGAATATGATAAAAAAGTATCATTTTATTCATCTACAGTATCAAGAATTGATCAGGTAGTAGTAGAAGAATTTATTTCTGAGGGACATTATGAAAGACATTTGAATAGAATGCGTGCAATATATAGAACTAAGCAGGAAATTTTACTAAATGAAATTAAAAAATTTACATTTCCTTATACAATTAAAGGTGAAAATTCGGGAATTCATGTTTTGTTAAAACCAGATGAAAGTATTACGGAATGTGAATTGGTTAATAGCGCGCTGAAAGCAGGAGTAAAGGTATATGGAATAGAAGAATATTATATTGATGAAATGTACGAGAAAGAAAAGGGAATTATGCTTGGATATGCAAATCTAACTGAAAAACAGATAATTAATGGAGTTAGTAAGCTTTGCGAGGCATGGAATCAAAAAACACAGTCATAGAATAAAAAAACAGGCATAGAATTAATCTATACCTGTTTGATTAATATTATTTAGTTTCGCTGTCTTCTTGTTCTTCATCTGTTACTGGTGCGATAGGAGTATATCCTCTGTCAGAACTTTCAGAATCATCTGCTTCATCATCTTCATCTGAAAAGTCATCATCAAAATCATCATCATCAAAATCTGAAAAATCATCATCAAAATCATCTGATGTTTCTTTATATTTTTTAAATAAAGCTACACCTCCTGCAACTGCTGCACCTACAATTGCTGTAAAAGCAAGAAACTTACCTAATTTTTTAGCCATTTTGTTTACTCCTTTCGTATTGAATAACTATTAAATTTATATGTGACTATTGTAATACTATTCCACAAAAAAAGGAAGTCTATTTCCTCATTTTTAATAATTTATTATAAAAAATTTATTTGATTTTTACATCATAAAAACCTATACTTTAAGTCATGATGATATTTACATATTTTACTGATATGTAATATTATGTAATTGTAGTGACAATTAAAAGGTACTAAGGTACAAGTGATAAGTTTGATTTAAGAAAGCGAAGATAAACATGAAATATATAGAAGAAAATGGTAATATTATATTGAATGATGCAATAGACTTTAGTGTTGAACAGACTTTGGAGTGCGGACAATGCTTTAATTTTGAAAAACTTGATAATAATGATTATGCCGTATGCGCTTGTGGAATATTACTTCACATATCACAGGATAAGGATAAAGTTACTTTTTATGATACTGATATTATAACTTTTGAAAATGTATGGATACCATATTTTGATTTAGATAGAGATTATGGTGAGATTAAGAGGTATCTGATTGAAAAGGACGAAGTGCTTATTCCTGCTATTGAACAGATGTATGGAATTCATTTACTGAATCAGGAATTTCATGAAACATTGATGTCATTTGTAATATCACAGAATAAGCAAATTCCACATATTAAGCAGATTGTAAGAACTCTTTCAGAGAAGTTCGGTAATTATATTGGTACTCTAAATGATAAAAAGTATTATTCATTTCCAAGTGTTGAACAACTAGATAGGATTAGTATTGAAGACTATCGTGAATGTAAGACTGGTTTTAGGGCTCCCTATCTTAAAGATGCGTCAGATAAGCTTAATAGTGGACTTAATAAGGATAGTTTTAGCAAGTACGATTGTGCATCTGCCAGCGAAGAACTAAAAAAGATTAAGGGTGTAGGAGAAAAAGTCTCAAATTGTGTAATGCTGTTTTCACTTGGATATAGAGATGCATTTCCAGTTGATGTGTGGATAAAAAGACTTATGGAGGAGATGTATTTTCATAAGGATACAAGTAAAGAAGAGATAATGAGATTTGCTAAAGAACGTTTTGGAGATTATGGGGGATACGCCCAGCAGTACATTTTTTATTATGGTAGAAATAAAAGCATCAAAAATTAAATATAAAAATTAAAAAAATATATTGACAAATAGTAGAGAAGTGTTAATATATTTACATGAGTTAGCACTCAAACGATAAGAGTGCTAACAAAACAAGAAGATAGTAACATATTAAGATAATAGTTTTATTTTAAGGAGGAATTAGAAATGAAATTAGTACCATTAGGAGACAGAGTAGTTATCAAACAATTAGTTGCTGAAGAGACAACTAAATCAGGTATCGTTTTACCAGGTCAGGCAAAAGAAAAACCACAGCAGGCAGAAGTTATTGCAGTTGGTCCTGGCGGAGTAGTTGATGGTAAAGAAGTTGTTATGCAGGTTAAAGTTGGCGATAAAGTTATTTATTCAAAGTATGCAGGAACTGAAGTTAAAGTCGATGAAGAAGAGCTTATCGTTGTAAAACAGAATGATATTCTTGCAATTGTAGAATAGTCGATAATTTTTAATTAGATAATAATCAGATAGCTATTATAGGAGGAATTAATCATGGCAAAAGAAATTAAATTTGGCGCTGAAGCTAGAAAATCATTAGAATCTGGTGTTAATCAGTTAGCAAATACTGTTAAAGTTACATTAGGACCTAAAGGAAGAAATGTTGTATTAAGTAAATCATATGGCTCACCACTAATTACAAACGATGGTGTTACTATCGCTAAGGAAGTTGAATTAGAGGACGCATTTGAAAATATGGGTGCTCAGCTTGTTAAAGAAGTTGCAACTAAAACCAATGATGTTGCTGGTGATGGAACAACTACAGCTACTGTATTAGCACAGGCAATGGTTAATGAAGGAATGAAGAATCTTGCAGCTGGCGCTAACCCAATTATTTTAAGAAAAGGAATGAAGAAAGCTACTGATGTTGCGGTTGAAGCAATTCTTGATATGAGCAGTAAAGTAACAGGAAAAGATCAGATAGCTAAAGTAGCTGCCATTTCAGCTGGTGATGAAGTAGTTGGAAATATGGTTGCAGATGCAATGGAAAAGGTTTCTAATGATGGTGTTATTACTATTGAAGAATCTAAGACAATGCAGACAGAACTTGATCTTGTAGAAGGTATGCAGTTTGATAGAGGATATATCTCAGCTTATATGTCAACAGATATGGATAAGATGGAAGCTGTTCTTGAGAATCCATATATTCTTATAACAGATAAGAAGATTTCAAATATTCAGGAAATTCTTCCTCTTTTAGAGCAAATCGTACAGAGTGGCTCAAAACTATTAATAGTTGCTGAAGACATCGAAGGCGAGGCTCTTACAACATTAATCGTTAACAAGTTAAGAGGAACATTTACAGTAGTAGGTGTTAAAGCTCCAGGATATGGTGATAGAAGAAAAGAAATGCTTAAAGATATTGCTATTTTAACAGGTGGTCAGGTAATCTCAGAGGAACTTGGCTTAGAGCTTAAGGATGCTACAATTGAGCAGTTAGGTCGTGCTAAGACTGTTAAGGTTCAAAAAGAGAATACAATTATAGTTGATGGTGAAGGCGATAAAGCTGAGATAGCTGCAAGAGTAAGCCAGATTAGAACACAGATTACAGAGACAACATCTGATTTTGATAGAGAAAAATTACAGGAAAGACTTGCAAAGCTTGCAGGTGGTGTTGCTGTTATCAGAGTTGGTGCAGCTACAGAAACAGAGATGCAGGAAGGCAAACTTCGTATGGAAGATGCGCTTAATGCTACAAAAGCTGCTGTTGAAGAAGGAATTATTTCAGGTGGTGGTTCAGCCTATATTCATGCTTCTAAAAAAGTATCTGAGTTTGCAGCAGGACTTGAAGGTGATGAAAAGACAGGTGCTAATATCATATTAAAAGCTCTTGAATCTCCATTATTTATTATTGCGGCTAATGCGGGACTTGAAGGTTCAGTTATTGTTAATAAAGTAAGAGAGTCAGAAGTTGGAACAGGTTTTGATGCTCTTAATGAAGAATATGTATCTATGGTTGATGCAGGTATTCTTGATCCAGTTAAAGTTACTAGAAGCGCATTACAGAATGCAACAAGTGTTGCTTCAACATTACTTACTACAGAATCAGTTGTAGCAACAATCAAAGAAGATATTCCAGCTATGCCAGCAGGCGGTGGAATGCCAGGAATGATGTAATATTTTAATATAAAGTGTTTCACAAAAGGGATTGGTCGTGTGCCAATCCCTTTTGTAATTTGACAAAAAATTATACAAACAATGAAGAGCAAAAGATAAAAACAGTATAAAATTACTTTAATTCATATGGAAAGTTGTTTTAAGATGTGTTACAATAAAAAGAATAATCAGCATGGAGGAAGAACCAATGAACAACAATAGAATTGAGCAATTAATTTCTAAAAGAGCCAATACAACTACACTTATATTGAGGGTGGCAGCAGTAGTAGCATCTATTTTTATATTAATGATAGCATTTATGTTTATTCAGATTTATGCCTTAGTATTAGGATTCTTTATAATTTATCTGGATTATCTTGCATTTTTGTATACAGATATAGAATATGAATATATGTATCTTGATGGTACAATTAGCTTTGATAAGATATATGGAAAGAATAAGAGAAAAGAAGGACATATTTTTGAGATTAAGAATGCTGAGATAATAGCACCAGAAGATTCAGAGTCAATTCAGAGATATGGTACAGCGACACAGATAAAAATTCAGGATTATTCTTCAGGATATGGAATTGAAAAAGTATATGCAATGGTTATAGCAGATCAAGGGAAAACAGCTCTCATTTTATTTGAACCTAATGATGAAATGCTTAGTGCTATGAAGATGTGTTCTCCTAGTAAAGTTACCATTGACAGTTATATCAAAATCTGATAGAATTGCAAAAATACAAATTATGAAAGTGAGGATTTTAAAATGGGAAAGATTATCGGTGAAGGAATTACTTTTGACGATGTGTTATTAGTCCCTGGTTATTCAGAGGTGACACCGAACATGATTGATTTGTCAACACATTTGACAAAGAAGATTCAGCTGAATATTCCTATGATGAGTGCTGGTATGGATACAGTAACTGAACATAGAATGGCAATAGCGATGGCTAGACAAGGCGGAATTGGAATCATTCATAAGAATATGTCAATAGAAGCTCAGGCGGAAGAAGTTGACAAGGTTAAGCGTTCAGAGAACGGAGTTATTACAGACCCATTTTATTTATCACCTGAACATACATTAGAAGATGCTAATGATCTTATGTCTAAGTTTAGAATTTCAGGCGTACCAATTGTTGAAAGCAATAAGAAGCTTGTTGGTATTATTACTAACAGAGATCTTAAATTTGAGACTGATTTCTCTAAGAAGATTAAAGATTCAATGACAAGTGATGGACTTATTACAGCTAAAGAAGGCATTACTATAGAAGAAGCTAAGAATATCCTTGCTAAAGCAAGAAAAGAGAAACTTCCTATTGTTGATGATAACTTTATTCTTAAGGGACTTATTACAATTAAAGATATTGAGAAGCAGATTAAGTATCCATTATCTGCCAAAGATGAGCAGGGAAGACTACTTTGTGGTGCTGCTGTAGGTATTACAAGCAATGTTATGGATAGAGTTGCTGCATTAGTTGAAGCAAAGGTTGATGCTATAGTTATTGATTCAGCTCATGGACATTCTAAGAATATTATAGATACACTTAAGCAGATTAAAACAGCTTTTCCAGAGCTACAGGTTATCGTTGGTAATGTAGCTACAGGTGAAGCTACAAAAGCTCTTATTGAAGCAGGGGCAGATGCAGTTAAGATTGGTATTGGACCAGGTTCAATCTGTACAACAAGAGTAGTAGCAGGTATTGGTGTACCTCAGATTACAGCCGTTATGGATAGCTATGAAGCTGCTAAGAAGTATGGAGTTCCAATCATTGCAGATGGAGGAATTAAGTTCTCTGGAGATATGACAAAGGCTCTTGCAGCAGGAGCTAATGTATGTATGATGGGAAGCATGTTTGCTGGATGTGATGAAGCACCAGGTACATTTGAATTATTCCAGGGCAGAAAATACAAAGTATATAGAGGAATGGGTTCTATTGCAGCTATGGAGAATGGAAGCAAGGACCGTTATTTCCAGACAGATGCTAAGAAGCTTGTTCCAGAAGGAGTTGAAGGTCGTGTTGCCTACAAGGGAACTCTTGAAGATACTATATTCCAGCTTATAGGTGGTTTACGCTCAGGAATGGGATATTGTGGAACACCTAATATTGAGGCACTTAAAGAGAATGGAAGATTTGTTAAGATTTCTTCTGCTTCACTTAAGGAGAGCCATCCACATGATATTCATATCACAAAGGAAGCTCCAAACTATAGTATAGACGTATAATATTGAACTTTATAATAGCCCAATAATATAATAAAATATGATAACAAGGATATGTTGCTTAAGGCCAACATGTCCTTGTTTTTTATTCTGATATAGAATATAATGTTGATATTGAGTTGGAAGGAGAAAATGAAATGAAACCTAGTTTAGAGTGGCTATATAATCCACAGATATTTGAAATAAATAGAGTCAAAGCTCATTCAGATCATAAGTTTACACAAGGTAATGAAGTACAAAGATTTAGTCTTAATGGTACATGGAAGTTTTCATATAGTGAGAGTGTACAAAATAGGTTACAAGGGTTTTACGATAAAGAATTTGATACTTCAGTAATGAATGATATAGAGGTTCCAGGTCATCCAGAGATGCAGGGATATGGTAAATGCCAATATCTTAATATGATGTATCCTTGGGATGGACAAGCCAATATTAATCCTGGCGAAGACTTTGGAGATTATAACCCAGTTAGTGCCTATGTTAAAGATTTTATTCTTCCAGAAAAATTCAAGGGAAGAAAAACAATTATTTCTTTTCAGGGTGTTGAGAATGCCTTTTATCTATGGGTTAACGGAGAATTTGTAGGATATAGTGAAGATAGCTATACACCAGCAGAGTTTGATCTTACGAATTATCTTAAGCTTGGTAATAATAGGATTGCAGTTGAGGTATTTAGAAGATGTTCAGGTACATGGCTGGAAGATCAGGATGTATTTGCGTTTTCAGGAATTTTTAGAGATGTTTATATCTATACAGTTCCAGAGAATCATATCAGAGATATGTTTGTTCATACTGAACTTGATAGTGAATATAAGAATGGAACACTTAAGATTGATGCAGATATTACGGGAGAAGATGATATACTTATTGATATTTCACTAAGTAATCCTAATAATGAAAAGTTATTTATCAAATTAAAGAGTACAAGAGAAGATGCATTTTCTATACCTATTGAGGTGGAAAATGTTGAGTGTTGGAGTGCAGAAAGACCATATCTTTACAACTTGACTATTATTCTTAGAGATTCCAGCTTTAGAGAGATTGAAACAATCAATCAAAAAGTTGGTTTTAGAACAATGGAGATGAAGAATGGAATTATGTGTATTAATGGCAAAAGAATCATCTTTAAGGGTGTTAATAGACATGAATTTAATAATAAAAAAGGAAGATGCGTAACTGTTGAAGATATGCTTTTTGATGTAAAATTTATGAAAAGACATAATATTAATGCAGTTAGAACATGTCATTATCCGAATCAGTCAATGTGGTATGATCTTTGTGATGAGTATGGTATTTATCTTATAGATGAAACTAACCTTGAAACTCATGGCAGCTGGTCTGATGGTGAAAGAGATCCTATGGTTGTAGTTCCAGGAGACAGACCAGAGTGGGGAGATATTGTTATAGATAGAGCCAACTCAATGCTTCAAAGAGATAAAAATCATCCATCGGTAGTAATATGGTCTTGTGGAAATGAAAGTTATGGCGGACTTAATATTTTTAATATGTCAGAGCATTTTCGTAAGTATGACCCTTCAAGATTGGTGCATTATGAAGGCGTTGTATGGGATAGAAGATATAATGATACAACTGATATGGAAAGTAGAATGTATGCTAAAGTTCCTGATATTGAGCAGTTCCTTACCGAGACTAGTGAAAAACCATACATAAGTTGTGAATATATGCATGCAATGGGCAACTCTTGTGGTGGAATGCATTGTTATACTGAATTAGAAGAAAAGTTCGATAGATATCAGGGTGGATTTATATGGGATTATATAGATCAGGCACTTATATATAAGGATGAAGATGGTGTACAAAAACTAGGATATGGAGGAGATTTTGGGGATAGACCTAATGATAATAATTTCTGCACAGATGGAATTATCTATTCAGATAGAACTATTTCTCCTAAGGTTCAGGAAGTAAAATATCTGTATCAGAATATTAAACTATTGCCAGCGGAGAATGGTGTACTTATTAGGAACCAGAATTTATTTGAGTCTACACATGGACTAGAGCTTAGAATATCGCTTCTATGTGATGGTATTAAGGTTGCAGGTGCTCATGGTGAGCCGATTATAGAAGCTGGATGTGAAGAATTTATTCCTATAGAATTTCCAGAACATGATGCTCATGGTGAACTTATTATGCAGGCATCACTTGTACTTAAGAATGATACAAAATGGGCGGATGCAGGGTTTGAGATTGCATTTGGACAAAAGATTATTAGTGAGAGTGTTAAAACAGATGTAAAGCCAGCAACTAAGAATATGAAGATAGTTAATGGCAACAAAAATATTGGAATATATGCTGAGAGATTTACAGCAATGTTCAGCAGACAGGAAGGTGGACTTATCTCTCTGTGCTATGATGGAAAAGAATATATTGTAAGAAAGCCAATGCCTAGTTATTATAGAGCGATGACTGATAATGATAAAGGATGTAATTTCCAATTTAGAGCAGGCATCTGGCGATTTGCAGAAGCAGTTCAAAAATGTATAGATACCAAATTTACTGAAACTGAGAATTCAGCTGTTGTTGAATTTACTTATTTACTTCCTATCCCAACAGAAGATGGGGTACAGGTTAAAGTAAGATATGAAGTGTTTGAAGATGGCCAGATTGATGTGAATGTAGTGTATCCGGGTGCAGCTAATCTTCCGGAATTACCTTTATTTGGACTTTTATTTAAGATGGATAAGAAATATAAGAATTTTGAATATTATGGACTTGGACCAGATGAAAACTATGTAGATAGGAATAATGGTGCAAGATATGGAATCTTTAGACAGAATGTTTCCGATAATATGGCGAAGTATATCGTACCTCAGACTTGCGGTAACAGAACAGAAGTAAGATGGATTAGATTGTTTAATGAACTTGATAAAGGAATCACATTTACGTCAGGCAATAGACCGTTACAGGTAACAGTACTTAATAACAGTGAAACAGAACTTGAGAATGCACAACATATTTATGAACTTCCAGCACCTGAATATACATATGTTAATATATGTGGAGCAATGATGGGAGTTGGCGGGGATGATAGTTGGGGAGCCCCAGTTCATCAGGAATATATGGTTTCATCGGAGAAGAAAGTTGAGTTTAGTTTTAGCATAAGAGGATAGAAAAATGAGTAATGATGATAACGGACAGATAGAATATACGAAAGTTAGACAAGATACACAGATTCAGGATAAAATGACAAGAGCTTCTTCTAAGAGAGAAAGATATAGAAAAAGAAGACGTAAGAAGATAATTAAACTGATTCTATTGGCAGTTATTGCTTTAGCAGTTGTAGTTGGCTTAATCATTGGGATTTCTAAACTTATAGGAAATGTCTGTAGCAAGGATGATGCAGTTCCAGTATTGGTTAAAGAATCTTTAAATGAAAGTAAAAATCCAGTTGAAGAGCCAGAGATTGATGAAGAATTTATTGAGATTAATGAGTATTCAAGACCTGGAGATAAGTTAACCAATGTTAATAATATAGTTGTTCATTATACAGGTAATCCTGGAACTACAGCTATGCATAATAGGGATTACTTTGAATCACTTGCAACTTCTCATGAGGCATATGCAAGCAGTCACTTTGTTGTCGGATTAGAAGGGGAAATCATTCAGTGTATTCCTCTTGACGAGATTGCATATTGCTCAAACGATAGGAATAATGACACAATAGCCATAGAAGTTACACATAGAGATGATAGTGGCAAGTTTAATGAGGCTTCATATGATTCACTAGTTAAACTGTGTGCATGGCTGTGTTATGAATATAATCTTGATTCCGAAGATATTATTAGACACTATGATGTTACTGGAAAGGTATGCCCTAAGTATTTTGTTGACTATCCAGAAGAATGGCAGAACTTTAAAGATAAAGTGAAGGCTGAGATACAGTAATAAAGTTAGAAAATTGCGCAGTAGCGTAAAAAGCGCTTGTGCCGACAAGCGCTTTTTTATAGGAAATTATGCAGGAACGTGGAGTATTCTATTTTCCTGATATTATAATGCCGTCAAATGCCATATATGGTAAAACATCTCCGCCTGTACATACAGTTTCAGTGGATATGCCTGACAGATGATTGAGCATTTCAGCTATATTTCCATTAACCATAGTTTCTGATAAAGCGCCCTTTATCTTACCATTCTCGATTAGAAAGCTGTTTTTAGCGACTCCAGAGAAATCGCCATTTATTCCAGGCTGTCCGCCAGAAAACGAATCAACTAAAATTCCGTTCTTAACATTTTTAATTATTTCATCTAGGGACTGTGTACCGGGTTGAATGATAAAATTGAGCTGTCCGTTTTTAGACCTGTTATACCCTGTCTTTTTAGAAATGTAATAGTCTATAATGAAATTCTTTAACTGTCCATTCTTAATGAAGTCATATGGCTCTGATTTAAAACCATCAAATGTAAGTGTTTCACCACAAACAATCCGTTTATCTTCTGGGTCTATACAAATACTGATTCTTGAATCTGCAACCTGCTTTTCAAGCATATTGAGCCAAATGCTGGTTTTTTCTAATATAGCTGAACCACTTGCTAATGATGTAACAAAATACATAAAGTATCCTGCACATGATGGCGACAAAATCATTGTGCCTGTAAATTTTCCTTCCATAGGCTGCGAATCAAGCTGTTTACTTGCTATTTGTAGTTTTTCTCTAATATTAGCCATCTCTATAAAAGGTTTGTCAAGCTTATCGGTATCAAATCCTGCATAAATAGCGGATGTTGTCTTATCCCCCTCATGACCAGATATCTCTATACCTATAGAATATGAGCCTATGTATTCTTCACAAAAAGTTCCATTAGTATTAACATATGCCATATGTCTTTTGTTATGAGATACTATTAGGCTGTTCAATAATACGTTCTTGTATTCTGATTTGATATGTTCTGCAAGTTCATAGCTTCTGTCAAATAGTAATTCCATATCAGGATTATAAACACCTTTGTCTGCATATATATCACCTTGATAAGGAGCAATATCATAAGCTTCATCTTCGCTACCTGACTGAGCAGACATAAGTGCCATATCCACTGCATTTTCAATGCTACTGTCTTCAAGCTTATTGGAATAGTAAGAGCCTTTCTTTTGATTCAGATATGTCAGTACATTTATATCCTCATTGAACAAGGTTCTAAATAATGTAAATTTGCCATTTTCCATATTAAACTCTTGTGTTTGTGATTCTGTAACAAATACCTGTCCCTTATCTGCACATTTTTTATTCATACAATCTATGGTTTTGTGAGCAATTGCAATGATATCTGCCATATTATCGTCCTCCTATCATTATCTTACATCTAATTGCTGGGCCGCCCATACCAACTGGTATCATTTGCTTCTTCCCACAGAAACCAGAACCTACCCATACCATACTATCGGATATCATATCAACAGTTTTTAACATATTAAAGGCAACTCCTGAAACAGTGGTATTTAAAAGTGCACGGCCTATTTTGCCATTCTTGATTTCATAGCCTTCACATACACCAAACATAAACTCTCCTGTAAGATCAGCCTGCCCATTGTTGCTATCTATAAGATAGTATCCATTATCTACAGAGGCAATTAAGTCTTCAAGTTTGTCGGTACCGGGAAGAATAGCAGTATTTCGCATTCTGATAAGAGGCTCATCTGAAAATCCCCAGGCACGGGCATTGCCAGCCGGCTCCATACCAAATTGTAATGCTGTTTCTCTATTGTTCATATATCCTGTAAGAATGCCATCTTTAATTAGTTCTACATCTCTAGCTTCAATACCCTCATCATCCAGATATACAGGAAGAGGAGCCTGTTTTCCCAAAGCAGTATGTGCAAAATCTATCATATTCACTTTTGGAGATGCAATCATTTTGTTTAGTGCAGGCCCGGCTACAGAACCTCCTTTAACTAAATCTGCTTCGACAGTATGACCGACTGCTTCATGAGAAAGCATACCCGTCATCATACCTCCAAGAATTACAGTCTTATATCCAGCTTCAGGATAAATACCTTCTTTTTTCTTCATAAGTGAATCGTATAATTTATTTATTCCATTAAATATGTATTCAATATCCTTAAAGCTATCATCAAAACAGCCAAATCCGCCAAAAACTTTATAAAGCTCAATAGGTGTTCCGTTAGTTGACTGTGCTGAAAGAGTTACATAAATATAGCATCTTGGTGAAGTAACATGTCCATTTTTACCATCAGATGTATATATAATCTTTTCAGTAGAATCTTCTGCATACACAACAGAACGACTAAGAAGATTGGGATAATTTTTTAATATATAAGTGTCTATGTCGGAGCATACTTCTATAACTCTTTTTTGTTCTACATCTACTATAGTTTTGTTGATTTGAATATAACCAGGTGTTACTGCAGGAATGTTCTGGTCTTGTCTGTGCTGCTTTTTATCCAGAAAAATAGCATTCTCTGTAGCTGCTCTAAGAACTGCTTCTGCCTTTGCTTCGCTATATTCGCATGAAGAAGAAAAACCATACATTCCGTTTTTATTAACACGAGCACTTATGCCTGAGACTTCAGAGCGATTATTAGCAACTAGATTACCCTGAAGTAAGACTACTCGTCTGTTACGATTTTCATGTGCTCTTAGTTCTGTATGTACCCCAGTTTCAAAAAAAGAAACTTTATTCTGTATAATATCATTTAACATTTATATCCTCCTATATATTAATATTATGATTAGTCCTCTATTATTTTAACATAGAAATTTCTGTTCCTAGGACCATCAAATTCACAAAAGTAAATATCCTGCCAGATTCCTAAAAGAAGTTTGCCTTCAGCTATAATTACGGTTGCCGAAGCATTAACTGAGGTAGATTTTAGGTGAGCATGAGAGTTACCTTCAAAGTGTCTGTAATTATTATCTTCTACAGGAAATATTTTGTCAAGACCATATAATATGTCATCTTTAACGTCTGGGTCAGCATTCTCATTGATTGTAATCCCTGCTGTGGTATGAGGACAATATATTATGGCTATACCGTTCGTAACTCCTGATTCCTTTAAATCTTCACGAACTTCATTAGTTATATTAATTAATT
This sequence comes from uncultured Lachnospiraceae bacterium, assembly GCA_964572475.1. Classification (GTDB taxonomy): domain Bacteria; phylum Bacillota; class Clostridia; order Lachnospirales; family Lachnospiraceae; genus CAZNEZ01. Next base: position 25,549 of record CAZNEZ010000009.1, read on the forward strand.
TTTGAAAATCTTTGATTGATATATTATGTTTGTAGAGGTTCATAATAGTCCTTTCTCTTAATATCTTTTTAGTATTATTTTATTACTATATCATAGCATATGAATAGCCCTTTTTTCACAAAAAATTAAATGAAAATCATAAAATTAGGTCAATAGTACTATATGAAATTTCTTTTTTTACCTATTCTTTATTACAAAAATTTGGTATAATAGACAAAGAAAAGTTTATTAGAAAGGTAAAATAATGACCGAGAACATCAATCAGTGGCAAATGATAGATGGCGAATTGATAAATATAGATGAATATATTTTCAATAGTGACGCTAAGGATATAGATTTTAATAAAATTTTAAACATTAAAGAACTTCAGCTATATCAGGATGTTCTTTTTAAAGCACAAAAAATTAATGCTGAAGTATTTGATATGAAAGGCTGCCCTGTAACAAGAGTAACTGGTGATAGAGAAGACTTTGAATTTCTCACGAATAATATAGGGATAGAGAAGCTAGAAAAATTCCAAAAAAGTATTATAGATAGGGGACTTAATAGCCATAACGTATATTGGATGGATACGGAATATGTTAACATTAAGTGTATTTCTATTCCTATTTTAGCTGGAAAAACAGTGATTGGAATAATGGCGTTAGTTGTCATCTATGATAAAGATATTTATATAAAGAAAAAAAGCGGAAAAGTTATTGATACAGATAAGATGAAATTTATCACAACTGAAGAACAAGTTAAGATGAGTATTGACATTGTCAGAATGTTTATTAACAAGATAGTGAAATTCTCATATAGCAATATGATTGTTTTACAAGAGATTGAAGAAAATCGTAAGTCTAAGCTTGCTATGAATGATGAACTTCAGAGAAATGAAGCATTTACGAAGATAGTTCAGCTTCTTGAAGAAGATAAGAATTTTGAAGATATTGCACAGATAGTGCTTGAGATAGTTGGAGAATATCTAAATGTAAGTAGTGCAATGATTATTAAAAAGAGTACATCAGATACTTGTGCATTAGTGGGTGAATGGAACAGGGATGAAAATAACGCATTTTTCAAAAAAATAACAAGTATTAAGCCATTTGTTAATAGAATGTTATGTGAACAAGAACTTACATATTCTACAATTGATTGCAATGATGATGAGATAAAAGATATAATTCTTAAATCGGATAATCATGCTATTATGACATATCCTATATATATCAGTAAAAGACCTGCAATGTATGCAGTTTTTGCAGATGATGATTCTAATAGAGAGTGGGACAATCTTACTATTAGATTTGTATCAGATATATGTAAAATGATACAGAGTATATTATGTAAGAAGATATCAACGAATTCTCTTGTTAGTTCATATAGTGCGCTAAAGGATATTCTTGACAATATTGGAAGCGCATTATTTGTTGTAGATAAATCCAGTAAAGAGATTTTGTTTTGTAACAGTAGTATGAAGAGATATCACAAATCAGACTTAGTAGGTAAGCACTGCTGTGAGATTCATTTTGGAGAAGATGACCGTAATTGTGAGGAATGTAAGATTTTAAAGGCCAGCAGTTACTTTAGAGAGGTCTTTGATGAGGAAAAACAGGCTTGGCTTGAGATAAGAAATAATGATATTACATGGGTAGATGGAAGATTAGTTTCTCTTGCTATAATTACAGATGTTACAGAGAATAAAAAATACCAAAAGAGAATAGAATTTCAGGCTAATAATGATTTCCTTACAGGGCTATATAATAGAATGCGCTGTGAAGAAGATTTATCAGTATGTATTGAGGAAGCAATTGCAACAGGAAAAAGTGGAGCTCTCATGTTCATTGACCTTGATGACTTTAAACATATAAATGATGGACTTGGACATCAGTATGGAGATATGCTTTTGAAGATGATTTCACTTGGACTTCAGCAGATTAAAGGACTTGAGGAGAGATGCTATAGAGTAGGCGGTGATGAATTTATCATTATTGTTGAACCAGAACAATATAAAAATATGGATAATATTTTAGCTAATATTAAAAAGCTATTTTGTAAAGCATGGTATCTGAATGGAACAGAATATTACTGTACTATGAGTATGGGAATTGTTAATTATCCTGAAGATGGGGAAGATGTAAATGATTTGCTTAAAAAAGCCGATATTGCAATGTATGATGCAAAGAAAAGCGGTAAGAACAGATATGAATATTATAGTACAGGTGAGGAAAGATCATCAGTAAAACGACTTGATATTGAAAAGAACATGAGGTCTGCTGTAGCTATAGGCTGTGAAGAATTTGAGCTTTTTATTCAACCTATAATTGATGTTAAAACAAAGAATTGTACAGGCGGAGAGGCATTAATTAGATGGAATAGTGATAATCTGGGATTTTTAAATCCAGTTGATTTTATACCTTTGGCAGAACATTTAGGGCTAATTACACCTATTGGAGATTATTTCTTAAGAAAAGCCTGTATAGCAAACAGGCGTTGGAGCGATATGGGTATTGATAAGCGTATTAATGTTAATCTATCGGTAGTTCAATTGCTTCAGAACAATGCGGTAGAAAAAATTGAAGATGCAATAGTAAGTACAGGAGTTAAACCTGAGAATCTAGTACTTGAGGTAACAGAGAGCCTTGCTATTAATGATATGAGCAGAATGAAAAAAAAAATTAAGAGTATTAAAGAGCTTGGAGTTAAAATTGCATTAGATGATTTTGGAACAGGATATTCATCACTTAATTACATAAAACAGATGGCACTTGATATAATTAAAGTAGACAGAACATTTGTGCAGGACCTTGTAGAAGATGATTATGCACAAACATTTGTTAAACTTATAACAGAGTTATCAGATAAACTAGATATGAAGGTATGCGTTGAGGGTATTGAGAGCATTGGACAGTTTGAAATGCTTGAAAAGCTTAATGTCGCATTAGCACAAGGGTATTATTTTAGTAGACCTATACCACTTAGACAATTTGAAAAAGAGTTTTTGAATATTAAGGAATAATTGACCAAAAATTAAAGAAAAGAGGAAGAGATGATATGATTATTACATTTGGAATTTTGGCAGCACTATGTATCGGATACTATTTATACATAATTTCATATGGTGGATTAAATTCAGCATTTGCTACATTTTGGCTAATCGGAGGTCTAGTATGTGCGGTTATTGCAATTGGAATTAATCTGCTTAAAAAGAAACATTATTGGGAAGCCTATGGAAGGTATGTTAAGATTACTCTTGCTTCTTTAATAGGTATGGGAATGTGTTTTCTTATTGTTATGCTTGGATTAGTTGCAAGTAAAATGAATGATAAACCTGAAGAAAAAGCAGATGTTCTTATCGTTTTGGGAGCTCAGGTGCATAAGGACTCTCCAAGCAAGTCTTTAGCTAAAAGGCTTGATGCAGCATATGAATATCTTGTGGATAACAACGAGACTAAAGTGGTTGTATCAGGGGGACAGGGAAGTAATGAGGTAGTAACGGAAGCTTCTGTTATGAAAACATATCTTATGAATAAAGGTATTGAAGAAAACAGAATTATAGTTGAGGACAACTCAACTTCTACAAAGGAAAATCTTTTATATTCATATGCAATGATTAAACAGGAATTTGGAGATAGTGCACATATAGCAGTTGCAACCAATAATTTCCATATGTTTAGAGCAGAGCAGCTGGCTAAAAAACTAGGGATTAGTAATATAGAGGGATTAGCTTCAAGTGCTGATAATACACTGCTTGTCAACTATATGATGAGAGAAGTATTTGCATTAGTAAAAGAATGGTCATTAGGCAATATTTAGTTGACTTTTTGATTTACAATGCTATAATAAACACAGATTATCAAAATTGATAGTTAATTATAATATCTAAAGCGTTGAAGAGACGAGTAAGTTACATGGAAGTTTCAGAGAGGAACTGTTGCTGTGAATGTTCTAACGGATTGTGACTGAAGACTAACTCTGAGTGACTCCAATCAAGTCCGGTGATTCCGTTATAATTGAATTGAGTGGCTTTTAGCAATTAGGGTGGAACCGCGAATGAACTTTCGTCCCTTTCTGTATCTGATGATATGGAAAGGGACTTTTTATATCTGATGATATGGAAAGGGACTTTTTGTATTATTAGAAATTACTATATTGCACATAAATGTGCGGAATGGAGAATTATAATGAAGATAACATTAAAAGATGGCTCATCAAAAGAGTATGATGGAGCAATGTCAGTTATTGATATTGCAAAGGATATCAGCGAAGGACTTGCAAGAATGTCTTGTGCAGGAGAGGTCAACGGCAAGGTTGTAGATCTTAGAACTATTGTAGATTCAGATTGCGAGCTTAATATTCTGACATTTAATGATGATGCTGGTAAGAAAGCTTTCAGACATACATGTTCTCATGTACTTGCAGAAGCTGTTAAAAATTTATATCCAAATGCTAAACTTGCTATTGGACCATCAATTGACGATGGATTTTACTATGACTTTGAATGTGAACCATTTTCAAGAGAAGATCTTGATAAAATAGAAGCAGAGATGAAAAAAATCATTAAGAAGAATTCAGAACTTAACAGATATACTCTTAATAGAGCTGATGCAATTAAATATATGGAAGATAGGAATGAGCCATATAAAGTTGAGCTTATTAAGGATCTTCCAGAAGATGCTGAGTTGTCTTTCTATGAGCAGGGAGATTTCACAGACTTATGTGCAGGACCTCATCTTATGAAGACTGGGGCTATTAAAGCATTTAAGCTAATATCATCTTCTGGTGCTTATTGGAGAGGAAATGAAAAGAATAAAATGCTTACCAGAGTATATGGAACTGCATATACCAAGAAAGAAGATTTGAATGAATATCTCGAATATCTTGAGGAAGTTAAGAAGAGAGATCATAATAAACTTGGACGTGAGATGGAACTCTTTGCTACGGTTGATGTAATAGGTCAGGGCCTTCCACTTCTTATGCCTAAGGGAGCAAAGATGATTCAGACACTTCAAAGATGGATTGAGGATGAAGAAGAACGTCGTGGATATATGAGAACCAAGACTCCTCTTATGGCTAAAAAGGATCTTTATGAGATTTCGGATCACTGGGGTCATTATAAAGAAGGAATGTTCGTTCTTGGAGATGAAGAAGATGAGAATTCAGAGGTATTTGCACTTAGACCTATGACTTGTCCGTTCCAATATTATGTATATAAGCAATCTCCTAAGAGCTACAGAGATTTACCTTGTAGATATGGTGAAACATCTACATTATTTAGAAATGAAGATTCAGGAGAAATGCATGGACTTACAAGAGTAAGACAGTTTACTATTTCAGAGGGACATCTTGTTGTTACACCAGAACAGATTGAAGAAGAATTCAAAGGATGCGCTGATCTTGCTAAATATTGCCTTACAACATTGGGACTACAGGAAGATGTAACATACTGCCTGTCCAAATGGGATCCAAAGAAGCCAGAGAAATATCTTGGAAATGCTAAACAGTGGGAATATGTTCAGGACATGATGCGTAAAATTCTTACTGATATAGGAATTGATTTCTATGAAGAAGAGGGTGAGGCCGCATTCTACGGACCTAAACTTGATATTCAGGCTAAGAATGTATATGGAAAAGAAGATACAATGATAACAATTCAGCTTGATATGTTTTTAGCTGAAAGGTTTGATATGACTTATACAGATGCTAATGGTGAAAAGAAACGTCCTTATATAATTCATAGAACCAGTATGGGATGTTATGAGAGAACACTTGCATGGTTAATAGAAAAATATGCTGGTCTATTCCCAACATGGTTATGCCCAGAGCAAGTCAGAGTACTTCCTATCTCAGAAAAATATCAGGAGTATGCAAAGAAAGTTGATGCAAGACTTAAGGATAATGGAATCCTTTCAACTATTGATGACAGAGCTGAAAAAATCGGCTATAAGATTCGTCAGACAAGACTTGACAGAGTACCATATATGTTGGTTGTTGGAGCAAAAGAAGAGGAAGAGGGTAAAGTATCAGTAAGAAGCAGATATCTTGGAGACGAAGGTGCTAAAGAACTTGATACATTTATTGATGAAATCAGTAAAGAAATAAGAACAAAAGAGATTAAAAAGATTGAAGTTACAGAATAATAATTAAATTAAATTAAAGGCGCTGCTTTACTGTAAAAGTAAGGCAGCGTCTCTTTAATTAAATATAATAAAAATAAAAGGGATTTAGTATTAGTTAGTATAAAAACTAGAACATTGTGTTTCTCCGCATTTGCAGGCATTACCACCAGCAACTGCTATATGGTCAGCGTTACAGGTGCAGTTATCGTTGAAAACACAATGTGTAGCTTCACAATTAACATCTGATGTAAGATTAGGTGAGCCAGAGTCACAGTTTGAAAATGAGTCTCCAGTTTTTTCTTTGAAACTCTTACATTCAGTCTGAGTTGATGTCTGTGCATTTCCACCATCAATTTTAATGGAATCTAGACAGCATTGATTTTCTTTGTTATGAAAGCAGCTTTGAACATTACAATCTAATATTGGCATATTAACCTCGCTTCTGCGTTGCTTATTGATGCTGACATTTAATAAATAACCATGTAAAGCAACGCATGTACATGGTTATTTTTCTTTATAGGAAAATGCATTTTCTATAAGGCAAAAACACTCCGTATATGACAGCAGTATATATTAGAGACAAGTATAGTGTTTGTAAATTGAAATTAAATATACTGACTTTATTGACAAAACAATAAAAAATTAGTACAATAAGTGTACTAATATAATTAGTACACTTGATGCAAAAAACATTTGTATTAGAAGTAAAGAAGGAGGAACTCTATGTCGATTTTTCAAATAGATGCAATGTCAAGAGTAGCTGTTTATGAACAGATAATAGAGCAGATGGAGACATTTATTTTAACTGGAATTCTTCAGGAATCATCCATTATTCCATCGGTTAGAACTCTTTCAGCCGAATTATCAATTAACCCTAATACTATCCAAAAGGCATATTCTGAACTGATTAGAAGAGGAATAATAGTGTCAGTACCTGGAAAAGGAACTTATATATCAGAAGGTGCAGGTGCTATTCTATCTGATTATAAAAAGAAGGATATAGTAAAATTACAGGGATTGATGAATGAACTTGCGTTAGCTGGTATTACTAAAAGTGAAATGCAGGATTGTATTGAGAAAGCATTTTTGTATAAGGAGGAAAAACATAATGATTAAAACCACGAATCTCTCAAAAAAGTTTGAAGAATTTACAGCACTTAATAATATAAGCTGTAACATTCCTCAAGGCTGTATTTACGGGATGGTTGGCTCTAATGGAGCGGGTAAGTCGACATTTTTAAGGTTAATATCTGGGATTTATAAACCAGATAATGGAAGCGTAACAATTGAAGAACAAGAGGTGTATGAGAATCCATTTATTAAAGAACAGATTGCATACATTCCAGATGAACTTTATTTTTTACAGGGAGCTAGTATGAATCGTATGGCAGAGCTGTATTCATCAATTTACAAGGATTTTGATAAAGAGAGATTTAGTTATCTTACCAGTGTCTTTAAGCTTAATCCTCGTAAGGGAGTGAATACATTTTCAAAGGGAATGAAAAGACAGGCGGCCATTATACTAGCACTTTCATCAAGACCACAATACATATTTTTTGATGAAACATTTGATGGATTAGATCCTGTAATGAGGAATCTTGTTAAAAAGATTATCTGTAGAGATGTACTTGAAAAAAAGTCTACAGCAATTATTACTTCTCATTCATTAAGAGAATTAGAAGATTTATGTGATCAGTTGGCGCTGTTGCATAAAGGTGGTCTTGTACTTGAAAATGATATTGAGAACCTGAAAACATCAAAGTTTAAGGTACAGATTGCATTTTCTGATGAATACGACGAATCAAAGTTTGAAGGAGTGGATATTCAGAAATTCAAAAAAAGTGGTTCGGTTTCCAATCTGATTATTCGAGGTGACTATGATAGGACAGTTACTAAGCTTAGAGCGATGAATCCTATATTACTTGATGTACTGCCATTGTCACTGGAAGAAGTATTTACATTTGAGATGGAAGCTTTGGGCTACGAATTTGGTGATGTATTGGAGGGCGAAAATGAACAAAAAATTATTTAGCTTAAAAATGTATATTGAGAGTCTTAAACAGCTTAAGATAATTGGAATAGTAAGCATGATTATACTTTGCTTAGATTCAATATTATCGCCGGTTTCTAATGCAATAGGATATAAGAATTCCTTAAGTCTTGGGGATGATATTAAGCTTCCTGTAAGGGTTACGTTTGATGCTACTGGATTTTTGATTTGTTTACTGTTTATAGTGGTAGTACCAGTTATGATGCTAACAATATTCCACTATCTTACGAAGAGAAATGCCAGTGATTTTTATCATGCAATACCACAGACCAGAGGTTGTGTGTTTTTGAGTTATTTTGCTGGTGTAGTGACTTGGGTATTCACTATATTGGCTGTTTATGTTAGCACAATGCTTATTACATTACAGATTAACTCTAAATATTTTTCTGTTAACTACGGATTAGTATTTAAATCTACAGTTGGTTTATTTGCAGTATGTCTATTAGTTGCATCAGCGATTGCAGTTGCCATATCTATTACAGGCACTTTGTTTTCTAATATTACAGTAACTGGAATAATACTTTTTATACCTAGAATTATCATTCTCGCGGTTTCAAGCGAAGTGTTATCGTTGCTGCCTTTTGCAAATGATAATTCAGTAATTCCATTTATGGATATGAAATATAACTTACTATTTAACTTTTTTAATGATTTTTTGGAAAACGGTTTCAATGGTGAAACATTGGTATTAGGAAATGGTTCAACATTTTATTCAGGCTATTATGGTAGTACTGAAATGAAAGGTTATGGACTATCTGGTACTTGTGGAATCATATATACATTAATTTTAGCAGCTATTCTTTTTATACTTGCATATTTTATGATAAAGAGAAGAAAGAGCGAATCAGCAGGTAATGCAGCACCTAACAGGGCTGTTCAGGCAGTATACAGAATTGCAATAACAATGGTTGTGTGTATTCCTGGAATTATAATGATTTTTGATAAAATCATAGATAACGAAAGTACAATGGGTTCAAATATAGAAATAGTAACGTTCTATATAATTGCATTTGTTGTGTATTTCTTATATGAATTAATATCTACTAAGAAAATCAAAAATATTATCAGGGCAATACCAGGATTGCTTATAGTAATAGTTATGAATCTTATTATAATAGGCACAATATATGGAATGTATACAATTACATTGAATAGAACACCGGATAGTAATGATATTGATTATATTACTTTGGAAAATGTTCAATTTGGATATCAGAATTCATATATCAATACTATGTGTAGTGAAGTTAAGATTACAGATTCAGAAGCTAAAGACATAGTGGCTTCAACATTGCAATCTATGGTGGAATTATATAAATCTTCGCCAGAGGCATATTATGTGTCAAGTAGCAATTCTTCTAATATAACAGTTAATATAAGTACAGGCACATATAGCTGTATAAGAACAATTGTTATGTCTACTGGAGAATATAACAGGCTTCACGAAATAATATCTGAAAACGAAGAAATTATTGCTGCTACTAAAGTACTTCCAGATGCAGAAAGCTCGGATACTATATATTATGATGGGTATATTACAGGATTTACCAGTGAGGAAATGATTAACATATACAAAGCTTATAGAGAAGATGTTGATAGTATGGATATAAAAACCTGGAAAAATCTACTAAGAAATGGTACTGATAACACACAAATTGGGTATATATCATTATCTACATTATATAATGAAAAAATGATTAATTTCAGCATTTCTATAAGTAACGATTTTCCTAAGGCATTTAAAGAATATGTCAAAACTGTAAGAAATAATAATATTAATGACTCTGGAGTGGATGCAATTGACAGAATAATTAATGACTCATATGATGAGATATATTTAAATTTATGTCTATATGATAAAGAAGGAAAAAATATTGTTCAGACTAGCATTGATACAATGGTTGAAACAAGCATATACAAAACAACAATTCTCGATTCATTTAATGAGATTAAAAATCTATCCCAAGAAGATATTGATTTTGATGACTATTTTGTAATGTTAGATGGTTTTTCATATGGCAAATTAAATTATACAAATAATGAGTATCTGGGAGTGTATAAGATAAGTAAGGAAACATTTGAACAATTAAAATCTGTTAAGACTAATAATTCTTATATAAGTAAATAAAAAAGCGCTTGCCTGCGCAAGCGCTTGGAAGAATGCGAAGCATTCTTCTTAAATATCATATGTTACTGCGTGATATCCTATTATATAAAAAAGCGCTTGCCTAATATTCTATTATATAAAAAGCATGAGTATGAATTATAGTATATCTATATAGAGAAAAGCAATAAAACATTAGTAAAAAGCTAGTGTTTTATTGCTTTTTATTGTATAATCAATTCTTGATATAAAAATATACAGCTTTGCATAATTGCTTAGCTTTAAAGAAAAGTAGGAGAAGATTTAGTGAACAAAAAGAGTATTATTGTACAGGTGGGGGCCTTAATAATAATGATATGTGTGGTTATAGCGAGTTCCTTTATTGGGTTTTATTTTAATAAAGATGACGCTACAGTTATTGAAAAGTCGGGTTTTGCCTTAACAGAGAAAGAAAAATCTAACGATGGTGATTCTGGTAATAGTGGTAATGGCATAGGAGGATTATCAGAGGATATTGCTAATGAGAATCCAGATAATTATGACTATTATTATATAGATAATACTTTAAGAGTTGCGATTAAAAAGATAATTGATTCAAAAGCGAAGCAAAGATATTATGTTGCAGATATTGTTCTTGCAAGTCCAGAACAGTTCAAGACAGCATTTGCATTTGGAACCTATAGCAGCAGCGGAAGAGAAGGAACTAAAGAAATGGCTAATGATAATGGAGCTGTTATTGCTATAAGCGGAGATTATTATAATCAGAGGGGTGGCGGAATAGTTATTAGAAATGGCAAATTATATCGTAATACCTCTACAACAAGAGAATATCTTATGATAGATAAAAATGGAGATTTTTTGTTTTCTGATGGTGAAAATTCAGCAGTAGATGGAAAAGATCTTATTAAAGATGAAATAGAACAATGTTTTGCCTTTGGACCAGTATTAGTAAAAGACGGAGTGGTTCAGAAAACATTTAAGGATAGATATGATGGAGTTTCAGGACCGAATCCAAGAGCGATGATTGGTCAGATTGACAGTTTACACTATGTATTTGTGGTGGTTGAAGGAAAGTTTGACGATGCTAAAGGGATGACATATGCACAGAGTGCAACCTTAATGGAGATTCTAGGATGTAAAAATGCATATAATTTAGATGGTGGCGGTTCAGCAACACTTGTCTTTCAAGGTAAGATGGTTAACAGACCATCACAGGGAAGCGAAAGAGAAATCAGCGACTGTATAGTGATAAAAGGAGATAACTAATGATAGAAAATATTATTTTGTTAGCTGGAATTAGTGTTGCATGCGCTTGTTTATGCATTTTCTATAATGATAATAAACTTCATGCTTATGTGTATGTAACAATTTCTTGTATACTTGGTATATTGTTAGGAAGATTATATTATGTATTTTTTAATATAACATCGGATTATGATGGATTCTTTAATTTTAATGGGGATATTTCCTTATATGGTGTATTGGCAGGAGTTATATTAGCTGCGTTAATAGTTAAGCTTATTATGAAAACAAGTGCAATGAATCTTTTAAATCAGTCAGTAATACCGCTTTTTATTATAATTATCGCTGTTAGAGTTACGGATTATTTTATGGTTTCTAATTATGGAATGAAGATATCATCACCATCTTTACAGCATTTCCCATGGTCTGTATATAGTGAGGCTTCCCATAGCTGGATGCTCGCTGTATTTGTTATGGAGGCTATGTACTGTCTAATATCAATATTAATAGTTGCATATTATATAAAATGTAATGGAAGATATCCTTTTGTTTCTGGACTTACGTTATATTCAATTGGAAGAGTTGTATTTGAAAGCCTTAGAAAAGACAGCATTTACATAGGATTTGTTAAGATATCTCAGGTTGTTAGTATATTATTGGTAATAGCATTGATGATATTTTTATATATTAAGAAAGTAAAGAATGGTGAAGGCAGAAAGTGGCATATTGTATTGCTGATAATTTCATTAGCATCTATAACAATTGCATTTCTGGCCCAATTCTTTATGGGTACAGAGGTTGAAGTGTTGTATTCTACAGTGATTGCTATATGCATGTTTGCTATTTTGTTAGTTCAGTTATATCTAATGTTTAGCGAAAAGCAAAAAAATATGTTTAGCGAAAAGCAAAAAAGTGTTGACACTAATGAAATTTCATGATACACTATTGAAGTTGTAAAAAGAAAGAAGAGTATCCACTCTCACCCTCTCACATATATGTGTACTGTGGTTAATAAATTTAGATAAGCATTTGCATATCGCAATTTAGGTGGATGGTCTTTGACTATCCACTTTTTATGTGTGATAGTATATAGTAAAAAGAAGCAAACCAAATGGAGGTGCAGAACTATTAGCGAATTAATGATTAATGAACAAATTAGAGATAAGGAAGTTCGTTTAATTGGCGAAGAAGGTGAACAGCTTGGTGTAATGTCTGCTAAAGACGCATTTAAGCTTGCAAAGGAAGCAGAATTAGATCTTGTAAAGATTGCTCCAGCAGCAAAACCACCAGTATGTAAGATTATTGATTATGGTAAGTACAGATATGAAATTGCCAGAAAAGATAAAGAAGCTAAGAAGAAACAGAAAGTTATCGATGTTAAAGAAGTTAGATTATCTCCTAATATTGAAGAGAATGATCTTAACACAAAGGTTAGCCAAGCAAGAAAGTTTATCTCTAAAGGAGATAGAGTAAAGGTTACTCTTAGATTTAGAGGTAGAGAGATGGCTCATATTTCTAGTACAAAGCAGATACTTGATGAATTTGCTAAAAGACTTGAAGATATAGCTATAATTGAAAAACCTGCCAAGATGGAAGGCAGAAGCATAATGATGTTTTTAACTGAAAAAAAATAACAGATATTCTGATTATATAATTTAGTTAAAATAGATATTTCTAAGGAGGACAATCAAATGCCTAAAATGAAGACAAGCAGAGCTGCTGCAAAACGTTTCAAAAAGACTGGAACAGGAAAGTTAGTAAGAAATAAAGCGTACAAATCTCATATCTTAACAAAGAAATCTACAAAGAGAAAGAGAAATCTTAGAAAAGATATAGTTACAGATTCAACAAACTCAAAAGTAATGAAGAAGATTTTACCATATCTATAAGATTAGTATTTCAGTAGGAGGAAATAAAGATGGCAAGAATTAAAGGCGCTTTAAACGCAAGAAAAAGACATAATAGAACATTAAAGCTCGCTAAAGGTTATAGAGGAGCTAGATCAAAGCAGTATAGAGTAGCAAAACAGTCAGTAATGAGAGCTTTAACAAGTGCTTATGCTGGTAGAAAAGAAAAGAAGAGACAGTTCAGACAGTTATGGATTGCAAGAATCAATGCTGCCGCAAGAATGAACGGTTTATCATACAGCAGATTTATGTATGGATTAAAAGTAGCAGGTGTTGAGATGAACAGAAAAATGTTATCAGACATGGCTATTAATGATGCAGAAGGATTTGCTAAATTAGCAGAACTTGCAAAATCTAAAATTGCTTAATATTTAAATATTATAATTATAAAAAGTCCTACATTACACATAGTAATGTGGGACTTTTTGTGTTATTATTAATAATAATATAGTAGTAAATAAATCTAATTATATGAGAGGAATGGGTACCGAAGACGTATGAAAAAGAAGGATATAGTTGCTACTGCCATTGGAGTTTTTGTAGTTGCACTTGCATTTACATCAGTAATTATAGTACCTGGATTAGGAATGAAGCTTATGCAGGGAAGCAGAGCTGAAGGAACATTAGGAGATGAGCTAATTGAGAATATTTTATCTGGGAATGCCACAACAGATGGTCAGTCTAATCTAGAATCTGATAGTCAGACAAGTGATAAAGATACAACAAAGATGACAACTGAAGAATTAATGACATCAGAATTAACGACATCAGAACTCACAACGCAGGAACCTACAACTGAGAAGGTTGTTATATATAAAGAAGTGAATGATACTGTGTGGGTTAATGAGCCAGTTAATCAACGTTCTGGCCCATCTGAAAAGTATGATATAGTTGCTACTGCAGAGATGAATGAATCATTTATAAGAACAGGCATAGGTAGTAATGGGTGGTGGCGCCTAAAAAGGTTAGATGGGACAATAGTATATTCGTTTGGAAGTCATTATAGACTTATAGCCGAATTGCCAACTGAACCAGAGATAACAACAGAAGTTATACAAATACCTAATAAAACCAATATAGTTTCTGTTAATACGCAAGAATATTATTATGAGGATATGGTAGAGGACTTAAAACAGTTAGCTAACGCATTTGCAGATAAAATACATATAAAGACTATTGGAACAACAGCTGATAATAGGGAGATTTATTGTGCTGTGATAGGTGATGAAAATGCTAAGAATGCTGTTATAATAGATGCTGCCTTGCATGGAAGAGAATATGTTGCTTCGATTGTCTCAATGTACACTCTGGAATATACACTTAACAATTGGGATAATGAGGCATTTAATGACACAGCTATATACTATATTCCAATGATTAATCCAGATGGAGTTTCGATAAGTCAGATGGGACTTAAAGGTATTAGGAATGTTGAACTTAGGAAAGAAATAGCTAAGATAGGCTGTACAAATTACTCACGTTGGAAATCTAATGCAAATGGGATTGATTTGAATCGTCAATTTAGCTATGGATGGGGTGGAAAAGAAACGGAATATAACTCACCATCATCAGAAGGATTTAAAGGATATGCAGCTGAGACAGAGCTAGAGGTGCAAGCAATTCTTAATCTTACTAATTCGCTAAAAGGCCGTTTATGCGGATATATTGGATTACATGCATCAGGTAATATAATTTATTGGAATTGTGGTCAGACTGGGAAAATTAAAGAGAATATATTAAATCTTGCTAATGCAGTTAGAAATACTAATGGCTGTGTACTTGAATCAACATATACAACGAATTATGGATTGTCTACAGATTACTTTATATGGTCGCAAAATGTTCCTGCTATTACTGTAGAACTAGGTAATGATATTTGTCCAGTTCCACAGAATAAATATGCATCAATAATTAAGAAAAATAGAATGCTATTTATAAATATAGCGGACCTATTCTAAAAAAGCGTTCACAGTCTATACAGTATTTCTCGTTAAATAAAAAGAACATCGCCCGCCAGGGCAATGTTCTTTTTATTTGCGTGTTTTTTTATTTTAACTACTTACAACTATAAGTGTATTAGAAGTTAACTTCTTTATCGTAATATACTGCAGTAAGAAGTTTTTCCATTTCTTCCTGAGTAGGTATACGAGGATTTGAACCTGTACAAGCATCACTTATTGCAAGTTCAGCAACCTTTGATAATTTGTCATTGAATTCTGTTTCGTCAATGATTCCGCCTTCGTAATCTTTAATGCATTTTGGAACATTAAGAGAAGCACTGAGGTCTTCAATTGCTTTAATTAAAGCTTTTACTAAAGCATCTGTTGAATCTGCTTCTAAGCCAATGAATCTAGCTATTTCAGCATATCTTTCAGCAGCAACTGCGTTTTTAGCATTGAACTGAATAACCTTTGGAAGGTACATTGCATTAGCGCAACCATGAACAATATGTCCGCCTGAATAAGCAGCTCCTGTTTTATGAGCCATAGAATGAACAATACCAAGTAAAGCATTTGAAAATGCCATACCAGCTAGGCACTGAGCATTATGCATACGGTCACGGGCTTCCATATCTCCATCATATGATTTTTTAAGGAATGTGAATACCATCTTAATTGCATGTAATGCAAGAGGATCTGTGTAATCACAGTTGAGTGTAGAAACATAAGCCTCAACAGCATGTGTTAAAGCATCCATACCAGTAAAAGCTGTTAACTTAGCTGGCATTGTTTCTGCGAGGGTAGGATCAACAATTGCAACATCAGGAGTGATATTAAAATCTGCCATAGGGTATTTGATACCTTTAGCATAATCCGTAATAACTGCAAAAGCTGTAACTTCAGTAGCTGTGCCTGATGTAGAAGGAATAGCACAGAATTTTGCTTTCTGACGTAATGTAGGGAAGTTAAATGGAACAATAAGGTCTTCAAATGTTACATCTGGATACTCATAAAATGCCCACATGGCTTTAGCCGCATCTATAGGTGAACCACCGCCCATAGCAACAATCCAATCTGGCTGGAAGTCCTGCATAGCTTTGGCACCTTTCATAACTGTTTCAACAGATGGATCTGGTTCAACATTCTCAAATAATTGAACTTCCATACCTGCTTCTTTAAGATTGTTTACTACTTTATCAAGGAAACCAAAACGCTTCATTGATCCACCACCAACAACAACAATAGCTTTCTTTCCTTTGAAATTCTTTAATTCATCAATAGAGTCTTTACCGTGATATAAGTCTCTAGGTAATGTAAAACGTCCCATAATAAAATCCTCCTTAAAGGTAAATTTTTAAGCTTTTGCTTATGTAAAGATAATAACATTTACAGATAAGTTTGTGTAATGTATAATAAGCATTGACATATATGCAAATGATATACATAGTGTACAAAAAACTCATGAAAAAGTATTGACATTTAAAATAGAAAGTGTGATTAAATGGATATTCAACAGTTAAAATATGTAGTAGAAGTTAAAAAATCAAGATCAATAACGGCAGCAGCACAAAGTTTATTCATGGGGCAGCCTAATCTAAGCCGTACGATAAAGGAACTTGAGACAGAAGTAGGATTCCCAATATTTGAAAGAACCAATAAAGGTGTGATTCCGACTAAAAGTGGAGACGAATTTCTAAAATATGCTGAATCAGTTCTAAAGCAGATGGAGCAACTTGAAAATCTATATAAACCGCATGATGAGAATACAATAAAGCTTGCTATTTCAGTACCGAGAGCAACATATATATCCAATGCATTTACAAAGTGGCTGTCAAATCATGAAGAAGACAATGCGCTTGAAATATCATATAAAGAAACTAATGCAAATGGTGCAATTCATGATGTGTTTAGTGGAGTATCAAATATTGGAATTATTAGATATCAAACACAGGATGAAGCATATTTTGCAGGACTAATTGTTGAAAATGGCTTGAAATGTGAAACTTTATCTGAATATCAGATGGTAATTATTATGTGTGCAGATCATCCGTTAGCCGCTATGTCTGAAATTCCATATAGATTACTGAATGATTATCTTGAATTGGTTCATGGAGATTTATATCTTCCTATTAATCCGATTGAGAATAATGAAGAGGACATTCCTAACGATAAAAAAAGACATCATAATAAGATAGAGATATTTGACAGAGGAAGTCAGTTTGAAATATTGAGAGCAATAAAAGGAAGTTACTTATGGGTAAGTCCAGTACCTTTTGAAGAATTAGCTATTCAGAATATGGTTATGAAACCATGTACTGGAACTAAGATGACAAAAGATGTACTTATATATAGAAGTAAAAGGAATCTTTCAGATGAGGAAAATGCCTTGATTGATGAGATTCGCAAAGCTACACAGAGTTTTTGAGATAAAGGAATGTAATCATACACATTAAAGATATTTTAATACATCATAATCTTTTTGGATATTCCAGGTGATTGATGTTAAGCATATCTGTATGGATACATTCTTTATATTAAAAAACAACCTTGCAGTTTAACACTACAAGGTTGTTTTACTAATGCGGGAAAAGGGACTTGAACCCTCACGTCGTTGCCAACACTAGATCCTTAGTCTAGCCTGTCTGCCAATTCCAGCATTCCCGCATTCTTAACGGATTGTTACTCCGCTTGACGCATGTATGATAATACCAAAAAAGAAATGTATTGTCAACAGTTTATTTGAAAAAAATTTGCTTTTTAGAAAATTATACATATATTTGTCAATAGATATTGTATAAATAATATACGAAGACTAATTTAAAATTTGGTTGACTTAATATAATATTTCTAATATAATAATCTTGTTTGCAGTTATGGCGGAATTGGCATACGCGCATGATTCAGGTTCATGTCCAGGCAACTGGGTTCGGGTTCAAGTCCCGTTAACTGCACTAAATCAAGTGTTTCATGCAGCAAAGTAAAGCATTCTTCAAAGCGCTTGTGCCGACAAGCGCTTTGTTATTAACATCCGAAGCAATTACGGATAAAAGTCATAATGTCACAATTATTAAAAAATCTAAAACACATAAGAATATCCTCCTTTTTTAGATTGCCCTAGCTAATGACAAAGTAATTGTAACAATTTCGTAACATTTGTTCAATAGGAGAAAATTGGTAACGATATATGGCAATAAAAGTAGTATTAAAAAGATATTTAATTGTATTGTGAATAATAATAGGTAGTGATACAATAATGAATATTTGATAATAATATTTACATAACGTATATATGAAAGGCAGGATATTTAGATGAACATAACAGAAAGCATTAAATTTGCAGGTGTAAATGATAAGACTATAGATTTATTTGAAAGCCAATATAAGGTAAAGGAAGGAGTATCATATAACTCTTATGTTATTTTAGATGATAAGATTGCCATTATGGATACAGTAGACGGAAGAGCTACTGATGAATGGCTTTCTAATATAAAAAGCATTTTAGGTGAAAAAACTCCCGATTATCTTATTGTTTCACATATGGAACCAGATCATGGAGCTAATATAGGTAAGCTTGCAGCATTATATCCTAATATGAAGATTGTTGGTAATGCAAAAACATTTAACATGATTAATCAGTTTTTTGAGTTAGATTTAGCAGATAGAAAAGTAGAAGTCAAAGAGGGAGAAACACTTATACTTGGAGTACATATATTGCAGTTCTTTATGGCACCTATGGTTCATTGGCCAGAAGTTATGGTAACATATGAACAACATGAGAAAATCCTTTTTTCAGCAGATGGATTTGGAAAATTTGGAACAATAGATACTGAATCTATGGAAAAAGTAAGTATTGATGAATGGTCCCCAGAAGCGGCTAGATATTACTATAATATAGTAGGAAAATATGGTGCACAGGTTCAGTCACTACTTAAGAAAGCGGCAACACTAGATATAAATATGATTTGCCCTTTACATGGTCCTATTCTAAATGATAATCTTGCTATGTACATTGAAAAGTATAATACATGGAGTAGCTATAAGCCAGAAATTAAAGGTGTTTTAATTGCATTTGCATCAATTCACGGTAATACAAAGGCAGCTGCAAAGAAGATGGCTGCTATATTAGAAGATAAAGGTGGAAAAGTGGTTTTATGTGATTTATCAAGGCAGGATATGTCAGAGAATGTTAAACTCGCTTTTCAGTATGAAAAAGTAGTATTAGCGGCAGCAACATATGATGGTGGAATATTCCCATGTATGGAAGATTTTCTTTTGCATTTGAAGTCCAAAAATTATCAGTTAAGAACAATAGGATTAATTGAGAATGGATCATGGGCTCCTGCTTCAGCCAGGTTGATGAAGACGATACTTGAATGTATGAAAAACATAACAGTTTGTGAACAGGTTGTATCAATAAAATCAACTATGAAGGATGAGAATGTTATACAGATGGAAAAATTAGCGAATGAAATAGTTTAATAATATAAAAATAAGACTGAATTACGGTTTATAACACAAATATCGTAATTCAGTCTTATTTTAAATAATATTATTAACGCTTTTTAAGCCATACACATACACCGTTCTGGTCTTTACCTGTCATGACAATAGTAGGTTTCCAAAGTTCGTAATCCCAAGCAGGAGAAATCTTATATTCTTCAGTATTAGGACCAAAATTAAGAACAAAGGTATAAGGATCTTTTAGCTTCCAATGCATATGAGTGATAGAAGCCATAGTAGCAGATTCGTTCTCGAAAAGTTGGAGAGGAGTAGAATTCAGAACACCTTGTGGAACTGTAGGAGTGAGCTTTATTCTTTCGTACTTGCCAATAAGGTCACTAAGCTCAAATGGTTGTGTCTTCTCTCCGGCATAACAGGTTGGAGATACGACAGGCCATCCATCATCTGTCCAAAAAATCTTATGAATCTGCATAGTGGATAATTCAAAATTCTTAAAATTATGTTCACGAATATGGCAAACAAGATACCATTCACCGTCATTATCATATAAAACAGAATTATGACCAGGTCCCATATATGACTGGCTGTCATCAAAGTGATATCCACAAGCTACCATATATCCAGTAGTACAATCAGAATCGTCAGTGTCAGTCATTTCACGACCATTATAGTCAAGGTAAGGACCAGTAACATATTTACTACGTCCGACTCTTATATTGTAATCACTGTTCAATGAAGCATATGAAACGAAAAGATAGTAATAACCAGTTTTGTCGTTGTATTTTATGTATGGGCCTTCAATAGCGCCTTCTGTCCAAAGTGGACGCTTGGCAACACATAATCCGATGCCGTCTTCAGCAGCATATCCTGTATCTTTGTTAAGCTTTAATAGATGACAACCGCCCCAAAAAGAACCATAAATCATATATTGTTCACCAGAGATGTGGTCTTCAATAATATTAGCATCTATTGCATTAACAGGAAGGTCTTTTGAAGTCTTTAACACAGCTCCCTGTGGTTCAAATGGTCCTTCTGCATTATTTGAAGTGGCAAGAAAAATGCATGACTGTTGTGAACCAAATGTAGAGTTTGAACAATATAAACGGTATTCATCACCAACCTTTACGATATCAGGTGCCCAGATTGCATCACCACCAACCCACTCAAGCGAATCCTTAGGAGGATTAGGCACAACCTTACCAAGCTGTTCCCAGCTAATAAGGTCAGTTGAACGTTGGCATAAAGCATTGGTACTGTATACATAATAGTTCCCTGTAACAGGGTCGTGATAAATGGCTGGATCGTGGGTTCCCCACAAACTGCCTTTTTCAAATGGAGCTTTTGGAGCAGGCTTCTTTATTGGCCTTGGAGGCTCAGATGGAAATATAATATTACCCATAAAATTATAACCTTTCCGTCTTAAAACAGACATTTTATTTTCAAAACTTAATATCATTATTGTATCATAAAATGTTAAAATAAAGTAGTCATAATTAAGAATAAATGATACAATTATGCAAGATATAATTTGCGTTGTTTACGCGGAAAAGAGGTATTGTATGGCTACACCACATAATAATGCAGGAATGGGAGATATTGCAAAAACAGTTTTGATGCCGGGAGACCCTTTAAGAGCGAAATATATTGCTGAGAATTTTTTGACAGATTGTAAAATGTTTAATGATGTTCGCAATATGTTTGGATATACGGGAACATATAAAGGTAAAAAAATCTCTGTAATGGGTTCGGGAATGGGAATGCCTTCTATTGGAATTTATTCATATGAATTGTATAAAAACTATGAAGTTGAGAATATTATAAGAGTTGGTTCTACAGGCTCATATAGCGAAAAAGCTAAGCTGTATGACGTTATTTTGGTAACATCTGCATATTCTGAATCAAGTTATGCTAAGGTACAAAGCGGATATGATAAGGATATTACTTATCCAGATGATGAATTGTGTGATAAGCTAAGAGATTCAGCTAAGATGCAAAAGATATCGTATATTGAAGGACGGGTTCATTCATCAGATGTGTTTTATAGAGAAGGCAATCCAGATTATTTTAAAACAATAAGAGATGAAAAAGAATGTCTGGCTGTAGAAATGGAGAGTTTTGCACTATTTCATAATGCAAAAGTATTGAAGAAGAAAGCAGCATGTTTATTAACAGTTTCTGACTCATTCGTGGCAGAAGGAATAACTACTGCAGAAGAAAGAGAAAAGAATTTTACAGATATGATGAAAATTGCTCTTGAAATATAAAAAAATAAAGGAAATAAGTTTTCTTTGCAGAATATTAAGTATGTAGACTTAAATCTGGAGGTTTAAAATGAGCATACGAGAAGAACTTGAAAAACTTGAAGATGAAATGTTAAGTCCTTATGCAGCTCATAGTAATATGACAGAAGGCAGGGATATTTTTGAAAAGCCATGTGATATGAGAACTGAGTATCAACGCGATAGGGATAGGATTATTCATAGTAAAGCATTTAGAAGGCTTAAGCACAAGACACAGGTTTTTCTTGCACCAGAAGGCGATCATTATAGAACTAGATTGACGCATACGTTGGAAGTATCACAGATAGGAAGAAGTATTGCTAAAGCGCTTAGACTTAATGAGGATCTTACAGAAGCAATTGCACTAGGACATGATCTGGGGCACACCCCATTTGGACATGCAGGTGAAAAAGCACTTAATTCGGTATGCCCCAATGGATTCAGGCATTATGAACAAAGTGTAAGAATCGTTGAACTTCTAGAAAAAGATGGAAGAGGACTTAATCTTACAAGAGAAGTTAGAGATGGAATGATTAATCATAGAACAAGTGGCAGACCATCTACTCTTGAGGGAAAGGTCATCAGACTTTCAGATAAGATTGCATATATCAATCATGATATTGATGATGCGATTAGAGCTAAGATACTTAATGAAAAAGATATTCCTAGGGAATGTGCAAGCATATTAGGTAATTCAACAAAGATGCGACTTGATACATTGATTCATGATGTGGTTAATAGCAGTTTGGGAAGACCTGATATTTTAATGTCTGAAGAGATAGAAAATGCTATGAAAGGTCTTAGAGAGTTTATGTTTGAAAAGGTTTATAAGAACCCAGTAGCAAAAGGACAAGAGCATAAGGCTGAGGAAATGCTTATTTCACTGTACAATTACTATATGGTACATATAGATGAGATGCCAGAGGAATATACACATATAGTTTCAATTGGAGAAAATCCGGAGAAAGTAGTATGTGATTACATAGCAGGAATGAGCGACCAATATTCAGTAGCTAAGTTTGAGGCCGTATTTGTTCCAACATTTTGGAAACAATAAAAACAGGAGTTAAGAATGTATTATTCAGATGATTTGATAGAGGAGATACGTCAGCGAAATGACATATATGATGTGATTTCGGGATATGTAAAACTCCAAAAGAAAGGCAGTTCCTATTTTGGACTATGCCCATTTCATAATGAAAAGTCACCGTCATTTTCTGTGACACCAAGCAAACAGATGTATTACTGCTTTGGATGTGGAGAAGGCGGAAATGTTATCTCTTTCATTATGAAATATGAGAACTATACGTTTGTGGAAGCAGTGAAGTTTCTTGCAGACAGAGTGGGAATAACACTTCCAGAGACTGAGTATTCTGCTGAAACTAAAAAACAGAATGACTTAAGGTCTATGCTTCTTGAGATAAATAAGATAGCAGCAAAGTTTTTCTTTTATCAGTTAAAAGGAGAAAATGGAAAACAGGCATATGAATATTTCACAAATAGACAACTTACAGATGAAAATATAGTTAAATTCGGACTAGGGTATTGTACTAAGAATAGTAGTGATTTGTACAAATATCTTAGAGAAACAGGATATCAGGATGAAGTCATTAAGGAATCAGGACTCATAACATTTAGTGAAAAAGGAGTATTTAACAGATTTTTCAATAGAGCGATGTTTCCAATAATGGATGTTAATAATAGAGTTATTGGATTTGGTGGAAGAGTTATGGGAGAAGGTCAGCCTAAGTACCTTAATTCTCCAGAAACTAGAGTATTTGACAAGAGTAGAAATCTATATGGAATGAACTTTGCAAGGATTTCAAGAAAGAAAAATATTCTTATATGTGAGGGGTATATGGACGTTATTTCCTTACATCAGGCTGGATTTAGTAATGCTGTAGCGTCTTTAGGAACAGCATTTACATCACAGCAGGCCCAGCTTATTAAAAGGTATACAAATGAAGTATTACTGACATATGATAGTGATGGTGCAGGCGTTAAAGCCGCACTTAGGGCAATACCTATTCTAAAGGAGGTAGGCTTATCTGCTAAAATAGTGAATATGAGTCCATATAAGGATCCAGATGAATTTATCAAAGCTCTTGGAGCAGATGAATATCAAAATAGAATAGATAACGCAAGAGACAGCTTTTTATTTAGAATTGATTATATACAAGGTGAGACTGATATGAATAGTCCTAAAAGCAAAGCGGATTTTCAAAATCAGGTTGCAAAAATGTTGTTAGAGTTTAACAATGAACTGGAAAGAAATGTATATATTGAAGCTGTTAGTAAAGAATTTAGAATTCCATTAGATAGTCTAAAGAAAATTGTTAATGAATTAGCACTTTCATATTCAGGTGAGAAGGCATATGAAAAGCCGAAATCAGGAATTAACAGTAAAAAGAAGGAAGATGATGGCGTTAAAAAGTCACAACGGCTTCTACTCACATGGCTTATAGAGGATAATGATTTGTATCCTAAGCTAAAAAAGTATATTGGAGAAGAAGATTTTATAGAACCACTGTATCATTCGGTGGCATCAGCACTATTTGCACAGTTTGAAACAGGAAATATTAATCCTGCCAAAATAATCAGTAGTTTTGAAAGTGAAGAAGAACATAGCGAAGTAGCTGAACTATTTAATACAAGCCTAGGAGATGTATTATCAGAACAAGAGAAAGAGAAGGCTCTTAATGATACGCTTTTTAAGGTGAAGAAAAACAGTCTAGACTATAAAAGTAGTACTGTAACGGATATAACTGAATTGCAAAACATTATTAAAGAACAAACGCAATTACAGAAAATGCATATATCATTGGTGTAAAACAACAAAAACTGGAGGATGGGGCAAACCATGGATGAAAACAAAATTAGGTTTGAGGAAAAACTTAAGGAACTTATCGAGAGCGCAAGGAAGAATAAAAGTATTGTTGAGTACAAGGATGTTATCAAATTCTTTGATGGCGTTGAACTTGAATCAGACAGCTTTGATAAGATTCTGGATGCGTTAGAAAACAGCAACATTGATGTAATTAAGACTACAGATGATGACGATGATACACTTTTACTTCCAGATGATGATGAGATACTTGAAGTAGAGGAAGAAGAGGAGATTGAAAAGATTGATCTTTCGGCACCTGAAGGAATCAATATGGATGATCCAGTCAGAATGTATTTAAAAGAGATTGGAAAAGTGCCGCTTTTATCAAGTGAAGAGGAAGTTGAACTTGCTAAAAGGATGGAGCTTGGAGATGAAGAAGCTAAGAATAGGCTTGCAGAGGCTAATCTTAGACTTGTAGTTAGTATTGCTAAAAAGTATGTGGGAAGAGGTATGCTTTTTCTAGATCTTATTCAGGAAGGAAACCTTGGACTTATTAAAGCTGTAGAGAAATTCGACTATAGAAAAGGATACAAATTCAGTACTTATGCTACTTGGTGGATAAGACAAGCCATTACAAGAGCTATTGCTGATCAGGCAAGAACTATTAGAATTCCGGTTCATATGGTTGAAACTATAAACAGATTGATAAGAGTATCAAGACAACTTTTACAAGAGCTTGGTAGAGAACCATCTATAGAAGAGATTGCTGAAAGAATGGAAGTTACTCCTGAAAAAGTAAGGGAGATTATGAAAGTGGCCCAAGAACCAGTTTCACTTGAAACACCTATTGGTGAGGAAGAAGATAGCCATCTTGGAGATTTTATTCAAGATGATAATATGCCTGTTCCAGCTGAGGCAGCAGCATTTATGCTTCTTAGAGAACAATTAGCAGAGGTATTGGCTACATTAACAGATAGAGAGAAAAAAGTTCTTGAACTTAGATTTGGATTAGTAGATGGAAGAGCCAGAACTCTTGAGGAAGTTGGAAAGGAATTTGATGTCACAAGAGAGAGAATAAGGCAAATAGAGGCTAAGGCACTTAGAAAGCTTCGTCATCCAAGTAGAAGTAAAAAGCTTAAGGATTATCTGGAATAATAGTAACGTATAGAATAGAATGGAGAAACCATGTTGCAGATATCAAATAGATTACAAACAGTCGCATCATTTGTGGAAAAAGGCAGTGTACTTGTTGATGTAGGTACAGATCATGGATATATCCCTATATATCTTGTTGAACAAGGTATAATTAGCAAGGCAATTGCAATGGATATTAATAAAGGACCACTTGAGAGAGCGGATGAACATATTGCAGAATACAAAATGCAGGATAAGATAGTTACAAGACTTTCAGATGGGCTAAATGGGTTACAAAGTGGTGAGGGAGATACGGTGCTAATTGCTGGAATGGGTGGTGCACTAACTGTTAGGATACTAAAAGATGGAGCAAAAGTATTAGAAACGGTGCGTGAGCTAATTCTTTCACCTCATTCGGAGATTAACTTGGTAAGAACTTATTTGCAAGAGTCAGGATATAAAATTATTAAAGAAGAAATGATATTTGACGAAGGTAAGTTCTATACCATAATTAAGGCTGTTCACGGTGTGATGAATTATAATAATATTATTGATTTTACATATGGAAAATATCTTCTTGATAATAGACATCCTGTTTTAAAAGATTATCTTAAAAAGGAATATTCAAATTATGAAAATATAATGAATGGGCTTAAGAATGCCTCAACTAAAGCAGCTAAAGAGAGAATTGACGTTATAGAAGAACTTATGAAGAATAATAGAAAAGCTATGGAATATTATAGAATGTAGTGATATTATAAGGTTAAAATATATAAAAACAGTCGTAGCAAGGAGGCAGATATGGGTGATAATTTAAAATTAGTTATAGATGGAGAAAAGAAAGAATATCCAGTAGGTACAACTCTTTTAAAAATAGCTAAAGATTTTCAACAAAATTATAAAGAGGATATTGTACTTGCAATTGTTAATTCCAAGCTTAGTGAACTACATAATATAATTAAGCAGGAATGTAATATTGAGTTTCTTACTACATCTACAAAATGTGGAAATGAAGCATATAGAAGAACAGCAACATTAATGATGCTGAAAGCATTTAATGATGTGTGTGGCAATAAAAATATTGATAGAATTGTAGTGGATTATTCGTTAAGCAAAGGCTTTTTTTGTACAATAAAAGGAAATGTGACTCTTAATCAAGAGCTTATTGACAGGGTTAATACACATATGAGAGAGCTGGTTGATGAAGATATTCCAATAAGAAAGAGAACTCTTAATACAGATAGAGCTATTGAATTGTTTAATAGACATAGAATGTATGATAAAGAGAGGCTGTTTGCATTTAGAAGATCATCAAGGGTTAATCTATACAGCCTGAATGGATTTGAGGATTATTATTATGGATATATGCTTCCTAGCACTGGATATATTAAGCAGTTTGGCATTTATTTATATGATGATGGATTTGTAATTCAACTTCCAGTTAAAGAGAGTCCTAATGTTTTGCCGCCTTTTGAACCTCAGCAAAAACTATACAATGTTCTTAAGGAATCTTCAAAATGGAGTTCAATGCTTGAGGTTGATACTGTTGGAGCCCTTAATCATCAGATAACAAAAGGTAATATTAATGATATTATTCTTGTACAGGAAGCTTTGCAGGAAAAGAAAATTGCAGATATTGCAAGAATGATTTCAGAAAGGCCAGAATGTAGATTTATTATGATTGCTGGACCATCTTCTTCAGGAAAAACTTCATTTTCACATAGGCTTTCTATTCAGCTTAGAGCAAATGGATTAAAACCTCACCCTATTGGAGTTGATGATTATTTTATAGACAGAGAATTTACTCCTAGAGATGAAAAAGGTAACTATAACTTTGAAATCCTTGAAGCACTTGACGTAGAACAGTTTAATAAAGATATGACAGATCTTATGCTAGGTAAAGAGGTGAATATGCCATCATATAACTTCGTTACCGGAAAAAGAGAATATAATGGAAACAAGTTACAGCTTGGTTCTGATGATATTCTTGTAATAGAAGGTATTCATGGTCTCAATGATAAACTTTCTTATTCATTACCAAAAGAAAGCAAATTCAAGATTTATATAAGTGCCTTAACACAGCTCAATATTGATGAACATAATAGAATTCCAACTACTGATGGAAGATTGATTAGACGTATGGTTAGAGATGCCAGAACTAGAGGAACTTCGGCAGAAGATACAATAAAAAGATGGGCTTCTGTAAGAAGAGGAGAAGATAATTACATTTTTCCGTTTCAAGAGGAGGCAGATGTTATGTTTAATTCATCACTGATTTATGAATTATCGGTTCTCAAACAATATGCAGAGCCAATTCTATTTGGAATTCCTAAAACATCACCTGAATACATGGAAGCTAAACGTCTATTAAAGTTTTTAGATTACTTCTTAGGTGTTAGCAGCGAGAATATTCCGCATAATTCTCTTCTTAGAGAATTTGTTGGTGGAAGCTGTTTTAGAGTTTAGAGAATACTTCTTGGAATGATTTCTATTTACTTTTTTTATAATAAATGTTATTATTACAGATGATTTTGAGTAAAACAGATGATCGCAGCTACAGTGTCGAAAGGCAGTAGGTGAGGAAAGTCCGGGCTTCATAGGGCAGGATGCCGGATAACGTCCGGTGGAGGTGACTCCAAGGCTAGTGCAACAGAAAATAAACCGCCTTGCAAAAGGTAAGGGTGGAATGGCAGTGTAAGAGACTACCGCTCTTCTGGTAACAGGAGAGGCTGTGTAAACCCCATTCGAAGCAAGACCGAACAGAGAGCATAAGGCGGCCCGTCTGCTCTTGGGTAGGTCGCTTGAGTTCAGTGGTAACATTGAATCTAGATAGATGATCATCAAAAACATAACCCGGCTTATAGTTTTGCTCAATATCATAATAAAATAAAAATTATTTTAGACTATAAGTAATAAAAGCTAGTTCCGATGTCTGGAACTAGCTTTTTGTTGTTATTCACTATATTTTTCTTCACAGTATCTACATCTGTATATTTCTTTATCTTTATCTGTAAGAATAAAAGTCTGCTCAAGCTCCTGCTCAATGGAGGTTATACATCTTGGATTGTTACATTTTAGAACATTTTTAATTGTATCTGGAAGTGTTAATTGTTTCTTGTCAACAATTTTCCCATCTTTAATAATATTAACTGTAATATTATGATCAATGTAACCTAGAATATCAAGGTTAATAACATCTAAAGAACTTTCTATTTTAATAATATCTTTTCGACCCATTTTATTGCTCTTAGCATTCTTAATGATAGCCACCTGACAATCGAGTTTATCAAGACCGAGATATTTGTATATAGACATTGCCTTGCCAGCCTGAATATGATCTAATACAAAACCTTCATTTAGACTTCCAACATTTAACATTATTTGACCTCCAATCCGAGTAGTGTGATGATTAACGCCTCTCTAACATAAACACCATATTGCACCTGCTTGAAATATACTGCACGAGGATCATCATCTACTTCAACTGAAATCTCATTCACCCTAGGAAGTGGATGTAATACTAACATATTCTCACTTGCCAGAGCCATTTTTTTCTTATCAAGAATATAGCTGTTTTTAAGTCGAATATAATCTTCTTCATTAAAAAATCTTTCCTTTTGAACTCTGGTCATATATAGAATGTCAAGTTCTGCCATTGCATCTTCTAATTTATTGACCTCTTTGTATTTAACACCATTGGCTTCTAAAACTTCCTGTCTTATGTAATCAGGTATTTTTAGTTCGTTAGGAGAAATAAGAACAAATGATACATTTTTATACCTAACAAGAGCGTTAATTAATGAGTGAACAGTTCTGCCAAATTTTAAATCTCCACATAATCCAATAGTAATATTATCAAGGCTGCCCTTTAATGAACGAATAGTCATTAAATCGGTAAGAGTCTGTGTTGGATGCTGATGACCTCCATCGCCAGCATTAATTACGGGAATCGATGAATGAAGCGAGGCTACAAGAGGAGCACCTTCTTTTGGGTGTCTCATAGCACAAATATCTGCGTAGCAGGAAATGATTCTGATGGTATCGGAAACACTTTCACCTTTGGCTGCTGAGGATGAATCAGCAGAAGAAAAACCTAAAACATTGCCACCAAGATTAAGCATTGCTGATTCAAAACTAAGTCTTGTACGCGTACTTGGTTCATAAAACAATGTGGCAATTTTCTTGCCCTGACATATGTGTTCGTATTTGGTTGGATTCTTCTCAATATCGGAAGCTAAATCAAGTAATTTGTCAAGCTCTTCAACAGAAAAGTCCAGTGGACTGATTAAGTGTCTCATATATACCTCCATATATTATATTTTACTGGATGGGAAGTTACTCATTTAGGAGCGTTTCTTTTCCTTAGAATATATTAATATAGTTTGTAATAAAAAACAAGAAAAGAATGTAAAAAAGTATTTACAAAATATCACTTATGATATATAATAAGTAACATCTTACAAACATTTATTATATTCAGATGCTAATTATTTCATATATGATAGGGGGTGTATATTTTTATTATTTTATGTATGACATAGTTCATGCTTTTAAGATAGAAGTTATGAGCTACATAGTTTAAGCAGGGAATTTTATGTTAGGAATTAGTGAAATTATTAGTCAGAGATTAATTTAGGAGGTTATAATGTGAATATTGTATTTTGGAGTGAAATAGGGGGTGAACTTGATAATACTGCTAATTTGCTTGCAATAAGTAGTATGTTAGCAATTAAGTGTGAGAACAAAGTAATACTAATGCAGGCAAGATATGCAACTAATAGATTTAGTACTATATTTGAAAGTACCGTTAGTGATAATGTATTTAAGGAAGATTTTTCATATTATCATCAAAAAGGAGTAGATGCTATTCTAGACAGTATTAGGCTGAATAATTTGGATGAGGACATGCTTTTTAGTAATATAGTTAATATTTATAAGGATAACTACTTTGTTATACCTACTTCAGAAAGAAAAAATGAAGCTGTGTACAATTCTACTTTTTTAGAAGAATGTTGTGGAATTATGAGAAAATTTAATCAAAGTGATAATTTTTTGTGTATTGATGCAATGGGATGTGGAGATGCAGAGAGGTTATTGCTGGAGGAAGCTGACATTATAGTAGTAACGATTAGTCAACACGATATTAAGGCAGACATCCAGGTGTTAGATATGAAAAAATATGGTAATAAAGTGATATACATTGTTGGAAGGTATGATTATGATTCTTCAAATGGAATAGTTTCTTTACGAAAAAATTCTAAAATTAAAAAAGATGATATAGGTATAATTCCATATGATACTGAGCTTATTGATTCTATTAGAACGGGATGTATGATTAGCTATATCGAGAGGTGTAATGAAGGAAAAAAGAATGTGGATAAGCAGGAGATGTTAGATTGTATTAGTAGAATATCAAAGATAATTCTTAAGAGGGGTGGATATGAACAGAGAAAAGGCTATAAAGGAACTAATTCAGCAAGTTAGTGAAGAATTTAATGGAATATTAAGAGCTAACATATATGAGATTGGATTAGATGAGAATGAGTTGACAAGACTTAAAATTAGAAAGAGAGAACTTAGAACGTCTTTAAAGAACTGTGGAATAGGAGATGATAATGCTAAGAGATATATTAAGTCGGCAATAAAGAATGTTCTTACTGATAAACTAGTATTTAAAGAGGAAGATATTAGCAATTATATTAGTTTTGATAATAGCAGGGAACTCAGTATTAGAGATATGTTTGACATATCTTTGTATATTTATAAAAGAGAGTATCAGAGCAGAGGGTTTGAAAGGATGATAGAGCAGAACGGCTTTTCTATACCCAAGATTAATGAAGAGGGAGGGTTCGTATATAAGATAACTAAAGAAGAGATTAGGGATGTGTTTGATGAACTAGATTTTCGTATGGAGTTTATAGATAAACTGGAGATACTTACACAGAGAATATATGCAGATTATCGAGGACTAGGGGTAATAGATGAGATTAGGGATATGAATATTGATGGAGTTTCAGGTGGAGTTTCAGGAGATGAAGAAGAATTCAATAGTGTATGGGTATTTTATAAGGGTGTTTCTATGCATCTGGAATTTTTGGATTTTGGCTCAGAAGAAGAACTTGAACGAATATGTATGAACATATATCGATATGGAAGCCCTGGACAATTATCTATGGCTAAAGGATATATAGTTAATGAGATGAAAGATCATTCCAGAGTAGTTGTAGTAAGGCCTCCTTTTTCCGAAAGTTTTGCCTTCTTTGTAAGAAAGTTTGATACTATAGAGAATAAGAGACTAGAAGAATTGATTACAGATTCCGGAAAAGAGAAGGTAATATCTGTTTTAAAGTGGATAGTTAAAGGCTGTCAGATTACTGCTATTACGGGAACACAAGGCTCAGGTAAGACGACTCTATTAATGGCTTTAATTGGATACATACATCCAGCATATACACTGAGGATACAAGAAGTAGCATTTGAACTTCATCTTAGAAGCGTATATAAAGATAGAAATATTTTAACGTTTCGAGAAACAGATTTTATATCTGGACAAGAGGGGTTGGATATACAGAAGAAAACAGATGGTGTGGTGAATATACTTGGAGAAGTGGCAACTGCGGCAGTATCAGCATGGCTTATCCAGATGTCTATGGTTGCTTCGCTATTTACATTATTTACTCATCATGCAAAGACTACGGATGGTCTCATAAAATATATTAGAAATAGTTTACTTTCTAATTCAGACTTTCATAATGATAGAATTGCTGAAGAGCAAGTCGTTGATGCTATTAGATTTGATGTTCACATGGACAAGGATATATATGGCCATAGGTATATTGAAAGAATTACGGAGATTATTCCACTGGAAGATTCAAAAAGATTATATAAACTTAATGAGATAATAAGATTTGAAGATGGAAGATACATATTTAAGAATAGATTTAGCAATTATTCTGAGAATGATATCATTAAGCATATAAGCAAAGAGGAGAGGAAAAAATTCTATGAAGATTTTGCTGTATAGATTTTTGAAGAGATTCTTTCTGACAAGGCATTTTGTTATTAGAATGGAGAACCGGTTTAAGATTCTTTATCCATCTACGCCTGTTTCTATTAGAAATAAATGCATTAATACTATTATTAGAGTATTAATAACTTCAATTCTATTATGTGCTATTCTTATATGCGTTGGAGAAATATCGCTGTATTACATAGTGATTACAGTTGCTGTTGTATATTCAGTCATGGTTAGCTCGTTATATTCTGTATATGATAAGCTTGAGTTGAAGCTTTTGGAACAATTGGAACAATTTATAACAGATGTTAGATTTAGGTTTCAATTTGATGGAATGATAGAAGAAGCAATTCAGGAAGCTATAAGTTATGCCCCATATGAGATGTCTATTCATGGTGAAAAGATATATGAATATCTAAAAAATCTTAGGGACGGATTTGGAATGAAGGAATACAAAGATATCTGTCCCAATGAATTATTTTTGACCTTCTATGCAATGTGTGAAACCATAATAATGTATGGAGATAAAAAAACAGAGGGAAGTTCTATATTTCTAAAAAACCTTGGATATTTAAAAGAAGAAATAAATATTGAAGTATTGAGGCGTAAAGAAATAAAAGATACATTTGCAGGATTATTAGGAGTGTCTATCTTACCGATATTTGCAATAAAGCCTATTGAGATATGGACTGAATCTAATTTAACAGAGTTTGCAGGAGGAATTAATAATAGTTTTAATATTATTACAACTATAGTACTGGCATTTGTGGCAGTTACAGTATATATGCTTATTCTTGTATTGAGATATCCATACAGAAGTTATTCTAACCCAAAGGAGAATAGCATTTTAAATATATTTAAGAACATAAAGTGTTTTGATAGATTTGTAATGTATAGACTTAGTAGAAGATATGCTATAACAATGAAGATAAGCTTAAAATTGAAAGAAGTAGTCTATCCATATAATATTAAGGAATTTTATATTAGAAGAATATACATAAGTGTATTTACAGGATTACTTGTTCTTATAATAGGCGTAAGTATCAACATTGAATGTGGCGGAGGAATAATATGCTTTAGTGCCGTTACAGCTTCTTTAATATCCTTTATATTAACATATACATTGTTTTATATTCAGATAGGTCTGAGAAAAAGTATATTATTACTTGATAGGGAACAGGAAGTTGTGAGGTTTCAAACGATGGTCTTAATGATGATGCATATGGATAGAATTGGAGTTGCAGAGATAATTGAATGGTTAGAAGAATTTGCTTTGGTATTTAAGATGAGGTTAGAATCAATATCGGATAAATTGCCATATATGGGTATTTCTGTATTTGAAGAGAATAAGGAAGAAATCGAATTTTTACCATTTAGAAGATTGCTTGATGGCTTTATGGCATGCGATATTATGCCTATTAATAAAGCGTTTGAGGAAATTGAGGCGGATAGAAGATATTATGTTGAGAAACACAGGCAAGAGAATTCAGAGCTAATTAGAAATAAAGGAGCAGTATGTAGAACTATAGCCTTTATTCCTATGTGTAGTATTATAATAATTAAACTTATCATTCCTTTTATTATGGAGGGAATGAAAGAACTTAGCTCTTTTAACTTTAATTAAGTATAAGACCCATTATAAGGGCAGAAATGAGGAATTAATATGGAGAATAGTTTAAAAGGATTAATATTAGCAGCAGGAACAATAATTACATGTATTGTAATTTCATTAGGATTTTTTGTAGCCAGAGAAGCAAAAACAACAGCAACAAATGGTGCTAAGCAAATAAATGAAGTAAATGGAGAATTTGCAGAAAATAATAAAACTATATATGATGGTGCATCTGTATCTGGAAGTGAAGTGATAAATCTTATTAGAAAATTCAAAAATGATGATATTGGAATCATTGTAAAAACTAACAAGTCTACGAATCAGTATGGTAATAATATTGATATAAGTACAGGAGAAATGATTAATACGATTACCACCAAGACTTATTATTTGGATACACCTAATACTAGCAGCAGTTATATTAATCCTAGCGCGGTTTTTTTAGGAAGTGTAATTAGAGATGGAAACAATGTGATTACAGCGATTTCATTTACCCAATAAGTTACCAGTGGTGGAAGGAGAGAATTATGGAGGAGGGACTTGAAGCAATGCATATGTGGACGAATGCAATTATTTTTGTTATTGCAATGACTTTGCTAATGCTGTTGCTGTGTAGAAGTGATAAAGGATATAAACATATATTGAATAATAGAGAGGGAGATGCTGTAGTATATAGTGAAGAGGAGAGCTAAATAATGAGTGATACGTTAGGAAAAGTAGCTGCTATATTTATTGGGGTATTCTTAATGTTTATCGTTCCAATTCAGCTTATGCTACAGCGGGAGGACAACCTTAGACAAATGTATGTTATTACAGAAGTTACGGAATTTGTAGACAATGTAAGGAATACAGGAATATGCTCATATGAGATGTACAAAATGTTTAAAAGTTCAATTAGTAATCTTGGAGAAATGTACGATATTGAAATCGAAAATACAAGAAAAGATGAGAATAATATTGTAAGTCATGAGGCAGAAAAGGATGAGGTAATAGATGAAATAGTTAATACTGGCTTTTATTATCTAAAAGAAAATGATTTTATTAAGGTTACAGTAACCAAAAAAAACACGATCATAGCTTATTACGGAGGCAGTATAAAGAGTGAAAATTACTGATTTGGCAATTGTTTTTTCATTAATACTTATCGTTAGTATTAGTGTACTTTATTTAGAAGATGAAAAGGCTGATGATTATATTAAAGATATGGTAATGAAGAATAACACTATTGATAATATCATAATAGGAAGCCTTAATGCGGGGTATGAAGATAATGTAGGAGGTAAACCAATAATAAATAGGGAATCGGCTGTTAATTATTTGAAAAATGCATTAGACATTATGAAAGTTGAGATGAATATGAAACTTTCAGATATTAAAATAATTATATTTACAGATGAAGATGGATTCTATATTGATAATATTACAAATGTGGGAGAAAACAACAAGATAGTGTACCCAGCAGAGATTAATCAT
This sequence comes from uncultured Lachnospiraceae bacterium, assembly GCA_964572475.1. Taxonomy (GTDB): domain Bacteria; phylum Bacillota; class Clostridia; order Lachnospirales; family Lachnospiraceae; genus CAZNEZ01. Next base: position 61,694 of record CAZNEZ010000009.1, read on the forward strand.
CAGAAAAAAGTTGAAATGATAGTAAATGAAATGGAAAAAGTAATAAGTAATAAAGATTATGGAATCAATACTACTATAAATATGGATATACCATTTAATGATGGAGAAGATTGGAAACAGACAATTTCGGCATACAGTATGCTAATACTGTATGCCGGAAAAAAAGAACATATA
>CAZNEZ010000010.1:0-42869 GCA_964572475.1 uncultured Lachnospiraceae bacterium
AGTTTAATACTGCTGAATTAAGCCCAAAAGAGGCTTAATCAGCAGACACTAATTATGCATAAATAAGTATTGTTGACGATGCCATTGACCAAAGGCTATAATATATATCATAGTAATACATTGATAGGATAAAGTAAATAGAAAAATATAACTATTTTTATATCATAAAAATGTAATTAATAAAAAGGAGAAGAAAATGAAAAAGAAATGTATGATAACAAAAATAGTGGTTATGGCACTATTACTAGCTATGACTGCATCACTAGTGTCATGTTCATGCTCAAAGGACAGTAAAGATGACACTACAAAAGATTCGCCACTAAACTTTATAAACTGGGATGGAGTAACAGTAACAAGTGTGGGAAAAAATACTAAGGAAGCAGTGCTGGTAGGTGAAGGAATTGAAGTAACCTATGATGAGGACAGAGATTCCAATGTTATTACACTGATGGGAAAGGACGGATATCTGGAACTGCCAGAGAATATGTGGGAAAATATAACAGATGGGCTAACAGTGGTCTATAAAGTAAAACCAGATAGCCAATGTGATAAAAATGCAAACATTTTTCAAAGTAATCTATGTGGAAATGAAATGGGAGATACTACATGGTATGATGCCCCTGAGATATCCTATAAAGTTGGCGGTAAGTTGACGGCATATATAGGAGGCAGGACAATAGATGGAGTGTATTCATCTATTGCTACATACAATAATGGAGAATCAGGTGATAATTCTAAATATTCAGAGCCTAATAAACACAAAACAAGATATGCTGCGATAAGCAGTAGTATTGTTGATTCAGATAAATGGAATGATGTTGCAATAACTATGTCTAAAGATGAAGTAAAGGTATACATTAATGGTAAAGAAAGCTCGCTTACACAGGAAAATGAAGCATATGATATTAAATCTACATTAGAGTATTTATTTGGAACATATACAGATAAAGATGGAAAAGCAGGAGAAAATATTTTAAAAGCATACACAAATAATAGTATTGGCAATTCAGTCTACAGTGATACAAAGTCATTTACAGGTTCGTTAGATGATATAAGCATATTTACAAGAGAATTATCTGATTCAGATATTATCAGCCTTCCGGATGATGCAGAATACAAGTGGACATTTTCAAATGATACAGTTCATGAGTATAAAGATGAAGATGTAGTAAGCGATTTGACCAAATATATGGGAGATAAAGAACTTGAAGAAGTAAAAGAATTAAATACTTTGTCACCAGATGGAAATATGAAATTACAGATGTGGAAAGATAAAGATGACAGCTACTATTATTCTATAACCGCAGGGGATACTGTTGTAATAGAATCATCAAAGCTGGGATTAGAGTTAAAAGAGGCAGATTTAACAAAAAGTATGACATTTGAAAGTGCATCTGTTAAGCAGGAAGAAATAAATGAAACATATGATACAATAACAGGTGCAAGCGCACAAGCTAATAATCATTGTATTTACAAGACAGTAGAAATGAAAAATGATACTGGAAAATATACTTTAGAGGTAAAGGTATTTAATGATGGAGTTGCTTACAAATATTCAAATGTAGAGGTTGCAAGCAAAGATTCATTAACCGTTGTTGATGAATTATCAGAATATATTTTGCCAAAGAAAAATACCACCTGGTCATTTGCTTTAAATGGAACATATGAAGGTGAGTATGTAAAGAGGACTAATAAGCAGTTGGAAAGTGCGAGCCTTACACTTTCTACACCTTTGTTGGCAAAAGTTGGCAGTTACAATATTTTATTTACAGAAGCTCAGGTATTTAATAATAATGCTGAATACTGCTCCAATGCACTTAAGACGGAAGCAGGAACGAATACACTTAACTGGACATTTGGATTAGCCAGAAATCCTGAAGCAGAGTCTACTGGTGATTTGGATTCACCAGGACATATTAATATTTCAGAAGTTAATACTATAAATGGGTTTGAGACTCCTTGGAGAGTTGCGATTATATCCGATGATTATAATGAATTTTGTCAGAGTACAATTGTTTCAGATTTAAACCCAGAAGCAGATTCAACTTTATTTGCAGATACCAGCTGGATAAAGCCAGGTAAAGTGGCATGGTCATGGTGGTCTGAGGATAGCTCTCAGGGTTCATATGACAAGCATATTGAATATATTGATTTTGCTTCCGCAAATGGCTGGGAATATGTATGCCTTGATGTTGGCTGGAGAGCATTTGAAGACAGACTGGGTGAACTATGCAAGTATGCAGCATCTAAGAATGTAGGAATATTTGTATGGATTAATTATAGAGATATGAAAGATATTAACACAATGGAAACACTATTTACAAAGTGGAAATCAGCAGGTGCAGTTGGACTTAAAACAGATTATTTTGAGAGCGATGAGCAATCTGTTTTAGAAGTTATGGAAAATGTTGCTAAGGTTTCTGCAAAACTTAAACTTATGGTCTTATATCATGGTTGTGTAAGACCAGCAGGTGAGTACAGAACATATCCTAATATTCTTACAATGGAGGCAGTACAAGGAGAAGAATGGCATAAATGGTTCGCTTATCCAACAGTCGAAAATAGTCTGTTATATCCATTTACAAGAAATATATTAGGTTCTATGGACTATACACCTGTAGGCATGAAAGTAGGAGGCGATGGATCAACCTATGGTTTCGGTATTGCAAAAACGGTTGTATATGAATCTGCACTGACTCATCTTGCTAATGCGGCATCAATCTATAAGAGTTACAACGGATTATCATTTCTTAATAATCTTGCTACAACTTGGGATGAAAGCAGGTATATTGATGCTATGCCGGGCGAATATATTACTGTAGCCAGAAGAAATGGCGAGAACTGGTATATAGGTTCTATGACTGCAAAAGCTAAGACCGCAGAAATTAAACTGGATTTCTTAGGTGATGGTGAATATAATGCTTATATTTACGGTGATAATGAAGATGGAAGCCAGTTAGTAATATCACAGAAGAAGGTAACAAAGTCAGATACATTATCTTTTGATTTACTAGATGCAGGAGGTGTTGCAGTAATAATCACAAAATCTACTATAGATACCAATGTTGCTTCTGTACCAGATAGTGCCGATGACAATTATACATATTATGAAGCAGAGGCTAAGAATAATACACTCGAAGGTACAGCAGTGCTTGCCAGTTCAGCCTTTTGTTCAGGAAGTCAGAAAGTAGGATATGTAGGCAATGGTGCAGGTAACAAGATAACTTTTAATGATATTAAAGTTGATAAAAGTGGAGAATACAGTTTAGTAATATATTATTGCTGTGGTGAAGACAGAAAGGTTGATATAACTATAGGTGATAAAAACTATGAACTTTCTAAACTAAACAGTGGAAGTTATACTGAACCAGCGTCAGCAAGCATAAAGGTAGAACTTAAAGCTGGAAGCAACAGTATTACACTGTCAAATGCAAGTTACTATGCTCCTGATATTGATAGAATAGGAATTTCAAAATAAATTAACAAATTGTTAAAAAATGATTGAAATATTTTTAACAGTATGACATAATATCATTAAAATAAAAATGTTAGAGATATACCTTTGTAAAAAGGTTGCCTACAGAAAGGGGATTTTTTAATGGGATAAGGAGATTTATTATACGAATGAGGAGAAAAAAGTAAATACGTGTATATAGTTACTAATTAAAAATTTAGAAAAGGTGGAGGTAAATATGAAATTTATTAAGAAATTTATTACAGTGATATTAGTTATTATTATGCTTGTGGCATCTATAGCTAATACCGCTAGTGCATCAGTAGTAGGAGGAACGTATTCAGGGTATTCAAAAAAAACGCATAATGGCAGTTTTTGATATAACTGATGCTATTGATAAAAGTAAACTTGATAATTGGTATTCTTATTGGAAAAAAGTCTATGAATCAATAATAGTTGATTCGGATATAAGTGCATTGCAATATTCGGAATATTTGAATATTGCTCGAATATTTGAATCAGATTATTCAGCTGAAAAAGTAGAAAATTATTATAGCAATTTAACATCAGAGAGCATAGAAGATTCAGACGATTTATATGTTTGGTACAATATAGTTAAAAATGTAGGAACTTTAAATAATACGGAAATAAATACAATTCTAAAAACAAAGATTAATGAGGAATTTAATAGTGATTCTTTTGTAAGTTCAAAAATTGACATAAAGTCTACAGCCTTTGGTGTTATGTTAGCCCAAAAAACAGATTTTTCTCTAAATAAAGAGAAATTAGAGAATTATATCAAACGTAATTACTCTGATAATGTCTTAATAGAAAATTCTTATGATAGAACGTCTGCACTATATTACAATTTGATTTTAGATCAATTGGTAAATGGGTATGATCAAGACTACGATGCATACTATTTTCAATCACAGATTGATAATATACTTAAAGAACTTGAGTATAGTCAATCAATAGCAGGAGATGTTGTTTCAACGCGAAGAATTACAGAAATGGTTTCAGATTTGCAAATATTTGATGTAGATATTAAACTAACAGAATCTCAAAAGAATAAAATAGAAAAAGGATTGAAGGTGGCTCTTGAAGACAGTAGTATTAAGAATTCTGTTTTGCTGAATGATATATTTATTGTTGATAGGATACTTAATTTAAACATTGTTTCTGATGAAGAATTATTAGATATATATATAAGTCTTACAACAAATGGAGGTACTTATGTATCAACAAGTGGTGTAACATATCCAGATCTTTGTTCTACTTATCAATTCATGGTTTCTTTAAACAGAATGAACAATTATGATTATTTGAACAAACAAAAATCATTTGTTGAAACATTAAAATTAGATGAGGGAATATATACGTTAAATACTAATAGTGTTGATACTTTTGATTTATCAGTGATTATATATGGCAATGCAATTCGATACTTAGAAATTGGAGGAGATAAAGGTGATTGAGTTATTAAAGATTTGCAAAAGATATGGAGATAGGGAGATTCTTAAGGATGTAAATCTTTCAATCAACAGGGGTGAAATAACTTTTATTGTTGGTACTTCTGGTGCAGGTAAAACAACATTACTTAACATTATAGGTGGTCTTGATCAAGCAACTTATGGAAGTGTTATTTTTGATGGAAAAGATATAGAAAATGATTTAAGTACATATAGAGCAAAGAATATTGGATTTGTTTTTCAAGATTTTAATTTGATTTCAGGTTTAACTATAGTTCAAAATGTTGAAATAGCTACTGCATTTTCTGGAATTAAAAAAGATACTGAGGGTATTATAGATGAAATTAAAGCATTGGGAATCTCTAATCCGGATCAAAAGGTAGAAACACTTTCAGGAGGAGAAAAACAACGTGCTGCCGTTATTAGAAGTATTTGTAAGGATGTTGACATCATTATTGCAGATGAACCTACAGGTAACCTTGATTCTAGCAATGCAAGCTTAGTACTTGAATTATTGCAATCACTAAAATCAGATAAACACATAATTATTGTTTCTCATGATATTGAAAAAGCATACCAGTATGCAGATCGTATAATTACTCTAAATGATGGAATGGTTGTAAGTGATGAAAATTTTAATAAAATGCAAAAAAAATCAATAATGTCCGATTATAAAAAAATATATAGTAAAACACAAAACAAAAAAGCATCATTTTTTAATATATTATTAACGCTTGGGAAAAATAGTGTAATTCTTAGAAAGGGAAAGATTATTTCTATTGCATTGGTAATAGCATTGGCAATTTCTTCATTGGCGACTGTTATCAATCTAAACCAATCAGGTAATGAAATAGCTCACAATGTTAATATAAACTATCTTGAGAATGATTTGTTAAATCTTTATTATAGCAATACGCCTAATACTGGATTTATGGAAATGCCTTTTTCTGAAGATGACATTGAATTGGTAAAGAGTAATTATGAACTAAAAGAGAATGTTCTATTATATTTAAATGAAAGCAATGATTGGATTTTTAGCGTTGAATCAGAGACTGCAAGCGTTTGCCTTAAACAAATAAACATTGACAATTTCTTTAAAGAAAGAGTATTATCTAACGATATTGAAGGAGAGTTTTTGTCAAATAATAATGAGATAATTATTGCAGAAGATGTTGCAGAGCAACTTTTTGATAAAGACTGTATTGGAAAAAAAGTTATGCTGAATGATGGTAAAGGCAATAGTACAGAATTAACTATAGTTGGAATTAATCATACTAAAAACCCTTTTGATAAAATTTACAGCTTTATTAGTGCTGAAAGCTTAAAAAATTTACTTTCAAAAGTAATGCAAGAGAATCTTTTTAAACGTCAAGAATTACTGACATATTATACTGAAGTTCAAAGCATGTCTACTGGAGGACTTTATGGTTCAATGAGTCCTATTGATAAAAAGGAAACATTATTATATGGAAAATATCCTAGTTCAATTGAAAATGTTCTTATAAGTTCAGAATTGCTAATAAATGTATTAAGTGACTTTGGCATCGAAAAGAATTATACACAAGAAGATATTAGAAATGGTAATATTTCAACGGATGATTTAAATAAAATATTTTCAAAAAAATTAGCATTAAATTTTAATGGATTATTTACAATCTATATTTCTGGAATTTATCTTTCAGAAAACATTGAAATGCGTTTTACTGACAATTTAATAAAAGAAATGCAAATAGTAGATCCAATTGCTATTGATATATATGCAATTAATCCAGATCAAGTAATTGTAATCAAAGATAGTATTAATAAAAAGACCGGGTTTGAAGCAAGCACTCAATTAGAAACATTAAAGGATAATGTTTCTATGCAAACGCGTTTTTTTAGCATTGCTCTTATATTATTGGGAATTGTATTATTATTAATTTCGGTTGCCCTTCTTAGTTCCTTTTCTAAAATAGCGGTACTTGAAAGAAAAAAAGAAGTAGCAATTATAAAAAGTCTTGGAGCAAATAACAAAAGAGTATTGTTCATACTTCTTTTTGATTCTGCTGTAATTACAATATTATCATTTTTATTTTCAATTATAATATTTAATATATTGAAATTTGCAATGCCGTTTGTTTTACCTGATATGGATTTATTAAGCTCAGGATTTCCATTGGCGTTAATAATAATAATAAGTATAATTTTTTCACTATTGGTATTCATTCAAACTGGTATGACTTTAAGAAAACTGGTAAAGAAAATGCCAGCAGAATTGTTCACACAATAATTGCAGAATATTATATAAAAAACTCAAAAAGAAAGAGTCAATTGATGATGCTTGATAGAGAAACTTTAACACCTAATTTCTCTTTCCACCACCCATCTGGCCACCGCCCATTCCGCCGCCACCCATCATTTGAGTAGGCATAGTAGTAATAACAGAGCCATTTACAGTTACAGTACCACCATTTATTTCACCAGTACCATCAAAGTCAAATGATGAAGTTTGAGCAGTAATGTTGATAATGCCATCATTAACGTAGATATCACCATTAGCATCTATTGCATCAGTATCTCCAGCACCCATTTTAATAGTTATGTTGCCACCATTTATTTCAATGACAACACTATAAGAAGAACTTTTTTGAGAGGCATTGATACCATCGTCAGTCGCATAGATATTAATAGTGCCATTATTAATCTGAATATAAGTTCCTTCTATACCTTCAACACAAGATGTAATATTTATTGTTCCACCGTCAATCTGAACAAGACTTGTTCCATGAACAGCATCATCTTTAGCAGTGATATTTAGAGTACCGCCAGAGATGTAAATATATCCGAGAGATAAATCATCTTCATTCTCACTATGAAGGGCATCCTTGTCAGAAGTAATTGTAAATGAACCATCACAAATAACAATAGAATCATTTGCTTCAAGTCCATCAAGATATGAAGTAATATTATAAGTTCCACCAGTAACCTTAAGGTCATCTTTTGAAGTAATACCATTACCGCTAACAGAGATAACATCTAAAGAACCAGTACCATTTAAAACTAAATCGGATTTACTAAATATAACAGCATCCAGATTGGTATCTCCATCTGCCGTAAATGTTCCAGTAACTTTTAAAGTATTAGAATCTCCAGTTGTAGTTACAAATACTTTATCAGCGTTTTTAACATAGATGGCAGGTGAGTCATCATTGATAATACTTACACCATCTAGAACCAACTGAACCTTAGCATCATCAGGGGCTTCCACGATAATAGTTACATCAGTAACCAAACCGCTTAGAATATAGACACCCTCATCTGATATAGTAACATCATTACCACTAGTAAGAGTAAGAGTAGTTGCACCAGTAAGGTCAGCCGTCTGCTCAAGATCTCTGTCAGAGAAAAGGTCAGAGGCACTTAGTGAAGTTGCGGTTACACCAGAAGAAGCTCCTGAAGTATTTGAAGAAGAACTGATGACAGAAGCAGCATTACCAGATGTACCCTCGTTATTACTTTGACATCCTGCTATTGAACAGCCCATCGTTATACAGCTAAGAATCAGGCAAGCCCGTTTCATTTTTTTATTTAACATATTATCCTCATTTCTGCGCTGCCTTTTGTGCATAACAGACTTTGTGACAAGCAACGCACAAGCACAAATCTGCGTGTGAAAGCTTTATCTTTCACACTAATCACTTTCCTTTCAAATGAAGTGGTAGTTCTCTTTGGTGAGCTAATACTAACCGATTGAAAATAAGAATACAAGGGGTTTAAGCTACTATTCAGACAACATTCTAATGATGTTCAAAAACTTCACAAAGTGAACATATTTCATTGCTAAAGGAAAAGGCAGAGTAAAAAAATGAGTTCTATAATCTTTTCAAATCTTCATTATTAAGTATTAAATCACAGGCATCAACATTATCCTTTATATGCGCATATGATGTTGGACTTACTATCGGAAATAAATTCATAGGCTGAGCGAGTAGCCATGCAAGACAAATCTGGGATACTGAATATCCCTTAGAGTCTGCAAGCCTTTCAGCCTTTTTAAGTTTTTCAATATTACCAGCAGAATAGTATTCTTCTATAGGCGCCCACCACAGACAATCTTCTATAGGCTTATCACCATCTGTACGATATTTTCCAGATAGAAATCCTCTGGCAAGACTGGAATAATTGAATACAGGCATCTGATTAGAGATAAAGTATTCTCTTCCAGCAAGATTATCCCCAGATAAAGAAATACTTCCACCCCATGGATCATTGATGTAGTCAGCATAACTATAGCATGGACTTGCAACACTAAAACCATCAAGTCCATGATTTTTAGCATATTTGCAGGCTTGTTCTATTCGAGTATGACTCCAGTTAGAGCCACCAAATAATTTGATTTTTCCTGAATCTTTTAATTCATTTAATACCTCTACAATAGGTCCAACAGGCTTGGTCTCATCATCACGATGAAGAATATATATGTCTATATAGTCAGTGTTCATGCGGTATAGAGACTCATTAACCTGATTCCTTATGGTATCGGAAGAAAATGTATCAAGAGAGCCATTCATTCCTGGGTTACATCCCTTATCTATAATTGTAACTATTTCACGTAAATTACGAGAATTAATCCATTTGCCAAGATTTTTTTCAGCATTGCCATAAGCATTTGCGGAATCAAATGCGGTAAAACCATGTTCGTATGCCATATCAAGACAGTCCATAGCTGCACTGTCATCTTCTCCTGAAACCTTGCCAGAACCTGTACCATATATTAAGGTCGAAAGCTTATTTTTAATACCAATTATTTCTTTATAATTCATATAGACACCATCTTTCTTGTATAGTAGGATTACACCCCAAATTCGGATACGTTAACGAAGAAGTGCAAAGTACTTCTTTGTTAATGTATGATGGTAGAATTATAACATACTATATTACACACTAGTAGAGTAAAATAGAGTAAAATACTATTACTTCAGAGGAAATTTTAAGTTTTAACAATTCTCAAACATTTATATGTTATACTTCATAATAATAATTGCAAAAGATTGGAGGAAACACATTGATTAAAATACTAGTCGTAGAAGACGATACAAGCCTCAATAAATTAGTATGCTCATATCTTAATGATAGTGGCTTTGATGCTAATGGCTGTCTAAATGCAAATGATGCATATGAATCTATGTACAACAACATGTTTGAACTTATTATTTCCGATATTATGATGCCTGAAATAGATGGATTTGAATTTGCAGGAAATGTGCGGCAGATTAATAAGACAATTCCAATACTATTTATGTCAGCAAAGGATGATATTTTATCTAAGCAAAAAGGATTTAGACTAGGGATTGATGATTATATGGTTAAACCTATTGATCTGGATGAGCTATTGTTAAGAGTCAGGGCACTTCTTAGGAGGGCCAATATTGAGACAGAGAGGAAAATTAGCATAGGCAATCTTACTCTAGATGCAGATGCCATGACTGCTTTGGTAAATGAGCTTGATATACCTATAACTACTAGGGAATTTAACATTATGTATAAGCTGCTTTCATATCCTAACAAGACATTCTCAAGAGGACAGCTAATGGACGAATTCTGGGGAATAGAAAGCGATACAGGACTACGCGCAGTAGATGTGTACATAACAAAACTAAGAGACAAGTTTTCCGAATGTGATGGATTCAAGGTAGTAACAGTAAGAGGGCTTGGATATAAGGCGGTGTTACAATGAAAAAAAGCCTATTTTCAGCACGAAGTTATCTGCTGTTTTTTGCAGGAACCGCATTTATCGTAACTAATTGTATGCTGCTATTTCTGAATAATCTGGATGTGATTCCAGAGAATATTGAAAAAAGCGCAATTGTAACTTTTGTAAATGTTATCTTTTTAAGTTTTCTATTATGTGTATTTGATGCAATTAGGAGAAAGATAACGATAGAACGACCAATTAAGAGGATACTTAGGGCTACAGAACGTATAACAGCCGGAGATTTTAAGGCAAGAATTGAACCTTTGCATGGTCTGGAAAATGCTAACGAGTTGGATGAGATTATTAAGAATTTTAATATAATGTCTGAAGAATTGTCAGGAACAGAAACACTTCGCACAGATTTTATTGCAAATGTGTCACATGAGCTGAAGACACCTCTTTCAATAATACAAAATTATGCAACAATGTTACAGAATCCTAATATTACTACAGAACGACAGGTAGATTATGCGAAAACTATTTCTGAAGCATCACGAAGGCTGACAAGCATGATTACTAACATACTAAAACTTAATAAGCTAGAGAATCAGCAGATATTTCCAGAAGTAAGAAAGTATGACTTGGGTAATCAGCTCTGCGACTGTATTCTTGGATTTGAGGAAGAATTTGAGAAAAAAGAATTAGATATAAAAACAGATATAGATGAACAGATTATGGTGGATACAGATTCTCAATTATTGGAATTAGTATGGAATAATTTATTGTCAAATGCAGTTAAATTCACTGGAACTGGTGGGGTAATTACAATAAGTCTTAAAACAGAAAGCGAATATGCAGTAGTGCATATACAGGATACAGGTTGTGGAATTAGTACAGAAGTTGGAACGCATATATTTGAAAAGTTCTATCAAGGAGATAAATCCCATGCAACTGTAGGAAATGGATTAGGTCTGGCACTTGTGAAGCGTGTTATAGACATTGTGGGTGGTGAAATATCTGTTAAAAGTGAATTAGGTAAAGGAACTCTATTTGTTGTAAAACTAAAAATAAATCTAGATGAAGATAATATCAGGAAAGGAATCAAGTAATGGAAGAGAATGAAGTTAAAGAGACTTTCGCATATTCATACTCAGCTAAGGAGCAAGAGGAGGTAGAAAAGATACGGCGCAAATATGTTCCCAAAGAGGAAGATAAGATGGAGACGCTTCGCAGATTAGATCAGAGCGTAACAGTTCCTGGGACAGTAGTGTCTATAATAGTAGGTGTAATTGGTACACTAGTATTCGGCTTAGGTATGTGCTGTGTACTAGAATGGAAAATGTTACTGGCTGGAATTATAATCGGAATAATAGGTGCTATCGGAATTGCATTAGCATATCCTATATGTATTTATTTAAACAAGAAGCAGCGTGAAAAAGTAGCACCGCAGATAATAAAACTCGCAGCAGAATTGAAAAAATAGAAAATGATATTAATAAAGCGCTCACGTTAGTGAGCGCTTTATTAATTAAATAGAAAACAACATCAATCAGTAAACCATTTCAGAAGAATTGCAACGCAATTCTTCTAAGCGCTCACGTTAGTGAGCGCTTTATTAATGTAATTCAAACAATTTATAAACAATCTACAAACATATTTATTCTATTATACATTTGTCAGATGGATAAACAACTATCAAAGAATAGAAAAAAGGAGATTTATATTATGGCAAAGTCAAAATTGGTTAAAGTAAACAAAAAAATTGAAGAAAAGGTTGTAGGAGGGTATAAGAAAATCGAGAATGGAGTTACAGGAGGATTTAATAAGATAGCAGACAAATTTGTAGATAACTATCTTACTAGAGATAATGAAACAGTTGAAGAAGCAAAGAAAAGATTGGCTCAGGAACAAGAGGAAAGAAAAAACAAAAGTGAGAGTATATCAGAAAAGGCAGGTAGATTATAATGAAAAAAAGTAGTTTTGTAGCAATGATATTAGGAACAATCGGAGGAATATTGTTCGCATTAGGAATGTGTATGTGTTTAATTACAGAGTGGAATTCATTTAAACCAGGCGTAATCATGGGTGTTGTAGGAATTGTAGTGTTGTTATGTATGACATTTATATGGAGAAAGATGGAGAAAAAGGCACCAATTAAGCTTTCAGGTAAGACAATAGGAGCAACATTAATAGGAATAGTAGGAGCTTTATTATTAGGTGTAGGAATGTGCTTAACGATGGTATGGAGCAATATGATAGCTGGAATAATTATAGGGTTGGTTGGAATAATAGTATTATTAAGCTTAATTCCGTTTATAAAAGGGTTAAAGTAGTTACATATTAAAGTCAAAAAAATGTTTATTACTTGCTATAGATTATAACTATAGCAAGTAATAAACATTTCATATTATTCAGCTGGGAAATAACATGCTATATTATGGAGCATAATAAAAAGCAAATAGCTTTGCAGAAAGAGGTATAGCATGAGAATTAAAAAATTATTATCAGTAGTACTCACAGTAGCATTATTAACAGTTGGAGTTACAGGATGCAGTAACTCTAAAAAAGAAGAATCAAGTGATAAAACAACAGTTAAGTTAGGTGTTGTTGGTGCGATATATGAAGATTTATGGAAACCAGCAATAGAAAAACTGAAGGAAGAAGACATTAATCTTGAGATAGTACAGTTTTCAGATTATTCAACACCCAATAGCGCATTAAATAGCGGTGAAATTGATTTAAATGCATTTCAGCATCAGATTTTTCTGGATTCAGATGTATCAAGTAATGGATATGGAATAGAAGCTATTGCATATTCATTTATTATTCCACTTAATCTATATTCAAATAAGGTTACAAGCGTAAAATATATAAAAGATGGAGATATTGTAGCTATTCCAAACGATGTAACTAATGGAGGAAGAGCATTAAAAGTATTAGAATCAGCAGGATTAATCACATTAAAGTCAAACGAAGAGACAAGTCCAACAGTTAATGACATTGAAAAATATAATGTCAAAATAGAGATAAAAGAATTGGCAGCTAATACAATTCCTTCAGTTTTACCAGACATTACAGCAGGAATAGTTAATGGTGGATTTGCACTTGATTATGGTCTAAAGGTAGAAGATGCAATATATAAGGATACAAGTATTAATGAATCAGTATATTGGAATATTATTGCAGCTAAAAGTGACAATCTTAAGGATGATGCAAAACTTCAAATATATAAGAAAGTTATATCAGCATTTCAGACTGAAGAGACAGAAAAGGTATTTAATGATACATTTGGCGGATACTTTGTAAAAGCAGGCTGGGATAAAGATTTGCTTAATAAGTAAAAAAGTTAAGTAGCATAATATATTAGCAATAGAAAGAGGCATTTATGTTTATAAAAGATTATGTACTTGAACAAAAAGATTATATGATTAAGCTTAGAAGATATTTTCATCAGAATCCAGAAATAAGTCTTTTAGAATATAATACAGCTAGTAGAATTGAAGAAGAATTAGATAAATTAGAGATTCCTCATAAGAGAATTGGAAAAACAGGAGTATTAGCATATATAGAGCATATTCTGGATAATGATAATAGCAGAACAATAGCACTGAGAGCAGATATTGATGCATTAAGAATTCAGGAAAAGAATGACAATATAGATTTTAAAAGCGTGAATGACGGTATTATGCATGCATGTGGCCATGATGCACATGCAGCAGCTCTTCTGGGAGCAGCCAAGATTCTAAAATCAATGGAAGCTCAGATTAATGGGAAAGTTCTATTTATATTTCAGCAGGCAGAAGAAATAGGTGGCGGCGCTAAACATTTTATAGAAAATAATATATTAGATGGAGTTGACCGAATTTTAGGAATACATGTTGCCAGCTACTTAAATATAGGTAAGATAGGAATTAATCAGGGTGAAAGTAATGCCAGCTGCGATTATTTTAAGATAAAAGTAACAGGTAAGAGCGCCCATGTATCAAAGCCCCATACAGGTATCGATGCAGTATATATTACAAGTCAGATAGTAGTTGCACTTCAGTCTATAGTTGCCAGAAATCTTGATCCACTTGAATCAGGAGTTGTTGGAATAGGAAAGTTTACAGCAGGTACAAATTATAATATTATTGCAAATGAAGCTGTATTAGAGGGAACAACAAGAGCTTTTAACAATAATATTAGAAAGCTGATTAATGATAAGGTTAGTTCAATAGCAAAACTAACGGCAGAGACATATGGAGCTACGGCAGAAGTAGAATTTATAGACTATGCCAGTCCACTTGTTAACGATTTGGATGTTACAAATGAAATATCTGAGGTGGCAGGGCAGATTGTATCTAATGAAAATATAATTAAAAATGCTGGTAAAAATATGATGGCAGATGATTTCGCAGAATATTTATTAAATACAAAAGGTGCATATGTATTTGTAGGTTCAAGTAAAGATGAATCAACAAGCTATCCTCATCACCACGAAAAATTCAATATTGATGAGGAAGCAATTCTTGTATCAGCAAATCTTTATGTAGATTATGTAAAAAAAACCATTATTAAGGGTAGTTATAATTGATATTGTTTTGTGATATAGTTCCAAATATAAAAAGCAGGAAAGCATTTTAGAAAGGAACTAAGTATGAAAGATTTATCAATATATTTAAGAAAAAATGGAGATCCAGATTTTAGCGTTATAGAAAGCTTAAACTATGATTTTGCAACCTATAAATATAGTACTAATGATTTTCGTTTTGAATTCATTAGCGAATATATTAAATATATGAGAGAGGTATATTCTATTGAGGTATATAATTGTAAAATACAGATGCCATCAGCAAGTATCTCCTTTATAAATGATTTTGTTAATTTTTATATTTTTACAACTAATTTAGATAATGAAAAATACAATTTTAGAATAGATGATAAGAATGATGTATATGTAAAGGCATTTTATAAGATTCTTGATAGAATAGAGCTGCCAGGTATACCGGAAGATTTGAAAGTCAATTTTATTATTCAGGACATAGACAAAATTCGTAATTCATATTTATTAAAGAAGGCTTGCAATTTTGTAAATGATGATATTCAGGAACATTTTTCAGAGGTATCAAAGATAGCATTTTGGGATATTTACTATATATGTATAAAGTCGGATAAATATAATATGGTTTCAAGTAATGTTAAATATATGGAAGACATTAAGCAGTATTGCTTTAATACAGTTAAAAGATGGGATTCTGATAATATTATTTCATACGACAAATTTAATATAAGAATAGAGAATGAAGCTATATATAGAAGAATGGGTCAACATTATTTCAACAGTGATGCAATGTTTGATTGTATTTTAGTATAGATTTTCTGGAATCTGCCTAAACTTATAGAATATATGTGATATAAGTTTAGCTTTCAGGAGGTCTATAAATGTTAGTAAGAGAACAAAAAACTATGGATGGAAACGTGGCAGCAGCCCACGTTTCTTATGCTTATAGTGATGTTGCAGCCATCTATCCCATTACGCCGTCATCTACAATGGCTGAAATAACGGATGAGTGGGCTGTTGCAGGTAAAAAGAATATATTTGGCCAAAAGGTACAGGTTACGGAGATGCAGTCTGAAGCAGGAGCAGCAGGAGCTGTGCATGGCTCTCTTACAGCAGGTGCATTAACTACAACATTTACAGCATCACAAGGACTTTTACTAATGATTCCTAATCTATATAAGATAGCTGGTGAACAATTGCCGGGTGTATTTAATGTTGCAGCAAGAGCAATAGCAACACATGCGTTATCAATATTTGGAGATCATTCTGATATTTATGCATGCAGGCAGACGGGTGTAGCAATGCTTGCTTCGGCAAGTGTACAGGAGGTTATGGATTTAACGCCAGTCGCACATATTGTAGCATTAAGGGGGAAAATACCATTTATTAATTTTTTTGACGGATTTAGAACCTCACATGAAATGCAGAAAGTGGAATGCTGGGATTATGAAACACTTAAGGAAATGATAAACAATAAGCTTAATACAAACTATCTTTTATTTTCATATTATGGAGATGAAAATTCTGAGCAGATTATTATTGCAATGGGTTCAGTATGTCAGACTGTAGAAGAAACAATAGATTATTTGAATGAATCAGGAAAGAAAACAGGGCTTATTAATGTTCATTTATATAGACCATTTAGTGTAAAGCATCTGATAGAGGCTATACCAGACACAGTTAAGAAGATAACTGTCCTTGATAGGACTAAAGAACCAGGCGGAATTGGAGAACCACTTTATATTGATGTAGTTGCAGCCTTAAGAAATACGAAATTTCATGATATAGAGATATATTGTGGAAGATATGGACTCGGATCAAAAGATACTACGGCTGACCAGATTAATGCCGTATTTAATAATAACGAAAAAAAGAAATTTACAATAGGAATTGTAGATGATGTGACACATTTATCTTTAGATATAACACAACATATAAATGCTGAACCTAAAGAAAATATTAGCTGCAAATTTTGGGGACTGGGAGCAGATGGTACAGTTGGTGCTAATAAAAATTCTATTAAAATAATCGGTAAGAGTACAGATATGTATGTGCAGGCTTATTTTGATTATGATTCCAAAAAGTCAGGTGGATTAACTGTATCACATTTAAGATTTGGACATAAGCCAATTAAGACAGCATATCTAGTAGAACATGCTAACTTTGTGGCCTGTCATAACCCCACTTATATTCGTAAATATAATATGGTACAGGAAGTTAAAGATGGTGGAACATTTCTGCTTAATTGTGCATGGTCAGGAGATGAGCTTGAAAAAAATATTCCAGGACAAATTAAAAGCTATATAGCCAAACACAATATTAATTTTTACACAATTGATGGAATTGAAGTTGGTAAGAAAATAGGACTAAATAGTAAGATTAATACAATACTACAATCTGCATTTTTTGCATTGTCGGGAATTATTCCAATAGAGGAAGCTAAAAGACTTATGAAAGAAGCAGCAAAAGCCAGCTATCAGATTAAGGGTGATAAGATAGTAGAAATGAATTATAAGGCAATTGACATGGGGGCAGATGCACTTGTTAGGGTTAAGGTTCCTGATTCCTGGAAAGATGCAGATTATGAACCTCTTGATACAGATATTATGCCTGATAGAGAGGAGGTTATTAGGTTTGTTAAAACAATTCAACATCCTATTAGCAGACATGAGGGAGATTTGCTGCCAGTATCAGCATTTTTAGAATATGTAGATGGAAGTACTCCATCTGGAACAGCTGCTCATGAGCGTAGAAATGTTGCAGTTGATGTTCCAGTTTGGCAAAGTGAAAACTGCATTCAATGTAATAGATGTTCATATGTGTGTCCACATGCAGTAATCAGACCATTTGTAATGACGGAAGAAGAAGTAAAGGCTGCACCTAGTGGGATTAATACAATTCCAATGGTTGGAATGCCAGAATACAGATTTATGATTGGAATTTCATATACGGATTGTACTGGATGTGGCTCCTGTGCAGGAGTGTGTCCTGGAAAAAAGGATAAAAAGGCTCTTATTATGTATCCAGCATTTGAACATGCAGAAAAACAACAGTATTTTGATTTTGCAAAAGCATTGCCAATTAAAGAAAATGCTGTTGAGAAATTTAAAGAAACTACAGTTAAAGGAAGTCAGTTAAAACAGCCACTTTTTGAATATTCGGGTGCCTGTGCAGGATGCGGAGAAAACCCATATGACAAGCTGGTTACACAATTATATGGAGATAGAATGTATATTGCAAATGCAACGGGATGCTCTTCAATATGGGGAAACTCTTCTCCATCTACACCTTATACCGTAAACAAGTGCGGTAAGGGACCAGCCTGGTCAAATTCTCTTTTTGAAGATGCAGCAGAATTTGGGTATGGAATGTTACTTGCTGAACGTGCAATTAGGGATGGATTAAAAGATAAGATTGAAACTCTGATTCAGTATATAGATGGTGATACAGATAAAGAGATAGATAAAGAGACAGATGTGAATATTGAAGAGTCAGATGGACAGACCAAATGTGAGCAGGTAAAAACAGCATGTAAGAGCTGGCTTAATACATTTAGTGATGGATTATTGAATGGAAAAGCTTCAAAAAATCTGGAAGAGGCATTACAAAAAGTTGATACATGCGAAATATGTAAAGAAAAGTCTGATATAATAAAGAAAATTCTTTTAAATAAAGATTTTCTATCTAAAAAATCCCAATGGATATATGGTGGTGATGGCTGGGCGTATGATATTGGTTTTGGTGGATTAGACCATGTTCTAGCGAGTGGTCAGGATATTAATGTAATGGTTTTTGATACGGAAGTATATTCCAATACTGGTGGTCAGGCTTCTAAAGCTACGCCACTTGGCGCAGTTGCAAAATTTGAAGTTGGTGGTAAGAACATTAAAAAGAAAGATTTGGGAGGCATTGCTATGACATATGGTTACGTCTATGTAGCACAAATAGCAATGGGAGCTGACTATAATCAGACAATAAAGGCAATTACTGAAGCTGAAAGATATAGAGGACCGTCTCTGATTATTGCATATTCACCATGCATAAGTCACGGAATACGTTCTGGAATGGGAAGTGCACAGCATGAGGAGAAAAAAGCAGTTGAGTCAGGTTACTGGCATCTATATAGGTACAATCCTGAATTAAAAAAAGAAGGTAAAAATCCATTTATACTGGACAGCAAAACTCCTCAGATGCCATATGACGAATTTATATCAGGTGAAATAAGATATAATGCGCTAAAACAGGAAAATCCTGAAAAGGCAGAAAAGTTATTTGAGGAAGCTAGTCAGAATACTAAAGAGAGAACAGAATATTTGCAAAAGCTTATACGGTTATATGATATAGAACAGGATACAAATAAAAAGACAGATAAGGATATAAGTAAAGACGCAGATAAAAGTAAAAATATAAATTTTGATACAAATAAAGAATAGATGATTAAATTTGAAATAAACAGACAATACTAGAAAAGTAAAAATAATTAATGAGGTGAATAGTTATGGTATTAAATGAAAAAGAAAAAGAGACAATTAAATCTCTTCAGACACAGGAAAAATCTTGTATTACAAAATATGAGAAATATGCAAGTGATGCAAAGGACACAGTATTAAAGGATTTATTTCAGTCAATTAAGAAAAATGAACAGGAGCATTTTGACACATTAACACAAGTATTAAGTGGTCAGGTTCCGGGATGTGACTGTAATGATTCTAAAGGTAAGGACTATAATCCTACAGCAACATATACTAATATGTCTAGTTCTCAGGAAAAAGACGATGATTGTTTCTTAGCTACTGATGCAATCGCTACTGAGAAACTTGTATCATCAGAATACAATACAGAGGTATTCAAATTTGCTGATACTGCAATCCGCAAGCTTTTAGCTGATATTCTTGTAGAAGAGCAGAATCATGCAGAAATGATTTATAAGTACAAAACAGTAAATGCTATGGCATAAAATAGAGATTGTAAGGGGGGCTGCATATGCAGTCCCCTTAAATATAATCTAAAACTTAGCAGAAAAATCAAGTGTTCTATGTTATAATATCCATATACAAATGTTGTAAGATAAAGGAGGTACAGTATGGCAAAATACAAATGTAGCGTATGTGGGTATATTTATGATGAAGAAATAGAGGGGAAGCCATTTTCAGAATTAGAGGCCTGTCCTGTATGCAAACAACCAAGTGATAAGTTTGTTAAGATGGAAGAGGAAGGTGAACATGAAGAAAAGCATGAAGAAAAGCATGAAGAAAAGCATGAAGAAAAGCATGAAGAAAAGCATGAAGATAGTAAAAGTATTAATGATGAGGTCGAATCAGATAATAAATCAATAGAACGATTGGATTTGTCATATGACAAGTCATATATAAGACATGATTCTTCATGCAGATATATGGAAGAAATTCATGAGATGGCAGTTAGTGGTAAGTCAATTAGTGGAGCTATGGGAACAAAGATGCCGATGCCGAACTGGGATGACATATTACTACTTGGTGCGCAGCTTAATCCAGCACCTTTAGATGATGGAGAATTTGTTACAACTACTACCGTAATAGGTAAAAATGCTAAGCGACCTATGGTATTAGATAATCCAGTATATGTGTCGCATATGTCATTTGGTGCATTGTCAAGAGAAGTTAAGATATCTCTATCTAAGGGTTCAGCATTAGCACATAGCGCAATGTGTAGTGGAGAGGGTGGAATTTTATCCGAGGAAAAGGAAGCTGCATACAAATATATTTTTGAGTACATACCTAACAAATACAGTGTTACAGATGAGAATCTTAGAACTTCTGATGCAATAGAGATTAAGATTGGTCAGGGAACAAAACCTGGAATGGGAGGACATCTGCCGAGTGATAAAGTAACAGAAGAAATAGCCAGACTTAGAGACAAGAATGTAGGAGAAGATGTACAAAGTCCAAGCAAATTTCCTGAGCTAAAGACAAAAGAAGACCTTAAGGATATGGTAGATATGCTTAGGAGACGTTCAGATGGAAGACCTATTGGAATCAAGATTGCGGCAGGAAGAATAGAGAGAGATTTGGAATATTGTGTATTTGCAGAACCTGATTTTATAACAGTTGATGGAAGAGGTGGGGGAACAGGTTCAAGTCCATTTCTTCTCCGAGAAGCAACATCAGTTCCTACTATTTATGCACTTTATCGCGCAAGAAAGTATCTGGATTCAATACATTCAGATATCTCATTAGTTATTACAGGTGGATTACGTGTATCAGCGGATTTTGCTAAAGCTATAGCAATGGGAGCTGATGCAATAGCGGTAGCTTCTGCACCACTTATAGCGGCAGCATGCCAGCAGTATCGAATCTGTGGAAGTGGAAACTGTCCAGTTGGAGTTGCAACTCAGGATTTAGAATTACGAAGTAGAATTAAGATAGATGCATCAGCCCAGAGAGTTGCTAATTATCTAAATGTATCGCTTTTGGAGTTAAAAACATTTGCAAGAATAACAGGACATAAGAATCTCCATGACTTGAATGTAGAAGATTTAGTAACAATTAATAGAGAGATTTCAGAGTTTACCAATATTAAACATGCATAATAATGTTAAAAATGTTTGATATAGAAGCCTGAAAGAGACTCTTCAAATAGGAAATATATAAAAAAGCAAAATCAGAGATTACTAGTCTGATTTTGCTTTTTTTAAAATATAATTAGAAAGCTACGCAATAGCGTGAAACATTTAAGAAGAACTGCAACGCAGTTCTTCCAAGCGCTTGTGCCGACAAGCGCTTTTTTTATATAATTTTAATGTCAGCTATTAAAATTGTAATCCCCATTTAATTTTGGCTATGCTAAATTCTTTAGTGTATTAAAAAAAGTGTTTTTTGTTACTGCACAGTTTTCTAATATAAAAGGCAGATTAAGGCTACGCAAAATCTGTGTCCTTAGAGAATCCTAAAAAATAGTCGTAGCAAGGAGGAAAAGATGAATGTAGTTATGCAATATGTTATTTATCTTGTAATTCTTATCGCACTGGCAATACCTTTAGGCAGGTATATCGGTAAAGTAATGAATGGTGAGAAAGTTTTTTTATCAAAGGTACTAAATCCATGTGAAAGAGGAATTTATAGAATACTTCACATAAGTAAAGATGAAGATATGACATGGAAAAAATACGCAATAAATGTGCTTGTATTTAGTGGGCTGTTTTTAGTATTGTTATTTGGAATCATTTTTTTACAGGGAATATTACCATTTAATTCAGAAAATGTTGAAGGAACTAGCTGGCATCTGGCATTTAATACAGCAGTAAGTTTTGTAACTAATACTAATTGGCAGGCATACAGCGGAGAATCGCAGATGTCATATTTGACACAAATGACTGGACTTACAGTACAAAATTTTGTATCGGCAGCAGTTGGAATCTGCGTGTTATTTGCACTCATTAGAGGATTCACACGAATA
This sequence comes from uncultured Lachnospiraceae bacterium, assembly GCA_964572475.1. Lineage (GTDB taxonomy): Bacteria > Bacillota > Clostridia > Lachnospirales > Lachnospiraceae > CAZNEZ01. Next base: position 22,575 of record CAZNEZ010000010.1, read on the forward strand.
AAATCAAAAGGAATAGGAAATTTCTGGGTTGATTTTACAAGAGTAATTATATATGTACTTCTTCCATTATCAATTGTAGCTTCAATTTTATTGGTTTCACAAGGAGTAGTGCAGAATTTTGACAGCTATCAGGAAGTAGAATTAGTTGAACCAATAACGCTTTCTAATGGAGAAGAGGTAACGAAAGAGGTCGTTCCTATGGGACCTGCTGCCAGTCAGGTGGCAATTAAGCAGTTAGGAACAAATGGAGGAGGATTCTTTGGTGTAAACTCAGCTCATCCATTGGAAAATCCAACAATATTGTCAAATCTTATAGAAATGATTTCTATACTGCTAATTCCTACCTCTTTATGTTTTGCATTTGGTAGAAATATAAAGGATAAAAAGCAGGGAAGAGCTATATTTATTGCAATGATGACAATGCTTGTGCTGGCAATGGCGAGTATTGCAGTTAGTGAACAGTTTGCTACGCCACAGCTTGCGGATAACCAAGAGGTTGATATAGGAACAGATAATCAGGCAGGTGGAAACATGGAAGGTAAGGAAAGCAGATTAGGAATTGCATCTTCAGTTACATGGAGTACATTTACAACAGCAGCCTCCAATGGTTCAGTAAATTCAATGCATGATTCATATACTCCACTAGGTGGAATGGTATTAATGCTACTCATGATGTTAGGTGAAGTTATATTTGGTGGGGTAGGCTGTGGACTATACGGAATGTTAGGATTTGCAATACTAACTGTATTTATAGCAGGATTAATGGTAGGAAGAACACCAGAATATCTAGGAAAGAAGATAGAACCATTTGAAATGAAGATGGCAGTACTAGTGTGTCTTGCAACACCGATAGCTATTCTGGTGGGAAGTGGAATAGCAGCAATTGTTCCATCTGTGGTGGATAGTTTGAACAATTCAGGTGCACATGGATTTTCAGAAATGCTATATGCATATTCTTCTGCTGGAGCAAATAACGGTTCAGCATTTGCAGGTTTTAATGCCAATACACCATTTATAAATGTTTCAATAGGATTATGTATGCTCTTTGCTAGATTTGTTCCTATGATGGCAGTATTAGCTATGGCAGGAAGCCTTGCGGGTAAAAAGAAGATAGCAAGTACAACAGGTACATTAAGTACATCAAATGCGATGTTCATATTTCTACTGATTTTTATAGTATTACTTATAGGAGCATTAAGCTTCTTCCCAGCACTAGCTCTTGGACCAATAGCGGAACACTTAAAAATGTTAGTATAGCAATTAATTGCTTTGAAATGGATAATTAGTGTGAAAGATAAATTTTTCACACACAGTATTATGCGCAAAAGGCAGCGCAGAAATGAGGAAGAATATGAAATTGAAAGATAAAAAAATGATTATAAGAGCTTTAAAAGATTCTGTAATTAAATTATCGCCTAAAACTCAAATTGAAAATCCAGTAATGTTTTTAGTATATTTATCAGCAATATTAACTACTATACTATTTGTTATGTCACTGTTTGGAATAAAGGATGCACCAATTTTTTACATACTTGGAATAGCAATAATTCTTTGGTTTACAGTTTTATTTGCAAACTTTGCAGAGGCAATAGCTGAAGGCAGAGGAAAAGCACAGGCAGATTCATTAAGAGCATCTAAAAAGGATGTTCAGGCAAGAAAGCTTGCAAGTGTTGAGAATAAAGAAAAGTTTGATATGGTTTCATCTTCTACATTAAGAAAAGGTGATATAGTATTAATTAAAGCAGGCGAACAGATTCCGGCAGACGGAGAAGTTATAGAGGGTGCAGCTTCTGTAGATGAAAGCGCAATTACAGGAGAGTCTGCACCAGTAATACGTGAAGCAGGAGGAGACAGAAGTGCAGTTACAGGGGGAACAAGCGTTACATCAGACTGGATTGCAGTTATGGTAACGAATGATCCAGGCGAAAGCTTTTTAGATAAGATGATTGCTATGGTTGAAGGTTCTTCGAGGAAAAAGACACCAAATGAAATAGCATTACAAATATTTTTAATAGCACTTACCGTAATATTTATTTTTGTAACTGCCTCTCTATATGCATATAGTGTATTTTCTGCAAAACAGTTAGGAATACCCAATCCTACATCAGTAACATCATTAATCGCATTATTAGTATGTCTGGCACCAACGACAATAGGTGCATTGTTATCTTCAATTGGTATAGCAGGAATGAGCAGACTTAATCAGGCAAATGTATTGGCAATGAGCGGAAGGGCAATAGAAGCAGCAGGTGATGTTGATATTCTTATGCTGGATAAAACAGGAACAATTACATTAGGAAATCGTCAGGCAGCAGAATTTATTCCAGTTGATGGCCATACAGAAGAAGATTTAGCAGACATTGCACAATTAGCATCATTAGCAGATGAAACACCAGAAGGAAGAAGTATTGTAATCTTAGCAAAGAAACAGTTTGGAATCAGGGAAAGAGATATTGAAAAATTAAAGCTTGAATTTGTTCCATTTACGGCTACAACAAGGATGAGTGGCGTAAATATGCCAAACCATGAGATTAGAAAAGGTGCTGCTGATTCAATGAAAGATTATGTACTGGCTACTGGGGGTATGTATAGTAAGCAATGTGAAGAAGTAGTTAAAAATATTGCTAATAAAGGCGGTACACCTTTGGTGGTTTCGGAAAATCATATTATTATTGGTGTTGTATATCTAAAGGACATTATTAAGTCAGGAGTTAAGGAAAAATTCGCAGACTTAAGAAAAATGGGTATAAAAACAATAATGATTACTGGAGATAATCCACTTACAGCAGCAGCTATTGCAGCAGAGGCAGGGGTTGATGACTTCCTGGCAGAGGCTACACCAGAGGGAAAACTTCAAATGATTCGTGACTTTCAGGCAAAAGGTCATTTAGTGGCAATGACAGGAGATGGAACGAATGATGCACCTGCACTTGCGCAGGCGGATGTAGCGGTAGCAATGAATACAGGAACGCAGGCAGCTAAAGAAGCTGGAAATATGGTAGATTTAGACTCTTCACCCACCAAGTTAATAGATATTGTAAGAATTGGTAAGCAATTATTAATGACAAGAGGTAGTCTGACTACATTCAGTATTGCTAATGATTTAGCAAAATACTTTGCTATTATTCCAGCATTGTTTATGGGACTATATCCAGAACTGGGGGCGCTTAATATAATGCATTTGCATAGTGCCGAAAGTGCAGTATTTTCAGCAATAATATATAATGCATTAATAATAATCGCTCTTATTCCATTATCTTTAAAAGGTGTAAAATATCGTGAGGTATCGGCAGGAAAATTATTATCTCAAAACCTTTTAGTATATGGTCTAGGCGGAATTATAGCACCTTTCATATTTGTAAAATTAATAGATGTTATTATAGTTGCTACAGGCTTGTTATAAGCAGGAAAGGAAGTCTTAATACATGAAAAATATAAGAAAATATATAAAAAATGCAGTGATTATGATAGTAATAATGACATTAGTATGTGGTGTGATATATCCACTTCTAATTACAGGAATATCTCAATTATTTTTTAAAGACAAAGCAAATGGAAGTATAATAACAATAGATGGCAAGAATTATGGTTCAGAACTTCTTGCTCAGGAGTTTACAAAGAATGAGTATTTATGGGGAAGAGTTATGCTTGCTAACACGGATTCATTTAAAGATTCTGATGGAAATGCGCTATATTATGCTAGTCCTTCTAATATCAGTCCTGCAAGTGATGAATACTCAAAATTAATATCAAGCAGAGTTAGCATATTAAAAGAAGCTAATCCAGATGCAGATAATGATAAAGTCCCAGTTGATTTGGTCACATGTTCTGGAAGTGGGTTGGATCCAGAAATAAGTGTAAATGCTGCTAATTATCAAATATCAAGAATAGCAGACAGCAGAGGAATAAGTAAAGAAAGCGTTAAGAAAATAATAGAAAAATATACAACATATAAGATTTTAGGGGTTTTAGGGGAAGATACAGTAAACGTATTAAAAGTTAATCTTGCATTAGATGGCATTTTAAAGTAAAACTAATCTTATAGAATTGGAGGAAATGTCATGGGAATAGCAAAAAGAGATCCAGACTCTATACTTAAAATGATAGTGCAAGATAAGGAGAAAAATAAAAAGGGAAGACTAAAAATATTTTTTGGATACGCAGCAGGCATAGGCAAAACCTATGCTATGCTGGAGTCTGCACATATTGAAAAAGAGGCTGGAGTTGATATAGTAGCAGGATATATAGAGCCACATGCAAGACCTGAGACTATGAGATTAATTAATGGGTTAGAGACAATTAGTCCTAAAGAAGTAGTAGAAAACAATATTGTTTGCCATGAATTTGATATTGATGCAGCACTTTTGAGAAAACCAGAGACTATTCTAATAGATGAGATGGCACATACTAATGCCGATTCATGCAGACATAGAAAAAGATATCAGGATATTGAAGAGTTATTGAATGCAGGAATTAATGTATATACGACATTAAATGTACAGCATATAGAGAGTATTCATGATACTATAGCGGGGATAACAGGGGTTACAGTAAGAGAAAGAATACCAGATTCTATGTTTGACAGAGCCAATCAGATAGAAATGATTGATATACAGCCAGAAGAACTTATTAACCGATTAAAGCAAGGTAAGATATATAGAACAGACAGAGTAGAAAATGCACTTAACAACTTTTTTTCTATTGAGAATCTTACATCTCTAAGAGAAATAGCATTAAGGCGTATGGCAGACTGGGTAAATATTGAACAGGAATTATCTCTTGGCAGTGAGAAAAAAATGAGTTCATCTGAGCATATAATGATGTGCTTATCACCATCACCCTCCAATGCAAAGGTTATTAGACAGGCCTCAAAGATGTCTAAAGCATTTCATGGAAAATTTACTGCATTCTATGTTGAAACACCTGATTTTGCAGAGATGAATAAAGAGGATGTAGAAAGATTAAGGGATAATATAAAGCTGGCAGAGCAGCTAGGGGCTAAGGTTATCAATTCATATGGTACGGATATAGTTGAACAGATTGCAGAATATGCAAGAGTTTCAAAGGTTACAAAAATAGTATTAGGCAGGTCGTATACAAAAAAGTCACTGTTTTCAATGAAAGAAAGTTTTTCCGAACAGTTAGCAAAGATATCGCCGAATTTAGAGATATTTTTGATACCTGATACTTACACAAAGAAATATGTTAAGAAAAAAAAGGGATTTAGACTTCCAAAGATAAGTACAACAGCAGATATCATAGTAGTTTTGCTTATTCTATTATTAACAACTTTAATTGATTTCTTATTTGAGCAGTTGTATTTTAGTGAAGCCAATCTTATTATGGTATATGTATTAGGGGTTATGTTGACTTCACTGCTGACAAAATATAGATTATCCAGTAGCATTTATGGTATTATAAGTATCTTGGCATTTAACTTTTTCTTTACCGAACCCAGAAAAACATTCAATGTTAATAATCCTGGATACTTAGTAACATTTTTAGTAATGTTTTTAACATCTATGATTATTTCTACTTTAATGATAAAGGTAAAAAAGGCAGCGAAGCTTGCGGCAAAGAACTCTTATAGGACAGAGATTCTTTTAGAAATGAGTCAAAGACTGCAACAGACTAGAACAGCTAAAGAAATTGCAGAAATTACTGTAAAACAATTAGGAAGGCTTATTAATTGCAATGTATATTGCTATATTGGTAATCCAGATACTGGTAATGAACCTATTGTATACAAGTTTGAAGAGAATAATGATGAAATTCTCCAAAAAGAGGAGTTAGCAGTAGCAGAATGGACATATAAGAATAATAAACATGCAGGTGCATCAACAACTACCCTGCCTGGAGCAAAATGTCTATATCTTACTATTAGAAATGGTGATAAAGTCTTTGGTGTAGTGGGTTTAAGACTGCGTAAAAAATCAATTCCGTCTTTTGAAGAAAGCATTATGTTTGCTATATTAAATGAAAGTGCATTAGCATTTGAAAAAGAAGAATTTATGCAAAAGGAAAAAGAAGTTGCAATTAAATTAGAACAAGAGCAGTTAAGAGCTAATCTTTTGCGCTCAATATCACACGATTTACGAACACCACTTACAAGCATTTCGGGTAATGCGGATATGCTAATAAAGAATGAGAATAAAATAAGTAATAGCCACAAGAATAAGATATATGGTGATATTTATGATGATTCAATGTGGCTAATGAATCTTGTTGAGAATCTTTTATCAGTTACAAGGATTGAGAATGGTTCAATGCAGTTGAATCTTCAGTCTGAACTGGTAGATGATGTCATATCTGAAGCTATTAAGCATATAAATAGAAAATCAGTTGAGCATGATATAAGTATTAAACAAGATGATGATATGTTAGTTGCTAAAATGGATGCAAAGCTTATTATACAAGTAATAATCAATCTCGTAGATAATGCAATAAAATATACGGAAATAGGTTCAAAAATAAATCTGACAGTGTTAAAGATTAATGATAAAATACATATTGAAGTATCTGATAATGGAATAGGAATTCCAAATGACCAAAAGGACAAGATATTTACAATGTTTTATACAGCGAATAATGTGATAGCGGATGGAAGAAGAGGCATGGGACTTGGATTATCACTCTGCAAGTCAATAATTGAGGCACATGGAGGAAGAATATGGGTAACTGATAATAAGCCATCAGGAACTGTATTTGGATTTGAACTAGATGCCGAGGAGGTAATACTGAGATGATAAATGGAAAACCAGTTATTTTGGTTGTAGAAGATGATAAACCTGTACGTAATCTGATTTCAAATACATTAGAGATGCAAAAATATAAGTACATAATAGCGGAAAATGGAGCATCTGCAATTATGGCAGCAACATCACACAATCCAGATATCATTTTATTAGATTTGGGACTGCCGGATATGGATGGTGTTGAAGTAATAAAAAGGGTAAGAACATGGTCTATTTTACCTATTATAGTTATAAGTGCAAGAAGTGAAGACAAGGATAAGATAATAGCATTGGATGCTGGTGCAGACGATTATCTAACAAAACCTTTCAGTGTTGATGAGCTGTTAGCAAGGCTTCGTTCAACTATAAGGAGACTGCCGTACTTGGAGAATAAAACGGACAGTAATGAGACAATATTTGAAAATGGTCAGTTAATAATTGATTACGCAGCGGCTGTAGTAAAGATTGATGGCGAAGAAGTACATCTGATGCCCATAGAATATAACCTGATTTGTCTGTTAGCCAGAAATGTAGGAAAAGTATTAACACATCAATATATTCTTGACAAGGTATGGACAAATGCAATTGAAAGTGACCTATCATCCCTTAGAGTGTATATGGCCTCATTACGTAAAAAAATAGAAATTAATTGTGAAAAAGGTACATATATACAAACTCATATTGGGATTGGATACCGCATGATAAAATTGAACTAAAGACAATACGATTATTTTGTTAGAATATAAACAAAATAGTCGTATTGTCTATTTATTTTTTCTATAAAAACAAGTATTATATTATTAATTATGTAATAAAAACAATATGAAAGTATGAGGTGTTAAAATGGAAAAGTTTGTATTAACCTGCTGTTCTACTGCGGATATGAAGAAGGAGTATTTTGAAAAGAGAGATATTCCATATGCTTGTTTTCATTTTAAAATTGGTGAAGATGAATACAATGATGATTTAGGCAAAACAATTCCATTTGATAAATTTTATCAGATGATTACTGATGGTGCGGCTCCTATAACATCTCAAGTTAATGCAGAGGAATTTGAAGAAATGTTTGAACCATATTTAAAATCAGGTCAGGATATTCTACATATTTGTCTTTCATCAGGACTATCAGGTGTTATTAATTCAGCTAATATAGCAAGAGATGAGCTTATGGAAAAGTATCCAGAACGTAAGATTATGGTTGTAGATTCACTAGGTGCTTCTTCAGGGTATGGTATGCTTGTAGATTACCTTGCGGATATGAGAGATAATGGCTCATCTCTGTCAGAAGCGTATGAGTGGGCAGAAGAACATAAACTTAATATTCATCACTGGTTTTTCTCTACGGATTTGACAAGCTATAAGCGTGGAGGAAGAATTAGTGCTACTGCATATACATTTGGAACAATGCTTGGAATTTGTCCACTTCTTGATATGAACAATAGGGGAGAGTTAACTCCAAGAGATAAGATTAGAACTAAAAAAAGAGTAATTAAAGAAATGGTAAATAGAATGGTTTTACATGTACAGGACGGATTAGAGTATTCTGGTAAATGTTTTATAAGTAATTCAGCCTGTATGGAAGACGCAGAAGAAGTAAGTCAGTTGATTCAGGAAAAATTCCCACAATTAAAGGATAAAGTAATCATTAATAGTGTTGGAACAGTAATAGGATCACATACAGGACCTGGAACAGTTGCATTATTCTTTATGGGAGATAAGAGAGAAGAATAAGAAAAAAATTAAGTACAAGGAGGGATATTAAAAAAAGGGGATATTAGAAACGGAATCGAGTAAGACTGTTGAAACAAATAGCAGCTTATTTTAAAATACTATATTGCATTATAGAATAGTATGTGATACTATGTATTTAAGAAAGAATAATACAATACAATGTAAAAGACATCGCAGAAAGGACGAATAATATGAACGCTCAATTTAAAAAAGGAGCACTTGAACTATGTGTGTTATCACAACTTATTCAAGGTGATAAATATGGCTATGAGCTTACAGAGGCTATTAGCAGGGAGATGAATCTGGCAGGAGGGACACTTTATCTCATATTAAAGAGAATGAAAGATGAAGAATATGTAGAAACATATCTGGTTGAATCAGCATCAGGACCTGCTAGAAAGTACTATCACTTAACGGATACTGGAAAAGAATATCAATCCAGATTAAAAGCGGAATGGCAGGAATTTGTAAAAACAGTTGAGAGACTGATATAAAACAGAAGAATTAGAATAGACTAATATAGGTGAAGAATCATAAAAAGGTAACAATGTATCCTAAAAGTTATATTTAAAATAGTAATAGCGTCAAATAATAGACGCAGAATGGAGATTAAGATATGAATAAAATAGAATATATGAGACTAATCAAAGAAGGGCTTAAAGACATAGATATTGAGGTATTAAGTGAGATTGAGAATGACTATAATGAGCATTTTTTGATTGGATTAGAAAAAGGTAAGACGGAAGAACAGATTTGTGAAGAACTTGGTTCGCCAGAAGAATTAATAGATGAGATTAAGGCTGGTCTTACAGATAAAAAACCAGGTAGTGCTAATACAATCAATAATCACATAGATGCGGCTAATGCAGAACCTATAAACACTAATAGTGAGGATAGTAATAATACGGATAATAATGATAATAGTAATAGAAAATCAGATTACAATAATGATAATATCTTAGACTGTACTAGAATATGTACTAATGTTATTAATGCAGATCTTGAGATAGTAAGAAGCAAAATCAATAAATTAGATATTAAGTACAATAATTATGGAAATGCACGCCAGAAGGCAAGCTATAGATTTGAGTGCTATCAAAATGGAGAAACTATGTATGCTAACCTCGTTAAAACGGGTATATTTGGTATATTTACAGTAGGAGATCCTGATATAGAAATAAGGATTGAATTGCCAGATAATATTAAGAGTATTAATGCTTCAAGTGCATCAGGAGAAATAAAAGTTACTGGAATTAATGTAGAGTCTTTTAATACAATGAGTGCAAGTGGAGACCTGTGGATAGAAGATTCTAAAGCAAAGTTTATGGATATATCAAGCACTAGTGGTGATATAAATGGTGACAATATTAAATCGAAAAGTATTAAATATCAAACTACAAGCGGAGATATAAAGGTTAGAAATATTAAGAGTGAGAATCTGCATATTATGACTATCAGTGGAGATGCCAATATATACAATACTGATAATGCAAGAATTATAGCTAATACTACAAGCGGAGATATTAAAATTGACGGAAAATCAGATACATGTGAGTTATCAAGTACAAGTGGTGATATTACATTGATTAGCACTAATGATACTAACGCAAAATTTAATACAGTAAGTGGTGAAGTAAATGTAGAAATCCATAATCATCAAAGAGGATTCAAATCTAATGTTTCAACCGTATCAGGTGATGTTAGGATTGCATATGGTGAATTCAGAGTAAAGGGAAGCAGAGGGAATGAATACAAATATGGTAATGAAAGCAGCAAGCTTTCTATTTCAACAATAAGTGGAGATATAAGTATTACAGATTAATGTTTAAGAATGTATTAGTGTTTGCTTTTTCTGCTGAACTAATAATCTCTCATAAAATTTTATTTAAATGGATTAATATTATATTGGATTTATTTGCCAGAAGAATGTATAATATAAATTAATATTTAAAGAAAGTGAGATGTCATATGTTAGTTGTTTACAATAGCTCAACAGGATTTACTAAGAAATATGCAGAATGGATTTCACAGGAACTTCACTGCGAAGCAAAGTCAATAAAAAAAGTAAAAACAGCGGAATTAGCAAGCCATGATACTATAATATATGGTGGATGGATAATGGGCAGCATGATTATGGGACTTAATAAGATTAGAAAAATGTATCAGGGTAGATTAATAATATTTGGAGTGGGTTCAAGTCCTACAACTGACGAGAATACAGAAAATATTAAAAAACAGAATAATCTTACTGAATCATCATTTTACTATTTTGAGGGTGGATTTGATTATGATAAGCTTGGATTTTTTAAGAAGAAAATGCTTGGAATAGTCAGGAATTCTTTAGATAAAAAAGAAGAAAAAACAGATGAAGATAAGATAATGCTTGAACGTTTCGGGAATTCATGCGACTTTTCAAATATAGAAAGTATATCTCCACTTGTAACATTTGCCAGAGGAAATTAAATTGAATATTACATATATAGACCATAGCGGATTCATTGTTGAAGATGAATTCGCTGCATTTTTATTTGATTACTATAAAGGAGAGATACCTAATATCTCAGAAAAAAAGCCTTTATATGTTTTTGCCAGCCATATGCATAATGACCATTTTAATTTTGAAATCTTTAATATTGTAAAAAAACATAAGAATACAAAATTCATATTATCAAGAGATATACGCAAGAAGTTTAATAAGAACTTTATGGTAGGTAAGATGAAGGTACCAGAGAATATATATGATGAGATTGTATTCATGTTAGGAAATACGGAATTTGAGGATTCTAATATTAAAGTTAGAACGGTTATGTCTACAGATGCAGGAGTGGCATTTGTTGTTACACAATTATATTCGGGTAAGAACCTTTTCCATGCTGGAGATTTGAACTGGTGGGTGTGGGATGGAATGACAGAAGTAGAAAAAGAGCATATGGAGAGAAGATTTACAAATATTATAGACAAGCTTATTGAATTCCCCATTGAGGTAGCCTTTTTCCCATTAGATCCAAAGCTTGGGGATAAATATGCACTAGGCTTCGACTACTTTATGAATCATATTAAAGTAGAACATATTGTTCCAATGCATTTGTGGGGACAATATGATACAATAAGACAACTTATTAATTCACCAGTTTCGGAGAGATATAGAGATAAAATTATTATTTATGATGAATGTAATAGATTAATATTAGTATAAGAAATGGAGATAAAATGGATACAAAGACAAATATTGATAATTCAGTACATACACCTAAGATTATAGCTGTTTCAGGAAAAGGCGGAGTAGGTAAAACTTCACTGGCGGCCGTAATAGTTAAGGTTTTAACTAAGAATTTTCCAGATAAGAGAATACTTGCAATCGATGCTGATCCAGCTGTTGGACTTTCTACAGCACTTGGGATTGAAGTTGAGACTACAATTGATGATATTCGTAAAGAAGTAGTAGCAACAGTTGAAGATGGTGATACAAGAACAGCTATCGAGTTGCTTGGAGAAGCTAAGTACCGCATATATGATGCATTAGTAGAATCTAATGGATTTGCATTTATAGCAGTAGGAAGACCAGAGGCAGCAGGCTGCTATTGTAAAATCAATTCATATCTTAAGGCGGTAATACAGATGCTTTCAGAGAACTTTGACTATGTTGTAATAGACGGAGAAGCTGGAATTGAGCAGATTAATAGACGTGTAATGGAAAAGGTTACACATTTACTATTGGTTACAGACTCAAGCAAAAAAGGGACTCAGGTTATACAATCTATTAAAAAGGTTGCAGATGAACTAGTTATGTATGAGAGGGTTGGAGCAATAGCAAACAGACTTCCAGATATTTCAGTAAAAGAATTTATGAATACTGGAGATATTGAAGTGCTTTCGTATATTACGGATGATAGAGAGCTGGCACAGTATGACCTGACAGGACAGAATGTATTTTTCCTGCCTGATACAGCAGCTATTGTAGTTGGAGTAGAAGAAGCGCTTAAGAATATAAATATACTTAATTAGGAGAATGACGTGAAAGATTTAAAACACTTATATTATTTTGAAAATCTGTTGCAGGATACCAATAATAATCTCGTTAGGGAGCAGTCCAAATCAGGTGATATTGTTATTGGAAATGTATGTTCATTAATTCCGGAAGTATTACTTAACCTGCCAGGTACATTTTCAGTAAGAGTACGCGCACCAAGAACTGGTTCAATTGAGATGGGTACATATTATATGACAAGTTTAATGTGTGAATATTGCAGAGCAATACTTGAAAGATCAATAGAGGGGGGATTTGAGTTTCTGGACTGTATAATTGCTCCAGATGCCTGTTCTCAGATGAATAGATGTGTTGAAAATATAGAAAAACTTAATCTTTGTACAAAGGACAAATTTTTTGTGTCATATTCAGATGTACCTATGAAGTCAGATGAAACGGCACTCAAACATTATATAAAACAAATGAGAATCCATGTGTTAGAGCCACTTAACAAAGTTTATGGAATAGATATTTCTGATAATGCACTTAGAAAATCGGTAGAATTACATAATGAGATTAGCAGATTAATAACTGCCATAGGAGAATATCGTAAAGAAGAGAATCCTAGAATAACTGGATATGAGTTTGCAGTTTTATGTACAGCGACATATTGCTGCCCTAAGAATCTACTAATTCCGATGCTGGCTGAGACATTAGATGAGATAAAAACACGACAAAGAGATGATAAGAGTGCATACAGAGCAAGAGTGGTACTTGCAGGATCTGAGATAGATGACCCAGACCTTATCAAGTTAATTGAGGAAGCTGGTGCTTTAGTAGTTGCTGACCGCTTTTGTTTTGGCTCATTTCCAGGAAGACAGGTACTTCAGCTAAATGATGATGAAGATGTACTTACACAGATATGCCGTCAGTACCTTATATGGGGACAATGCCCAAGATATATGAATACTGAAAAGATTAATGATAGACATACATATATAGATAGCCTTGCAAAAGATTTTAATGCAGATGGAATTATCTATGAGCAGATGAAGTTTTGCGATTATTGGGGATATGAGAGAGCATTTGCAAGTCATGTAATGCGTGAAGAATACGGATATCCTGTACTTTCAGTAGACCATCCTTATGTAGTCGGCAATTCTGGTCAGCTTCGTACCAGAGTTCAGGCTTTTGTGGAGAGCATAGAGATTAAGAAGCTTCAAAAGAATAAAAAGAATACGCAGGAAGTAGGTAAGAGTCGTGGGTAAAGAATTAGGAAGTGAACAGTTAGGTAAGCTGCTTAGTACCGGAAAGTCGGGAAAACGTAGGGAATGGCGTGGATTTAAGGACACATGGTATGACTATACTCAATGGTTAAAGGTTTGGAAAACACTTATACTATTTATGATGAAACCACACAATATTAAAGGATTCTTTAGATATCGCTGGATGCTTAATTATCTGGCAGTTCCAGACTTTTTTAATAGACATACACAGGGTATGCGCGGTGAGCAGTTAAGGATGGCATATACAGGAATTGGTCTTATTGTTACAGATATGTGTGATATTATTGATACCATATTCAGGGCGGATCCAGCTATTGGAAATGATACAAAACTGAATGAAAAGATAGTTCTCTTTGATGAAAATATGATGAGTGAAATTATGAGTGGATTTCCGACATTAAAATGGGTTTCAGTAGAAGTTCCTTCAGTTTATACTAGCTCGATGATGTATCAAAATGGTGTTACACATTACATAGACGTGGCACAGGAATTTGGAATTCCGGGAGATGTATGTCCGATGCCAGCGGCTGAGTTAGGTGTGGCAATAGATGATGATTTTCCGAAGATTGGTAAATGTGCTGTGCAATGTAATACAACCTGTGATGGTAGTATGATGGGTAATTCAATAGAAGCAAGACATTTTAAAATCCCGACATTTCAACTTGCAGTTCCTATCCGACACACACATGAGAGTGTACAAGATTATGCGGCAGAAGAGATTAAGAATGCAATACATTTTATAGAGGAGCAGACTGGTGAGAAGTTTGACTGGGAGCATTTTTTCAAATGTATGACAAGGTTTAATAGAGAGACGGAACAAATGCTGGAATGGTTTGATATTTCCAGTACACCATATCCTCAGGTAATAGGAGATAATCTGGCATTATATAGATATGGCGTATACCAGGCAGCAGGTGGACGTAATGAACAGTTTCTTAAGACTGATATGAAGATTACTGAATTAGCAATGAAAGGCTATAAGAGGCAAGCATTATGCGCAAAAGAAGTTCGTCATCGTGCAATAACCTGGGGCGTACAGGCAGCATACTATACAGCATTTCCACTATGGATGCAAAATTGTTGGGGAATAGTTCCACTTGTAGATATGTTAAGCCTTGTATCTACAAAGATGATAAATACTGAAGATAAAGACCAGGCAATGCTTGATTTAGCTTACCTATATGAAAACATGATTATGCGCAATCGTTCAAATGGAGGCTATGAAGTTGGTGTTGAAGCACTATGGAGATATTGTGAAAGCTTTAATGCTGATATGGTTGTAATGTATGCACATATGGGTTGCAAAGCGATGTCAGGATATCATGGATTGTTTGAAGAGGAAGCTAGAAAGCGTGGAATTCATCTTGTATGGGTAACACATGGCTTAATGAAACCGAGTGATGCATCAAGACGTGATATGCGTACTGAATTCAATAGATATATGCGTACTGTATTAAGAGAAGAACCTATTGACCCAAGTCTCGAAGATTTTGACGACTCAAATGCATTCTAAATATTATACGAGAAAGGAATAGTTATGAATTATTTTGGTGGATGTGACGCTGGAAGTACTTATACAAAATGCGTTATTATAGATGAAACAGGTAGATTGGTAGCAAATGTTACCAGCAGAAGTAGGATTAATCCAGTTCTTAGCGCTCAGTCAGCACTTGATGAAGCAATTGCACAGGTGTCTGAATTACATGAAGCAAAGGATTTAAAATACCTTATTGGTACTGGATACGGAAGAAATAAAGTACCATTTGCAGATGAAAACATATCAGAGATTAGCTGCCATGCTATGGGTGTACATGTTGTGAATCCAGAAGTTAAGGCAATAATAGATATTGGAGGACAGGATGTTAAGGGAATTGCAATAGATACAGATGGAACGGTACTTAACTTTGCAATGAACGATAAATGTGCAGCAGGAACAGGAAGATTTTTTGAAACTATGGCAAATGCATTTGAGATGTCTTTACCTGAGTTTTCAAAGCTTTCACTCAAAGCTAAAAATGTTATTCCAATTACAGCACAGTGTACGGTATTTGCTGAAAGCGAGGTTATCTCGCTGGTTGGAGAGGGAAAGCCTA
The DNA here is from genome assembly GCA_964572475.1 of uncultured Lachnospiraceae bacterium. GTDB lineage: Bacteria > Bacillota > Clostridia > Lachnospirales > Lachnospiraceae > CAZNEZ01. The sequence goes on from CAZNEZ010000010.1 coordinate 38,386, forward strand.
TGGAAGAGATAGCGGCAGGAATCCAAACTTCAGTTGCTAAGAGATGCTTTGTTATGGCTAAAAAAGCGGGAGCAGTTGATAGTGTAACACTTACAGGAGGCTGTGCTAAAAACGAGGGACTGAAAAAGGCAATCGAAAGAGTACTTAAAATTAAGGTTACGGATTTGGAGATTGACCCACAGTTAATGGGAGCTCTTGGCGCGGCTGAGTATGCAAGGCAGAAAGGAATGAAGTAATATGTTGTTTTTACATATATTTTTAAAAATATTTATTAAACTGGTATTTGTATTATCTATACTATTTGTATGCAGTCTGTTTATTTATTTCTTTAATCTTGATATGAAGATTTCATCTAAATTAATGCCATTTTTTACAAAGCATTATGACAAAATTAAAAGAGATAGACACCTATGAGATTGTATGACAGCGTAATTAAAGAAAGTCTTAAATTACTTGATGGATATAAAGCTACCCACTACAAAATAAATGAACCAGTTATCGATGAGAAGGACTTGGATACTTCAAGTGGAATAAATGATATTAATAAGCCATGGCCTGATGCAGGAGACCATAATATGGTGCTGAAAAGTGAAATGTCATACGAACTTGGAGGCAGTGGTATGGCTGCAATTAGCGGACTTTCCTTTACTTCAGATGCCACATTAGTGGAATGTGACGAGGTGGTGGTATATGGTGCAGATATTAACCAGATTAGTGAAGATTCTTCATATGCAAGACTTACATTTTTAAGAGTTTTAGAAGATGGGCTTGGAGAGGGCGATGAGGCTTATTCTACAATGAGGAAGGTTGAATATACCAGATACCATGTTAATCCTAAAGGTTATATGATGAGAATATCTGTGGCTAATGACCGTGAACCCGTGAGAATTAGTAAACAGGCTATTGAAAATGGCTTGGATTTTCAGGCAGTTGGTCAAATGTTTATAAAAGGATACCGTGAGAATCCCAAGATAAAGGCAGCTAAAATTATCTTTATAACTTTACAAGATTTTTCATATGAGGAATTAGGCAAAAAGGTGCATATATCTGAGCAGATTACGGAATCACTTAATCATATTTTTAAGGATTTAAAGATGGATTGTTCTGTGTGTAATCTAAAGTCTATTTGCGATGAAGTAGAGGGTATGAGGGAATTGCACTTTGCACAGGGAAAGTGAGTGGAAAAAATATATACCAGAGATTCTTTCATTTAATATAGGTGGAATTAGATTTTTGCTTGTGCATGAAGAAGGAAGATTACCATATTCATTACCACAAGTTGATGTGATTATCTGCGGACATACACATATTTATCAAAATATAGAAAGACGTGGAATTATATATCTTAATCCGGGGAGCTTATCACAAAGTCGAGGCACCAATCTTTCTATGGCTGTTATTACCATTAATTCATTAAACATTAATATAGAAAAGATATATCTGGATAAAGAGTACTAGGGAATTTTACTTTGTACAGGAAAAATTAATAGAGAAGATATTATTTAAAATCAGGTCGTTAGGAGAAGGAGAAAATGTATATAGGAATTTGCGATGATGAATTAATAGTTGCATCTATGTTAAAGGACATGGTGGATGAAGTACTTAAATCACAGGAAATAAGTGCAACAGTCGAAATATTTACGCTAGGAACCCAGCTTTTAGAAAATGCCGTTATATTAGATGCTGTATTTTTAGATATTGATATGCCAGAAATAGATGGAATAGAGGTCGGAAAGGAAATATGCCATAAAAATCCTAATTGTATAATTATAATGGCAACAGGAAGGGAAGATAGGTATAGGGAGGCATTTAAAATAAGAGCTGTAGATTTTATAACAAAGCCATTCAAAAAACATAATATTGAAGAGGCAATTGAAGAAATAATTAAGCACCAGGTAGGACAGAAAAAATTAAATATGTATTATAATAGAAAATTATATGCTATCTTAGAAAAAGAAATAGTGATGATTGAGTCATACAATGGATATGTACAGTGCTTGACTGAAAATACGGTATTTAGAAAGGAAAGCTCTCTTAATCAGATGATGGAAGAAGTTGATCAGAGGATATTTTTTAGGATAAATCGTAAAGAAATAGTAAATATGTATTATATAGATAAATATAGTGATAGTGGAATTATTAAAATCAAGGATAAAAAATTAAGGATTTCCAGAGATAGAAAAAAAGAATTTGAGAAGGCTTATGTTAAATTTGACTTGAATTATAGATAATATACTAATAAGAAATGAGGAGAATTAATGGGTACATACAGTATAGTATTTGCTAGCTACATAATAATAGGAGTAATATTTTTCAAAATAATATCTAGCAAAAAAATAAGTAAATACAAGATAACTGGAATAATGATTGCAGTTACAGAAATCTTTTTAATAATAATATGCCATAAAAAAATTCCAGTTATATTATTAGGAGTAATGGCATTCTTTTGCGTTAGCTTTTTATTTGAGCTATCCATTTTAGAAAGAATAAAGCTATTTGTAATTTCGTTTTGCATATGGATACTTATAGATACCCTAGTATATATATTGTTAAGTATGACTAATCTGATTTTATTTAATAATAGCATATTTAATGTTATAGAAGTAAATGCAATTACTATCTTTTTAGCTACCATTGTATTAATTGGCAAAAGTATGAAACATAATCGTGAAAAGGTAATGAACTATAAGATTAGCAAGATAAAATCGATGTTAGTATATTTGATATTAATTTTATTGGGTTTGTCCTTTGCTTTTACTATTGTCCTGTTTCAATATGCAAGCGATTACATTGTAAATGAAAAGATAATTTATATTTTTAATATTTTGGCAATTATATCCTTAGTGGGACTAGGATTATTTTTTATAATAGCAATGTATATGATAGATATAAATAGACAGATAAATGAAACTTTATATCAGAAGGATATGTTGGTAAATTCACAGGAAATATATTATCAAAGTTTACTGGAACGTGAAGAGGAAACAAGAAAATTTCGTCATGATATAAAAGGGCATTTGATATGTATACAAAAATTAGCTGAAACACAAGGAGATAATAGTGTTTTGGAATATTTAAACGAATTAAACTATTATATAGGAGATATTGAGGGGGGGATTTACAATTCTGGAAATAAAATTGTAGATATTTTGTTGAATTACTATTTGAGAATGCTTAATGAGCATGTGAATGTTTGCGTCAGAGGTATATTTAGCTCCAAAATTGAAATGAGTCAGACAGATATATGTACTGTGGTTGGTAATGCATTAAAAAATGCAGTAGAAGAATTGGAAGGAGTTTCCCAAGATGCATATATTGAAATAAAATTTTCTGAGGGAAATCAGTTTGCACAAATGGAGATGTCTAACAGTATTATTCATCAAAAACATAAAAGTGAAAAAAACAGTATTTTACACGATAAACACTTTGGATATGGACTGGAGAATATAAGAAGAACAGTAGAAAAAAATAATGGAAAAGTAGAGTATGAAGTTGATAATGAGATATTTAAAATAAAAGTAATAATTGACTTTTTAACTCAGTAAAAACGGTTTAAGGAGTTATCCCACCTTTCAAGGAGTTATTATTGAAAGAAAAATCGACAGGAAGTACAATGAAAAAGTGAGAACACTAATTCCATAAAGTATAGGAGGTGCAGGAAATGATAAATAGAAATACGCTTATTTTAAGATCAATATTTGACTGGTGGAAATGGCTTTTTGCATAATTGAAATGCAAAATAGTTATCTAGGAATATATTAAAGATACATTAAAGATACATTAAGAACAATATATCTTTAATAATAAGCAGAAGGTATAGGAAGAAAAAGTAAATAAAAAAAACGATAGCAGTAATATGTACAATTTTAGTTATGATGTCTGGAATTGCGTTGACATCATATGCAGCAACAGTTAAATATACAAAAAACTGTGATTTTACTAAAGGGTTATTAGTAACTAATCAAAGTGGAAATGTATCATTTTCTTATACACCTGGTAATGGAAGTACAACATATGCCAGAACTAGGAGTGGAGTTAAATTAAATGCAAATTCATATGGATATGTTGCTTCCACAACAACAGCAGGAACAACATCAATTCATAAATACTGGGGTGGAAAATCAACAGTTGCGGGTTGGTATTACAACCCAACAGCAGTAGCTACTTACAAAAAATATGCTACATCAGTATATTTTTATGCAGATTTTAGGGCTTCAAGTAATAATATAACCACTATTTATGAATTAACAGGATATTAAACCGGGGTTAAAAATGAAAATTATAATATTGATTTTAAAAAAGATAGGTGGTCATTTTAAAGAAAATAAGCTTATAACCACTGTTTATATTATCAGCTTCCTATTAAGTGTTCTCACACTTATTTTTATGTACAATAATTTTATGCCATCTGTAATACGAGAGGCAAAAAATAATACAGAGTGCATTGAATATTTACATATTATAGCTGATAAAGAAAGTACAGA
>CAZNEZ010000010.1:42969-55056 GCA_964572475.1 uncultured Lachnospiraceae bacterium
ATAATACAGAGTGCATTGAATATTTACATATTATAGCTGATAAAGAAAGTACAGATGATAATAAAGATTCAGATGGTGAGAAGATAGAGATACCTGATGACTTTCCAGAGGAGATAGGGGATAATGTAAATGTAATGATAATGGAAGAATCTACACATGGAGATGAATCTGAAACGGGATGGCCAATTATTGTAACATATAAAGATGATGAGATTAGTGGAGCTAATTCAAAGGTTGAAGGAAGAACGGAATTTACTGACGAGGAAAGGGAAGGTAATACATTAGTAGGCATATTTCCAGCATATACTAGCGTAGGAACATTACCAAAATCATATACGTATAATGGCTTAGAATATAAAGCTATTGGATGGTCTCTTAGAAGTTATTTTATCATTCCAGAAAAACTATTTATAAATCAGGGATTCGGAGTAGATAGTGTAATAATATATTTAAAAGACACATTAACGACAATGGAAAGCAATGAACTGATAAATAAGATAACATCTACATATCAAATAAAAAGTATGCTAACCCCTGAAGCATATAATGACGAATATTTAGGGAATTCAAGGCAAATTATATTTATGCTTTCTTTAGGTTTTGCAGTAATGATATTTGTATTTGGATATTTGATAAGATATATAGTAATAACGAGTAAAAGTGAAAATATGATATATAGATTAGTTGGAGCAGGAAATGGGGTGATAGTTTGCATTTCAGCACTTGAATCTCTAATTGCTAATTTGATTTTATCAATTATAGCGGTAATAATACATGCCGCTCTATTTAGTCCGATTTTTAATAAACTAAATTTTTACACTAATGTGAGCTTAGATATAATAGATTATTTACTCTTAATAGGAGTTACTACATTTATTTCGTTTATTGCAGTGCTGCCACATATTGTAAGAAGTACAAGAATAACATTGATAAATAATAGAAATCAAATATAGTTATAGTGTGTATTATATGAAAGAGAGAAATATATGAAGAAATCAATGTTAATTAGAGCGTTTTTTGTAAAAAATAAAGGGGCATCAATATTGGTTAGTACTTTAATGCTTGTATCAATATTTGTATTGTGCTGGATACAGGGATTATATGACTATAGAATGCAGTATGTAAATACACTAGAGAAGTATGCTGGGGGCGGAGATTTATATATGAGATATATATCATGGTCTGACCAATATGGGGTAAGGGATATGGCCGATGAAATAAGTGAGATGCCGGGTGTGAAAACGGTTATGTATAATATTAATACATATTGGAGTGATGGAACAAATGATTATTTAGTATACTATTATTCAACTGATATTGCTTCAAGAATTGACTTAGGTACAAATATTAGGGAATATTCTTCGGGAGATACCATTGAATGCGTAGCCTGTTATGGCTTGGCAGATGAGGGACAAGTGCTTAAACTTAATACTATAGCGGATGAGACCAGAGGTGAAAGGTCAAAGCCCTTAAAATTTAAGGTCATGGGAACAACTAATAAGGACTTTAAGTATCTTGACTTTCTTACGTCTGGAAGTAATGGTATTTTAGCAGCATCAAGTATAGTATTAGATGTTAATGTACTCTTCGTTTCAGGAGAGAAGTTCTTGGAATATGTTGGAGAGGAACAACAATACATTGATATGAACTGCTATGTTATATATGAGTCAGATGCTACAGAAGAAGAAATATCAAATGCTAGAGATTATATTAGTATGCATGGTGAGTATCAAGAAATATCAACAATAGTACAGACATCTAAGGATACTGAGTTAAAGGATATTAAACATATAATAGTTATTCCAGCACTTGTACTAGGTGTGATAACATTTGCATGTCTTTCCATAATTCTGTTAATAATGCATACTAAGATGGAAGAGTATTCGGTATACTATCTATGTGGATGCTCAAAACGTAGTATAGTATCTATATGTTTTGAAAGCTTAAGCTTCATTATTGCAATTCCTTGTATACTTAACCTTCTTGTTATTGCATTTAGTGATACAATAAATAAGATGACTGGAATATCTTTTGGAACAGTTATATATTCGGAAAAGCAGATTATATTTACACTGATATATCTAATAATAATGTTAGTAATTACAGGGATAATAGAATTTGCAATGATAGCAAGAATGTCACCAGTTGAAATGTATAGGAGGATGACTAGATGATTCAGCTTAAGAAAATAAATAAATCATATATAGTAGGGAACGAAAAGTATCATGTATTGAAAAACATGGATTTAACCATAAAAGATGATGAAATGCTGGCAGTACTAGGCAAATCGGGATCTGGAAAGACAACTCTTTTAAACATCATAGGTACACTTGACCGAGCTGATAATGGCGAATGCAATATGGATGGTGTAAGTACTGAGTTGATGAGCGAGGGGCAAAAAGCTATTTTTAGAAATAAAAATATAGGTTTTGTTATGCAGGAGTATTCATTAATCAATCATAAGTCAGTACTATTTAACGTAATGCTTCCAATGTTCTTTGGAGATACAAAGTACAAAGAAATGAAAAAAAAAGCGGTAGAAGCACTTAGAAAAGTTGGACTTGGAGAAGTAGAAAAAAAGAAGGCAAATGAACTTTCAGGAGGGCAACGCCAAAGAGTAGCACTTGCAAGAGCAATTGTAAATAATCCAAAATATCTTTTGGCAGATGAACCAACAGGAGCATTAGATACAGTAACATCAGAGGAAATAGTTGAGCTGTTTAAAAAAATTAATAGTGAAGGAACCACGGTTATTATAGTAACACATGATTTAATGGTAGCAAAAAACTGTAAAAGGATTATACATATACAAGACGGCATCTTAGAAGCAGAGTAAGTTTTAAAATTATTTAAAACAGCTTATTACAAAATTGAAACAAACATATTTTATTAGATAATAGGTTAATAAAAAAGTAGAATATAGTTTATATCTGGATAAAAATTAATTCTGTATTATTACAAGTATTTGTGTTAAAATCAGTATAGATTTATGTAGCATAGATATTTGTTGAAATACAGAATTTGTTTTTGATTGGAGAAAGATATGATTAAAAAATATAGATTGTTTTTGAATGTAAAATCGGCAGAATCATGGCTTAATAGTAGAAGTAACTTTAGATTAGTTGATACTAATGGAGTGATTTTTTCATTTGAGGAAAGCAGTATTAGTTACAATTATGAATATGTATATTTTGAAAATGGAAAGAATGAACTAACATCTATAAAAGAGCAGATTAAGGATAAAGACATTGAACTTGTATGTAGCAATTCTTCATGGGCTTTGTTTAGAAAAGATATATCTAAAGGAGATATTCATATAGTTTCTGACGAAGAAAAGAAAAAAAGATATGAGAAAAAAGGCAGTACATATCTGTCACTAGGCGCACTATATATTTGTATAGGAGCTTCACAGATAACACTTGCCTCTTTTCTAAATGATTTATTTTTTTTAACATCTATTATATGCTATGTATGCGGTATAGCATTATTAGCTGAAGGAATATTTTTTAGAAGATATGCTAAAAGCATACTTTAATTCTCAATATCTTCAATATCTTCAAAATCTTCATTATTTTCTTCATTAGAAGATGTTCCACCTATACTAACACCATTTACTTCAATGTGGTCGTCAACTGCAATAACAAGGCATTGGCGGCCATCAATTATTTTAGTTTCGATTAATCCGGAATATTCAGGATTAACTTTGATAACAATATTTGGTGTCTCAATATTATATTTCTTGGTGCTGGCAATATTAGTAGCAAGTAAAGCCGCATTGTCACCAGCAATCTCAACAAATTCTCTGTCAAATGATTTCATTTTTTCTTCTGGGACTTCACTTTTTTCAAAAATTTTCTTAACATCAGATTTAGTAAGTATAAGAGGTTCCGGAATATCCTTGTGCTCTTCTATCATCTCATTAAGAGTGTCGTGAATATTCATAACTGTATCATAGTTTATATCATCACCAAGAGTTTCAGCAATAATTGTATTAAATGTTTCCTTTTGACTTACAGCAGTCATAGGAGTAGTACTGCCAAGAACATTTTCTATTAATGCAGGCTGAAGTTCTTCAGGATTTTTGGAATAATACATAACTCCATGAATATCTGTAGTTCTATCTGTAAATACAGGAAATAGAAAACCTTTTGATGGAGCCTCAACTACCCAGTCGCGAATTCTTTCACTAATCTTACAAGCTTCGGCATCATATGAAAGACCGGGTTTTGAAAGGCTGACAGGACAAATACTACACATTATGTAGTCATATACACTGTCAGAGGCATCAAACATTTCGGATCCGTCAGTAGATTTACCTGGTACATCATATATTGAATGAATAAGAATTATGTAATAGTTAAGGTTATAATCGTAATTAGCAATAATCTTATCATAGAACTCATCGATAAGGGTATCATCTAAAAGTTTACTATCTCTTAAACGTAAGAGGAATTCCTGAGTTCCCCCCTCAACTTCCTGAGAAAGAGGAAATTCCATATTCATAAGATTCTTACCTAAAGTACCTGAAAGAGTATGCTTAAATATATCAAAATACTTGAAGGAATCTTCCTCTGATAGGGCATTAAATGCTTCTTTTGATTTAAGTAAAATGTTTTTTTCTCCATCTATGTAACAGCCACAGATTCTGGTAATGACATTTCTCTCTGGCGTAAATTGTTTTCTTATTTCTAAAACTTCTTTTTTGTTCATATCATGCCTCCATGCTACAATTATTTTAGTAGTATCAACTAATTAATATTAATGGATATATAATAACACAAATTAATAAAATTAGTAAATTTAATTTGAGCAGAATAATTATAGAGGTTAAGCATTTTGTGTTATTTTACATAAATAAATGTTATAATAAAATTCATATATAATTAACAGAAAGGAACAGACTGGCAGATGTGCACTATAAAAAGTTTAATCTTTATAAAAAATGCTGTAGAGACGTTAGGATACTTCTCAGAAGAACTATCAATTGCATTTGAAGAAATGGGATATAAGTGCTATTTTATTGATTATGAAGACTTATTCCTAAGTATCAGAATAATTAAAGAAGCTGTAAAACAAGATAATTGTGCACTTATTACATTTAATTTTATTGGACTAAGTGGTGAAAAATATGCAATAGAAGATAATAATAATACAATATGGGAGAATTATAATGTACCATGTTTTTGTATTTTAGTTGATCATCCACTATATTATCATAATCAGCTGGCAGAATCACATAAAAACTTGCATATTTATTGCGTAGACAGATTCCATATGAAGTATATGCATAGATTTTACTCACAATATAATGCACAGTTTTTACCATTGGCAGGTAATATTTTATTTAACGAAAAAGAGCTAATACCCTATGAAAAAAGAAAATATGATATTACATTTATTGCTAATTATGTTCCGATAGAGAACCTTCTAGTGCATATTAATGGAGTAGAGCGTGAATATGTAGACTTCTACCAAGAGATTATAGAGTATTTAATTAGTAATCCAGATACTTCGCTGGAGGATGCGCTTATGTCATTTGTACTAAGAGAAGTTGGTACGGCAACGGATAATGAGTTACGCGAAGCATTTGCAGGGATGTTATTTATTGATTTGTGTATAAGAACACATTTTAGAGCGGAAACAGTGAAAAATCTTGTAGATGCTGGGATTAAGGTACATGTATTTGGAAAAGACTGGGATAAATTAGCATGTAAGTGTCCTGAGAATCTTATTATAAGTGGAAATGAAGTGGATTCTGCTGCCTGTGTTAAAGCAATTAGAAATACAAAGATTGCATTAAATACAATGCCGTGGTTTAAGGACGGAGCTCATGACAGAATATTCACAGCAATGCTAAATGGTGCAGTTTCCCTTACGGATTCAAGCATTTATCTAAATCAGGAAATAAATACTGAATGCGCTGTGTTTTATGACATTAAAGAACTAGATAAGTTTCCTGATAAAGTTAATTATTTGTTAATGCACGAAGAAAGAGCAAAACAAATAGCAGAATGTGGATATAATTTATCCAGAGATAAGCATATGTGGAAAAACAGGGCAAAAGTAATTGAAAAAAATATAAATGTAAGTAATTAATAAAAATTAATTGCATTGTATTATAAAAATATATATGCTAAAATAAAATCAAATTTCATAAATGGAGGAATTATATGAACACAAATTCATTGGAAAAAGAACTTAAAGGAACTTCTTATCCTGGAAGAGGAATTGTAATTGGAAAATCAAAAGACAGTAAATATGCAGTAACAGCATATTTTATTATGGGAAGAAGTGAGAACAGCCGTAATAGAGTGTTTATAGAGGATGGTGAGGGTATTCGTACACAGGCATTTGATCCATCAAAACTAAGCGATCCAAGTCTTATAATATATGCACCAGTTAGAGTAATGGGTAACAAGACAATAGTTACTAATGGAGATCAGACGGATACTATTTATGAACTTATGGATAAGCAGCAGACATTTGAACAGGCATTAAGAACAAGAGAGTTTGAACCAGATGCTCCTAACTTTACACCACGTATTTCGGGTATTATGCATGTTGAAAGTGGAAAATATAACTATGCTATGTCTATTCTTAAGAGTAACAATGGTAATCCAGATTCCTGCAATAGATATACATTTGCATATGAGAATCCAATAGCAGGCGAAGGAAGATTCATTCATACATATATGGGAGATGGTAATCCACTTCCAAGTTTTGAGGGTGAACCAACACTTGTTGGAATAGATGGAGATATTGATAGCTTTACTAACCTTATCTGGACAAGCCTTAATAAAGATAACAAAGTTTCACTTTTTGTAAGATACATTGATATTGAAACAGGCAGATACGAGACTAGAATCATTAACAAGAATAAATAAAATTAATATTGTTTTATGTTTAATCATTACATTTTATAATGGAGGCAAGGATGAAAGAATTAGAATTAAAATACGGATGTAATCCCAATCAGAAACCATCTAAAATCTATATGGAGAATGGAGAACTTCCAATCAAGGTTTTAAATGGCAAGCCAGGTTATATAAACTTTTTAGATGCATTTAATGGCTGGCAACTTGTTAAAGAGCTTAAGACTGCTACAGGACTTCCAGCAGCTACATCATTTAAGCATGTATCACCAGCGGGTGCTGCAGTAGGACTTCCTCTTACAGATACAGAGAGAAAGATTTACTGGGTTGATGATATGGATATCGAGTTCACACCGATAGCTAATGCTTATGCAAGAGCAAGAGGTGCGGATAGAATGTCATCTTTTGGAGATTTCATCTCATTATCAGATGTATGCGATAAGGCTACAGCTTTAATAATTAAGAGAGAAGTATCTGATGGAGTTATCGCACCAGGTTATACTGAAGAGGCTCTTGATATTCTAAAGGCTAAGAAGAATGGTGGATATAATGTTATAGAGATAGATCCTGATTATATACCAGCTCCAATTGAGCATAAAGAGGTATTTGGTATTACATTTGAACAGGGAAGAAATGAATTAAAGATAGATAATAATTTCTTTAGTAATATTGTTACTGAGAACAAAGATATCCCTGAATCAGCTAAGATTGACCTTGCAATTGCAATGATTACATTAAAATATACACAGTCTAATTCAGTATGTTATGCTAAGGGTGGACAGGCCATCGGTATTGGTGCTGGTCAGCAGTCAAGAATTCACTGTACAAGACTTGCCGGAAGTAAAGCAGATAACTGGTTCTTACGTCAGTCACCACAGGTGATGGGACTTCAGTTTGTTGATAATATTAGACGTGCAGATAGAGATAATTCTATTGACCTTTACATTGGCGAAGATTATATGGATGTTCTTGCAGAAGGAACATGGCAGAATTTCTTCAAGGTTAAACCAGAGGTATTCACTGCTGAGGCTAAGAGAGCATGGTTAGATAAGAATACAGATGTTGCTTTAGGTTCTGACGCATTTTTCCCATTTGGTGATAATATTGAACGTGCTCATAAGAGTGGGGTTAAATATGTTGCTGAACCAGGTGGCTCAATTCGTGATGATAATGTTATTGATACATGTAATAAATATGGAATGGCAATGAGCTTTACAGGCATTAGATTATTCCATCACTAAAATCTAATAGATGTCAACAGAATTGTTTATACAATTCTGTTGACATCTATTTAACAGTATGTTAAAATTTAATTCACAATATTTCAAGAAAGGAGAAAAAACAATGATTTTATCAACAACAATTACAATTAAATATGGCAGGAGGAAATTATTGTTTTAACTATCGATTTGAATGCCCCCTGTAAAGATGGAGGTAGCTATGATTTAGAATATGTGATCGTGAGATGGCCTTATCTATTATGATATAGGGCTTTTTTTTAATTATAGGAATTATTCTTAAGAAAAATATGTGAGAAAAGTTTTCACAAGAATGGAGTTTAGAATGAAAGATGTATTAAAAAGTTCATTTCCGTATTATGCTAAAAAAATGTGGATTTTTGTAATATGTGCGATTATGGGTCTTATGCGAATGGTTATTCTGTTAATTGAACCACAGATTATTTCACTTATAGTAGACCGTGTTATTAATCCAGCATTAGGTAATGAACCAGTTAAGAATGCGAGTATCTTTTCTTTTTTGATAGAGGATATACCTAGTGACAATCTATGGTTGACAATGGGAGTGCTTGTAGCAACATTTATAGGATTTATGATACTTTATTTTGTATTGTTTTATGCAAGATGGAATATAGCACATTACTTTTCTATTGGCTGTGAGAATAATATGAGAAAAGATGTGCTTAATAAGATAAACAGTTTTGGACCTGATATACTTAAGGATTACTCAGTTGGAGATCTTATTACAATTGTCAATTCAGATACGGGAAGAATTAGGAATATGTATGTTGCCGCTATTCCGTTCATATTAGATGCGGTATTTTACATATGTGTTGCGTTATTCTTCTTATCAAAAGTTAGTTATAGCCTGATGGTTGTTCCTATTCTGGTAATTGGCATCTACATAGTAGTAACAAGAGGATTTTTACGTACATTTAATAAAATGTATGATGAGATGTGGGAAAAGAATTCCGCACTTAATACAGAAACACAAGAGAGTATATATGGTATTAGAACAATTAAGTCATATGCCAGAGAAGAGTTTAGAGACAAAAGATTTGAAAAAAAGGCTAAAAACTTAAGGGATTTTTATTGTAAATTTGGAAATAAAAGATATAAGTACTTTTTGCTTTATGATTCACTAGATCAGGTGGTATTACTCGTAAGTATGGGGCTTAGTATTTATCTGGCATCGCAGTTTAAGATGACAACTGGAGAATATTCAGCGTTTCTCACATATATGCTTATGGTAGTAGGACAGTTTGTTGACTTAATATTCAATTTTGCAGATATGCAACAGTATGCAATTAGCGGCAAGAGACTTTTTGGACTACTTAAAAAGAAAAATGATATACTTGCCAAGTATGGAACATTATCCGTTAATGAAAAACCATCTATAGAGGTTAAGAATGCAACAGTTGAAATCGATGGTAATAAGCTTATAGACAGTGTTAATATTTCGATACCATTTGGTAAGAAACTGGGAATTATGGGTAAAACAGGAAGCGGTAAATCAGTATTTATCAAAGCAATTCAAGCATTTACAGAGATTACAGATGGTGAAATTATAATTGATGGAAGGGATATGCATGAATATGATAGAACTGAGATAGCCAGGGCATATAGTTACGCTATGCAGGAGGTATTCCTATTTTCTAATACTATTATTTCTAATATTGCATATTACAATCCCGATGCTGATACTGAGCGAATTATGGAATGCGGAAAATTGGCAGAAGCAGACGAGTTTGTTATGAAGTTCCCAGAGGGCTATGATACAATAGTTGGAGAAAAGGGATTTGGTTTATCAGGAGGACAAAAGCAGAGAGTGGCAATAGCCAGAGCATTACTAAAGGATGCACCGGTTATAGTATTAGATGATTGTACAAGCGCACTTGATGTTGAAACAGAAAGTAAGATATTTAAGAATTTGCATAGTCATGTAGATGATAAGACACTTATTATGGCTACACATAGAGCCGCAGCAATTAAAGACTTTGATGAGATTATATTCTTTGAAGACGGAAAAATTGCAGAGCGTGGTACATTTGATGAACTTATGAAGTTAAATGGAAGATATGCAGATATCTATAACCGACAAGTAGAAGGTGAGGTGTTTGTAAGTGAGTAAGAATTTGTATTATGAGGATGAGATAATAGAAGGCAAGTTTAATATGTTCATGCTTAAAAGGATGATATCATATGCAAGCGATTTTAAGAGTACATACGTTATGATTGCTCTTTTGCTTATAGCAACTAGTCTTTTATCGCTGATTCCAGTTGGACTTAACAGTATGATAATTAACAGAGTATTACCGAAGAATGGAGAATTACAGGATAATTATGTTGTTATTGCAGTTGTAATACTATCAATTTGGTTTGGGCTAAAGCTTTGCTTTGTAATATCCAATTATTTTACTTCTAAGATATCAAATATTCTTGGAAATAGTGTAATTTGTAACTTGCGTAATGATATGTTCAAGAAACTTATGGATTTAGGCTTTGATTATTATGACAGCAGGCCTACAGGCAAGATTCTGGTTAGAATCACGAATTACACAGATGAGATTGCGGATTTCTTTATAAATGATATGACAAGAATTATTGTAAATGTATTTATGATGATTATCAGTATGGCTTGTGTTATTGCAATTGAAGCGAGGCTGGCTATTGTAGTTATCGTTGTTAGTATTCCTCTTGTTATGATTATTTGGTTTCTTTCAAAGGCTCTATATCGAAGAGTTAGAGTAGACAGAAATAAAAATAGTAATAGAACAGCATTTGTGGCGGAAGATATCAGCGGACTTGAAGTTATTAAAGCATTTAACAGAGAAAAATTAAATGAAGAAATTCATGATGAATTATCAGATAAGTATTTAACAGCATTTATGAGAACAACTCATTATAGAGAGATGTTCTTTCCTATGACTCATGGTGTTGTTAGAATTATATGCACAATAGTAATTTATACAGTTGCCCTGCTTATCATATCTAAGAATATTGGAGCAGCACTTAGCTTAGGAGCATTAGTAACAGTTTCAACTTATATGGAGATGTTTTCGGAGAGTGTGTATACTATATGTCAGAGACTGCAGTATATTACAAATCTTACATCTAATATAGAAAGAGTGTTTGATGTACTTGATACTCAGGCTGCTATTACAGATAGTGAAGATGCAATGGAACTTAGAGATGTTAAAGGAAGAGTTACATTTGACAAAGTAACATTTTCATATAATGATTCCAAGAATGTTTTGACTAATGTAGATTTAGATGTTAAGCCAGGTGAGATGATTGCCCTTGTTGGTCCTACAGGAGCAGGAAAAACAACAATGATAAGCTTAATTAACAGATTCTATGATGTTAATTCTGGAGCGGTTATGATTGATGGTATTGATGTTAGAGATGTAACACAGAATTCACTTAGAACCCAGGTTGGCGTTATGATGCAGGATACCTTCTTATTTAGTGGACCTGTTATCGAAAATATAAGATTTGCCAAGCCAGATGCAACTGATGAGGAATGTATAGAAGCAGCTAAAAAAGCCTTTGCACATGATTTTATAATGCGAATGAAAGATGGCTACCAGACGAAGATATCAAGTCAGGGAACAGAGCTTTCAGGTGGTGAAAAACAGTTATTATCATTTGCAAGACTAATGCTTGCTGATCCAAAGATAATTATACTTGATGAAGCTACAAGCAATATTGATACCAAGACAGAAAGTCTTCTACAGCAGATGATTGCGGAAGTACTTAAAGGAAGAACAAGTTTTGTTATTGCACATAGATTATCTACAATCAAGAATGCTGACCGAATATTATACATTGATGATGAGCAGATTCTTGAACAAGGTAGTCATGATGAATTGGTGAAAAACCAAGGTTATTATTATCGATTAGTTAGTAAAAAATAACAAAGAATTCACACTTTAGAATTGAAAAAATGCATTGATAGGAGTATACTTATATTAGTT
>CAZNEZ010000011.1:0-50686 GCA_964572475.1 uncultured Lachnospiraceae bacterium
AATTCACACTTTAGAATTGAAAAAATGCATTGATAGGAGTATACTTATATTAGTTGTTAAGATATGTAACCGCTGTGATTGAATAGCGGAGATGGAGGTTAATATGGCAAATCGTATAGTTTTGAATGAAACATCTTATCATGGAACAGGTGCAATTGAGAGTATTGCAGATGAGGCAATTAGAAGAGGGTTTAAAAAAGCTTTTGTTTGTTCAGATCCAGATCTTATTAAATTTGGAGTAGCTAAAAAGGTAACGGATGTACTTGATAAAGCAGGTCTTGCTTATGATATTTACTCTAATATCAAGCCTAATCCAACTATTGAGAATGTTCAGACAGGAGTTAAAGCATTTAAAGATGCTAAAACAGACTACATAATTGCTATTGGCGGTGGTTCCTCAATGGATACAGCTAAGGCAATTGGAATTATTATTAACAATCCAGAGTTTGAGGATGTTAGAAGCCTTGAGGGTGTTGCACCTACTAAGAATCCATGCATTCCAATTATTGCAGTTCCTACGACAGCAGGTACAGCGGCAGAAGTTACAATTAACTATGTTATTACAGATGTTGAGAAGAGACGTAAATTTGTTTGTGTTGATACTCATGACATTCCAATAGTAGCAGTAGTAGACCCGGATATGATGTCATCAATGCCTGAAGGACTTACTGCTTCAACAGGTATGGATGCCCTTACACATGCTATAGAAGGATACACAACAAAAGCAGCGTGGGAGATGACAGATATGTTTCATCTTAAGGCAATTGAGATTATTGCTAAGTATCTTAGAGGGGCAGTTGATAATACTAAAGAAGGACGTGAAGGAATGGCACTTGGACAGTATGTTGCGGGAATGGGATTCTCGAATGTAGGTCTTGGAATTGTTCATTCTATGGCACATGCACTTGGTGCAGTTTATGATACGCCTCATGGTGTTGCTAATGCTATTCTGCTTCCTACAGTAATGGAATATAACGCCGATGCAACAGGAGAAAAGTACAGAGAGATTGCAAAAGCTATGGGAGTTGCTGGTACAGAGAATATGACTCAGGCAGAGTATAGAAAAGCTGCAGTTGATGCGGTTAAGAAACTTTCACTTGATGTTGGAATTCCAGCAGATCTTAAAGCAATTGTTAAAGAAGAAGATGTACAGTTTTTGGCAGAGAGTGCAGTAGCAGATGCTTGTGCACCAGGTAATCCAAAGGATGCTTCATTAGAAGATATTATTGCTCTATACCATTCATTAATGTAATTTTCGTTCTATAATTCTAAGATGACTTCCCGCGTAACTCTCGGGGAGTCATTTTATATTTTTGTTTAAATAATCTATTAAAATATGACAAATTATTAAATCCACATTCACATGCAATAGATAAAATATCCGAATCTGAGGATTTTATTAAGTTAGCTGCCATATTTAGTCTATAATTATTAATATAGTCAATGAAAGAAATCCCCATATTTTGTTTAAAAAACTTCATAAAGTGAGATTCGCTATAATCACATAACTGTGCCATATCGGCAATAGTAATCTGGTCAAAATAATTATTTTCAACATATTTTGTAATATTTTTAATATGCTCAATAGACTTAATATTTTTAGTTTTTTCATTATTGACAGTAGCATTTGAATATAGAATATAAAAAAGCTTATATAGGCATGAAAGAATGGCAAGTTGATATCCTTTTGGAAATGTAGTACATATTCTGTCGGCTTCGTCAAGGCAGGCTTTTATATCTTCATAATAAGATAGATTATTAGTTATGTTAGGTGTAATAATTATATTCCTTCCGGTAAAACTATTGAATAGTGGAGCTATAGAATCTGCCCTTTCAGAATGAAGAGTATCAAAATTGAAAATGATATTTTCGTACTCAAATGAATTATCATTTTTTTGTGTTATTGAATGCAGTTGACCTGGTAATATAACTATGATGCTTCCAGAGGTTACATCATATGAGATTAGGTCAACAGTAACTATTCCTATTCCTTTTTTGATATATACAATTTCTGCCTCATTGTGCCAATGAGCAGGAACGGCGGTAAAATCAAGAGGGATAGAACAAAGATAAGTATTGTATGGGAAATTACTATCAAAGTGGGATTTCTTTTCTTGGTATTCTTCATATTCGTGAATATGCATAAAATTGAACTCCTTAATTTGTGACATTTTATCAAAAATATAATTATGATAGAATTGTACTACTTTTTAATATAATATTGCAAGTATTATATTACTTTATATGGTTATATAAGGTTAAGATTGAAAAAATTCAATTGCATAACCTGTAATGATACAGTCTGAAAGGAGAAGCAGATGTATAAGGATTGGTGGAAGGAAACGGTCGTATATCAGATTTATCCTAGGAGCTTTATGGATAGTAATAATGACGGAATCGGTGATATTAAAGGGATAATTAGTAAATTGGATTACTTAAAGGACCTTGGGATAGGTGCTATATGGCTTTGTCCAGTGTTTAAATCACCTAATGATGACAATGGTTATGATATTGCAGATTATGAAGCTATTATGGATGAGTTTGGAACTATGCAGGACATGGAAATACTTATTACAGAAAGCAAAAAGCGTGGAATAGAGATTATTTTGGACATGGTGTTTAACCATACTTCGGATGAACACGAATGGTTCAAAAAAGCAAAAAAGGCTGTTAAAGATGGTGATACGGATAGCCAGTACTATAATTATTACATCTTTAGAAAGCCGGTGGATGGAAAAGAACCTAATAAGCTTAAATCTCTATTCTCTGGAAGCGCTTGGGAATACATGGAAGAGGCAGACATGTATTATCTTCATATGTTTAGTAAAAAACAGCCAGATTTAAACTTTAATAATGAAGAAGTCAGAAAAAGAGTCGCAGATATTATGATATTTTGGCTGAACAAGGGTGTATCTGGATTCAGGTTAGATGTAATTGAGATGATAGGTAAAGAACCAGATAATATGATTTGTGCCAATGGACCACATTTACATGAATATATCAGAGAAATGAATAGAAGAAGCTATGGCAGAACAGATGCAATGACAGTTGGAGAATGCTGGAGTGCAGACCTAGGTACAGCAATACAGTATACTAATCCAGAAAATCATGAACTATCAATGGTGTTTCAATTTGAACATATGGTACTTGATTACGGAAAAGATAAATGGGATTACAAAGAATTTAATCCTGTAGAGCTTAAAGATGTTATAAATAAGTGGCAGATGGGAATGGATAAAGGCTGGAACAGCTTATTTTTGAATAATCATGACCTCCCCAGAATAGTATCAAGATATGGAGATGATAAGAGGTATAGAGAGGAGTCAGCAAAATTATTTGCAACTTTGATGTATTTTTTGAAAGGAACTCCATTTATTTATCAGGGAGAAGAACTTGGAATGACTAATGTGAGGTTTGATTCCATAGATGACTATCAAGATATTGAGTCAATTAATATGTATAAAGAAAAAGTATCCAGAGGTGAGAACTCTGATAAAATAATGAAAAGCATATATAGACAGGGAAGAGATAATGCGAGAACTCCAATGCAGTGGTCTACTCAGAAAAATGCAGGATTTACAAACGGAACACCTTGGATAAAGGTCAATAGTAATTACACCACTATAAATGTGGAGGATGAATTAAAAAGAGATGATTCGGTACTTAACTATTATAAAAGATTAATTCATCTTAGGAGAAATAGTAATCTGATTATATATGGTAAATATGAACCTATTGAACCTATTGGCACGGATAAAGGAGTAATGTCATATAGAAGATATAATGATAACGGAAATGAGATAGTAGTTATCTGCAATATGAGTGCTAATGATATTACAGTGCAGTTTAAACATGAGGATGCTGACAATATGAGCAATATGAAACTGTTGCTTTCAAATTATTCAGATATTGATATAAGCAAAAACATTAAAGAAAAATCACAGATATTAAAAGAAGATATAATGAAACTTAGACCATATGAAGCAGTTGTATTACAATCAGAAGATGAACAATTGATTAGTGATGAGTCCTTTCTAAATGATTAGTGTGAAAGATAAAACTTTTACACGCAGATTTGTGTATGCGCGTTGCTTGACACAAAGTCTGTTATGCGTAAAAAGCAGCGCAGAAATGAGGATTATTATGAATCAGGAGCTTACAAGAGGGGCTGGGATACTAATGGCAATTAGTAGTCTTCCATCTAAGTACGGAATTGGTACAATGGGTAAAGCAGCATATGAGTTTGTAGATAGATTAAAAGAGGCAGAACAGAAATACTGGCAGGTGCTTCCAATTGGGCCTACAAGTTTTGGAGACAGTCCATATCAGACATTTTCTATATTTGCAGGAAATCCATACTTTATTGACCTTGAAAACTTAATCAAAGATGGATACTTAACTGTAGAAGATGCTGATTCCATAGATTATGGCGGAGATGATGGTGAGGTAGACTATGATGAAATGTTCAAGGGAAGATATATTCTTTTGGAGAAAGCATATAAAAACTGGAAAGAATTAAGAAGTCCTCTTGAAATTAAAGAATATAATGAGTTTGAGAAAGATAATTCTTCATGGTTACAGGATTATAGTTTATTTATGTCATGTAAAGAGTACTTTGGATATCACGAATGGCTGTCATGGGATAAAGATATTAGAAATAGAGAAGAAAAAGCGATATGTGAATATAGCAAGAAGCTTGAAGATAAAATTGATTTTTGGAAATTTTTGCAGTATAGATTCTACAGTGAATGGATAGACCTTAAAATGTATGCTAATAGTAAAGGAATAAGTATCATTGGAGATATTCCAATATATGTAGCACTTGATAGTGCTGATGTGTGGGCTAATACAGAGATTTTTCAATTAGATGAGAACAGAGAACCGGTTAATGTTGCAGGCTGCCCACCAGACGCATTTTCAGAAGATGGTCAAAAATGGGGTAATCCATTGTATGATTGGGAAAAGATGAGTAAAGATAACTTTGCATGGTGGAAAAAGAGAATAAGCTCGGTATCTAGCTTTTACGACATTATTAGAATCGACCATTTTATAGGAATTGTAAGATATTACTGTATTCCGTCGGATAAGTCAGCTAAATTTGGATGGTATGAAAAAGGACCTGGAATCAATCTTATTAATGCAATTAAAGAGTCTGTTGGAAATGCAAAGATTATCGCAGAAGACCTTGGAGTTGTAGGACCTGACGTGGAAGAGCTTCTTCTTGAATCAGGATATCCAGGAATGAAAGTACTGGAATTTGCCTTTGACGGCAGCAGAGATAATGTATATCTGCCTCATAATCATGTTAAAAATTCAGTATTATATATTGGAACACACGATAATGATACATTAAAAGGATATTGTGATACCCTTTCAGAAGACAGCCTGCTATTTCTTATGAATTATCTTGATGTAGTTGGTAAAAGAGAGATTTCAGACGCAATGATAAGAATTGCATATATGAGCGTTGCCAATACGGTAATTCTACAGATGCAGGATATACTTGGAAAAGATAATTCAGCCAGAATGAATTTCCCTTCAACCATTGGAACCAATTGGAAATGGAGAATGAAAGAAGGAGAATTTGGTAAAGAAATATGTAAAAAATTAAGAAATTTGACAGACATCTATGGTAGATAATAGTGAAGACGACAAATTTTAATAACTAATAATACAGCTTAAGCCGGGAATTACCCGAGAGAGGAATTACTATGTTAAATGAATATGTAAAATCAAGATTTGGAAGATATATTGACCAATGCACTAATGAGGAGGTATATATTGCACTGCTTGAATTAACTAAGCAAAAAGCAGCTGAAAAAGAAAGCAATGAAGGAAAAAAGAAAGTTTATTACATTTCAGCAGAGTTTTTAATTGGAAAGTTATTATCAAATAACCTAATAAATCTTGGACTGTTTGACGAGGTTAAGAATGAACTTGAGGCAAATGGTAAGAGTATATATGATATCGAAGAAATTGAAAATGAGCCATCACTTGGTAATGGTGGTCTTGGAAGACTTGCCGCATGTTTTCTTGATTCAATGGCAACTCTTGGATTAAATGGAGATGGAATCGGGCTTAATTATCATCTTGGATTATTTAAACAGGTATTTGAAAATAACCTTCAAAAAGAAACAAAAAATCCATGGATTGAAAATGAAAGCTGGCTTACGAAAACAGATATAACATATGATGTACAATTTGGTAATTGTACAGTTAAATCAAGACTTTATGATATATTAGTAACTGGTTATGAAAACAGAACTAACAAGCTTCACCTTTTTGATATTGAATCAGTTAATGAAGGGATTGTTAATGGTGACAGTATAGATTTTGATAAAACAGATATTAACGAAAATCTTACATTATTCTTATATCCAGATGACAGTGATGAGAGTGGAAGACTTCTTAGAATCTATCAGCAGTATTTTATGGTTAGCAATGGTGCAAGATATATTCTTTGGGAATGTAAAAACAAAGGCTCAAATCTTCATGATTTGTCTGATTATGCAGCAATTCAGATTAATGATACACATCCAACTATGATAATTCCTGAATTGATACGACTTTTAATGCTAGAAGGAATAAGTGAAGATGAAGCGGTTGAAATCGTATCAAAGACATGTGCTTATACAAATCATACAATTCTTGCGGAAGCTCTTGAAACATGGCCATTAGAATATCTTTGCAAGGTAGTACCAAATTTAGTTCCTATTATTAAAATGCTGGATAAGAGGGTGAGAGAACGTTATAGTGATTCATCAGTTTATATAATTGATGATTTAAACAAAGTTCATATGGCACATATTGATATTCATTATGGATATTCTGTAAATGGTGTAGCTTATCTTCACACAGAAATTCTTAAGAATAACGAACTAAATAATTTTTACAGAATATATCCAGATAAATTCAATAACAAAACTAATGGTATTACATTTAGAAGATGGTTATTACATTGTAATGAAGGACTTAGCAAATATATTGAAGAATTAATAGGACCTGATTTTAAAAAGAATTCAGAAAAACTTAAAGACCTTCAGAAGTTTATAGATAATGATGAAGTTCTAGAAAGACTGCTGGAGATAAAGAAGAATAATAAGCTTATTCTTAAGAACTATTTACGACAGACACAGGGAATTGACATAAATGAGAATTCGATATTTGATATTCAGGTTAAGAGATTACATGAGTATAAGCGTCAACAGATGAATGCATTATATGCAATTTACAAGTATCTTGAAATTAAAAAGGGTAATAAACCAGCAACACCTATTACTATTATATTTGGTGCTAAAGCAGCACCAGCATATACAATTGCAAAAGACATTATTCACTTAATACTTTGCTTACAGCAGGTAATAGATAGTGACCCAGAGGTTAGTCAATATCTTAAAGTTGTAATGATTGAGAATTATAATGTTTCAAAGGCAGCTAAAGTAATTCCAGCATGTGATATTTCAGAGCAGATTTCACTTGCTTCAAAGGAAGCCAGCGGAACAGGAAATATGAAGTTTATGCTTAATGGGGCGGTAACGCTTGGAACATTAGATGGCGCAAATGTAGAAATTGCAGATTTAGTTGGAAAAGACAATATATATACATTTGGTAAGAGCAGCGATGAGGTTATAGAACATTATAAAACAGGTGACTATAGAGCAGCAGATTTTTATATAAATGACGCAAAGATTAAAGAGCTTGTAGACTTTATCATTAGTAGTGATATAATGAAGGTAGGAAATGTTGAAACCTTGTTAAGACTACATGCAGAACTTATTAAAAAGGACTGGTTTATGACTCTTCTTGACCTTAATGAATATATAGAAGTAAAAGAACAGGTCCTTAGTGATTATAGCAATAGAAAAGAATGGGCAAAGAAGACGCTTATTAATATTAGTAATTCTGGATTTTTCTCATCTGATAGAACAATAGCTGAGTATAACAAGGATATTTGGAAGCTTAATTAATTACAGGTATTTTGGGAGGCATGCAAATGTATAAGATTTTAATTGTCGATGATGAAAAAATCGAGAGAAATGGAATAAAGTTTTTATTGAAACAAAGTACATTTGAAGTAGAGGTTACTGAGGCTGCCAATGGGGAGACAGCCTTAGAACTTTTAGAAAATAATAAGTTTGATATTTTACTTACAGATGTTAAGATGCCATTTATGGACGGAATAGAACTGATTACTAATACGGTAGAAAAAGGCATTCAGATTAAGATTATTATATTTAGTGGATATAATGAATTTGAATATGCTAAGTTTGCAGTAAAATATGGAGTTTCTGATTATATTCTTAAACCTGTGAATCCTACTGAATTTAGTACGACTTTATCTAAGGTAATTGGCGAACTTGATAATGAGAATCTGGAAAAAGAATTAAAAGAGAAAAGTGATAGTTTTATTAAGGAACATCTATTATATCTGGCAGTGAATGGAGCAGGTATTGACGAACTTAAAAAGAATACAGGTGGAATAGTTGATGTTGAAGTTCTGGATAATTATAAAAGAATGATGCTTGTGGAGTTTAATAGAGATTTCTTTGGAAGAACAGGTATTGAGTTTGCAGATGAGATTAAGAAGAAACTGGATGTGGATTTTGATTATTTAAATCTTAACCAGCAGCAGGCAGTGTTACTATTTGCTGAGGAAGATATGGATTGGAGAAGCTATGCAAGTAATCTTCATTTATTAATAAGAAGTATCTATGGAGAAGAAGCATATATTGCCATATCTGAATCGTTAGATGGTATTGATTCAGTAGCTTCACAGATGGAAGAACTGGAAGAACTTATGGAGAATAAGTTCTATCAGGATAGTAATTATGTATTTACAAAAGAGATTACAGATCAGACACCTACTATTGTTCAGATAGATGATGATACTTTGATGAAGCAGATGAAACAGGATATTAAGATGAAAGATGTTAGCAGTCTTAGAGAACATTTTGAGAGAATGTGCAATAAGTATAGGAACAAGACTGATTTTTCACAGGTATACATAAAGTTCATTTTTTCTAATCTTCTTAAAGATTTCTATGATAACCTGCCTGAGACAAATGAGCAGGAACTAAATCAGGAGATAGACCGATTATACAAATCTCAGGACTTTAAATGTGTATTAGATATTGTTGAAATTAATATTAAGAGACTTGAGAAAGCATTTTCAATAAATCCTCAGATGATTCATAGAGAAGTTGAGGATGTAAAAAGATATATTTATGAACATTATAACGAAGAAATAGGTGTAGAACAGCTCGCAGAAAAGGTTTATATGGCACCAAGCTATCTGAGTGGAGTGTTTAAAAAGGAAACTGGTCAGAATCTAAGCAAATTTATTAAAGCATACAGAATGGAGAAAGCTAAGGATATGCTGGAGAATACACATAAGAAAATTGTGAATATAAGCGTTGAAACTGGATATCCAAACGTCTCATATTTTTGTCAGAGCTTTAGGGAGTATTTTGGAGTAAGCCCACAGAGATTTAGGGATCAAGGAGAACAGTCATGAATAATATAAAAGTAAAATACAAGCTGGCAATGATATATTTTGTTGCCGGCTTTCTTCCTATGTTGCTGTTATTCACATTTTCATATTCTCAGTTGAAAAAGATTATTACAGATAATGAGACAAAGAATATAGATTCATATCTATATCAGACTACAGCAAGTATGGATAGTCAGCTGACAGTATACAATAATCTTTCTAATTATATATCATTTAATACCACAATCTCACAGGTTGTGAGTTATGATTATAGTTCTAAATATGAGATGTACAATCAATTTGTATCAATTGTTGATCCTATGCTTTCTTCTCTTAAATACTTTCATGAGGATGTCAATCAGGTAACAATATATATGGAAGGCAGTATCAGGCATGATACTACTATTGCACCAATTAGTGATATATATAAGGAAGAATGGTTTAAAAATGCATCAGATGAGCTTGATATTATATGGAATGTTAATTACGATAAGAAAACTGTATTTTCTGCCAGAAAGATGGCAATGCTAGATAGGAATGATATATTAGGAATTCTTTATATTAATGTAAATTATGATAAGCTTTATTCATCATTTATGGCTGAAAGCCAGGAAAACTATGGGATATTTATAACTGATAATGAAGGAAAACTTCTATATGATGTAGAAGAATTTCAGGAAGACTATAGTGGATTAAAACTTGATTATAATGAGTTTATTAAAGAAAAAGATGCAGGGTATAGTGATTATACTGTGATTTCACAGAAATCAGATGTGACTGGATGGAATGTATATATGTACAAGCCAAAGAGTCTGATTATTGAATCTGCTGAACCTATGATTCTTATTGCAGCAGTAGCTGCGATTCTTGGTGGACTAGCCATGATTATAGGTATATTTGCATCTTCAAAGCTTATATCCAAGAGACTTGAAAAGCTTAAGGAAAATATGGAAGAGGTAGAAAATGGTAATATGGTTATAAGTGTTACATCTACTAGTGGAGATGAGATTGGAGATCTGATTAGAGGATTTGGAAAGATGATTGCTCAGATTCAGACTCTCATTTCTGAAGTGTATGAAGGAAGAATACATCAAAAAGAATACGAGATGAGAGCGCTGCAGGCCCAGATTAATCCACATTTTCTATACAATTCATTATCACTTATTAATTGGAAAGCTATTGAGGCTGGAAAGGAAGAAATCAGCGATATTACGCTTGCTCTTTCTACTTATTACAGAACTTCACTCAATAAGGGAAAAAATACTTTGGCGGTTGAAGACGAGATTAATAATATGAAAGCATATATGAGAATTCAGCTTGTTATGCATGATAATGATTTTGATGTTAAATATGATATTTCAGATGAAATTCTGAAATATGAAAGTCTTAATCTTATTTTACAGCCTCTTATTGAGAATGCAATTGACCATGGAATTGATTTGCTTACTAACAAACGTGGTATTATCACTATTACAGGAAGATTAATTGAAGATAAGAATGTGATAAGAATAACGGTTGAAGATAATGGAGTTGGCATGGAACAGGAAAAAATAGATATTTTACTTACAAAGAATTCTAAAGGATATGGAATTAGAAATGTAAATGAGAGAATAAAGCTGTATTATGGTGATGAATATGAGTTAAAAGTTGAAAGTGTAATTGATTTCGGAACCAAAATTACAATAAATATACCTGCCAAAATTTTCAGCTAAAAAATACAACATGTTTCATAAATTCTTGATATATCATTTGTTTTTTGGAAAAACTATAATAAGAGTATCAAAAAAGAACATTGATACAAAAAAGCTTTTTTAAAATGAAATGGAGGAAAGATTTATGAGAAAAAGAAAATTGCTTGCTTTAACTATGGCAACAGCTCTTTGCGCAACATCTCTTTTTGGATGTTCAAAGGCAGAAAAGGAAGACACAACATCAGCAGCTGAAGAAGAAAAGATTACAGCTACTATTACAGTTTGGGGACCTGCTGAAGATCAGGCCGCTGACAAAGGAAAATGGTTACAGACAATGTGTGAGAAGTTCAATGAAGAGCATAAAAACTGGGATATCACATTCAAATATGGAACATGTTCAGAGGGTGATGCTGCAAAGACAGTTACACAGGATCCAGCAAACTCTGGTGATGTATATTTCTTTGCAAATGACCAGTTACAGTCTTTAATTGATGCAAACGCAATTGCAAAGCTTGGTGGAGATACAGCACAGTATGTTAAAGATACTAATACAGAAACGATTGTTAAATCTGTAACAGTAAATGATAGCATTTATGGAGTACCATTTACAACAAATACATGGTTTATGTATTATGACAAGAGCAAGATTACAGATGAGGAATCAAATAGTCTTGACACAATGCTTACTAAAGGTAAAGTAGCATTCCCGTTAACAGATTCATGGTATATAGCTTCTTATTATCTTGCTAATGGCGGAACAATGTTTGGAAATGATGGACTTGATAATGATGCAGGAATTAAGTTTGGTGGAGATAAAGGTGCAGCCGTTACTGATTACCTAGTTAGTCTTGCAGCAAATAAGAACTTTGTTAATGATAGTCAGGGTGTTGGACTTTCAGGACTTAGAGATGGTTCTGTAGCAGCTTTATTCTCAGGCTCATGGGATGCAGCAAGTGTTAAAGAAATTCTTGGTGATAACTTTGGTGTAAGATCACTTCCAACAGTTAAAATTGGTGATAAAGACTTACAACTTAAATCATTTGGTGGTTCAAAAGCAATTGCTGTAAATCCTAACTGTAAATATCAGCAGGTAGCTGTAGCACTTGCTAAATATTTAGGCGGTAAAGAAGCACAACTTGAACATTACAAATTAAGAAATGTTATTCCTTGTAACTCAGGATTACTTGAAACAGATGAAATTAAGAATGATGTATTAGTTTCTGCACAGAATGATACATTTAATAAAACATCAATTATACAACCGCTTGTATCAGGAATGGCTAATTACTGGACACCAGCAGAGAACTTTGGAAAGTCTATTATAAATGGTGAAGTTACACATGATAACGCAGCTACAAAAACAGAAGAATTTAACAAATCTTTGAATACAGCAGTAGTTAAATAAGAGCTTAGGCTAGTGTACTCCATGATATTATATAACAAATATCATGGAGTATTTTAAATAATAGCAAATTACGCAGCAACGTGAAACATTTAAGAAGAATGCGAAGCATTCTTCCAAGCGTTCACGCGGGTGAACGCTTTTTTAAATAATAGCAAATTACGCAGAAGAGTGAAACACTGCAAGAAGAATGCGAAAAAATATGCAAGGAGGTAGCGCTGGTATGTTTAAACATAAAAAAGAGAAAAAAGCTGATTTATTTGCAACACCATATACAGTTACAAATGCAATAAAAAAAGGCGATTTATTAACAAAGTTATCGTTTGTAATCATGGGCGCAGGAAATATTGCCAGAAAGCAAATTATAAAAGGTTTATTATATTTGGCTATTGAAGCTGCATATATTTTCTTCATGATAAATAATGGTCTTGCAGCATTAAGTATGCTTCCATCATTAGGAGATAAGGAACAAGAGGAGGTATGGAATGAAGCATTAGGAATATACCAATACACACAGGGTGATGATTCACTTACAATTCTTTTGTTTGGTATAGCAACTTTGTTCATTACAGTATTATTTCTTCTTATATGGAAGAAATCAGTAAAGAGTGCATATAAGGCTGAGTGTCTTTCGGAAGAAAACAGGCACCTTAATACATTTAAAGAAGACATAAAAACTTTATTTGATAAGAATCTTCATCAGTTATTACTTTCAGTGCCATTAACGGGAATTATAACTTTTACGGTACTTCCTCTTATATTTATGATTTGTATGGCATTTACTAATTATAGTAAGGTAGACAATCATACCAAATTATTTGACTGGAATGGATTAACAAACTTTGCTAAAGTACTTAATTTTAATGATTCCATAGGAAAAAGCTTTTGGTCTGTTTTAGCGTGGACAATAGTGTGGGCAATACTTGCAACAGGTCTTAACTACATTTTAGGAATGATACTTGCAATGGTTATTAATAGAAAGAAAACAAGACTTAAATCTTTCTGGAGATTTTCATTTGTATTATCAATTGCAGTTCCACAGTTTGTTTCACTTTTAATTATGAAAACAATGCTCCAGCCAGATGGTATAGTAAATGTTATGCTTAAAAACTGGGGATTGATAGATAAGTCTTTACCGTTTTTTACCAATGCCACGTGGGCGAGGATAACAGTAATTGTGGTTAATCTTTGGGTAGGTATTCCATTTACCATGCTTCAGGTAACTGGTATTTTACAGAATATTCCAGCTGAATTATATGAAGCTGCAAAAGTAGACGGTGCAAATGCGATTAAAAGATTTTTCAAGATTACTTTGCCATATATGTTATTTGTTACAACACCTTATCTTATTACAACATTTACTGCAAATGTTAATAACTTTAATGTTATTTACCTGCTATCCAATGGTGCGCCGACAGAGGTTGGCTCAACGGCAGGAAAGACGGATTTGCTTGTAACGTGGCTATATAAGCTGACGGTTGATAATCAGTACTATAATCTGGGCGCTGTAATTGGTATTTTTACATTTATAGTATTAGCTGTTATCTCACTAGTTGCATATAGACGTACAGGTGCATACAAAAACGAGGAGGGATTTCAATAATGAACAAATATAAAATAAAAAAAATTATTGAAAATAGTGTTGTTCATGTTATACTAGCTATATTATCAGATATATGGGTAATGCCAATATTTTGGGTAATCCTGACAAGTTTTAGAGCCAGAAAGGGATCATATTCTTCAACATTTTTCCCAGAAGCCTTTACACTTGATAACTATAAAAAGTTATTCACAGACACTAATATATTGAATTTCCCACAGATGTTTAAAAACACATTAATTATAGCTATCTTTTCATGCATTATCTCAACATTTATGGTTCTTGCAGTTTCATACTGTATGTCAAGGTTGAGATTTAAGGTAAGAAGGCCCTTTATGAATATTGCGATGATACTTGGACTATTTCCAGCATTCATGTCTATGATTGCAGTATATTATATACTTAAGTCTCTAGGACTTTCAGAAGGAGCTATGATTAGAGTTGCATTGGTATTGGTATATTCCGGAGGTGCGGGATTGCAGTTTTATATAGCTAAAGGTTTCTTTGACACGATACCAAAGACGCTAGATGAAGCTGCTTACATCGATGGAGCTAATAGATGGAAAGTATTTACAAAGATTACCATTCCTCTTAGCAAGCCAATAATTGTTTATACTGTGCTTACCTCATTTATGGCACCATGGTTAGATTTCATATTTGCAAGAGTTATATGCAGAGCTAATGCCAAGTACTATACAGTATCAATTGGACTTTGGCAGATGCTTGAAAAAGAATATATTGACAATTGGTATACCTGTTTTGCAGCAGGTGCCGTATGTGTATCTATTCCAATAGCTATATTGTTTATATTAATGCAAAGATGCTATAAAGAAGGAATGTCTGGAGCTGTTAAAGGCTAGGACAACAGTAAAACCATGAAAGATTTATCTTTCATTCACAGGTTTGTGCTATGCAAAACTTGTGCCATTAGCTACTCCTAAAATAGTCGTAGCATGGAGGCAAATATGAGAAAAGCTGCTACAATAATTCTTGTAATATGCATGCTTGTAATTCCAATATTACAGGGGTGCGGTATACTTGAAAAAGATGATAAAGAGAATAATTCTAATATAAGCTATGACGAACAGATGAATATAGCGAAAACCACACCATTTGGAAAATATCCAGAGCTTATAACGTATACACTTGGCAAGATGACTGGAAACAATAATTCCAATATGCCAGAAGGTGATACTTACGAAGATAATGCTTATACAAGATATCTAAAGAATACACTGAATATTCAAAATGAAGATGTATTTGAGAATCTGGATGAGCAGTATAATACAAGTGTTACAATGGCAATTGCATCTAAAAAGCTTCCAGATATTATGGTAGTCAGCAGTTTAGAAGATTTGAATATACTTGTACAATCAGGTATGATAGAAGACTTAACGGATTCATATGATAAGTGTGCAAGTGATAAAATTAAAGAGATTTATTCAAGCTATGGTGATGATATATTAGATATGGTCACATATGATGGAAAGCTTATGGCTATTCCAGAGACAAATATAGCTGAAGGACCTAATCTTATATGGCTTCGCAAGGACTGGATGGATAAACTTAACCTTGATACGCCGAAAACACTGGATGATGTTGAAAATATCGTTAGTCAGTTTATCTCACATAATATGAGTGGCAGCGATGATGGAACTATAGGTATTGCATGTGATACTAATATAACAGGAGAAAGTGGATATAGCAGAGAATACTGTACGGATATAATATTTGCTAATTTTGGAGCTTTCCCAAAACAATGGATTAAAAATGCAGATGGAGAGATTGTATATGGTTCTGTAGAACCTGAAGCAAAAAACGCACTATCTCACCTTAATAAATTATATACAGAAGGAATTTTAGATTCTAATTTCCTTTTAAGAACAACTAATAATATTATTGAATTAATTGAAAATGGGGAGTGCGGTTCCTTTTTTGGACCATGGTGGGCACCAAATAATCCACTTATGTCAGCAATTGAGAAGAATCCTGAAGCTGACTGGGTTCCTTATCTAATATCTACAGATGAAAGTGGAGTGACAGAATATGCAACCCAGGATCCAAGCTATAAATTCATTGTAGTTAGAAAAGGATATGAATACCCCGAAATCGTTATGAAACAGGTTAGTGTAATGTTTGATAAAATAAGATACGAGGATTCTGAAACCGATGAATTTAAAAATTATTTTCAGATGAATGTAGACCCAACAGCAAGACCTCTTGCTATAAATGTAGATTACAATAATGCATTATCTATCTGTTATAATGAGATAAATGAAGTGTTAACAGGGAAAAGAGATGCCAATAGTCTGAAGCTGCTTGAACGCTCATATTATGAATCATGTAAAGCCTATCTGGACGATAAGGACAGTGCGTCTACAGATGAATGGGCAGCATATTCATCACGTATTGTAGCATGTTCATTATTTGCGGATAATACTAGTGTAAATGCTGTAAAGTCATATTTTTTCGGTACAACAAAAACTATGGAGACTGATTGGTGGAAACTTAAAAACAAAGAAAATCAGGCATTTTTGAAAATAATAACAGGTGAGGAGCCAATAGATTATTTTGATACATTTGTTCGTGAATGGAATGAACAGGGTGGTCTGAAAATCACCCAGGAAGTTAGAGAAGTCTGTAAATAGTAACTGTATTATAGTCCTTCTATATCAGAAAGGATTAGGTAAGTTATGAAAAAGTTGAGTATTACTATATTAATTATGCTCTTATGCCTAGTAGGATGCAAAAATAACAACAATAGTATTGAATCTGCAACCGAGGAGGCTAAAACTATGAGCTATACTGAAATGAGAGCGACTGAAAATGTTATTGATGACAAGTATAGAACATACTATGAGGTTTTTGTATATTCGTTCTATGATAGTGATAATGACGGAATTGGAGATATAAAGGGTTTAATATCTAAACTTGACTATATTGAAAATCTCGGATGTAATGGAATCTGGTTAATGCCAATAATGCCTTCAACTACATACCACAAGTATGATATTACAGATTATTATTCGGTAGATGCACAATATGGTTCTTTGGACGATTTTAATCAATTAATTGAGGAATGCCATAAAAGAGATATTAATGTAATTATTGATATGGTATTCAATCATACATCTGCAAAGCACGACTGGTTTGTTAAGGCAAGTCAATATCTTACTACTTTAAAAAGTGGTGAGGAGATAGACCTGAGTAAATGTCCGTATGCGAATTACTATAACTTTGCAAAAACAAGTGAGGCACCTGCTTCGTATCACAAACTATCAGGAACGGATTATAGCTATGAATGCGTATTTTGGGATCAGATGCCGGATCTTAACTTAGACAGTAAAGCGGTAAGAGACGAAATAGAGAAGATAACAAAATATTGGTTAGATTTAGGTGTAGATGGTTTTAGACTCGATGCTGCAAAGGAATACTATTCAGGTAATAACGATAAAAATATCGAGGCTTTGACATGGTATACGGATTATGTAAGCAGTATTGACAAGGAGGCATACCTTGTTGCAGAAGTATGGGATAGCTATGATGTAATATGCAAATATTATGAAAGCGGAATAGACAGTATCTTTGATTATACATTTGGAAATAATAATGGAGTTATAGTTAAGACCGTTAATAATATGGGCAATGGCAAAGCTGGAAACAGATTAGCGCAAAACCTAGAGATTATTCAATCAGAGTTTAAGATTGATGCGCCATTTCTTAGTAATCATGATACAGGAAGAATAGCTGGATTTGTAAGCTATGATGAGGATAAGATTAAGCTTGCAGGAGCAATTAATTTACTTATGAATGGCAGTGCATTTTTGTACTATGGTGAAGAAATTGGAATGACTGGTGCAGGAGAAGATGTGAATAAGCGTGCGCCAATGTATTGGTGCGATAATGAAGAAAAAAATCAGGAAAATAATGAAGATGAGATAAATGTATTAAAACAGGGAATTACAGCTCCTCCTCCTGGTATGGGAGAAGTTGAACATCGCTTTGGAAGCTATATATCACAAAAAGATAACCAATATTCAATATACAATTATTATAGACAGCTTATTCATATTAGAAATAAATATCCTGAGATAGCAAGAGGAACAGTAGAAGTAATGTTTGAAATTACAGATGGGGATATATGTGCTATTAAGAAAGAATACAATAAGAACACAATATATGTAATATATAATATCAGTAATGAGGAAAAGGCGATTAATCTTATGAAAGATGGTTATAGGATAGCTGAAAGCCTTATGACTGGTAAGGAAGAAGCTGGAATAAAGGGAGATACCCTGAATCTTCCAGCGTACGGAATCGTAGTACTCACTGCATAGGAGGCACACATGAGATATGTTTTTGGAAAAAATGATTGGACTAGCATAGAGCGAAGTCGTGAAAAATGTTATCTTCTTGCAAATGGTTTGGGAGGTTTTTCCTCACTTAGCATAACTGGTGCTAATGCGAGAATAGACTCATCTATTATGATGGCGTCCATTAAGGCACCAAATAAAAGGTATAATCTGATTGCTAATATGTATGATTCTCTCATCACAGGAAAAAAAACATATGAGCTGTCAAGCCAGGAATATCTTGAATCTTCTAACAATAAAACTGGCTTTAGATACCTTGATAGTTTTACTTATGAGTATCTTCCAGAGTGGACATTTATGGTAGAGGGAATTCAGATTATAAAAACGATAGTTATGGTTAATGGTGAAAATACCGTAGCTATTCTTTATAAAATTGAAAATCCCTGCAATAAAAAAATAACATTGTCTGTAGAGCCGTTAATGTATTTTGCTCCTAAAGGTACGACACCACTTAAGAAACAAACATTTAAGATAACACCAAACAACATATCAAGCAATGGTATAACTCTTAATTACCACACTAATGGAACCATTATAGAACATGAGACTTCTTGTGATGATAATATTTATTATCCGCTTGATGACAGAGATGGAAGAATATCATATGGCTATGGTATAAAAAATCATACAATTACGTATACATCAAAAACATCAGAATACCTAGCCATAATATATAGTATGAATGATACTTATGAAAAATGTAATCCAATCTCTAAAACATTACAGTTAATACAAGAAGAAAAAAACAGACTTTTAAAGCTAATAGAGGTTTCAAAACTTAAAGATGAGGTATCGAAAACTTTAGTTATAAGCGCAGATAAGTTTGTAAGCTATAGGGATTCCACAAAATGTAAAACAATAATTGCAGGCTACCCATTCTTTGAGGATTGGGGAAGGGATACTATGATTGCCATTACAGGCTGCACAATGGCAACTAAGAGATTTGATGTTACTAAGAGTATTCTTAGAACATTTATGCAGTATTGTAGAAAGGGATTAATGCCTAATCTATTTCCAGAGGGTGAAGATGAACCTATGTATAATACTGCTGATGCAGCACTGCTATATATTAATGCCGTATATGAATATTTTAAAGCATCTGGCGATAAAGAGTTTGTTCAAGAATGTTATGAAACTATGGAGCAAATAGTACAATATTATATTAATGGAACAGACTATAATATCAAAATGGATGAAGATGGACTGATAATAGCGGGAAGCGGTGAAGATCAGGTTACATGGATGGATGTCAGAATAGAAAATGTTCTTCCAACTCCTAGGCATGGTAAACCAGTAGAAATAAATGCATATTGGTATAATGCTTTAAAAGTAATGAATTGTTTTACAAGTTTATTAAATAGAAAACAAGAAATAGGTAAAAAGTATATTGAATTAGCTAACCTTGTAAAAAAGAGTTTTAATGAGAAATTCTATGATGAAAGAATGAAATGCTTAAAAGATGTAGTATCAGGTGAAAAACAGGATGAAAAAATCAGGTGTAATCAGATATGGGCATTGTCTATGCCATTTACAATAATTGATTCAAAAAAAGCGGAAAACATATTGAATACAGTGTATGAAAAACTGTATACTAACTGCGGACTTAGAACATTAGGGTTAGAAGACAAAGAATTTCATCCTAGATATATAGGTAAACAATTTGAGAGAGATATGGCTTATCATCAGGGTACAGTATGGGTATTTCCATTAGGAGCATATTATCTTGCTTATCTTCATCATCATCCAGATAAGAAACAAGCAATAGAAACGATTAAAAGACAGTTGGAGCCTATAAAAGCCTGGTTACGTGAGGGGTGTATAGGTCAACTTCCTGAAATATATGATGGTCAGTACCAGACTGAATCACGCGGATGTTTTGCCCAAGCATGGAGCGTAGGAGAACTTCTTCGGGTATATTCTAAGATTGAAGAATATGAGGATGCGTTTTGTAAAATCTTATTATAAAGGCACCGGCTCTAAATATCCAATCTACAATCATTGCAATCCATACACCAATGGCACCAAGTGCAAAGTATACTCCGATTATTAGACTTAAAACGATTCTAAATGCAAACATTGAAAAAATGGACATAACCATTGGATATTTTACATCATTACATGCTCTTAAGGCATTTGGAAGTGTGAACGCAGATGGCCATAATAGCATAGCAAATCCATTATGAAGAAAGATTAGAATATATGCAAGCTTCCGTGTATCTGCTGATAATTCAAATATATTGAGTATAAGAGGAAGAGTTAAAAGAATAGTTGAATTAATAATAAATGTAATAATATATGTAATCTTAGTTAACCGCTTAGTATAGTATACTACTTGTTTTTCGTCATTAGCACCAACACATTGACCAATAACAGTAATCATGGCTAAGCTCATTGCCTGACCAGCAATGCATCCCAGTCCATCTATACTATTTGCTACAGCATTTGCGGCAATTTGAACTGTACCAAAACCAGCAATAATACTGACTACAAGCACACGGCCAAGCTGAAAAATACCACTTTCAATACCACTCGGAATACCAATATATAGAATCTTTTTAATCATTTGCCAATTCGGAATAAACCTGAAATTACTAAAATGAATAATATTTTTAGAGCTATATAATAGTGAGAACATAACAATACAAGCAAATATTCTTGAAATAAGGGAAGGAATAGCAACACCAGCTATATCCAATTTTAATATGTAAATACAAAAAGCATTGCCAGAGATATTAATAATATTCATAATAACTGAAATCTTCATGGATATTTTTGAATTGCCCATAGCCCTAAATAGTGCGGCACTGGCATTATATACAGCTAGAAATGGATAGGATAAGGCAGAAATATAAAAATAGGTTAAAGCATTTGACATAACAGTATTGGTTATTTTGCCAAATAAAAGTGATAGAATGAAGTGTTTAAACACTAGGCATAATGACATTATTCCTAATGATATTACCAAAGCTATAATTAGAACTTGCTTTGAGGATTCAGTAGCTCTTGAAAAATCTTTGGCTCCTATGTATTGTGCAGTTATTACTGCACCACCAGTTGCCAGAGCGGCAAATATGGCAATTAGTAGGTTGTTAATCATATCGACAAGAGAAACACCAGATATAGCTGCTTCACCAACAGAGGAAACCATCATTACATCTGCCATTCCAACAGTTAGAGCCAAAACTTGTTCTATTATTAGTGGAAGTATTAATTTCTTAAGAGCGGATTTATCAAAGAGCATATTAAATTTTCTCCTATAAGTATGTGTAAAGTATGTGTGATAAAGCAAAGAGCTGTGTACGCTATGGGCGGTACAACAGCTCTCCTATTAGTTATTATAAGGTAAATACATTTATTTGTTTAAATTGTCAATAGAAGCTTTAAGGAAGCCTTTGAATAATGGGTGTGGTCTGTTAGGTCTTGACTTAAGTTCAGGGTGTGCCTGAGTAGCAACAAACCAAGGATGATTTTTAAGCTCTATCATCTCAACAATTCTACCATCAGGTGACATACCAGATAAAATCATACCATTTTCAGTTAATACATTTCTGTAATCATTATTAACTTCATAACGATGTCTGTGTCTTTCGTGAATTGTTTCTTCACCATATAACGCAAATGCTTTGGAATTCTTATCAAGTACACATGGATAACTACCAAGTCTTAATGTTCCACCAAGGTCTTCAACACCGTTTTGATCTGGCATAAGGTGAATAACGGGATGAGTAGTATCAGGAGCAAGTTCAACACTATGCGCATCAGCAAAGCCAGCAACATCTCTTGCAAATTCTACTATAGCAAGCTGCATTCCAAGACAAAGTCCAAGGAAAGGAATATTATTCTGACGGGCATATCTAATAGCCTCAATCTTACCGTCGATACCGCGGTCACCAAAACCACCAGGAACAAGAATACCAGAAACATCACCAAGTTGTTCGGAAGCATTTTCAGATGTAAGAGTCTCAGAATCAATCCATTTAATATCTACAGAGTAATTATTCGCCCATGCACCATGTTTTAAAGATTCAACTACACTTATATATGCATCATGAAGAGAGATATATTTGCCAACAAGAGCAATCTTTACAGTATTAGTAGCTGTTTTAATAGTGTTAATCATATCTGTCCATTCCTTTAAATCAGGCTCTGGACATGAAAGATTTAAACATTCACATGCAACCTGAGCAAGATGCTCATTCTCCATTGCAAGTGGTGCTTCATAAAGTACATCAACATCAAGATTCTGAAGAACATGATTGTTAGGTACATTGCAGAATAAAGCGATTTTATCTTTTAATAGCTGGTCAAGAGGATGTTCTGAACGGCATACTATAATATCAGGCTGAATTCCCATTCCCTGTAACTCTTTAACACTTGCCTGAGTAGGTTTTGTCTTCATCTCACCTGATGATTTAAGGTAAGGAATAAGAGTAACATGGATAAGAATAGCATTCTCACGTCCTACATCATGTTGGAACTGACGAATAGATTCAAGGAAAGGTTGACTTTCAATATCACCTACAGTACCGCCAACTTCAATAATAGCAATTTCGGTTTCGGTTGTAGTATAGTTTCTATGAAAACGGCTTTTGATTTCATTAGTAATATGAGGAATAACCTGAACAGTTCCTCCACCAAAGTCGCCGCGTCTTTCTTTTGAAAGAACAGACCAGTAAATCTTACCAGTAGTTACATTAGAATTCTTTGTAAGGCTTTCATCTATGAATCTCTCATAATGACCTAAATCCAAGTCAGTTTCTGCTCCGTCATCTGTTACAAATACTTCACCATGCTGAATAGGATTCATTGTACCTGGATCAATATTAATATATGGATCAAATTTTTGCATAGTTACTGAGTAACCACGAGACTTTAATAGACGTCCAAGTGAAGCAGCAGTGATTCCTTTACCTAATCCTGATACAACTCCGCCTGTTACAAATACGTATTTTACTGGCATTGTAAGCCCTCCTTGATTTATGTTGATTATTATTATTAGTAAATTAATTTAAATGTATTTATATGTTAAGAACATACTTAATGCATTTTAAAGATACATTATACATCCTAGGACAAGATATTTCTAGTTGTATTTGAAAAAAATATATACAAAAATATGTGCTTAATATATAGGAATTTATGAAAGGTTTATAATTATGTACGAAAATTCACAATATCAATATTGATTTATGGAGAAACTAATTCTATAATAGCTTTATTAAATAAAAATGATGGTACATTAAAAATAGAAAGAGAAGAGGTTACAATGGATAACAACGATTTAAAGGATAAGGATAAAAATAAAAAACCCAAAAGGAATCAAACCATAATAGTTTTTGTAATAGCTGGACTGATTACACTTTTGGGTATGAGTTTAATGTCTAGTATGTATGAGAGTGCTACTACAGAAGAGCTTAAGTATAGCGAGTTTTATGATAAAATAGAGAGTGGAGATATAATAAAGGTTGAATTTTCTAATTCCAATAATAGAATTATAGGAACACCTAAGGATTCAACAACCAATAGTCTTGTTCAGTATACATATTGGACTACAGCTATTAATGATGAAGATTTAGTTCCATTACTTAAGGAAAAAGGCATAGAATTTACAGCAGAAGCACAGGATTCTAAGTCATCAATACTTGATTTCTTCCTTGTCTGGATTTTACCTATTGTATTAATATATGGAGTAATGGCGCTTCTTATGAGAAAAGTCTCAAAGGGAGGCGGAATGATGGGCGTTGGAAAGTCCAATGCCAAGATTTATGTTGAAAAAGCTACAGGAGTTACATTTAAGGATGTTGCTGGACAAGAAGAAGCGAAAGAGTCTTTAAATGAGATAGTAGACTTCCTGCATAATCCAGGAAAATATGCAAAGATTGGAGCAAAATTACCTAAAGGAGCTTTGCTAGTAGGACCTCCCGGAACAGGAAAGACTCTTCTCGCAAAAGCTGTAGCAGGAGAAGCAAATGTACCATTCTTTTCACTGTCAGGTTCAGATTTTGTTGAGATGTTTGTAGGCGTTGGTGCTTCAAGAGTTAGAGATTTATTTAAACAGGCACAGCAGTCAGCACCTTGTATCATATTTATTGACGAGATTGATGCTATAGGTAAGAGCCGTGATTCTAAATATGGCGGAGGCAATGACGAGAGGGAGCAGACACTTAATCAGCTTCTTTCAGAGATGGATGGATTTGATACATCAAAAGGACTGCTTATTCTTGCAGCTACTAATAGACCAGAGGTATTAGATCATGCACTTTTACGCCCAGGCAGATTTGATAGAAGAATTATAGTTGACAAGCCAGATTTAAAAGGAAGAATAGAGACTCTTAAGGTACATTCAAGGAATGTTGCTATGGATGAGACAGTAGACTTGGATGCCATTGGTCTTGCTACATCAGGAGCAGTAGGCTCAGATTTAGCAAATATGATTAATGAAGCAGCAATTAATGCTGTAAAGCATGGCAGACAAGCTATATCACAGGATGACCTGTTTGAATCAGTTGAAGTTGTTATAGCAGGTAAAGAGAAAAAAGATAGAATCCTTAGCAGTGAAGAAAAGAGAACAGTTGCATATCATGAAGTTGGACATGCACTTATTACAGCCGTAGAGAAGAATGCAGAACCTGTACAAAAGATTACTATAGTACCTAGAACAATGGGTTCACTTGGTTATGTTATGCAGGTACCAGAAGAAGAGAAGTATCTTATGTCTAAAGATGAACTTATGGCAAGAATCGTAACACTTTTAGGTGGAAGAGCATCTGAAGAACTTATATTTGATACTGTTACAACAGGTGCTTCTAATGATATGGAAAAGGCAACTAAGATAGCGAGAGCTATGATAGCCCAGTATGGAATGTCAGAAAAATTCGGACTGATGAGTTTAGAATCAGTTGAAAATCAATATTTATCAGGAAGAACAGTATTGGATTGTAGTGATAGAACTGCAGCAGAGGTTGATGATGAGGTTAAAGCATTACTGAAAGAATGTTATTCCAAAGCGCAGAGCATACTTGCAGATAACAGAGAAGTACTTGATAAGATTGCAGAATTTTTATTTGAAAAAGAGACAATTACCGGTAAAGAATTTATGGAAATTTACAATAGAATTAAGAATCCTCAAGCAGAAGATTTGAAAGAAGAGGAAGAAGTGCAACAAGTTGATTTGGAACAGACTGTAGAATCAGTAGATAATAGTGAAAATGTTTAATATTGATGAAGAATTAAAGAAGCTCCCGGGACAACCGGGAGTATATCTTATGCATGATGAAACTGACGAGATAATATATGTTGGAAAGGCAATTAGTCTTAAAAACAGAGTGCGTCAGTATTTTAGAAAAAGTACAAAAAAAACACCTAAGATAGAGCAAATGGTTTCAAGAATCAAGAGATTTGAGTATATTGTTACTGATTCTGAGCTAGAGGCTCTTATTTTAGAATGCAATCTTATAAAAGAGCATAGACCAAAGTATAATACAATGTTAAAGGATGACAAGAGTTATCCATACATAAAGGTTACGGTACACGAAGAATTCCCCAGAATAATGCTTGCACGTTCAATGAAGAAGGACA
Source organism: uncultured Lachnospiraceae bacterium (assembly GCA_964572475.1). Lineage (GTDB taxonomy): Bacteria > Bacillota > Clostridia > Lachnospirales > Lachnospiraceae > CAZNEZ01. The sequence goes on from CAZNEZ010000011.1 coordinate 26,135, forward strand.
AATCCAAGTACTATGGTCCTTATACAAGCGTTGGTGCAGTAAAGGATACAATAGAATTACTTAGAAAATTATATAAGGTTAGAACATGCAACAGAGTTCTTCCGAGAGATACAGGAATAGGAAGACCATGCCTTAATTATCATATTAAGCAGTGCGCAGCCCCTTGTCAGGGATATATAGATAAAGAAAAGTACTCTGAATCAATAAAAGGTGTAATTGATTTCTTGAATGGCAATTATAGCAAAGTGCGGGGTATTTTAGAACATAAAATGCAGCAGGCAGCCGAGGATATGAAATATGAAGAGGCAGCTGAATACAGAGATTTACTAACAAGTGTTAATCAAGTGTCGCAAAAACAGAAGATTACTTCAAGCGAAATGGAAGACAGAGATATTATTGCTTACTCCAAAGACCTTTATGATGCAGTAGTTCAAGTGTTTTTTATCAGAGGGGGAAAGCTGCTTGGAAGAGAACATTTTCATTTATCAGTGGCACCTGGAGATACAGGAAAACAGATACTTACAAGCTTTATCAAACAATATTATGCAGGAACACCTTTTATTCCAAGAGAACTATTAGTGCAGGAAGATATTGACGAAGAGGAGATATTAGTTATTTCTGAGTGGTTAACTGGAAAACGTGGACAAAAGGTTACAATTAGAAAACCGATAAAGGGTGAAAAAGAGAAAATGGTTGAACTTGCCATAAAGAATGCAGCTATGGTTCTTGAACAAGATAGAGAAAAAATCAAGAGAGAAAAAGAGAGAACAATAGGAGCTGCAAAGGATATAGGTGAGCTTATAGGAGTTTCAGATGTCAGAAGAATGGAAGCTTTTGATATATCAAACATCAGTGGATTTGAATCAGTGGGTTCAATGATTGTATATGAAGACGGAAAGCCTAAACGGAATGATTACCGCAAATTCAAGATAAAATGGGTAAAAGGTTCAGATGATTATAAGAGCATGGAAGAAGTTCTTACAAGAAGATTTACACATGGATTAGAAGAAATGAAAGAACTGGAAGAAAAAAATATGGCTAAAGAACTTGGAAGTTTTACGACATTTCCGGATATAATAATGATGGATGGTGGACGAGGACAGGTTAATGTAGCTTTAAGAGTTCTTGAAAGTTTAAATTTACACATTGCAGTTTGCGGTATGGTTAAAGATGATAATCATAGAACCAGAGGCTTGTATTATAATAATGAAGAGATACCAATAGATAGGAATTCAGAGGCATTTAAGCTTATCACAAGAATTCAGGATGAGGCACATAGATTTGCAATTGAGTATCATAGGAATCTTAGAAGCAAGAATCAGGTGCATTCGATACTTGACGATATTGATGGAATAGGACCATCTAGAAGAAGAGCTTTAATGAAGAAATTTGTGACATTTGAAAACATTAAAAATGCTGAAATAGAAGAGCTAAAGCAGGTTCCTGGAATGAATCAGTTATCTGCCGAAAATGTATACAATTTCTTTCACTAGATTGTATTTTAATATTATTTATTGTATACTAACAATATACAAAAAAACGTGGAGGATGAAACAATGCAGACAGTAAAATTACAGAAAATTATTGACAATTATCATCTTAAGAATTTAACACCAGATATTGACGTAACAAAGATTGAGATTACAATGCCAGATATTAACAGACCAGCGCTTCAATTAGCTGGATATTTTGACCATTTTGATCACGAGCGAGTTCAGGTGGTAGGATATGTAGAATACACATATTTGGAACAACTTGATAAAGAAAGAAAAGAAGTTATATATGATAAGCTTATGTCAAGTAATATACCATGTATAATATTTTGTAGAGCCATGCTGCCAGATGTACAATGTCTGGAAGCAGCTAATAAGTATGGAGTTCCAGTTCTTTCAACAGAGACAGTCACATCATCATTTATGGCAGAGATAATCAGATGGATGAATGTTCAGCTGGCACCATGTATTACAATTCATGGAGTATTAGTTGATGTTTACGGTGAAGGTGTGTTGATAATGGGCGAGAGTGGTATTGGTAAAAGCGAAGCTGCACTTGAACTTATTAAACGTGGACATAGACTTGTAACTGATGACGTAGTAGAGATTCACAGAGTAAGCGATGAGACTTTGATTGGAACTTCACCTGATATTACAAGACATTTCATAGAACTTAGAGGAATAGGCATAATTGATGTTAAGACATTATTTGGTGTTGAAAGTGTTAAAGAGACACAGGGCATTGATATGGTTATCAAATTAGAAGAGTGGAACAGAGATAAAGAATATGACAGACTTGGTCTTGAAGAACAGTATACAGAGTTCCTTGGCAATAAAGTAGTATGCCATTCAATTCCTATAAGACCAGGCCGTAACCTTGCTATTATCGTTGAGACAGCAGCTGTTAATCATCGTCAGAAGAAGATGGGATACAATGCGGCTCAAGAGCTTTATAATCGTGTTCAGAAGAATCTTGGCGCTCACAAGGAGGACTAAGACTAATGAGTAAGATCTGTTTTGGTATAGATGTTGGAGGAACAACAATAAAGACAGGTGTATTTGATAGTGATTGTAAACTAATTCAAAAGGATGAACTTTTAACCAGAAAAGAAGAGGGAGGAAGTTTTATCCTTGATGATATTTGTGCATATATTAATCATACAATTAAAGAATTGGGATATAACAATTCTGATGTTATAGGTGTTGGAATTGGAGTACCAGGTCCTGTTGTTTCGGATGGAACAGTTCTAAGATGCGTAAATCTTGGGTGGGATGTGTTTAACATTACGCATAAGTTGTCGAAGATGCTTGATGGAATAAAAGTTAAGGCATCAAATGATGCAAATGTAGCAGCACTTGGCGAGATAACAAGTGGTGGTGGACGTGGATATAAGGATATGGTTATGGTAACACTTGGAACCGGAGTTGGCGGTGGTGTTATCATCGATGGTAATATTGTTAATGGTTCTAATGGAGCAGCAGGTGAGATTGGTCATATGCCAATAGCATCATTTGTAACAGAACAGTGTACCTGTGGTAAAACGGGATGTCTGGAACAGGTAGCTTCTGCAACAGGAATTGTAAAACAAGCGGATAGATATTTTGCTAAGAATAAAGTGGAATCAAAGCTGGTTGACATTAAAAATTATACAGCAAAGGATGTTTTAGATTGTGCAAAAGGCGGCGATCAGGCTGCAAAAGATATTATGAAAATTGTGTTTGATTGTCTGGGTAATGCATTAGCAAATGTTGCATCAGTTGTTAATCCTGAAGCTATAGTTATAGGTGGCGGTGTCAGCAGGGCAGGCCAATATCTGATTGATGGAATAAAAGAAAGTTTTGAAAGGCAGGCATTTTTACCTTGCAGGAATGTACAATTTAAGTTGGCAGAACTGGGAAATGATGCAGGAATATATGGCGGCGCTGCAATGGCGATAACAATGAGATGAGTCGCCTCAGAATGGAGGAATATGATGCCTGATATTATTTATAGTGAGCTGTGTGAGATTTTGGGAGATTCTAATGTGAAAAAAGATGAACCGATGTCTATTCATACAACGTTTAGAGCAGGCGGTAAAGCTGATTACTTTGTTACACCAGAGAATAAAAAGGAACTTTTAGATGTGCTTAATTATGTTAGAGCTAATGAACTAGAACATTATGTGACAGGCAATGGAAGCAATTTACTAGTTAGAGATAGAGGATATCAGGGAATTATTATCAATATTGGAAACAAGCTTAGTGAGGTTAATATAGAAGGATGTCATGTGACAGCAGGTGCAGGCATTCTTTTGTCGCGTTTAGCCAAATGCATTTATGAAAAGTCACTCACAGGATTTGAATTTGCATCTGGAATTCCTGGAACATTAGGAGGAGCAGTGTGCATGAATGCAGGAGCATATGATGGTGAAATGAAAGATATTTTAGAATCGGCTGAAGTTATAGATAATAAAGGCAATATAATAGTTTTAAAAGCTGATGAATTAAAATTGTCTTATAGAAATAGTATAATTCAAGAAAAAAAATACATTGTAATTAGTGCAAAACTCAACTTGAAAATGGGTAATCAGTCAGATATTAAGGCTAAACAAGAAGATTTTGCTAATAGGAGAAGAACTAAGCAGCCGCTTGAATTTCCAAGCGCAGGAAGCACATTTAAACGTCCAGAAGGATATTATGCAGGTAAACTCATTGAGGATGCAGGACTTAGAGGATACACAGTAGGTGGAGCTATGGTTTCACAGAAGCATTGTGGTTTTGTTATTAATGCAGACAATGCAACTGCCAGTGAGATAGAAAAAATTATTACCGATGTAATATCTAAGGTTAAGGATATATCAGGAGTTACATTAGAACCAGAAGTTAAAATTATAGGATAGATTATATAAAATGTATGTAATGAAGAGAGTTTGCGTATAGAAACGCAGGAAAGAAGAAGTTATGAGATTTGTTATTGTTACAGGAATGTCTGGAGCAGGTAAAAGTACAGCATTAAAGATTCTTGAAGATATAGGTTTTTTCTGCGTAGATAACCTTCCGATTTCATTGATTAATAAATTTGCAGAAATGGCTTTTCATCCATCATCAGAGATTAAGATGGTTGCATTAGGAATTGACATTAGGAGTGGTCAGGCTCTTACGGAATTAGAAGATGTGTTAGAGAAAGCCAGAAGGTCAGGTTATGAGCATGAGATTCTTTATCTCGATGCTGCTGACGAGATATTAATAAAGAGATTTAAAGAGACTAGAAGAATACATCCTCTTAGTGCAGAGGGAAGAGTAGATGAGGGGATAAAGGAAGAACGTAGTAAATTGGATTTCCTTAAGGAAAGAGCTGATTATATTATAGATACGAGTATGATTCTGACAAGAGAGCTACGAGCTGAATTAGAACACATTTTTGTACAAAACAAAGATTTTAAAAACTTAATTGTTACAATCATGTCATTTGGCTTTAAATATGGAATACCATCAGATTCGGATCTAGTTTTTGATGTAAGGTTTATGCCTAACCCATATTATGTTGATGAACTTAAGGTTCTTACTGGCAATGATAAAATTGTACAGGATTATGTTATGAGTTCAGAAATTTCAACTGAATTTCTTAATAAACTTAAGGATATGATTACATTTCTTATTCCTAATTATATAAAAGAAGGTAAAAATCAGTTGGTTATCAGCATAGGATGTACAGGTGGCAAACATAGATCAGTTACTATTGCTAATAAGCTGTACCAATTATTGCAAAATCAGGATGAATATGGTATTAATATTCATCATAGAGATATAGACAAAGACGCAAAAAGAAAGAAATAAAGGTATAAAGATGTCATTTTCAAGTAATGTAAAAGATGAATTATCAAAACAAGTAAGTACAGCCAGACATTGTCAAATAGCAGAAATAGCAGCAATAGTCAGCCTTTGCGGAAGAATTACAATTTCAGAAGATGATAGATATTCAATTAAAGTTCATACTGAAAATATAGCAGTTGCTAGAAAGTACTTTACATTACTCAAGAAAACATTTAATATTAGAACTGAAATTTCAATTAGACAAAATACATATTTAAAGAAGAGTAGGACATATACTATTTCTGTAAAGAGTCATAAAGATACAATAGATATTCTTACGTCAACTAAGCTGCTGGACTCTGATGGCGAAATTAATGAGAATATGTCTATAGTAGATAATGTTGTTATTATGAACCAATGCTGTAAAAGAGCATTTATCAGAGGAGCATATTTAGCAACAGGCTCCATAAGTGATCCAGAGAAATTTTATCATTTTGAGATTGTGTGTAGCACCATGAAAAAAGCTGAGCAGCTACAAAAGATTATAGTTTCTTTTCAAATAGATGCGAAAATAGTTGAAAGAAAGAAGCATTTTGTGGTATACATTAAAGAAGGTTCTGGAATTGTTGAAATTCTGAATGTTATGGAGGCACATGTGTCTCTTATGGAACTTGAGAATGTACGAATTCTAAAAGAAATGAGGAATTCTGTTAATAGAAAGGTCAATTGTGAGACGGCCAACATTAATAAAACCGTTTCTGCTGCTATCAAACAGATAGATGACATTCGTTACATTAAGGAAACAATAGGCTTATCCAAGCTATCAGATGGCTTGGAAGAAATGGCACTTGTCAGATTAGAAAATCCTGAGGCTTCGCTTAAGGAACTAGGCATGCTGCTAGAACCACCTGTAGGTAAATCAGGTGTCAACCACAGGCTGAGAAAGCTCAGCGATATTGCTGAAGGCCTGCGTTAGAACAAGGAGGAAAAAAATGGTATCAAAGGACATGATAATTGAAATTCAAACAGGTTTAGAAGCTAGACCAGTTGCAATGTTAGTACAGGTAGCTAGTCAGTTTGAAAGCTCAATTTATTTAGAATGTGAGAATAAAAAAGTAAATGCTAAAAGTATTATGGGAATGATGACATTAGGCTTAGCAGCAGGAGAGAAAGTTCTTGTTTCAGCTGAAGGTTCAGATGAAGAAGCTGCTATTGAAGGAATAGAGAGCTATTTAAGTAAACAGCAGTAATTGCTTCCAATGAGATACAGGTCTTTGAGGAGCAGGAGGATAAGATATGGCATTTACCCATTTACACGTCCATACTGAGTACAGTCTTCTTGATGGTTCAAGTAAGATTAGAGAGCTTGTAAAAAGAGTAAAAGAATTGGGAATGGACAGCGTAGCAATCACCGACCATGGTGTAATGTACGGTGTTATAGATTTTTACAGAGCAGCCAGGGAAGAGGGCATAAAGCCTATCCTTGGCTGTGAAGTTTATGTGGCACCTGGTTCAAGATTTGATAAAGAAGCAAATGCAAGCGAAGACAGATATTATCATATGGTTTTACTTGCAGAGAATAATATAGGATATAAGAACCTTATGAAGATTGTTTCCAAAGGCTTTGTGGATGGATTTTATTATAAGCCACGAGTTGATTATGAAATATTAGAACAATATTCAGAAGGTATAATTGCGTTAAGTGCATGTCTGGCAGGTGAAGTTCAAAGATGGATTCAAAGAGGCATGTATGAAGAAGCTGTCAAATCGGCAAAAAGGTATGAAGGAATATTTGGAAAAGGTAATTTCTTTTTGGAATTACAGGATCATGGTATTCCAGAACAAAAAAATGTTAATCAGCATTTGCTTAGAATGAGCAAAGAGCTTAATATAGATTTAGTGGCTACAAATGATATTCATTATACTTATGCAGAAGATGCTGCAGCACATGATATATTGTTGTGTATTCAGACTAATAAAATAGTAACAGATGAGAACAGAATGCGATATGAAGGCGGTCAGTATTACTGCAAATCCGAAGCAGAGATGGCGGCTTTATTTCCTTATGCATTAAATGCACTTGAGAATACACATAAGATTGCGCAAAGATGTAATGTTGAGATAGAATTTGGTGTTACAAAACTCCCTAAATATGATGTGCCAGAAGGATATACTTCTTGGGAATATTTAAGATATCTCTGCTTTAAAGGATTAAAGCAAAGATATGGGGAAAAAGCTAATGAGTTAGAAGAAAGACTGGAATATGAATTGTCAGTAATCAATAAAATGGGTTATGTTGATTACTTTTTAATAGTTTGGGATTTTATATTCTTTTCAAAGAAAAATGACATAATGGTAGGCCCTGGACGTGGCTCAGCAGCAGGAAGCGTTGTTTCATATACGCTTGGAATTACAGATATTGATCCTATTAAGTATAACTTACTGTTTGAAAGATTTCTTAATCCAGAACGAGTATCAATGCCTGATATTGATATTGATTTTTGCGTGGAAAGAAGACAGGAAGTTATTGAATATGTAATGAATAAATATGGTAAAGACAGGGTTGTTCAGATTGTAACATTTGGAACAATGGCAGCAAAAGGTGTTATTAGAGATGTAGGTAGAGCGCTTGATATGCCATATGCTCAGGTTTCGACTATAGCGAAGATGATTCCGAATGATTTAAATATGACTATAGATAAGGCTCTGTCAATAAATATGGAATTTAAAAACCTATATGAAAGTAATCAGGAGATTAAATATCTTATTGATATGTCGAAGAGACTTGAAGGTCTGCCAAGACATACTTCTATGCATGCTGCAGGAGTACTTATCAGCCAGAAATCTGTTGATGAATATGTCCCTTTATCGAGATCAAGTGATGGAACACTTACAACACAATTCGTTATGACCACTTTAGAAGAACTTGGTCTGCTAAAGATGGATTTTCTTGGATTGCGTACACTTACAGTTATACAAAATGCGGTTAGACTTGCAGAAAAGAGTAATTCAATTAAGCTTGAACTAATGAATATAGATTATAATGATAAAAATGTTCTTGCCTCTATAGGAACGGGAAAAACAGAGGGTGTTTTTCAGCTTGAAAGTGCTGGAATGAAAAGCTTTATGAAAGAATTAAAGCCGGACAGCCTTGAAGATATTATAGCTGGTATAGCTTTGTATAGACCGGGTCCTATGGACTTTATACCTAAGTATCTTAAGGGAAAAAATAGCTCAGAAGCTATTACATATTCATGCCCTCAGCTTATTCCTATACTTGAGCCAACACATGGCTGTATCGTATATCAGGAACAGGTTATGCAGATAGTTCGTGACCTTGCAGGGTATACTCTAGGAAGAAGCGATCTTTTAAGAAGAGCTATGTCAAAGAAAAAGGCTTACGTTATGGAAAAAGAACGTCAAAGCTTTGTATATGGTAATGAGGAAGAAAATGTTCCGGGATGTATTAAAAATGGAATTGATGAGGCAGTTGCTAATCAGATTTATGATGATATGATAGATTTTGCGCAGTATGCATTTAATAAGTCACATGCCGCAGCCTATGCTGTTGTTACATATCAGACAGCTTATCTAAAATATTACTATCCAGTGGAGTTTATGGCTGCACTTATGAGTTCAGTTATTGATAATACTAGTAAAGTATCAGAATATATTTTAACTTGCAGACAACTTGGAATTGAAATCTTACCGCCTGATATCAATGAAGGTGAGAGTGGATTTTCAGTAAATGGTAATCATATAAGATATGGACTTTCAGCACTTAAAAGTGTTGGAAAATCAGTAATTGATTCTATTGTAGAAGAGAGAAAAAACCATGGAAGATATAATAGTCTTCAAGATTTTATTGAAAGATTATCCGGTAAGGAAGTTAATAAAAGAACTGTTGAAAGCTTTATAAAAGCAGGAGCACTTGACAGCCTCGGAGGAAGCAGAAAACAGTTTATGATGGCGTATGTATCTATAATGGAGGCTACAAATCAACAAAAAAAGAATATTATTGCTGGACAGATGAGTCTTTTTGAACTTGCAGGAGAAGAGGAAAAAGAAGATTTTGAAGTTAAGCTTCCTAATGTAGGAGAATATACAAAAGGTGAGATTCTTGCATTTGAAAAAGAGGTGCTTGGTGTATATTTAAGTGGACATCCTCTAGAAGAGGTAGAATCTAAGTGGAGAAAGCATATAACTAATATTTCGACTGATTTTGTTGTTGAAGATGGAGAAGAGCCTAAGATTGATGATAATAAAAATGTTACAATTGGTGGTATTATTACTGGAATTACTATAAAGACTACTAAGAACAACAAGACGATGGCATTTGTTACAATTGAAGATTTACTTGGAAGTGTTGAAGTTATTATTTTTCCAAGAGATTATGAGAGCAACAGACAGGAAATAATAGCAGATAATAGAGTCTTTGTAAGAGGAAAAGCAACATTTAATGATGAAGAACAGGGAAAAGTTATATGCGAAAAGCTGATTTCTTTTGATAAAATGCCTGTCAATTTATGGATAAAATTTCCTGATAAAGAGGATTATTTTCAAAAAGAGCAGGAATTACTTGAATTGCTTGCAGATTCAGATGGAAATGATACGGTTACAGTTTATTTAGAGAAAGAAAAGTCTAAGAAAGTATTTCCAAGAAGCCGCAATGTTAATGCCAATGCAGAGCTCATTGAAAAGTTAGGCGAAAAATATGGACTGAATAATATAAAAGTAGTATAATTCATTCTATTGAAACCATTTTGTAAATGGATTACAATAAGAAAGATTACAGGCAATGAAATATAAACTATTATTAGTGTTATGGAGGCGTTATTTATGGCAAAAGAGATTAAGACTATCGGCGTATTAACAAGTGGTGGTGATGCACCTGGAATGAACGCAGCGATAAGAGCAGTTGTTAGAACCGCAATAGCTAATGGTAAGACTGTAAAAGGTATTATGAAAGGATATCAGGGACTTCTTAGCGAAGAGATTATAGATATGGATGCGCATAGCGTATCAGATACAATTCAGAAGGGTGGAACTATTCTTTATACTGCAAGATGTGAAGAATTTAGAACTGAAGAAGGTCAGAAGAAGGCAGCAGATATCTGTAAGAAAAATGGAATTGATGGACTTGTTGTAATCGGCGGAGACGGTTCATTCAGAGGAGCTCAGAAGCTTTCTCATCTTGGAATTAATACAATTGGTGTTCCGGGAACAATTGATCTTGACATTGCATGTACAGATTATACAATAGGTTTTGATACAGCAGTTAATACCGCGATGGAAGCTATTGATAAAGTCAGAGATACATCAACATCACATGAAAGATGCAGCATTATTGAGGTTATGGGAAGACATGCTGGATATATAGCATTATGGTGTGGTATTGCTAATGGAGCTGAAGATATTCTTTTACCAGAGAGATATGACAATGATGAGCAAAAGATTATTAATCATATTATTGAGAGTAGAAAAAAAGGCAAGAAACATCATATTATTGTAAATGCAGAAGGAATTGGTCATTCAGCAAGTATGGCTAAGAGAATTGAAGCTGCAACAGGTATGGAGACAAGAGCAACCATTCTTGGACATATGCAAAGAGGTGGAAGCCCAACATGTAAAGATAGAGTTTATGCATCAATTATGGGTTCATATGCAGTTGATTTACTATGTGAAGGTAAAAGCAACAGAGTTGTAGCATATGCCAATGGACAGTATGTAGACTTTGAAATAGATGAAGCATTAGCAATGAAGAAAGACATTTCTGAATATCAGTTTGATGTTAGCAGAATGTTAGCGAGGTAAAAAGCACAAGTGTGCTAAAATAGATATGGTAAATGATAGAGTGTCGATTGCATCCAAAAAATGGAAACTTGGAACAACACAGATTATAGTTTTTGGATTCATGGCAGTTATTCTGTTAGGAGGACTCTTGTTAAGTCTTCCGATTTCATCAGCAGATGGTAATTTTACACCATTTATTGATGCTGTATTTACATCAACAACGTCAGTTTGTGTTACAGGACTTACAACTGTAGCTACTTATTCTCATTGGAGCATTTTTGGTAAGGTAATCATTTTAATATTGATTCAATTAGGCGGTTTAGGTGTAATATGTTTTGGCATCAGTCTTCTGATAGCACTTGGCAGAAGAATTACTATGAAAGAAAGACTTGTTATTCAAGAATCGTACAATTATGAGTCTTTTAAGGGTTTAGTTAAGTTAGTTAGAAGAGTTTTAAAAGGAACTCTGGCTGTTGAACTAATTGGAGCAGTTATGTACTCATTACAGTTTGTTCCTGAATATGGATTACTAAAAGGTACAGTATATTCGATATTTCATTCAATATCTGCATTTTGTAATGCAGGTCTTGATTTGATAGGAGATAACAGTTTTGAAAAGTACGCTACTAATCCTATTGTTAATTTAACTACCATTTTTCTTATAGTAACTGGTGGTATAGGCTTTATGGTATGGTGGGATATTAAAAAAGTGTTTAAAAATGCTAGGGCAAACGGAAAGATAAGAGGACAGCTTTTCAGCAGACTTACACTTCATTCAAAACTTGCAATATCTGTCACAGCATTTTTGATTATTACAGGAACCTTATTGATATTTATGTTTGAGTTTACTAATCCTGAAACTATAGGAGATATGTCTGCGGACAAGAAGCTTATGGCATCTGCTTTTCAAGCGGTAACAACGAGAACAGCGGGAATTCTTACAATAGCTCAGCAAAATATGAGAGATGCTACCTATATACTTACCTTAGTTCTGATGTTTATTGGAGGTTCTCCGGTTGGTACAGCGGGTGGTGTTAAGACGACTACAGTAGCAATGCTTTTCTTTGTTGTTATATCTGTAATAAAAGGAAAGCGTGATACAGAGCTATTTCATAGAAAAATAAGTAACGACAATATTAGAACAGGTCTGGCAGTATTCATAATATATACGTTGGCACTATTTGTGGGTATTACGGTATTATCTATTACGGAACCCCTTCCACTTAAGAACCTTGTGTTTGAATGCGTTTCAGCTATTGCAACTGTAGGTCTTGGAACGGGTATTACTAGTGAATTATCAACAATTGGTAAGATGATAATTATTTGTCTTATGTATATTGGACGAATCGGACCAATTACAATGGCAATGGCATTTAACCTTAAGAAGACAGATACTTCAAACAGGAGAGAACTTGCCGAGAAGAAGATTATTGTTGGATAGTTGATTACAAAATAAAAGTCGTAACATGGAGGTAAAATGAGAGAGATTGCAGTTTTTGGTTTAGGAAAATTCGGTAAAAGTGTTGCAGAAGCGTTTTCAAAAGAAGGCGGTAGTGTTCTTGCTATTGATAAGTCACAAGAGAGAATTCAAGAGATTTCTGATGTTGTTACATACGCAGTTAGAGCTGATATAGCTGATATTGATGTAATGAGGCAATTAGGACTAGGAAATGTTGATGCTTCAGTTGTAGCGGTAGCTGATAATCTTGAGGCAGCTATTATGGCTACTATCCTGTCAAAAGAAGCCGGAGTACCATATATTATTGCAAAAGCACAGAATGAGGTGCATGCAACTGTTCTTAAAAAAGTAGGAGCAGACAAGATTATTTTTCCAGAAAAAGAGATGGGAATTAGAATAGCCCGCAATCTTACATCTAACAATTTTATGGATATTATTGATTTGTCTGATGATTTTAGTATTGTTGAAGTTCCAATTAGACAGGAATGGGTTGGAAAAACTCTTAAAGAACTTGAAATTCGTAAAAAATATGGTTTTAATATAGTTGCTGAAAGAATTAACGATGATGTAAATGTAAGTATTAACCCAGATGAACCTCTTAAAGAAGAAAGTATGCTTGTTATTATAGGCGATAACAAAGAGATTGCAAAGGTATTCAGCTAGGAGAAAGTATGATAAGTTCAGAAAGTAATCAAAACATCAAAGATATTATCAGGCTTCAGACTAAGGCATCCGCTAGGCGTAAAGAAAAACTTTTTATTGTCGAGGGAATTAAGATGTATCAGGAGATTCCTGAAGGTCAGCTGGTTAAGACGTACTTGTCAGAATCATTCTATGCAGCTAATAGAGAAGAATTTACAGAGACGGATTCGTGTATTATTGTAAGTGACAGGATATTTAAAAACATATCTGATACAGTAACTCCGCAGGGAATTATGGCAATTGTCAGGCAGCATGAGTATAGTCTTAGAGAGATTATAGAATCAGATTTAAAAAAAGCTGGAAGACTTTTTGTTGTACTTGAGAATCTTCAGGATCCAGGCAATCTTGGAACTATTGTTAGAACTTCTGAAGGAGCTGGAGTTGATGCTATTATTATGTCTAAAGCTACAGTAGATATCTATAATCCTAAGGTTATCAGATCTACTATGGGATCAATATATAGAGTGCCATTTGTATATGTAGAGGATATTGTAGAAGCTGTTTTAATGCTTAAGAATAGTGGAATAATTACATATGCAGCACATTTAAATGGACAGAATGATTATTATGATGAAGATTATAGAAGAGATTCGGCATTTTTAATTGGAAATGAGGCAAATGGTCTTAGTGAAGAATTAGCATCAAAATCAGACTGTTTAATCAAGATACCTATGAGTGGACAGGTAGAATCACTAAATGCTGCTATAGCAACAACTATTCTGCTATATGAGGCAAAACGTCAGAAAAGAAAATAACTGATATATGCAATAAATAAAAATTAAAAATATAAATTAAATATTAAGAAAAAATGTGCCGCCTTGACAAATCTAGCATATTCTGTTAATATAACTTTCGTAACAAATTTAACAAATTTGTAACAATTATATTAAACAAGTTGCAATGAATGCAAACTTGTTCAGGAGGTTTCAAATGAACAAAGCTTTGAAGAAGGCAGCAGCAACGGCAGTATTAGCAATGCTAGGAGTAGCATTTATAATAATGGCCATAGGTATTACAACAAGTATAAAAGGCAAAGACAGTGAAACTGCCCTTGCAAAAGCAGTTAATGAAGAAGAAACAGAAAATACAGATATGCTGATAGAAGAACTTACAGCTGACAGAGCAGGAATTAATCCTGAATTGCTTGCTGAGGCAGACCAAGAATCAACAACAGAGCAAGAAACAACAGAGCCAGAGACATCATCATATGAGAATAAGTTTATTGCTAATATTACAGAATCACTTAATATTAGAAAAGAGCCAAATGGAGAGGTTATTGGTAAACTTTCAGTTGGCGATGGTGGAGATGTAATTGAAAAAGGTACAGAATGGACAAAGATTACATCAGGAAGTGTTACAGGATATGTAAGCACAGCATATATTAAAATCGGTGATGAAGCGGAAGCACTTGCTTTACAGGTATGTAAAAAATATGCAATTATTCAATATGATTCATTGAGAGTTAGACAGGGAGCAGGTACTGATTATCAGACATGGGGTGTTACAGGCAAAGGCCACAAATACCTTATAACTGCAATCCAAGAAGGCTGGTACAAAATTGACTTTGACGGATTGGAAGGATATATTTGTTCTGATTATGCAACAATTGATGTAAAGATTGGTTCTGCTATTTCTAAAGAAGAGGAAGAGGCAGCTGCAAAGGCAGCGGCAGAAAAAGCGGCAGCAGAGAAGGCAGCAGCAGAAAAAGCAGCAGCAGATGCTAAAGCAGCGCTTGCAAAGGCGGCAGCTAACAGTAAACTTGCTGAGACAATACAGACATCAGCTTATAATATGTCAGAAGAAGATGCATATTTAATAGCTTGTGTAGTATTTACAGAAGCAGGATATGATACACATGAGGATAGATTAGCGGTTGCTAATATTATTCTTAATAGACTGAATGGTGGAGGATACGGAAGTACTATACGTGATGTACTTTATGCTAAAAACCAGTTTTCAGTTGTTAACACAGCATATTTTGCTAAGGTAGTTGCAAACGGACCTAACGCAGATTCAATTCAGGCCACTAAGGAAGCACTTTCAGGAAAGAATAATGTTCCTAACTATACTAATTTTTGCAGTGCTAAATCAGCAAATTATAGTAAATTTGCAGAGTATTCAATTATAGGTGGAAATGTATTCTATAGAAAGTAAAGTCTCTTACTTCGTGAAAGGCTGGAGAATGCTCAGTAATCATACAATATAACTTTTAAATAAAAATGGCTTCGTATCTCTTGGTATGAAGTCATTTTTATTTATTTTATAGGAAATTACGCAGTAACGTGAAACATTTAAGCAGAATGCGAAGTATTCTTCCAAGCATTCACGCCGGTGAACGCTTTTTTTGGAAAGTTAATATAATATTAAGTTGTAAAAACAAAGCAAATAGAGTATTATAAAAAAGAAAAGATTTCGATGGAAAGGGAGGAAGCAAGATGGAAGCTATATATTGGTTGGTACTTATGATTATCTTTATTGCGGTAGAAATTGCCTCAATGGGACTCGTTTCCGTTTGGTTTGCGGGAGGTTCTCTGATTGCATTTATTGCAGCGCAGCTAGATGCTCCAATTAAATTACAGATTATATTATTCTTTGTAGTGTCAATTGTATTATTGATTGCAACAAGACCTTTTACAAAAAAGATTACCAACAAGGAGGCATCTAGAACGAATGTAGATGAGCTTATCGGTAAGGTGCTTAAGGTTTCAGAGGATATTGACAATATTAACGGAACAGGTCATGTAATAGTGAATGGTATCGAATGGATGGCAAGAGCTTATGAAGAATCTGTTCTAATTAAACAAGATACATTAGTTGAAGTTATTGAAGTAAAAGGAACAAAACTCATAGTTAAAGAAAAAATATGATTTGATGCGTAGAAGAGCGCACTAGAATGGAGGATTTTATGCTTAATTTTATGATGTTATCAAAAACTGGTAATGATGTTATGTCTACGGGGTTTATAGCTACAGCAGCAGTAATAATTGTATTATTACTTCTTATTGTTTCATGTATCAAGATTGTTCCACAGGCTAATGCATTTGTTATTGAAAGACTTGGTGGATATAAAGGAACATGGGGAGTTGGCTTACATTTTAAGATGCCTTTCTTTGATAAGATTGCCAAGAAAGTAATTCTTAAAGAGCAGGTAGTTGATTTTGCTCCACAGCCTGTTATAACAAAAGATAATGTTACAATGAGAATTGATACTGTAGTATTTTTCCAGATTACAGATCCTAAGCTTTTTGCTTATGGAGTTGAGAACCCAATAATGGCAATAGAGAATCTTACAGCCACAACATTAAGAAATGTTATTGGTGATTTGGAACTCGATGAGACGCTTACTTCAAGAGAGACAATCAATACTAAGATGCGTGCTTCTCTTGATATTGCTACAGATCCTTGGGGTATTAAAGTAAATAGAGTTGAACTTAAGAATATTATTCCACCAGCAGCTATTCAGGATGCAATGGAAAAACAGATGAAAGCTGAGCGTGAAAGAAGAGAGACTATTCTTGTAGCAGAAGGACAGAAGAAGTCAACAATTCTTGTAGCAGAAGGTAAAAAAGCGTCAGTTATACTTGATGCTGAGGCTGAAAAAGCATCTCAGATACTTAGAGCAGAGGCAACTAAAGAGGCTACAATTAGAGAAGCAGAAGGTCAGGCTGAAGCAATAAGAACAGTTCAGAAAGCTAATGCAGAGGGAATTATATTCCTTAAAGAAGCAGCACCAGATGCAGCCGTATTACAGATTAAGAGCCTTGAAGCATTTGCTAAAGCAGCTGATGGTCAGGCAACAAAGATTATTATTCCTTCAGATATTCAGGGAATTGCAGGTGCGGTTAAGTCAATAGTGGAAGTTGCAAAAGATAAATAATATTATCAAGTAAAACTTTTGATTGCAATTAATTTGCAAATTTATGGTGCCAATCCAATATAATTGAATAGTAATCCAGGGGACCGGTGAAAGCCTGTCCCTTGTGTTTTAAATTATAGGGAAGAACACAAAAGCATAAATCATTATATGAAGAATTGCGTAGAAGATTGGAGATAGGACAATGAACTTAAAAGGACGTCATTTTTTAACACTAAAGGATTTTAAACCAGATGAGATTGAATACTTATTACAACTGTCAGCTGAATTAAAGGCTAAGAAGAAAGCTGGTGTTGTAGATAAAGTGCTTGAAGGCAAGAATGTGGCACTTATATTTGAGAAGACAAGCACAAGAACAAGATGCTCATTTGAGGTTGCAGCACATGACCTAGGAATGGGAGTTACATATTTGGATCCAACAGGCTCACAGATTGGTAAAAAAGAGAGTATTGCGGATACAGCAAGAGTATTAGGAAGAATGTATGAAGGAATTGAATATAGAGGATTTGAGCAGACTATTGTTGAAGAATTGGCAAAATATGCTGGAGTACCTGTATGGAATGGTCTTACTAATGAATATCATCCTACACAAATGCTGGCGGATATGCTTACAATTCAAGAAAAATTAGGTAGATTAAAAGGTATTAATCTTGTATATATGGGAGATGCCAGATATAATATGGGCAACTCATGGATGATAGCATGTGCTAAGATGGGTATTAACTTTACAGTATGCTCACCTAAAGAGTATTTTCCTAAAGAGTCATTAATAGAAGAATGCAGAGTGTATGCTAAAGTTAGTGGTGCAACTCTTACATTTTCAGAAGATGTAAAGGCAGCAACAAAGAATGCAGATGTTGTTTATACTGATGTATGGGTTTCAATGGGTGAACCAGATGAAGTATGGGCAGAGAGAATTGAAGCATTATTACCATATCAGGTTAATAAATCAGTTATGGACAATGCTGCACCAACAGCTATATTTATGCACTGTTTACCATCTTTTCATGATTTGAAGACAAAGATTGGAAAAGAAATTCATGATAAGTTTAACTTAGATGAGATGGAAGCAACAGATGAGGTATTTGAATCAGAACAGTCAGTAGTATTTGATGAAGCTGAGAATAGAATGCACACAATTAAAGCAGTTATGCTGGCAACACTTTGTGATTTGTAGAAAGGTTAGGTTATCTTTATGAGAAGTGACCGTAGAAGAAAGTTTCAATATACAGGACTTATTATGGACATAATGAACCTGGTACTTGGATTAACAACTATAATCCTTGCTATTGTAGTTCTGGTAAATGTTAAAGAGAATGTTAAGTTATTTCCAGTATTATTTGCGACATCAGGAACTATGAACTTTATTATGGGATTAAAATATTTTAAGCGAGATGAAAAAAGTAGAGGAATAATGCTTGTTATTGCAGCAATTATAATATTAGCAGTAAGTGCTATTGGATTTATTGCATTATGGAGGTAGTATGAGTACTAAAACCATGATATTGGCAGCCTTAAAGGAGAGCAAAGAGTTTCTTTCAGGACAAATGCTATGTGACAATCTTAATATTTCCAGAACAGCAGTGTGGAAAGCTATTAATCAGCTTAAAGCAGAGGGATATGATATTGAAGCGGTGCAGAAAAAGGGCTATAGAATTGTTGAACATTCTAAGAAGAAATTTAATTTTTCAAAAAGTGAAATAGAAAGTAGGCTTATTGATAATTGGGCAGGCCATAAAGTTGTATTTTTTGATGAGACAGGCTCTACAAATACAGAAGCTAAGCTTATAGGAGATAATAAAGATTCACATGGCATATTAGTGGTTGCAGAAGGCCAAAATTCTGGAAAAGGAAGAAGAGGCAGGAATTGGGAGTCATCGAAGGGAACAAATATTTTTATGTCTCTCATTTTAAAACCAGATATTTTACCAGCTAATGCAACAATGCTGACTTTAGTATCTGCAATGGCTGTAAAAACTGGACTTCAGGAAGCTACTGGTCTTTCGGCAATGATTAAATGGCCTAATGACACGGTTATTAATGGTAAAAAGATTAGTGGAATACTAACGGAGATGAGCACAGAGATTGAAAGTATTAATTATGTAGTTATAGGTACAGGTATTAATGTAAATGTTAGTGAATTCCCAGAAGATATCAAAGATGTTGCTACTTCAGTAATGATAGAGAATGGTGGGAATGAAGCTGATAGAGCATTAATCGTAGAAAAGGTTATGAAAGCCTTTGAAAGATATTATGACAGATTTATGAAATATGCAGATATGACAGAACTTATCGATGAGTATAACGCAGAACTTGTTAATTTTAATAATAGAGTTAAAGTCATAAAGAATGATGGAACATTTCAGGGAATAGCCAGAGGAATCACGAAAACTGGTGAATTGATAGTAGAAAAAGAAGATGGAAGCTTTGTAGAAGTTGTTTCAGGCGAAGTTTCAGTTAGAGGAGTTTACGGATATGTATGATAATAAAGTATTGTGCGGCTCAAGTGCATATAATAAAAAGTTTTATTTTAATGAAGAATTTGATAAATTACCAGATAGTATAAAAGAAGAATTAAATATAATGTGTGTACTATTTACTGAAGAAGTTGGTGGAATACTTACACTTGAATTTGCTGAAGATGGAACACTTGAATTTAAAGTTCAATGTGATGAGGATGATATTCTTTTTGATGATATAAGCTGTGGATTAAAAATGAAGCAGATGCAAAAAGAAAAAAAAGAGATATTTGAGGCACTTGAAATGTTCTATAAGGTATTCTATCTTAATGAAGAAATACCTGAATAATATAACAGAACATATGGAGGAATAGAATGCTGCTAGTCGTTGATGTAGGAAATACAAATATAACATTTGGTGTATTTGAAGAAGATAAGATTGTATATAATTTTAGACTTACTACAAAGACACCACATACTTCTGATGAATATGGAATTATGATAACAGGCATAATGAATGCCAAATTTCATGGTACTGATAAGATAGATGATATTATAATTGCTTCGGTAGTACCTAATATCATGCATTCGCTTATTAATTCTTTTATAAAGTTTTATGCTAAAGAACCTATTGTTATTAAAGCAGGGACAAAGACTGGAATTAAGATGGTTACAGGTAATCCACATGAGATAGGTGCTGATAGAATAGTAGATGCAGCAGGTGCAATAGCTCTTTATGGTGGACCAATTATTGTTATTGATTTTGGAACGGCTACCACCTATGACCTTATTCTTGAAGATGGAGCTTTTGTGGCTGGAATAACCTCACCAGGAATAAGAATATCTGCAAAGGCACTATGGGAGGATACGGCAAAGCTGCCAGAGATTGAGATTAAAAAGCCTGACTCTATTCTTGCAAAAAATACAATTACAAGTATGCAGGCAGGGTTGATTTATGGACATATAGGACAGACAGAATATATTATCCGTAAGATAAAACAAGAGAGCAAGCTGGCGGATATTAAGGTTGTTGCAACTGGCGGACTTGGTAAGATTATAGCTGATGAAACAAAGGATATTGATATTTACAATCCAGAGCTTACACTTCAAGGATTAAGAGTAATATACAACAAATGTAAAAAAACAAGGTGAATTATACATGAAGATTGGCAATATAGAAATTAAAAATAATGTGGCGCTTGGACCTATGGCTGGAGTAACTGATCTGCCATTTAGATTATTATGCAAAGAAAATGGCTGTGGATTGTTATATACAGAGATGGTTAGCGCAAAGGCTATTCTATATAAGAATAAAAATACTGAACCTCTAATGCAGACTGTTGGTAGTGAGTATCCATTAGCACTTCAATTATTTGGTTCTGATCCAGAAATAATGGGAAATATTGCAGGTTTAGTGTCTAAAG
This sequence comes from uncultured Lachnospiraceae bacterium, assembly GCA_964572475.1. GTDB lineage: Bacteria > Bacillota > Clostridia > Lachnospirales > Lachnospiraceae > CAZNEZ01. Next base: position 47,131 of record CAZNEZ010000011.1, read on the forward strand.
GACCATATGATATCATAGATATTAATATGGGATGTCCTGTACCAAAGATTGTTAATAATCATGAAGGCTCAGCACTAATGAAAGAGCCAGAACTTGTGAGAAAGATTCTGACAAGTATAGTTAAGCAAGTGGATAAACCTGTTACAATTAAGATTAGGAAAGGATTTACTCAGGATAATGCAAATGCTGTTCAAATTGCAAAGATTGCAGAGGATTGTGGAGTCTTGGCTATTGCGGTACATGGAAGAACTAGAGAGCAGTATTATTCTGGAAATGCAGACTGGAATATTATAAGAGATGTTAAAGAAGCTGTTTCTATACCAGTTATTGGCAATGGTGATATTACTTCTCCAGAGGATGCTAAACGAATGATAGAGGAAACTGGTTGTGATGCAATTATGATAGGTAGAGCAGCCAGAGGAAATCCATGGCTGTTTAAGTCAGTTATACATTTTCTTGAGACTGGAGAACATTTACCAGAGCCAACAGTTGAAGATGTTAAAAAGATGATACTACGACATGCAAAGCTTCAATTGGAATACAAAGGTGAATACATAGGAATTAGAGAAATGAGAAAACATGTAGCATGGTATACAGCAGGATATCCACACTCATCTTCGATAAGAAATATGGTAAACGGAGTAACAAGTTATGATGAATTACAAAATTTAATTGAAAGATTGTAAAGGAGACACATATGCTAAATAACGGATACAAGATGATTATGTGGGGTATACTGATTTCGGGACTTCATATCAATATTAATGGCTTTCAGATATTGCCAGCATTTATAGGATATCTGATTATTATATTAGGAATCAATAAACTCTGTGAATCAGGAGCTGGTAAATATTTTGAAAAAATAAAGAAGACAGCAACATTGGTATTTGTATTATCAGTAGCAAGCTGGATAGTAGGAAGTTTCCTTGGATATGAGTATGTACTTATGAAAATGCTTATGATACTATTTTATTTACTTGAGCTAGTGCTTTATGCAGATATACTTAATATGTCAGTAAAAATATTAAAGGACACTAATAGAACTACGGAAGCTGATAAAATGAGAAATAATAGAATGCTGATGATTAAGGTATTCCTTGGTGTTATTATATTACATGGAGTGGCAGTAATACCACAGCTTTCAGGATATCTGGCTTATGCATGCCAGACCTTGATGGTGTTGGCTAAAATCATTGCTTCAATGTATGTGCAGAATATGACGAGATATCAGATTACGCTTAATAATGAATAAATGTGAAATTAATATCATTATGTGAATCGATATCAAATGAATAAATGTCAAATGAATATCATTATGTGACATAAAAATATATCAATTAGAGTACTATATAAACAGATTAGGTATATGGGATTAGCATAAACACTAGAGACGACAATCTTGACAACAACTATACTATAAGATATAATACCTTGAATATTGATTAAAATATCGAATAAATTTATATAGGAAGGGCGATGTTGCATAGTGCAACAGAATGGAGGAAAAAATGGCAGAAGCAGGAACAGAAAAGAAAAATATATTAACTTACGCAGGACTTACTAAACTTGAGAATGAGGTTCAGGACCTTAAAATAGTAAAAAGAAAAGAAGTTGCTCAAAAGATTAAGGAAGCCAGAGAACAAGGCGACTTATCAGAAAATGCTGAGTATGATGCAGCTAAAGATGAGCAGAGAGATATAGAAGCAAGAATTGAAGAGATTGAGAAAATCTTAAAAAATGCTGAAGTTGTAGATGAAGACGAAATCGATCTTAAATTCATCAGCGTTGGTTGTAAAGTTAGAGTTTATGATAATGAATACAAAGAAGAAATTGAATTTAAAATTGTTGGATCTACAGAAGCTAACAGCTTAAAACACTTTATTTCTAATGAATCACCAGTAGGTAAGGCTTTACTTGGCAAAAAGAAAGGCCAGACAGTTGAAGTTGAGACACAGGCTGGAGTTATGAGCTATAAGATTTTAGAGATACAGAGAGTTAACTAAGAAAGGACAGTATTATGTCAGAGCAGAACAATCAACAGAACAACGAAAAGAATCAGAACAATCAGCAGAATCAGAATAATCAGAACAATCAGAACAATCAGCAGCAGGATATCAATCAGCTGCTTAAGGTTCGTAGAGAGAAGCTTGCTAATCTTCAGGAAGCAGGCAAGAATCCATTTGAAATCATGAAGTATGATGTTACATATCATACACAGGATATAAAAGACCAGTTTGCAGAACTAGAAGGTAAAGAAGTTAGTATTGCGGGTAGAGTTATGTCTAAGCGTGTTATGGGAAAAGCTTCATTTTGCAACATTCAAGATTTAAAAGGCAATATTCAGTCATATGTGGCCAGAGATAGCATAGGAGAAGAAGAATATGCTGATTTCAAGAAATATGACGTAGGTGATATTGTTGGTATTAAAGGTGAAGTATTTAAGACTAAAACTGAAGAAATCTCTATTCACGCATCAGAGGTTACGCTTCTATCTAAAAGTCTTCAGATATTACCAGAGAAGTATCATGGCCTGACTAATACCGATTTACGTTATCGCCAGAGATATACTGATCTCATTATGAATGAAGATGTAAAGAATACATTTGTTAAGCGTTCTAAGATTATTAGCTCTATTAGACATTATCTTGATGCACAGGGATTTATGGAAGTTGAGACACCTATGTTAGTAGCTAATGCAGGTGGAGCAGCAGCTAGACCATTTGAAACACATTACAATGCTCTTGACGAGGATGTTAAGTTAAGAATATCACTTGAATTATATCTTAAGAGATTGATTGTCGGTGGAATGGAACGTGTATATGAGATTGGCCGTGTATTCCGTAATGAAGGTGTTGATACCAGACATAATCCTGAATTTACTCTTATGGAATTATATCAGGCATATACAGATTATATTGGAATGATGAATCTTACGGAAGATATGTTTAGACATGTTGCCCTGGAAGTTAATGGAACAACAAAGGTGACATATGGTGATGTTGAGATTGACCTTGGTAAGCCATTTGAGAGAATGACTATGATTGAAGCAGTTAAGAAGTATTCTGATGTTGATTTTGCTTCTATTAATTCAGACGAAGAAGCTAAGAAGATTGCTGATGAAAAGGGTGTTCATTATGAAGCCAGACATAAGCGTGGAGATATATTGAATCTGTTCTTTGAGGAATTCGTTGAAGAGCATCTTGTACAACCAACATTTATTATGGATCATCCAGTAGAGATTTCACCACTTACTAAAAGAAAACCTAGTAATCCAGAATATACTGAGCGATTTGAATTGTTTATTACATGTCGTGAGATGTGCAATGCATACTCAGAGTTGAATGACCCTATTGACCAGCGCGAGCGTTTCAAGGCACAGGAAGAATTATTTGCACAGGGAGATGAAGAAGCTAATCATCTTGACGAAGATTTCCTTAATGCACTTGAAATCGGTATGCCTCCAACGGGTGGAATTGGATATGGAATTGACAGATTAGTTATGTTACTTACTAATTCACCAGCTATAAGAGATGTATTACTGTTCCCGACGATGAAG
>CAZNEZ010000012.1:0-45034 GCA_964572475.1 uncultured Lachnospiraceae bacterium
GTGATGGAACAAAAGGACAATATACTGGAAAGGGAGCAGATGCGTTTGTATCATTGACGGCTATGACAGCTATGAACAATAATACAGCGTTTGCATATGAGTCAGTTGAAGAATCTAATGGACGTAAGGTTATTATTGCTGTTGCACCTGTAACTACAAACTCAGGCGAGGTGGTTGGCGCTGTTATTGTAGAAAGAGATGCTTCAAAGGTTCTGGAGACAACTCAGACAACTAGTAGAAATGTTATTATAATAGCAGTTACTATTATATTACTTTGCTCAGTTGTTATGTTCTTCATTACAGGAGGAATTGCCAAAGGACTGCGTAAAGTTAATCGTAAGGTTAAAGATATTGTTGAAACAGATGGTGATTTAACTAAGAAAATCAAGATTAAGACTAATGATGAGACAAAGGATATTGCTAATAATATTAACAGGTTACTTGATTATATACGAACTGTTATTGCCAATATATCAGAGTCAAGTCAGATGCTTGCCATTTCGGCTGCTAAGACTAATGATAACGCAGGAAAGTCTAATAAAGCTGTAGGTAACATTTCCGAGAATGTTATGAAAATGAATGATAGAATGTCAGCCATTGCTACTGAAATTCAAAATATGGAATCGGCATTTGAACATATTGAAGAATACATAGGTACACTTACTTCAGAGGTCGGAGAAGGAACAACAATGTCTACAGAGATTGATAAGCGTGCTACAAGTCTTGTTAAACATGCAGAAGAAAAGACTAGTATTGCTAAACAACGTATGGCAGATATTGAAAGTAGACTTAAGGAACAGCTTGAACAGGCTAAAGAAGTTAATAATATTCAGATGCTTACGGATAAAATACTGGAGATTACAGATGAGACATCACTTCTTGCACTTAATGCCAGTATTGAAGCAGCACGAGCAGGAGATGCAGGAAGAGGATTTGCAGTTGTTGCTGGTGAAATTGGAAAACTTGCACAGGATTCATCTGAAAGTGTTCAAAATATCCAGAAAATTAGTGAGGATATTTTAAATATAGTAGGCTCTCTTGCAAAAGAGTCGGAGGAGATGCTTAATTTCCTTAATGAGCAGATTCAGGATGGATACGGACAACTACTTGATACAGGAAAGCAGTACAGCACAGATGCTAACTATATTGCAGGTATGATGGAACGCTGTATGAACCAGGCTACAATGATTACGAAAGAGATGAATGTAGTTATGGAACTGGTTGAGCCATTAGATAACGCTATAACAACAAATGTTGAAAGCGTTAGCAGTATCTCTGATTCAATTGAGATGCTATCTAATGAGTTACAGGAAAATAAACTTGAGACAGATCATAACCTTATGATTTCTGCGAAGCTGGATGAAGAAGTTCAGAAGTTCATTATTTAGGGAATATATAGGTAAAATGTCTTAAAGAGTACATATTAGGAGGATACAGAATGAAGAAAGCAATAAGTATTATTGGATTAGTTGCTCTATTAGCTTGTGGCTTATGTGGCTGTTCAAATAGCAATAAAATTATATTAACGGCATCTGGTGAAGGAAGTATTATAGATGACATTGGAGTAGGAAATTCATCTGACTCAGGAAATACACAAGGAGGTAATCAGAATCAGGGAGGTCAGGCGGCAGATAGCGCATCACTTATTAAAGTAGGTTTTGTTCAGGTTGGCTCAGAATCTGACTGGAGAATTGCACAGAGTGAATCAGTAAAATCTACATTTACAGAGGCTAATGGATACAAACTATTAAGAATAAAATTAAGAACGTACAAATCATAGAACATATGAATTATAATTAATGAGATTGACTTAATTCTGAGTTCATGATAGACTATTAGCATAGTTAAGAGAAAATTATTAAAAGAAAAGAACCGTCTTACAGAAGAAGGGCTTTTGGTATTGTGTCTTGTGGCACGATATGGGAAGCTCTTCTTTTTTTATATGATAGGAAATTACGCAGAAGAGTGAAATGCTGCAAGAAGAACTGCAACGCAGTTCTTCCAAGTGTTCACGCTGGTGAACACTTTTTTATATGATAGGAAATTACGCAGAAGAGTGAAACACATAGTTAAAATATTTTTTGAAGGAGAAAGATTATGAAACTAGTAGGAATGACAGTAAGTCACAAGAAGTATGGCATAGGCAAAATAATAAGAATAACAGATAACAAAATGGATGTGGATTTTGAATTTTCAATAAAGACATTTTTATATCCGGATTCTTTTGAGAAACACTTAGTTATAAAGGATAATGAAATGCAGGAATGTATTGATAAAAAGCTGCAAGAGTTAAACGAAATAAAGAGAGAATATAAAGAACAACAATTAAAGAGAGAGCAGGCAATTGATTATGCACGAAAAACAAAAAAGAATGTAAATACACAGGCGGTGTTTGCATTGAATGATAATTGTATTGAGGATATATTAAATGATTGGACTATTTTTACTGGTAATAATTTATCAGGAAAATTAAAAGGTCAGCCTCGTATTCCTAAAAATATGAATATGAGTTCAGCATGTGTTCTTACTGCCAAATCAATGGAAGAATCTGAAAAAGAGCGTCAGATAATAGGAATGTTTATGGTTATAGAGGATTTTATAGGTGAAGAATGCGAAGATGGAATCATTCAGGCACATCAAAAGTATCGTATTACTTGGAGCGAAGAATATGAAAAACTGTTATTTTGGAATTATTTTTTAGAAGAATCAAGATTATCAAGATGGGGAAATTCAGAGGTGAAGTATATTCCAGTTACAATTGTAAAAAGAATTTTGGAAGATATGATAAAACTAACAGCCGAAGAGGAAGAACAAGAAGATATACTGGATTTCTATAATTATTTTTGCCAAGTGAATCCAATGTAGCTATTTGATTTGTTATAAAAGCAATAAAAATAATAATGTTTTTACTATACAAGGAGGTGATGCATATGAATGTATGTACAAAGACTATATGGTCTGAAATAAGAATTAAATTACTATTATAGAATTTAAAATAGGAGGATTATTATATGTACATTTTAAATGTTGAAAAAAGAGATATTAAGGTTAAAGCAAAGAGAATTAGAAAAAGTGGTTTAGTTCCTTGTAGTGTATACGGTGGAAAATTAAAGGAAAGTTTATTATTTACAATCCCAGAGGGAGAAGCTAGAAAATTATTAAAGACAAAAACTAAAGGTGGATTAGTTACATTAAAATGCGATAATGAAGAATACAATGTTTTGATAAAAGGTATATGTTCAAATACTATCAATAATAAAATTGAAGATATATCCTTCCAAAGTTTAGATGATGATAAAATTGTTTCAAGTGTTGCAAAAATCATTCTGATAAATAAGGATAAAGTGCAGACAATGGTACAGCTTTTATTACCAGAAGTTCCATATAAAGCATTACCTAAGAACATAGTAGAAACTATAGAGATAGATATATCAAAATTAAAACCAGGCGAAAGAGTAAAGGTTGGAGATCTTCCTATTGCTGCCAATTCAGATGTAGAGATAACTACTGAATTAGATAGAATGGTATTAAGTATTTAATACAAACAAAAGAAATGCTGTCCGTTTATTTGGACAGCATTTCTTTTGTTTATGAAGATTATAAGTCAGATGTATTTTAGTCAAAAGCTTGTATAATATAATTACTGAAACAATAGTAATTAATCTTGTCTTATATTTAATATAATATTATACTGTAAATATCTAGAATGACCTAAATTATCACGTGTGAAATCCAGCAGTGATGTGAAAAGTTAAGTACGAAAGGTATGGTAGTGTTATGTCAAAACAATCCAATCAGAGAATGAAAGTTCTATATCTTATGAGAATAATGCTTCAGAATACAGATGAGAAGCATATGATATCCATGGGGGATATTGTTGAAAAACTGCAATTATATGGTATTAATGCTGAACGAAAAAGTCTGTATGATGATTTAGAATCGCTTAGAACATTTGGAATAGATATTATATATCAACAGGGAAAGAATGGAGGATATTATGTAGCATCAAGAGATTTTGAGCTTCCAGAACTGAAACTTCTAGTGGATGCAGTTCAGTCTTCTAAGTTTATTTCACTTAAAAAATCTAATGAACTAATTAAAAAACTTGAGAGTTATGCAAGTAAGTATGAGGCAAGTCAGCTCCAGAGACAGGTTTATGTACATAAGAGAATTAAATCACAGAATGAAAGCATTTACTATATTATAGATGACATTCATGAAGCGATATTTAAAAATTCTAAGATAAAATTTAAGTATTGTGAGTGGAATATTAATAAAGAGATGCAATTTAAACGAAATGGTGAATATTACACAGTTAGTCCATGGGCGCTTACATGGGATGATGAGAATTACTATCTGATTGCACATGAAGAAGGAGTGCTGAAGCATTTTAGGGTAGACAAGATAAGTAGTGTGAATATTATTAATGAACATCGAGAGGCAGCAAGTAAATTTGATAATTTTGATACAGCGGATTATGTTAAAAAAGTATTTGGTATGTTTGGTGGAAAAAGCGAGAATGTTACAATAAAATTGCCAGAGAATATGATAGGCGTTGTTATTGATAGATTTGGTACAGATGTTTCGATTAGAAGGGTGAGTGAAGGAGTTATAAGTATACATACAAAGGTTGAAGTAAGTCACCAGTTCTTCGGGTGGGTTACTGCACTTGGCGCAGATGTAAGGATTGCAGCACCATCTAATGTAGTAGAAGAATATAGGCAATATATAGATAAAATAAGAAACCAATACGAATAGTACGGTTTCTCTGTATTAGCGATGCAATATTATTAAAATATTCAGTTCTTATAATTTTCTAATAAGTTAGTTGATATCTTTTAGCTTCATACCACAAACTTTAAAGAGTACATAGTTAAAATCTGATATATTATATATCTGTTCCTCAAATAAGAATCTAATTACAAGATCAGATTCTACAGAGTTGGTTAATGGGTATCCAATATTGTTAAGGAACATCTTAACTTCTGAATAGTTAAGTCTAAGCCCTATAGATACGGCAACAGCTTCGCCTTTACCAGGTCTATAATTGTTAGATTGTTTAAGCTTATTAAAATATTCAGGCTCTAAACTGGCACGCTCACAGATGGTCTCAGCGCTTATCTTAGTATCATCAAGATAACAGCATACTATCTCATTATATGTAGATGGATTGTTATGTTCAGCGTACCAATCAAGACATAATTCCCTTTCAGGATCACTCTTTAATGATAAAGTATTATATGCATATCTTTCTGAATCTCTTTCTCTAACAAAATGAACCTGAATAAATGTTTTGGCATCAGTACAATATTCTTCTCTTCTTTTTTTTGCATTCTTCTTTCTAAAATTAAATAGCGACATAATAATCCTCGATTCTTATATATAAAATAATAACATTTTTTTCAAGATTTATAATAGCATATTTTCACATAAATGTATATTGCTAATTTTTGTTTCTTCTAATATACTTATAGTGAAAAATACTACAAAAACAGACATTTTTCGAGAAAGGAAATTAAACATTATGGAATTTGCAGGATATTTATATACCTATTTTAGAGGTAACATTTTTGGTGAGGGAGAGAGTCAGCATATACACATGTCAGTTAGCAGGGATGGACTCTTTTGGTCAGAACTTAATGGTAATGAGGCTGTTCTTAAAGCTGAACTTGGAACTGGAGGCGTTAGAGATCCATATATATTTAGAGCTCATGACGGGAACAAATTTTATCTCATTGGTACAGACCTTGATGCAAATGGTGGCGATTGGGCGCAATATGGAGGCAATGGAAGCAGATTAATATGTATTTGGGAGTCGGATGATCTTGTTAATTGGTCAGATGAGAGACTTGTTGAATTCGGACTAGAAGATTCGGCTTGTACATGGGCACCTGTTTGTATCTATGATGAGGAGAATGCAAACTATGTTGTATTCTGGTCAACTGATTATAAGGGTGGTAATGGAAAAAGAATATATTATAGAACAACAACAGATTTTAAAACATTTTCCGAAGCACACATTTTCAAAGATATTGAGGAGAATACTCAGAATATTAAGAATCTGGGAAGCGAAGTTATTGAAAAATATATAACATTTATTGATTCTACAATGATTAAATGCGATGATACCTATCTTAGATTTACTAAGAGAGAACAAGACCTTACAATTCTTCTTGAAAAAAGTGACAGTGTAATGGGTGAATTTACCATTGTTAAGAATATAATTGCGAATGAAACAGGGGTTGAGGGACCGGCAATATATAAGATGAATGATAATGACAGATATATTCTTATGATGGACGGATATGCTGGCAAAAATGCAGGAGTAGGCTATTTTCCTCTTATAGCAGATGGAAAAGAAGCCCTTAAGAATGCGGAGTTTAGAAGACTAAATGATAATGAATTTAGGATGCCTAATGGTGCAAAACATGGTTCGATTATTCCTATAACTGAAGAGGAATATAATGCAGTAGTTGCTAAATGGGGGATTCAAAATTAAATTTTAATGATATTATTATGTTTGATACTGCTGTAGAAATTTATGAGATTAGATATTAAATTATCAAAAAAATGAAAAAAGGTATAGACTATTTTATACTTTTGTGAGAAAATAACCGAAGAATGACATATTGAAAGGAGTCTTAAAATGATATATTCACATGAAGTAGAACAAATGTGTCCAGTAGCACAGGGCGTAAATCACGGCTGTGCACCAATCCCAGAAGAAGCAAAATGGGTAAAAGCAAAAGATGTAACTGATATTTCAGGATTAACACACGGTATCGGCTGGTGTGCACCACAGCAGGGTACTTGTAAGTTAACTCTTAACGTTAAAGAGGGTATAGTTCAGGAAGCTTTAGTTGAAACTATCGGATGTTCAGGAATGACACATTCAGCAGCTATGGCATCAGAGATTTTACCTGGCAGAACTATCCTTGAAGCATTAAATACTGATTTAGTTTGTGATGCTATCAACACTGCTATGAGAGAATTATTCTTACAGATAGTTTATGGTAGAACACAGTCAGCTTTCTCAGAAGATGGACTTCCAATTGGTGCTGGTCTTGAAGATCTTGGTAAAGGTCTTAGATCACAGGTTGGTACTATGTATGGAACACTTAAGAAAGGTCCTCGTTACCTCGAAATGGCTGAGGGTTATGTAACAGGCGTTGCATTAGATGATGAGAACAATATTATCGGATACCAGTTTATCAACTTTGGTAAGATGATGGACTTCATCAAAAAAGGTGATGATGCTAATACAGCTATTGAAAAATCAAAAGGTCAGTATGGCCGTGTTGATGATGCTGTTAAAATTATTGATCCAAGAGCAGAATAGGAGGAACTAAGATGGCTTTATTTGAATCATATGAAAGAAGAATTGAGAAAATCAATACTGTACTTAATAACTATGGTATTGCTTCTATAGAAGAAGCTGAGAAGATTACAAAGGACGCTGGACTTGATGTTTACGAGCAGGTTAAGAAGATTCAGCCAATTTGTTTCGAGAACGCATGTTGGGCTTATACAGTAGGCGCAGCTATTGCAATCAAAAAAGGATGTAAGAGAGCAGCTGATGCAGCCGCAGCTATTGGCGAAGGTCTTCAGTCTTTCTGTATCCCAGGTTCAGTTGCTGATCAGCGTAAAGTTGGTTTAGGACATGGTAACCTTGGTAAAATGTTACTTGAAGAAGAGACTGAATGTTTCTGTTTCTTAGCAGGACATGAGTCATTTGCAGCAGCAGAGGGTGCCATTGGTATCGCAGAAAAGGCTAACAAAGTTCGTAAGAACCCATTAAGAGTTATCCTTAATGGTCTTGGTAAAGATGCTGCACAGGTAATTTCAAGAATCAACGGATTTACATTTGTAGAGACAGAGATGAATTACTATACAGGTGAAGTTAAAGAAGTTTTCAGAAAAGCTTATTCAACAGGACTTAGAGCTAAAGTTAATTGCTATGGTGCTAACGATGTTACAGAAGGCGTTGCAATCATGCATAAAGAAGGCGTTGATGTTTCTATTACAGGTAACTCAACTAACCCTACAAGATTCCAGCACCCAGTTGCAGGTACATACAAAAAAGAATGTATCGAGCAGGGTAAGAAATACTTTTCAGTTGCTTCAGGTGGTGGTACAGGACGTACTCTTCATCCAGATAACATGGCTGCTGGACCAGCTTCATATGGTATGACAGATACTATGGGACGTATGCATAGCGATGCTCAGTTCGCAGGTTCTTCATCAGTACCAGCTCACGTTGAGATGATGGGACTTATCGGAATGGGTAACAATCCTATGGTTGGTGCTACAGTTGCAGTTGCAGTTGCCGTACAGGAAGCATTCGACAATGGTAAATGCTAATAAATACAGTATTTATGCGTGTTAGATAATTTGTGAAATAACACAAAAAGTATTAGCAGCTAATAAAATATAATATTAAAATAGGTACAAAGCTTAGGGATTTCTTAAGTAATGTACCTATTTTTTGTCTCGTTCTTTAACAAAAAAATCTACAAGATGTTGTACATCTTCTGTGCATGCCCCACAAATAGTTCCAGCACTAGTTACGTCTTGAACTTCTTCGAGAGTAGAAGCACCATTATCAACAGCCTCTTTAATCATACCATTAGTGATGCCTAAACAATTACATACAATTTTATCGGAATCCATATTAATCCTCATTTCTGCGTTGCTTTTTATACATAATAGATTTTGCGTCGAGCAACGCGCAGACACAAACCTGAGTGTAAAAGATTATCTTTCACACTATACATTTCTTTTGATAGTATGGTATACATAAAATAAGAAATTTATACATAAAAATGAACAGACAGATTGTAAAATTCATAGTAATACTTACTTGCTTCAAACTTTTACCCTATACAAATACATAAATTAGTAGTAAAATAGTTAAGTTGTTAGATTAAAAAACAGGAAAGTGCGCAAATTTTGTATGCGTAGGTATTATATTTATGGCAAGTAAAAATAGTAAAAAGAAGAAAAAGAAATTAATTAGGAATTGGCTTATTTCAATGTTTTGTACTATTATATGTTTTGCAGTAGCTGTAGAAATTTATTATGTATTTAAGATATATATTCTTGATGATTTACAACTTAAACAGACTTCAACTGGTACTCAGAATGAGAATTCAACCAAGCCTAATGGAAATAAAATAGATAATAATTTCAGCTCAAATGATTATACAACCATATTGGCTCATACTGATGATGTTTCAGATGATTACTTTGATAACACTATTTTTCTTGGCGATTCTAGAACAGTAGCTATGGTTAATCATAATATTTTAAAAGAAGAGAATACATTTGCAGTAACTGGTATTAGTCATATTTCTTTTATGACACATACATTTCAGGATTCAGTTACAGGTATGAAAGGCGATATATTTAAAATTTTAAAAGCACGTAAGCCGGAAAGAGTTTATATTGCCCTTGGTGTAAATGGAGTTGCATTTATTGAAGAAGAAAAGTTTGTAAGTACATTTCAGGAGTTTGTAGCAAGAATTCAGAGTGCAGTACCAGATTGTATCATAGTTATTGAATCTATAATGCCAGTTACCAGAGAGGGTACATTTTCTAATAATAATTTAAATAATGAAAATATTACTAATATGAATAAGAATCTCTTGAATATCGCGAAGGAACAGCAGGTATATTATCTGGATGTAGCAGGTGTTATTATGGACGAGGATGGAAAAATGGCCGATGAATATGACACTGGAGACGGACTACATTTTAATGAAAGTGCATGTAATATGATTTACGGTTATATGTGCTGTCATGGAGCATATTAGAATTGAAATTTAGAAAGCGTTGCTGCAAAGCGACGCTTTTTGTAATGTGCGCCGGTGAACACTTTTTTGGACAATAGGAAATTCGTAGCAACAAAAATACTATTTTGTAAAAATTTGTTACAAAATAAATATAAATATATTAATTAAAGGAACAAAAGTTGAATATGTCGAATATATATGTTAATCTATTTGTATTGTAAAACATACCATATTATAAAGCGTAGGCTTAATAGTAAAAGAGAAAGGTGGATAGCTATATTATGAAATACAATGATGATGAAGCAGAAAAAGTTATTTCAGATGACGATTTGTTTCGATTCATTAATGAAGATAATGAACGCAACTTGGGTAATGAAATAAATACTAATTCGAGAACAAATATTCCGAGACAAGCTACGAGAACTAATGGGGAAGAGGCTACAGGCCAGAAGCTAGTAAGGACGAATAATTATAATAAAAATAGAACTGATTTGAAGGATTTAACAGTTGGTACACCGCTTACAAGAACTTCAACGGTAAGAAGCACAACAGGAAGAGACACGACAGGACGAAACACAACAGGAAGAGACACAACAGGACGAAACACAGGTGGACGAAACACAACAGTACGAAATTCAACAGGAAGAAATACTATAGGCAAAGGAATAAATGCAAGAAAGAAGAAAAATGGATTTTTGTCTATAATAGCTTCACTTGGAATGTTTATATTCTTTCCTATTATGTTTTTGTATCAGGAAATAGTATTTCATGTGTGGATGGGAATAATGGATAGACATTTTCTTATTTATACATTATTTGCGATAGCTTTTGGACTCGGAGTAGCCCTTCTTACAGTATGGGGAAATAAAAAAGTAAATAGAATCATTGCTATAATTCTTTCAGCTTTTGGAGCTATATTATTTTCGGCAGAAATGGTATGTAAGACCGTTCTTGCAACATATTATCAATTTTTAAGCAGTATGGATACTGCCGGACAGGTGGCTGATACGAATTATCTGTTATCTATTATTCAAGGAGTATTTAAAAATATAATAGGAATACTTTTGATGTTTCTTCCTATGATATTACTTATTGCTATAGGCAAAAAAATATTTGATTTTGATAAGAAGAATATAAAATTGAATGCTATAATATTTAGCTTTGCAGTGTTATTTCATTGCATGGCATTACTTTCCATGAATCTTCCAATATACAGTTCTGATGATGATCTTGCACCTAAGAAGTTATATGGAGGAGATCAGATGGTGGAAGATCAAGTCCAAAGACTTGGTGTACTTACTATGTTAAGGCTAGATGTTAAACATTCCATTTTTGGAGTTTCTAAAAATTATGAAGAAGTTAGTAATAATAATGTAAATGCACCAGAGAGGCCAACAGATATTGCAGAACCAGTGACGGAGCCAGAAGTGACAATTGATACATCGCCTAATATTATGAATATAGATTTTGATTCACTTATTGCTGCGTCAAAATCAGATAATGTTAAATGGCTGAATAAGTATTTTAGTCAGGTTGAGCCTACTAAAAAGAATCAATATACAGGAATGTTTAAAGGATACAATGTTATATTTATAACTTTAGAGGGATTTTCAAAATATGTAATAGATAAAGAAAGAACACCAACTTTATATAAGATGGCAAATGAAGGATTTGTATTTAATAATTTCTATACACCACTTCATTATACAAGTACTTCTGGTGGCGAATGCCAGAATTTACTTGGATTATATCCTAAGAATGGTAATCCTATTTCGATGAAAGAAACGGGAGTGCAGAGTACAAATGTATATTTTAGCTTAGGAAGACAATTGTCGATGCTTGGATATGCGTCTTATGGATTTCATAATAATACTGATATGTATGGACGTTCTAAGTCTCATGCTAACCTCGGATATAATTGGATTTATGGTGGAAATGGATATGATATGGAGAAAACTACTAGTGGAATCAATGTTTGGCCACAGTCGGATTTGTATATGATGCAACATACAGTAGGCAAATATATTACAAGTGATACTCCATTTAGCGTTTACTATATGACAGTTAGTGGACATATGCCATATAATTTTACAGGAGATATGATTGCAATTCGTAATCAGGACATAGTCAAGGGACTTAAATACAGTGAGACAACTAAGGCATATCTTGCAGCACAACAGGAGGTTGAGAAAGCTATGACTTATCTGAACCAGAAGCTTGAAGAGGCTGGAATAGCCGATAAAACTTTGATTGTAATGGCGGCAGATCATATTCCATACTTTGATGTTGATGTTTTAGAAGAACTGTCAGGTCAGTCATTTGGAGCAGCAGATATTCAGAATCTTAAAGAGTCAGATGTTAACTTTGACTTATATAAGAACTCGCTTATTATATGGTCAGCAAGTATGAAAGAGCCTGTTAAAGTAGATAAAATTTGTGGTCAGGTAGACATATTACCGACAGTGTCAAATCTTTTAGGATTAACTTATGATTCTAGATTACTTATTGGAACGGATATACTTTCAGATTCGGATCCATTAGTTATATTTTCATCTAGAAGCTGGCTGACAGATGTTGGATTATATAATATTTATACTAAGACATTTACAAAAGCCCAAGGAGTAACTTATAATGATGAATATATTGAAAAATATGTAACCGCTATGAAAAAAGTGGTAAGTAACAAAATGGATGCTTCAGTGGAAATAATAGAGAGTAATTATTATAATATACTGTTTCCTAATTATAAGTACACGCCTGCTTCTTAGAAAGTGAAAGAAATGAAAAATTTGTTAAAAAAAACCGGAAAAATTATTTATTTTCCACTGCTTATTATTTATTTGGAAATGTGCCTGAGGTTCTATATTATGGGAACTGATGGATTTACATCAGATATTTGTAGAATAGTGATATTCTCTATAACTATAGGACTTATCTTATCCTTATGCACAAGCATTAAATATAAGAAAATAGATAGGATTATAGGGGCGGTACTTACTATTTTACTAGCGGTTATATATATGGCTGAGATAGTCTATAAGTCAGTATTTTCAACTTATGTACCAATATATAGCTCGCTAAAGATTGCTGATCAGGCATTTGATTTTATGTCAGTTGTGTTAGATGCAATAATAGGGTGCCTGCCAGGCATAATATTTATGGCACTTCCAATAATATTTTATTTTACATTGGGTAGAAGATACATTAAATTCTATAAACTGAGTATTGCCAAGACCTGTATAATTGCAGGTATGGTAGCTGTCACATATGGAATCTCAATAGTTATACTTTCTTTTAACGGAAAAGATGATTATTCCCCATATAGTTTGTACTATAATGATGTTTCAGTTGATATGTCAGTTCAAAGATTAGGTGTTTTAACAATGTTAAGACTCGATGTTAGAAATAGTATATTTGGGGATTCAGGTGAACTTGATAACATAAGGCCAGAAGATTTTGTTGTAAATTATCCAGATGGATATGTAGATGATATTGACCAAAGCGATAATAGTGAAGATGAAACTAAAGGTCAGAATATTTTAGATATTGATTTTAATGCACTTTCAGATTCTAGCGATGATGAAATTATTAAATGGATTGATAAATATTATAGTTATCAAAGTACAACTGATAAAAATGAATATACAGGGATTTTTGAAGGATATAATGTTATATTTGTTACTGCAGAGGGATTAGATATTGAGGCAATTGATGAAGAAAGAACGCCAACATTATATAGATTGACTCATGAAGGATTTACATTTAATAATTATTATACACCTCTTCATTATGGAAGTACTTGTGGTGGAGAGTTACAATTACTCACTGGACTTTATCCTAAGGGTAGTGGAAGAAATGCACTTACAGTAATGGGAAACAAATCCGATTATGCACCATTTACATTAGGAAGACAGTTAGAGAAACTTGGTTATACCAATCTTGCATATCATAATCACAAAAATGATTTGTATGACAGAAGCAGATATCTTACTAATTTTGGATATGAGTACCATTATGGTGCGAATGGATTACCTATGGAAACTGATGATGATGGTAAAAAAAGTTATAGGCAGTCAGATTTGTTTATGATGGAGAATACAGTTGATAATTATATTAATAGTGAGAATCCATTTAATGTATATTATATTACTATGAGTGGTCATATGCCTTATGAGGACAATGGAGAGATAGTAAACAGACTTTCTGCATTAAATATGAGTAAATTTGAAGGTCTTGATTATAGCCTACAAACTAAGGCTTACTTAGCTGCTCAGTATGAACTTGAGAAAGCTATGGATTATTTAGTTAACAGACTTGAGGAAGCAGGTATTGCTGAAAAAACAGTAATTGTAATGTCACCAGACCACATTCCGTACTATGACGTAAATGTCCTAGAAGAATTGACGGGAAAGGATTTTAACCTTCCGTATGAGAATAATCTGGATGAAAGTGCAATTGATTTTGATGTATATAAGAACTGCCTTGTTATATGGTCTGGAAGCATAAAAGAGCAAGTAATAGTGGACAAGCTCTGCTGTGCGGTTGATGTTTTACCAACTATTTCAAACCTTTTAGGACTGCCATATGATTCAAGACTTTTTACAGGTACAGACATTTTGTCTGATTCATCACCTTTGGTAATATTTAAATCTAGAAGTTTTATGACAGATCTTGGTACTTATAATATGGATAATGATAAATTTATACCCGCTGAGGGCATAGAGCTTTCGGATACCTTTATAGAGGGATATGTAAGAAAAATGAAGAAAATTGTCAAATATAAGCTGGATATCACGGATTTAATTGTTAATAATGATTATTACAAAACGCTTGAAAATGTGTTAAAATAATAAACATTAATATTAGATAAAGTAATAAAGCCTAATATAAAATATTGACAAAGAATAGAAATGTTGCTATTATAGAAAAAGCAATATGTCGTGGTAAAGTGCTAAACACATTGCAAGAAAGGAAAGGTGATTCATATGAGAAAAATGGTTTTATCAATTTTAGTGGATAATACAGCAGGAGTTCTCAATCGAGTCGCTGGATTATTTAGTAGAAGAGGCTACAATATAGACAGTTTAACAGTGGGTGAGACTGAAGACGCATCTTATTCAAGAATGACAGTTGTAGTGACTGGAGACGATGAGATTTTAGAACAGATTACCAAGCAGATTAATAAGCTTGTAGATGTAAAAGAGATTATCGAACTTAAAGATGGCGAGTCGGTTTGCAGAGAACTTATTCTTGTCAAGGTTGCAGCAACAGCTGAACAAAGACAGCAGATAATTGCAGTTGCAGATATCTTTAGAGCTAAGATAGTAGATGTGGCACCAGAGTCACTTATGATAGAGCTAACAGGTAATCAGGCAAAGCTTGACGCATTTATCGGTTTACTTAATGGATTCGATATACAAGAACTTGTAAGAACAGGTATTACAGGCCTTACAAGAGGTAACACAGACACTAACATATAGTTATTAATAGCTGCATGTACATATCTTTAATTGCAGGTGTGGCATTAAAATAATTCAAATTCATAATTGGAGGCAATTAAAATGGCAAAGATTTATTATCAAGAAGACTGTAACTTATCATTATTAGAAGGCAAGACAATAGCCGTTATTGGATATGGCAGCCAGGGACATGCTCATGCATTGAATGCAAAAGAGTCAGGATGTCACGTAATCATTGGTCTATACGAAGGAAGCAAATCATGGGCTAAAGCAGAAGCTCAGGGATTTGAAGTATTTACAGCAGCAGAAGCAGCTAAAAGAGCTGATATCATTATGGTTCTTATTAACGATGAAAGACAGGCAGCTATGTATAAAGAGTCAATTGCTCCTAACCTTGAAGCTGGTAATATGCTTATGTTCGCTCATGGTTTTGCAATTAACTTCAAACAGATTATCCCACCTAAGGATATTGACGTTGTAATGATCGCTCCTAAGGGACCAGGACATACAGTAAGAAGTGAATATCAGGAAGGCAAAGGTGTTCCTTGTCTTATAGCTGTTGAACAGAATGCTACAGGAAAAGCTCATGAGATGGGATTAGCTTATGCATTAGCAATAGGTGGAGCTAGAGCAGGTGTTCTTGAGACAACATTTAGAGTTGAAACAGAAACAGACCTTTTTGGAGAGCAGGCTGTACTTTGCGGCGGTGTATGTGCACTTATGCAGACAGGCTATGAAGTATTAGTTGAAGCTGGATATGCTCCAGAGAATGCTTACTTTGAATGTATCCATGAGATGAAATTAATCGTAGACTTAATTAACCAGAGTGGTTTTGCTGGAATGAGATACTCTATCTCTAATACAGCTGAATATGGTGATTACATCACAGGACCTAAGATTATTACACCTGAAACCAAATTAGCAATGAAGAAGATTCTTTCAGATATTCAAGATGGAACATTTGCAAAAGATTTCTTATTAGATATGCAAGCTGCAGGACAGGTACATTTCAACGCTATGAGAAGAAAAGCTTCAGAGCATCCTTCAGAAGCAGTTGGTGCTGAACTTAGAAAATTATACAGCTGGAATAAAGAAGAGAATAAGTTAATCAACAACTAATCTCTTGAATACATAAGAGGCTTCCTTAGGGAAGCTTCTTTTTGTTTATAGGATTAAGCAGATGAAATAATAATCAATCTAACTTTTTCAAACATTATATAACATTATTAAATTTACATAATGGATACATTCTGATATGATACTTGTATTAAAATAATACTAATATATAATGTGAAAATATCAAATTTTTACATCCAAGATTTGTACCTGTGTACAAACTTGTTATGCGTGGTAGCACGCAAGAATGGAGAACATTATGGAATTATTAGAAGATTTTAGACAGAGCGAAATTACAGTGAATGATCCTTATTTTGTTAATGCTTTAGCAAAGGAGTTAATATATCTGAAAAAGTTTGAGGAAGACAGACTGGTGGCTGGATTCAGGGAGACTAAGGGCCTGGCACCTAAGGCTTTAAAATATAATGGCTGGGAAGTTACTGAGATTAGAGGTCATTCAATGGGACATTATCTTACAGCTATATCACAAGCATATGCACAGACAGGTGATGAAGCTATATTAGCTAAACTTGATTATATTGTGGATGAATTAGCTGTTTGTCAATTAGAGAGTGGATATCTTTCAGCATTTGAAGAGGTACTATTTGATAATGTTGAGAATAAGAAGCCATGTTGGGTACCTTGGTATACAATGGATAAGATTATATCAGGACTTACAGCATGTTATAG
Source organism: uncultured Lachnospiraceae bacterium (assembly GCA_964572475.1). Lineage (GTDB taxonomy): Bacteria > Bacillota > Clostridia > Lachnospirales > Lachnospiraceae > CAZNEZ01. The sequence continues at coordinate 17,057 of CAZNEZ010000012.1, forward strand.
ATTGGCTGGCAATAAAAAGGCCCTTGATATAGTATCTAAACTAGGAGTCTGGGTTTATAACCGTGTATCTAAATGGTCAGAAGAGACACAGCTTACAGTTCTTGCAGTTGAATATGGTGGAATGAATGAAGCTATGTATGAACTTTATATGATTACAGGTGATGAGAGACATGAGATAGCAGCTCATGCATTTGATGAGATAGCCCTATTTACTCCTATATATGAGGAAAAAGATATATTGAATGGTAAACATGCCAATACTACAATACCTAAATTCTTAGGTGGACTCATGAGATATATTGCCCGTGGATATAAGAAAGATGATGAATTCTATCTTAAGTCAGCTGAAGCTTTTTGGGATATTGTTATTAATCACCATACATATGTAACTGGTGGTAATAGTGAGTGGGAACATTTTGGAGAGCCATATATTTTAGATGCTGAACGTACTAATTGTAATTGCGAGACTTGTAACACATACAATATGTTAAAACTTTCAAGAGAACTGTTTAAGATTACAAAAGATAAGAAGTATTCAGATTTTTATGAGAATACATTTATGAATGCAATTATGTCATCACAGAATCCTGAGACGGGTATGACTATGTATTTCCAGCCTATGGCTACTGGATATTTTAAGGTATATAGTACTGAGTTTGAGAGCTTTTGGTGCTGTACAGGTACTGGAATGGAGAACTTTACAAAGCTTAATGACAGTTTGTATTTCCATAGTGAAGATACTCTATATGTTAATCAGTTCATTAGTTCAAAAGTTAACTGGGAAGATAGAGATTTTGCTATGGAGCAGATATCAGATATTCCTAATTCAGATACAACAAGGTTTATTATGAAGATGGAGTCTGATGTTGAAGTAGCAATTAGAATTCCTGACTGGGCAGCTGGAGAAGCAACCTTTTTATTGAATGGTAATAAGATTTCTTATGAGATTAATGACGGATATGTATTCTTCACAGAAGATTGGAGTGAAGGAGATGTTATTGAAGCACATTTTCCAATGCAGGTAGTAGCTTCAAGGCTTCCTGATAACAAGAATGTAATTGCGTTAAAATATGGTCCAGTTGTATTAAGTGCAGGACTTGGAACAGAAGATATGGAAGAAAGCAAAACTGGTGTTGATGTTACCATTGCTACAAGGAATATTAGTATTAAAGACTTTATTACGATACCAGAAGGCTTGGTAGAAGACTGGATTAATAATATTACTAAAAATGTATTAAAAAAAGAGGGAGTTCTTGAATTCTCACTTCTTGGTACTGATTCATCAGAACTTGTATTTACACCACATTATAGACAACATACGCAGAGATATGGAATCTATTGGAATATGGTTTCTAAGGATTCTGATGCGCTTTCTAAGCATATTCTTGAAGGTAAAGAAAAGAATAGAAGACAAAGAGTTGCTATTGACAGTATTCCACTTGGCAATGATCAGTATGAACTTCTTCATAACATTCAGGGTAATGATACTGGTGCGGCTACATTCAATGGTCTTATGCTTAGGCATGCATGGGGCGAAAATGGCTGGTTTAGCTATGAGATGAAAGTTGATTCTAAGATTAAGAATTATCTGCTGGCTAAATATTTTAGTCCAAATGCTGGAAGAACCTTTAACATATATATTAATGACAAGCTTCTTTTGGAAGAAACAATAGAGGATCTTGTTCATGAAGATTTTTATGACAAATATTATGAGATTCCTACAGATATGATAGCAGGCTCAGATACGATTACAGTTAAATTTGTAACTAGAGGAGATAGCTTTGTTGGTGGAATGTTTGACAAATTACTAATTGTAAAAGATTATAATGACAATGCAGGAATTAAGGATATTACATTTACAGGAGCTACATTAACAACAGAATTTAGTACTGATATGTATGAATATAAGGTTATAGCTGATGGTGATGAGTTTACATTTAAGGCAGAGCTTTTAGATGAAAATGGATTATTGTATTTTAATGATATTTTGATTGACGATAGTAATACTCGTGATGTATTATTAGATAAGAACAATAATGTATTTAAACTTAGGGCATATGCAGAGAATCATAAGGAATTTAAGGAGTATTGCTTTAAGTTAGAGAGAAGGTAGGTATGATGTTTAGCGGTAAAGCAAAGCAGGATATTGAAGAAAAAGAACTTAGGTTTTCTCTTAATTTGGAGAATAATTACAAGAAAGAGGCTTATCAAGGGTTTGTAGTATATGTTAAAGCTATAGAAGAACATCACAAGTCTGGTGAGATTAGTGATAAGTCATATGCTAAGTATAAGAAGAAAATGGAAGAATATGGGGATTTATTAGGCATTGACCTTAGAGAGGCCAGTGAGGAAGAATAATTATACATATTCCGAATTAAAAGAGCAGCTTAGTTGAAAAGCTGCTCTTTTAATTCATTCATTATAGTTGATAGCGGAGACGGTGGGATTTGAACCCACGTGCCGGTTAAGGCAAAACGATTTCGAGTCGTTCTCGTTATGACCACTTCGATACGTCTCCAACATCAGCTATTTTACTATAATTATAATGCATTTGCAAGAAGAAAGAATAAAAGAGGAATATTAAGTAAAAAAATCTTGAATTAATGCAACAATATATACAATTATAAACACTATATTTATAGAAATGCATTTCAGAAAGGAATTAGGCTAATGGTAGTTGACGAACTGCTTGTGTATCAGGCAAAGAAGGGTGATGAGCAAGCCTTTGGTAGATTGTATGAAAAATCGTATAATGATATGTATAGATATGCGTATTATGTGTTAGGTAATGCAGATGATGCGCAGGATGCAGTCAGTGATGCTTTTGTAGACATTTTCTTAGGAATTGAAAAGTTAAAGTATACATATGCCTTTGGCAGTTGGGCATTTAAGATTCTCACAGCCAAATGTAAGAAAAAGCTTAAACAATATGTGAATAAGACAATGCCATTAGATGAGGAGATTGCTATGCTTGAAGTTGATCATGATGAGATTATTGATATGAAGATTGCACTAAGGAATCTGACTGATGAAGAAAGAATGATAATTAGTATGTCCGTGTTTGGAGGATATAGCAGTGATGAGATTAGTGATATTATGAACCTGAAGAGCTCAACAGTGAGATCTAAGCTTAGCCGTTCCCTTAAGAAGCTTCAAGATGTTATGGAGGTGTAATCATGAGTGAAAAACAATACAATATGTTAAATGATAAAGATATTCGTGAACAAACTGATATTATTAATGAGAAGCTAAGGGGTATTAAGATTCCAGAAGCAATTCCAGCAAATGAATTGATTTTAAGAGCTAGAGCATCAAAACGTAAAAGGAATAAGAGTATTATATTGACAGGAGTTGTAGCAGCTGCAATTATGATAATAAGTACTGTTGGTATTATTTATTTATCTAAAAATCATAGCGTGGAACATTCTGCGTATACAACAACAGGTAATAGTGGGTTGGTAACAGCAAGCAGTGAGCAAAACCTGTATAAGTATATTAATAGTCTTAAAAAGAATATAAGCTATTCATTAGAGGATTCTGAGAATGAGTATGGTGGAAATGGTCAGATGAACGATTTGACTGATGGTTCTGCTGGGATTGGATTACCAGAGTCAGGAAATACGGGTGATGGTGATTTTACAACAACTAATCTAAGAGACGAGAAAGTTGATGAAGCTGATATTGTTAAGAATGATGGTCAGTACATTTATACGGCACGTAATAATAACGTAATAATTACTAAGGCCGATAACGGCAATCTTACTATAGTATCTACAATTACACTTGATAGTGAAAGTACTAAGGTGACAGGGATGTTTCTGGAGGGCGACAAGCTAATCATAATACGTTCCAGCAATAGTCAACAGTATACCTACATTAATACTTATGATATCACGGACAAAAGTAATCCTAAGCAGTTGGGAGATGTGTCACAGCAAGGTTTATGTTATGAATCAAGGTATATTGATGGATATGTGTATATAATCACAAAATGGTATATAGAGGACATATCAGATGGTGAATGTATACCAAAGATAGATAATCAGAAGATGGAGGTTTCTGATATATATCTTGGTTCTGCCAAATGTGCAAAAGTATATACAATAGTTACATCGATAGCTATTGATAATTCGGATACAGTTTATTCAAAAAAAGCTGTGCTTGGAGGAGGCAATGTTATCTATCAAAGTGAAAACAATATGTATATAGTGTCTACTGATTATCAGTCATACTACTACGGAGCAGTTGATGGTGATGAAAACAGTGTAATAGATATGATTGATAATATAAAGAATGGTAATGAGCAGAATTCTTATTCTACAATTTGCAGGCTTTCCATAAACGATGGCGAAATTAATGGTGGAGCACAGACTAAACTAATAGGATATCTGGATGATTCAACTGGAATTGACGAGTATAATGGATATCTTAGAATTTTTACTACAGATTCTACTAATATCTTATATATTCTGGATATGGATTTAAAGCAGGTTGGAGTCATTGAGGATATAGCAAAGGGAGAAACAGTCAAATCATCATCTTTTCAAGGAGATACAGCATATGTAGTTACATTTTTACAAACAGATCCAGTTTTTACCATTGATTTAAGTGATGTTAAGAATCCAAAAGTGACAGGACAGCTTAAGATACCTGGATACTCTTCTTATTTGTTTAACTGGTCAGATAACAGGCTGCTTGGAATGGGCCAAGATGCAAATAATAGGACTCAATTAAGTATGTTTGATACTACGGATACTTCTAATCTTAACAGAAAATATCAGATAAGTTATAAAAATTCATGGGCTACTGATATTGAATACAGGACAGTCTTTGTTGAACCAGAAAATGGATTAATTGGCATAGCAACTTATATTGATGCAGAGTCCTTAGATGAAAATGATATAGAAGAATATGAGATATATTTAATATACAGATATGATGATGCAACAGGTTTCAAACTCATTACATCTACTTATACTAAGAATAGTGAATATGGATATATGAATATGAGAGGACTAAGAATAGGCCAGTATTTCTACGTTGCTGATACAGCGGGCAGAATAACAAGCTATTCAATATCTGAAGATTTCAAATTAATTGAACAGCTTGATTTTTAGAATTAGTTCTTCTTGCAGTGTTTCACACTACTGCGTATTTTCCTATAAAGTAAGAAACTGTATACAAATTATCTTTTATACAGCTCAATGAAATTCTGCACTGCCTTAGGTAGTGCAGCTTTTTCATTATAAGCAAATCCAATCTCACGTGGCTTTATGGGGGTAATAAGCGGAATCTCACATAGGCTGCCAGAGGCTAAGTCCTTTTCAACGAAATCCTTTATAACGCAGGCGATTCCCATATCAATTTTGGCAAAATCAATTAGAAGGTCCATATTGTTTACTTCAAGAATATTTGCGGCTTCAATAGCATATTGATTAAGGTAGTTGTCTACATGCTGTCTGGATACATTTTCCTTATCAAGCATCATTAGATTGGCATTCTTAAAAATATCATTACCATTGATGCTTCCTCGCATTGAAAGATTGTTTATATATGACTTAGTAGCAACAAATATGTAGTTGATGTTACCAAGCGAGTAAAAATCAATGCTATTAAGGTTGTCGGTTCGCCCTATTAGCCCAACATCTGTTTTGCCATCTTTTAGAAGTGAAAGGCTGTCAGTTGTGGAGCGGCATTCAATAGTAATTTTAACATGTGGATACTTTTTAATATATTTTTTTAGATATGGTAAAAGTATGTACTTGCAAAGAGTGGAACTAACACTTATATGAATGCTCCCAAGCCCTAATTCGTTAAAATTCTTAATAGCATTTTCAGCTGTATCAATGTGATTAAATGCTAATGCAATGTGTTCGTACAATATCCGCCCCTCTTCTGTAAGAACTACACCACGAGAATTTCTTGTAAAGAGAGTGGTTAGAAGATTAGATTCCAGATTCTTGATAGCCTTGCTAATAGCAGGCTGACTAATATATAGAATCGAGGCGGCCTTAGAAAAATTACCCTGTGTAGCTACGGTATAAAATATTCTGTACAAAGAAAGATTTTGATCCATATTGTGTCCTTTCTATAACTTAAAGTAATAATAGATATTAATAATATATATTTGCATTATATCAGATTAGATGCTACTATATCAATAGTTAAATTAAAACAGATTTAGGAGGAATTACACATGGGAATGACAATGACACAGAAGATTCTGGCAGCACATGCTGGTCTTAGCGAAGTAAAAGCTGGTCAGTTAATAGAAGCAGATTTAGATCTTGTTCTGGGAAATGACGTTACAGCACCAGTTGCTATTGGAGAAATGAAGAAATTCAATAGTAAGGGTGTATTTGACAAAGATAAAATAGCGATTGTACTTGATCATTTTACACCTAATAAGGATATTAAATCAGCAGAGCTTTGTGCCTGTGCAAAGAAATTTTCTTATGAGAATAATATTACTAACTTTTTTGAAACAGGAGAGGTTGGTATTGAACATGCGCTTCTTCCAGAGAAAGGACTTGTAGTTGCTGGTGATGCGGTAATTGGTGCAGATTCGCATACATGTACATATGGAGCACTTGGAGCATTTTCGACAGGTGTTGGAAGTACGGATATGGCAGCAGGTATGGCAACAGGCAAGGCATGGTTTAAAGTACCTTCAGCTATTAAATTTAATCTTATTGGAACTCCTGCTAAATGGGTTAGCGGTAAAGATGTTATTCTTCATATTATAGGTATGATAGGTGTCGATGGTGCATTATACAAATCAATGGAATTTGTTGGAGATGGAGTTAAAAACCTTTCAATGGATGATAGATTTGCGATGACTAATATGGCAATAGAAGCTGGCGGTAAGAATGGAATATTTATCGTTGATGAAAAGACAGAAGAATATATAAAGGAACACTCTACTAAAGAATATAAGGTATATGCTCCAGATGAAGATGCTGAATATGATGAAGAGTATACAATTGATCTTAGTAAATTAAGACCAACTGTTGCATTTCCACATCTTCCAGAGAATACGAAGACTATAGACGAAGTTGGAGATGTTAAGATTGATCAGGTTGTTATTGGTTCATGTACTAATGGACGTATTGAGGATCTTAGAATTGCAGCCAAAGTCCTTGAAGGCAAGCATGTTGCAAAGGGAATCAGAGTAATTGTTATTCCTGCAACTCAAAAGATTTATCTTCAGGCTATTGAAGAAGGTCTTGTTCAGACATTTATCAAAGCTGGGGCAGCAGTAAGTACACCTACTTGTGGACCATGTCTTGGTGGACATATGGGTATTCTCGCTAAGGGTGAGCGTGCTATTGCAACAACTAACAGGAACTTTGTAGGCCGTATGGGACATCCAGAATCAGAAGTATATCTTGCAAGCCCTGCAGTAGCAGCAGCTAGTGCGGTTACAGGTAAGATTACAGGACCAGAAGAATTAGGATTATAGGAGGACAAATAGATGCAGGCAATAGGTAAAGTATTCAAATATGGTGACAATGTAGATACAGATGTTATTATTCCAGCGAGATATCTTAATGCTCCTGATCCAAGCGAATTAGCAGCACATTGCATGGAAGATATAGATTCCAATTTTGTTAAAAATGTAAAAAAAGGCGATATTATAGTAGCTACTAAGAACTTTGGATGTGGCTCTTCAAGAGAGCATGCTCCAATAGCAATTAAGGCGGCAGGTGTAAGCTGTGTAATTGCAGAAACATTTGCAAGAATATTCTATAGGAATGCAATTAATATAGGACTTCCTATTATTGAATGTAAAGAAGCTTCAATAGCTATTGAAGCTGGCGATGAAGTTGAGATTAATTTTGATACAGGAGTTATCTACGATAAGACTAAGGGTACACAGTATCAAGGTCAGGCTTTCCCAGAATTTATGCAGAAGATTATAAAAGCAGAAGGATTAATTAATTACATTAATGCTCAATAATGGGTGTATTGTCGAAAATGCTTATTCTAGTTCAGATATTGACTTTGAAACTCTAATCTTATTGTATCTTTTAGCATATTCGATTGAACTCATATCTTCGATGTAATTTGTTTGAAAAGCACGAGTAAATCCTTTGGAAATAAGTATATTGGCGGCTTTATTATAGGCTATGGCAGCATCTGTTTCGTTGTCATATCTTCCTATAATAATGTCGCCATTTATATGCATTTTGGAAATATACAAATCACGTCCGTTATTATCTATCTTATTAACACCAGCATATCGATTGATAATTTTGATATTGCTATGTCTATAATCGGTATTATCCCCATTAACAAATATATAGTCTTTGCCAGGAACAGCAAAACTTTTAATACCATATCTAGAGGTTATTGTTACCTGCATGCCATAATCGGCTACAAATAGATGACCCCCGCGTTTCATTATCTTGTGTGTAGAATAATAGAATAAATCATCAACATCAAATTTAAGCTCAATATCAGCATCAAGATAGTAAATGAAGTAATTAGGTTTGATGTATATAGGATTTTTAAAGTAAATGTTATTATCACGAAAATTAATTATAGAAACCCATTTATCTAAAGACAAATGGTATTTCTTCTTATTATAAGAAGAAATTAAAAGTTCGGGAGTGGAACATAGGGCAATAGCTTCAAGATAGGCCTTGTTAGCATCTGCTTCTAAAGAATAACTGCCAAGACTTATATGCTTGTTCTTATATGTGAAAGAAGAACGATAATATAGAGTTCCATCTTTTTTGACAGCAGTATAAACACCTTTTTGCATATGAATCAATCCTTCCTTAGAATATTTGTAGAATAATGTTGAAAATACTTTTTTTAAAATCTAAAATATTAAATTTCTATTATAATTTTATCATAAATATATTATATCAACAAGCAAAAGAGGGGTTACATACAACTACCTTTACTATAGAATGTAACAGCTTGAGACAAAGAATTGGCATAATAAAATATAGAATAAACTTAAAATAGTTTACATAAGTAGTGACAAATGTATTTTTTTGAAAAAATGGGAAAAAATAGTATCTAGATGCTATTTTAACTTGCTAAAATTGGAAGAGACAAATTAACCTAAATATGTAAAGAATTATCTAAAATATTAGTAGAATTTACATCTGTATTTTAAAAAATAAAAAATGATTTTAGTCTATATGTCCCGAAAATGGGCTCTGGTTATTGACACTTTTGACATCAACCAATATAATGGCACCTATGTTTCAAAAAAACGAGGACACAAAATATTGTGGTCTAAGAATGAAAAGGAGTAATCATGCTAAACATACATACATTTTTGCAAGGCATTTATAGCTTTGTGAAATCTATATCGAAAAAAGCGTATAGAACCTGTGTTGTCATAGCCTCTGGTGCCGCTATTGTAGCAGTTGTTTCACTTGCTTCAAATGATTTTGGCGGAGCTGGAAAAAGCAAAACAGGTGATGTTCAATTATCAGCAGAGCAGATATATGCAAGTGATGAAGATGACGAAGATGATGAAACATTAGTTGATTTACAAATTGGATCTGTTCTTAAGAATGACAAGCAATTAGCAGAGCTATTTGCTTATTATGACAACTATGACATATTTGAATTTAAATCAGTTGAAGAGATTAAGGAAATCATTACAGAGTCAAAGACAGAAGAGATGATGCTGCTTGCAAAAGAGTCGGAAGAATCAACAACACAGATTCCTACAACAGTAGAGCAGACAACACAAGAACCAGAAACACAACAGATAGTAATGCAGGAAACAGTACAGGAGCCAACGGCTTTAGGTGAATCACATAATGTTAATACTGTTACAGCTTCATCTGGAGTAAGAACACTATCGGATGAAGATTATGAAGCATTATGCAGAATAGTACATTGTGAAGCAGGTAATCAGGATGCTGTTGGTAAAATTCTTGTCGCAAATGTTATTCTCAACAGAGTTGACAATGAAAGATTTCCTAACAGTGTTAAAGAAGTGGTGTTTCAAAAGACAGGCAATTGTGTACAATTCTCCCCTACAAGAAAGGGTGGAAGCTACTATAAGCTTACACCGACACAGGATACTATAGATTGTGTAAACCGTGCACTTGCAGGAGAAGATTATTCAGAAGGCGCACTTTTCTTTAGCTGTAAGAGTTCATCTAAGAGCTGGTTTAATACCAAACTTCAACTTGTCTTAGTTCATGGACCACATTATTTTTATAAATACAAATAAATATGAGCAAATGTAACAAGGCAATTTTTGCTTGTGCTTAAGACGAAGGTGTGATATCATAATACAAAATGTGATTTAGGCATTTTATTTTGATATTCACAAACTGAGAAAGAAGGATAAACATGGAATTGTTATACAAGAGTACAAGAAGCGACGAAACAGTTAAAGCTTCTCAGGCTATTTTAAAGGGACTTGCAAGCGATGGTGGTTTGTTCGTACCTACATCAATACCTAAGCTTAATGCTAGCATTGAAGAACTTGCAAAGATGTCATATGCAGAAGTTGCATATACTGTTATGAAAGAGTTTCTGACGGATTTTACTGAAGAAGAACTTAAGGATTGCATTAGTAAAGCTTACGACTCTAAATTCGACACAGAAGTTATTGCACCACTTGTTAAAGCAGATGGAGCATATTTCTTAGAATTATTCCACGGAGCAACAATAGCATTTAAGGATATGGCATTATCAATTCTTCCACATTTACTTACAACTTCAGCTAAGAAGAACAATGTAAAGAATGATATTGTAATACTTACAGCCACATCAGGAGATACAGGTAAGGCAGCTTTAGCAGGTTTTGCAGATGTTGCACATACAAGGATTGTTGTTTTCTATCCAAAGGGCGGAGTTAGCCCAATTCAGGAGAAGCAGATGGTTACTCAGAAGGGTGACAATACATTTGTAGTTGGTATCAATGGTAATTTTGACCAGGCACAGAGCGGTGTTAAATCTATATTCGGTAATAAAGAATTAGCTAAAGAGATGGATGAAGCTGGATTCCAATTCTCATCAGCTAACTCAATCAATATTGGAAGACTTGTTCCACAGGTTGTATATTATGTATATTCATATGCTCAACTTTTTGCACAGGAAGAGATTAAAAAAGATGAAAAGATTAATGTTGTAGTTCCAACAGGTAACTTTGGAAACATATTAGCAGCATATTATGCTAAAAATATGGGACTTCCAATTGATAAATTAATCTGTGCTTCAAATGATAACAAAGTATTATATGATTTCTTCTCAACAGGAAGCTATGATAAAAATAGAGATTTCATACTTACAACTTCACCTTCAATGGATATTCTTATTTCAAGTAATCTTGAAAGACTTATCTATAAGATTGCTGGAGCTGATGCAGCTAAGAACAAAGCACTTATGACTTCACTTAGTACAACTGGTAAATATGATATTACAGATGAGATGAAAAAAGAACTTGTTGATTTCTATGGTAATTATGCTACTGAAGCAGAGACAGCTGAGATAATCAAAAAGATTTATGGTGATGTTGGATATATTATTGATACACATACAGCAGTAGCAGCTTGCGTATTTGAAAAATATAAAGCAGAAACTAAGGATGAAACTAAGGCTATTATTGCATCAACAGCTAGTCCGTTTAAGTTTACAAGAAGTGTTATGGATGCTATAGATCCAAAATATGATTCAATGAGTGATTTTGAACTTGTTGATGAACTCAGCAAGATTGGTAATGTCAAAGTTCCTAACGCTATTGAAGAGATTAGAGAAGCAAAGGTTCTTCATGATACAGTTTGTGAAGTTGATGATATGGAGAAAGTTGTCAAATCATTTCTTAACATTTAATATACACTAATGTTTTATAATTAAAAAATGCCCTGCTTACTTGATTCGTAAGAATTAAAGTAAGCAGGGCATTTAATATCTGAGTTAACTATAATGTAATTACAAAATTAATAATTCCAAATGGATAAGATACTGGTAGTATAAAGGAATTGTCTAATATGCTATTATCTGTATATTTTGTTGTCTCAGGAGGAGTTAAGGATAACTCTATCTGATAATCATTAGATACATTTACTGTAAATAATCCGTTGTTAAGATTTAGAAAATCACATGCAGATGATGTTACATATTCATCGATTTCTGTAAGCTCTTCTCCAGCATATCTTGAAGCAAATGCAATAAGAGTCTTATCATCTGTTACTAGGGCAGTCGTAGTATTAAGCTTGCCACGTATTGACTGAGTTGATATGTATAAATTATCTGATTGATTTAGCGAGTGTATTGGCTCCAATATTACAAAATCATCGCCTACAAATCTGACAAGATTGTTGATAAGCAATGATATAAATATGGAATAAAGTGAATCATTACTTGAAGATGAAAAATCACAGAATGTTTGAATCATCTTAGCAATCTTATCTTCAGAAGCATTATCAATATCTGAATCTGTAAGACTGTATTTGCTCTTATATGAAGCTATCGCTTTTTCGAAATCGGTGTTACTTAAAAATTCTAAATCTACAAGAGCCTGGCCAAGTAAGAGATAACCGGCTGTTTGAGAATTTAATAATTCTTCGACCTGTTCGGTAGTCATATATCCCATCTCTACAGCGAGGTCTCCTATTCTTTTGTTCTGGTGAAACTGCATAAGATGAAGCTTCTCTACCTGGCTTGCTGTCATATAGCCAGAGTTAATTGCTAAAATTCCAAGCTTCATGCGTGTATTAGATTTAGTCTGCAATCCTTGAATAAGCTGCTCACGATTAACGTAATTATCGTTGAGTAAGAAATTCCCAAAGAACTGTGTAAACATCTATTTTACCTCCTTAGCAACATTGAATACTATACGCTTAACCTGATCCTGCTCAATGGGCTTTTGAAGAAAATCGGTAGCCCCTGCCTTTATAGCATCCTTAAGGAATGACTGAGTTCCAACAGAAGAAGCCATAACTATCTTTGCATTGGAATCATATTTAAGAATCTCTTCAACGGCAGAAATGCCATCTTTTCTAGGCATTACAATATCCATAAATACAAGGTCGGGATTGGTTAATTTATATTGGCTGATACCATCATCGCCATCGGCAGCTTCAATAACTTCAGCACAACCTAGAGAAAGAATACAATCTTTAAGCTTTTTTCTTGATAAAATTGAATCATCACATATGAGAACTTTCATTTCTTTCACGTTCATTTGAAATACTCCTTTCGGTATTTAGAAAAATTATTTACTATTAATATATATTCTACATTATAAAGTCATAAAATACAATAATAAATTTATTTAAAATATGTGCAATGTAAGTTATGCACAAAAAAACAATACCTTAAGGCAAAATGACTATACAAAATGCAAAAAAGGTGATAAAATATTAGTGTGTGTTATTTGGATAATTTGAAAAATGAATAAATCCATTTTCGGAAAGACAACACATATCATCATATAACGTTCACTTTAATATGATAGATTCATAATGAACAGTTTATATAATATTATTAATACGAAAGGTAGATAAAAATGAGTAGTATTTTAGTAGTAGATGATGAAGATAAAATCAGAACCATTATCAAAAAGTATGCTGAATTTGAAGGATATGAGATAACAGAAGCATCTAATGGTATGGAAGCGATTGAGATTTGCAAAAAGAATGATTTTGACCTTATTATCCTTGATGTTATGATGCCGGAATTAGATGGATTTTCTGCCTGCAAGGAGATTAGAAAGACTAAAAGCGTTCCAGTTATTATGCTTTCAGCCAGAGGAGAAGAATATGACAAGATTCATGGATTTGAACTTGGAATAGATGATTATGTTGTTAAACCATTTTCACCAAGAGAACTTATGATGAGAGTTGGAGTTGTCATTTCGAGAAATTCAAAGTCAGATTCGTCTTTAGAGGGACATGAGATATTCAAGGTAGAAGGATTAACAGTGGATTTTACAAGTAGAGTTGTTATGATAGATGGAGAAAAAGCTAACATGACACCTAAAGAATATGATCTTATTTTTTATATGGTTAGGAATAGAGGAATTGCACTAACGCGAGAAAAACTTATTACAGACGTGTGGGGCTATGATTACTATGGCGATGATAGAACACTTGATACACATATTAAACTGCTTAGAAGCAGCCTTGGCGAATATAGAAAATTCCTTGTCACATTAAGAGGGGTGGGATATCGCTTTGAAGCATGAAAAGATAGGTATTAAGTGGAAGATATTTTTTTATCTTCTAGGATTTACTGCGTGTCTTTTGGCAATATTGTGGTTCGTCCAAACTGTTTATCTTGGAGTGTTTTATAAGAAGATTAAGACATCAGAACTAGATAATGCTATGAATTATGTTGAAGCTGCATTAAAAGGAGATTCTATTTCAGATGATATTAGTGATATAGCAGCTAATTATGATATTTGTATTTTGATAGCTAGTGAACAAGGAGATACTTTATATTCTGCAGAGACGAGTGTAGATTGCTTCATACATAAATTTAGCGCTATGGAGATTAAAAAGTATTATTATCAAGCTATTGGTAATGGCGGAGAACTTGTTATATCAGATGAAAAAGAGTCAAAACCTTCTATATTGAATAATAGATTTAACAATGTACAAAAAGAGACATCTGATGATTCATCAGATATATCTAATGAGTTTCATAACAAGGTTGACGCTAATTCAACTAGTATAACAAATAATCAAACAAGTAACACAAATGATTCAACAAATAGTACAGATAGCACTAATACAGACAGTTCTAATACAGACAGTTCTAATACAGACAGTTCTAATACAGATAATTCCAATACATCTAACGCCAATGCAGATAATCCATCTAATGGTGGAAACGAAAGATTTAATGGAATGCCTAATCTTCCAGAACGAAGCAACTCTGAAAGCATGATAATGATAAAACAATTAACTCTTAATTCGGGAGAAAATGTTGCAGTATTACTTGATTCGGTAATTACGCCGGTTGATGCTACAGTTCACACGATTAGGGTACAGTTAATTTATATTTCAGCTATTTTAGTTATACTATCATTACTTATGGCATTTATAATATCTAAAAGAATATCTAAGTCAATAGTTAAAGTTAACGCTTCAGCTAAGGAACTAGCAAAAGGTAAGTTTGATGTAAAATTTGATGGCAAAGATTATAAAGAGATTGCAGAATTATCAGACACTCTTAATCACACAGCCTCAGAGCTGGGTAAAGCTGAAGGACTTCAAAGAGAACTTATTGCAAATGTATCACATGATCTTAGAACACCACTTACTATGATAACAGCATATTCTGAGGTTATGAGAGACTTGCCAGGTGAGAATACCCCTGAGAATGTTCAAGTAGTTATTGATGAGGCTAAAAGACTTACATTATTAGTTAATGATTTACTTGACATTTCAAAGCTTCAGGCAGGAGTTACTACTTTAGAGATTAAAGAATACAATCTGACAGAGGCAATAAAAACGATTATTGATAGATACGCTAAGTTAGTTGAGCAGGATGGCTATATTGTTGAATTTATTTATGATGAGCCTACGTTTGTAGAAGCAGATGAATTTAAAATATATCAGGTTATATATAATCTGATTAATAATGCCATTAACTATACAGGAGATAATAAAACAGTAATTGTCAGGCAGATTACAAATGGAACAATAGTTAGAATCGAAGTTGTTGATAGCGGTGAAGGAATCTCAGATGACAAGATAGATTATGTATGGGAACGTTATTACAAAGGTGATAAGAGTCATAGACGTGCTGTTATGGGAACGGGACTAGGACTTTCAATAGTTAAAAATATACTAAAACAACATAATGCTAATTATGGAGTTAAGAGTCAGATTGGAAAAGGAACCACATTCTGGTTTGAACTTAAAGTAAAAGCTGATAAGCATATGGTTGAGCCATCGGATACGAAGTGATAATTTATATTAATAAAATATCATAAGAATCAGATAGACATTACTTAGTGTTCAAGTATATTTTGAATAGACAACATATAGTTATCACACAAAATCTATATCATAATAACATGCAAAGGAGATGAGACAAGTGGCAATTGAGGTTTTTAGTAGATATGAGAAAAAGTTTCTCATGGATTATGCAACATATGAGCGAATATGTGAAAAGCTCGATGAACATATGAACCTTGACAAATTCAACCAAAACGGAAAGTTTTATAATATAGCTAATATATATTACGATACACCTAATGATGATCTTATCAAAGCGTCTATAGAGAAGCCAGTATATAAAGAAAAGCTAAGACTTAGAAGCTATGGTGTCCCCGAATTGGAAGATAAAGTGTTCCTTGAGATTAAAAAAAAGTACAAGGGCAAGGTATTTAAAAGAAGAACCAAGCTTGCTCTTTGGGAGGCATACGACCTTATTGATAAGGGAATTGACCCTGGAGAGAAAGACTATATTAACAAACAGGTACTAAATGAGATTAAATATTTTTTGAGTATTTATGATTTAGCACCCAAAGTATATCTGACATATGATAGGAAAGCTTATTTTGCTAAAGATGATATGGATTTTAGAATAACCTTTGATACTAATATCAAGACAAGAAGAGAGTCAGTAAGGCTTGAGGCTGGAAATCAAGGCGAATTGCTTATAGGCAATGATATATGGCTTATGGAGATTAAGTCTTCAATGGCTATTCCACTATGGTTTACTAAGATATTATCAGAAGAGAATCTAACACCTATTTCATTTTCAAAATATGGAACAGAGTACAAACAATCATTACAAAATAAACTTGAATTTAAAGGAGATAAAACAACATGTTTAAATCAATTTTTCAAACAACAACAACAGCATCAATATCAACCACAGATGCAATATTATGCATAGGAGTTGCATTAGCACTTGGACTTATAATCAGTCTTATATATATGTTCAGTGACAAAAAGAAGTATTCCAGACATTTTGCAATTACCCTTATTATTTTACCAGCAGTAGTCAGTATTGTAATTATACTTATTGGATCAGATATAGCTAAGGCTATTTCTCTTGGCGGAGTTTTTGCTTTAGTAAGGTTTAGAAGTGTTCCAGGAGATTCAAAAGATATTGCAAGTGTATTTTTTGCTATGGCAGTAGGACTTTCAGTTGGTACTGGATATCTTACATATGCAGCACTTATAACAATTATTATTGGAGTAGTTTATTTTGTACTTGTTAAATTTGGATTCGGAAAAGACAAAGCAGAGAATAAGCAGCTTAAGATTACAATACCAGAAAACCTCAATTATCAGGGAGCATTTGATGATTTATTTGAAGAGTATACTAATGGAGCATCATTAGATAGAGTGAAAACAACTAATCTTGGAACATTATATGAATTAACATTTTCTGTTCAGATGAAAAAGGATATTGATGAGAAACAATTCTTGGATTCAATAAGATGCCGTAATGGTAATCTTAATATTATTCTTGCTAAGGATCATGATATTACACAGGTTCTCTAGATAAATCTAAGAGATATATTAAATATAATTATAAAGGCACCTTCAAACTGATGCATCCCTTATCTAATGACAGGGGATAAATCAAACATGAGGGTGCTTTTGCTTAATAGAAATTATATAAAAGTATAGTGATAATTAATAAGGTTATTCACAAGAGATTTTGTGAACTCACTATTGATTATAATGGTTAAAAATGATACAATTTGTAGTATCATAGAAATAAAAAAGGAGACAAAAAATGGGCGTTGTTAAAGAATTTTTTGGAAAAGCTAAAGATGGCACAGATGTTGACATGTATACTATTACTAATGGCAACGGAGTTGTAGCTAAATTTACTAATTATGGGGCAATATTAGTTTCTTTGTTTGTGCCAGATAAAGATGGTAATATGGCTGATGTAGTTTTAGGCTACGATGATTTGGAGAAGTACTTTGTGAATGGACCTAATTTTGGTTCTACTATTGGAAGACATGCTAACAGAATAGGAAAGGCTTCATTTGTTCTTAATGGACAAACTTATGAACTGGACAAGAATGATGGCAATAATAATCTTCATGGAGGATATAATGGTTATCATAAGAGAGTATGGAGTGCTAATACATATACTGAAGAACTTGGTCAGGTTATGGAATTCACATACCAAAGTTCAGATGGTGATCAGGGATTTCCGGGTAATTTGAATATTACAGTTAAGTATATTCTTACTGAAGACAATAGCATTATGATTGAATATTTTGCTACTACAGATAAGGATACAGTCGTTAATCTTACTAATCATAGTTACTTTAATCTTGCAGGCCATAATTCAGGAACTATTCTTGAACAAAAAGCATGGATTAATGCAGAACAGTTTACCATTGCTGACGAAGAGTCAATTCCTACAGGCGAATTTGCAGATGTTTCTGGAACACCTATGGATTTTAGAACACCTAAGGCTATTGGAAAAGATATTGATAGTGATTACTATCAAGTTAAATGGGGCCTTGGATTTGATCATAACTGGGTATTAAAGACAAAAGAAGGCGAAGTTTCACTTGTTGCATCGCTTGAAGATGATAAGTCGGGAAGAAAGATGGAAGTTTACACAGATATGGCAGGTATTCAGTTCTATACAGGAAATTTCCTTGATGGAACAGAGATTGGTAAAGGTAATACGCCTTACATTAAGAGAAGCGGAGTTTGCTTTGAAACACAGTATTTCCCTAATGGAATTAATCTTAAGAATTTCCCACAGCCAGTATTAAAAGCTGGTGATGAGTATCATTTTACTACAATATATAAGTTTTTAACTAAATAAATTTCGGAGAAGAACATGAAGACTAATAACTTTTTTGCAATGTTATCACGAATGAAGTACATTAATCGGTGGGGGCTGATGAGGAATACTATCACAGAGAATATTGCGGAGCATAGTCTTGATGTAAGTATTTTGGCACATGGATTAGCAATCATAAGTAACACTTATTTTGGTGGTAATATTAATGCTGAAAGAGCGGCTGTTATAGCCGCCTTTCACGATACCACTGAGATTATTACAGGAGATTTACCAACACCTATCAAATACTACGCACCAGAGATTAAAGATGCCTATAAAGCAGTTGAAAATGTTGCTGCTAATCAGCTCATTTCATCTATTCCAGAAAAGATGCAGGATTCATATAGAAGCATTTTAATCAAACAGGAGGGCGAAGAAGATATCTGGAGGATAGTTAAGGCAGCAGATAAGTTATCTGCTCTAATCAAATGTATAGAGGAAAAGCGAATGGGTAATAAAGACTTTGAAGAAGCTCAAAAGGCTACATATGCAGCACTTGTAGATATGCATATGCCAGAAGTCGATTTCTATATAAAAGAAATAATCCCAACGTATAATTTAACTTTAGATGAGCAAGCCTAGCTAATATTTGACTTTAATACTATTACATAGAAGAGGTGGCTTGCATGAGTGGCAACGTATCATATGAACTGATTGATAATACACCACATGCGTGGATGTATCTTGAACAATTGGAAGAACAGTTTTACACAAAATATGTTAATAAATCATTTGAAAAAATGTTTCATATATCATTAGCGGAGATAGAGAGGATGACACTGGCGGAGATTCTTAATGACATGAGTCTTCAAAAAGAAGGAATAAACCAGATTTCATCAATAGTTGAAAAGACAGGTAAAACCTATAAGGAAAATCTATATAGTTACAAATATAATAATTATTATTATGTAAATATTTTTAGAGTACAAAAGAATACGATTTGTATTACATTTACGGATGTGAGTGATTACGCTAATAGTAAAGAGAAGATGGAATCATTGTACAAGCAGGTTGCAGCATCTGATGAGGAACTAAGATTTCAGGTTAATCTGCTGATAGGAGCAAGAGAGAAGCTTGCTCGTAATGAAGCTATGTATAAGTTGATATCAGAGGCTTCAAGCGATGGATTTGTATATAATAATTATGAGACAGGAGTTAGTGAGACTTCAGTACAATGTAAAGAGCTATTTGGATTAGATGAAATAGACAGCGATAATCAACAAATATTTAACAATCTCATATTTGAACCTGATAGAATGGCATATCTTAAATATATGTCAGAGGTTTATGAGAAAAAGAGTGATATATTTGAAGTGGAATTTCGGATTAACAATGGAAAAATATGGATTAAAAATACAGGTAAGATTAGTTATAATTTTCAGGGTGAATGTGTTGAGAAAGTTAGCTTTTTCAAGGATATAACGGAATCAAAGGAGAGACATTTGACTTTTGAGAAGATGGCATATTATGATATGGAGACGGATATGTATAATAGACAACATTTTCTCGTAACATTAGACGAAGCACTGATGAAAGCTAAAGAGCAGTCTAATCTAGTTCAGGTTATGACTCTTGATGTTGACGATTTTAAGAAAATAAATGATAGTATTGGCTTTTTACTAGGAGATGAGCTTATCTATAGTTTTGCTAATATACTTAAGGAATATGAAACAGAATCTATAAAATGTGGACGATTTAGCAATGATGAATTTGCTATTGCGTTATATGATGCACACAACGAGAATTCATCAGAAATATTGTATAGTCAGATAAAGAATAGATTAGACAGACCTATAGTTTTATCCAATGGGCTGGAAGTATTTCTTAATATAAGTGTTGGAATATCTAAGTTTCCTGAAGGAGGAAAGTCAGCTATTGATCTTATAAAATCTGCAGACATTGCGATGTACTATGTTAAGGAACATGGCAAGAATGGTATGATTAATTATGAATATTCAATGATGAACAAGTTTTTGAATAATGTTATGCTTGAGCAAAGACTTAAGATGGCGGTTGACAACAATGAATTGTTCTTATTATACCAACCTCAGTATCACTGTTATAGCAGTACGCTTAGAGGTGTTGAAGCACTTGTTAGATGGAAAGACAAAAAGAATGGAATAGTCAGCCCTTCAATATTTATTCCTATGGCTGAAAGGATGGGATACATAGTTAAAATCGGTGAGTGGGTAATTGATGAAGCCTTAAAAACAGCGGCGGACTGGAAAAATCATTATAATTTTGATGGTATAATGTCAATTAATATTTCAGCTATTCAGTTACATGACAAGAAACTTATTGATTATATCTTAATGAAAACCAAGCAGTATGGACTAAAGCCAGGAAATATTGAACTTGAGATAACAGAAAGCGTATTTATTGATGATAATGATGATGTAATACAAAGACTTCTTATTTTGAATGGATATGGATACAAGATATCACTTGATGATTTTGGAACAGGATATTCATCTCTTTCATATCTTAAAGATATTCCTATAGATACATTAAAGATTGATAAATCATTTGTAGATTCAATGATAGTGGATGATGCAACGCAGATTATAACGAGTTCAGTAATAGAAATGGTTAAAAAGTTAGGATTTGAAACAATTGCTGAAGGTGTAGAGACTAAAGAACAGTTTGAATATCTTGAAGCAGTAAAATGTGATAATATTCAGGGATTCTTACTTGGAAGACCGATGTATGACAGTAAAATAATAGAAATTTTGCAGAATAGGCAGACAGCCACTCTGCATACACAACAATAGAAAGCTGGTAGTATGGGTAAAGCACTGTTTATTGCGGAAAAGCCTAGTGTAGCCGCAGAGTTTGCCAAAGCATTAAAAGTGAATACAAGTAGAAAAGATGGGTATCTTGAATCTGAGTCATATATTGTCACGTGGTGTGTTGGACATCTGGTTACAATGAGTTATCCCGAAGTATATGATGAAAAGCTTAAGAGATGGTCACTTGAGACTCTTCCTTTTTTACCAGAAGAATTCAAATATGAGATAATACCTAGTGTTAGCAAGCAGTTTAATATAGTTAAGGGACTGCTTAATCGTGAAGATGTAAGCACTATTTATGTATGTACGGATTCAGGACGTGAAGGAGAATACATATACAGGCTTGTTGAACAGATGGCTGGCGTTCACGATAAAGATAGAAGACGTGTATGGATAGACTCGCAGACAGAAGAGGAAATACTAAGAGGAATTAAGGAAGCGAAGGAACTTAGTGAATACGATAACCTCTCTGAAGCAGCATATTTACGAGCAAAAGAAGATTATCTTATGGGAATTAATTTCTCAAGAGTTCTTACACTTAAATATGGCAGAAATATATCTACATATCTAAAAAAAGATAGGGCTTCCGTATCAGTTGGAAGAGTAATGACCTGTGTTCTTGGTATGATTACAAGGAGAGAACGAGAAATAAGAGCATTTGTTAAAACACCATTTTATAGAGTAGTAGCCGAAATCAGTATTGAAGCTAATAGTTTTGATGCGGAGTGGAGAGCAGTAGAAGGCTCTAAATTCTATAATTCTCCTGCATTATATAAAGAAAATGGTTTTAAAGAGAGAGAGATAGCTCAAGGCCTTGTTGATGGATTATCAGCTACAGAACCTATGAAAGCCATGGTTGATGGTGTTGAAAAGAAAAAAGAGAATAAAAATGCCCCACTTCTTTTTAACCTTGCTGAGCTTCAAAATGAATGTTCCAAAATGCTTAAAATTAGTCCTGATGAGACTCTTAAAATCACACAGGAATTGTATGAGAAGAAGCTTGTTACATATCCAAGAACAGATGCAAGAGTGTTATCTACGGCAGTGTGTAAAGAGATTACAAAGAATATTAATGGCTTAAAAAACTATGCTTTTGCAAAACCATTTTCCGAAGAAATAATATCACAGGGTTCTTATAAGAATATTGCAAAAACTCGATATTGCAATGATAAACAGATTACCGACCATTATGCAATTATTCCTACTGGGCAGGGATTTGGAGCGCTTAATTCGCTATCAGCACAGTCGTCAAAAGTTTATGATGCAATAGTTAAGAGATTTTTGAGTATTTTCTATCCAGCAGCCGTCTATCAAAAGGTTGGATTAACGGTTAAAATGACATTAGAAAATGGTCAGGAGAAATTGTTTTCTAACTTTAAGGTTTTAATAGAACCTGGATATATGAAGGTTACAGGAATACCAGCTAAAAAAGTTAAGGAAACTGAGGATTCTGAAGAAACTGATGTAAAATGTGATGATACTTTTTTAGAAAAGTTGAAAAACATTAAGAAAGGTGATACACTATCAGTCAATGAATTGGGAATTAAGGAGGGCGAAACATCACCTCCGAAGAGATACAATTCAGGTTCCTTAATTCTTGCCATGGAAAATGCAGGTCAGCTTATTGAAGATGATGAGCTTAGAGCACAGATTAAGGGTTCTGGAATTGGCACAAGTGCTACCAGAGCAGAGATACTTAAGAAGTTAGTTAATATTGACTATATTTCATTAAACAAGAAAACACAGATTATTACACCAACCCAGATGGGTGAGATGATTTTTGATGTGGTTGATTTGTCGATTAAGTCATTACTTAATCCTGATCTTACTGCCAGTTGGGAAAAAGGACTTAACTATGTCGCTGAAGGAACTATAACGGGAAGCGAATACATGGATAAGTTAGAGTCATTTGTAACAAGAAGAGTTTTAGGTGTAAAAAATTTGAATAATCAAAATCAGCTTAGAGGATTTTTTGATAGAACGGCTGAATTTTATAAGTAGAAAAATCGGAGGTAAGAAGTATGTGTGGAGTCGTTGGATATGTCGGAGAAAAAGACTGTGCAAGTGTATTGGTAGATGGATTATCAAAGTTAGAGTATAGAGGTTATGATTCAGCTGGAATAGCAGTATTTGATAATGGTGAGATTCAGGTTAGAAAGGCAAAAGGTCGTCTGGCCAATCTTGAAGAAAAGATGTTAACAGAAGGTAAACCATTAGGACATTGTGGTATTGGACATACAAGATGGGCTACACACGGGGAACCATCAGATATTAATTCCCATCCACATGGCAATAAGAGAGTAACTATTGTACACAATGGTATTATAGAGAATTATCAAAAGATTAAGACTTTTCTTGAAGAACAGGGATACACATTTGAAAGTGAAACAGATACAGAGACGATAGCCAAATTGCTTGATTTTTATTATGAAGGAAAGCCACTTGAGACTATAAGTAAAGTTTTAGCAGAAATCGAAGGTTCTTATGCACTTGGAATTATGTTTGTTGATTTTCCTAATGAAATATTTGCAGTTAGAAAAGACAGCCCACTCATAATAGGAGCCGGAGATGGAGAAAACTTTATAGCATCTGATGTATCAGCTATTTTAAAATACACAAGAGATTATTATCTTCTTGAAACAGATGAGATTGCTATACTTACAGCTAATTCAGTTGATATAGTGGATATTCATGGAACTGCGATTACTAAGGAGATTCAGAGAGCAACATGGGACATTGATGCTGCTGAAAAAGGTGGATATGAGCATTTTATGCTTAAAGAGATTAATGAACAGCCTATCTCAGTTAAAACTACTATAATTCCACGTATATATAAAGATATGCCATATCTTGAAGAAAGTGGAATTACAAAAGAAGCACTTAAAGGATTTAAAAAGATATTTATTGTTGCCTGCGGAACGGCAATGCATGCGGGACTGGTTGGTAAATATGTAATAGAGAAGATTGCAAGAACAGAGGTTACAGTTGATATAGCTTCAGAGTTCAGATACAGAAATCCACTTGTAACAGGTGATGATTTGGTAATACTTATATCTCAGTCAGGAGAGACTGCGGATACAATAGCTGCACTTAGATTAGCAAAAGAACTTGGTGCTACAACCATGTCGGTTGTTAATGTAAAAGGTTCTTCTATTGCAAGAGAAAGTGATTATGTTGTATATACTCATGCTGGTCCAGAGATTTCGGTTGCTTCAACTAAGGCATATTCGGTACAGCTTTCAGTAATGTATTTATTAGCCTTTGAATTAGCCTTTGCAAAAGGAGTTATTACAGAGGAAGAATGTAGTAAATATACAGCTGAACTTGAAGCTATTCCTGATATGATTAAAAAAGCTATTGATACAATTACTAATTGCCAGTTTGTAGCATCTAAATTGATAAATGCAGAAAGTCTGTTATATATTGGCAGGGGACTTGATTACGCACTAAGTATGGAAGGTTCACTTAAACTTAAGGAGATTTCATATATTCATTCTGAATCATATGCAGCTGGAGAATTAAAACATGGTACAATATCATTAGTTACAGAGGGTATGCCGGTTATAGCTGTTGCTACGCAGAGAGATTTGTTTGATAAAACGATAAGTAATGTAAAAGAAGTCAAGGCAAGAGGTGCAGTTGTAGTTCTTATCTGCCATGAAGGTGTAGAAGTAAAACAGGATGTAGCGGATTATATTATTAATGTTCCTACAGTTGATGATATATTAATGCCGCTTGTGACAGCAGTACCATTACAGTTAATTGCATACTATACATCTGTATTAAAAGGATGCGATGTTGATA
Source organism: uncultured Lachnospiraceae bacterium (assembly GCA_964572475.1). GTDB lineage: Bacteria > Bacillota > Clostridia > Lachnospirales > Lachnospiraceae > CAZNEZ01. The sequence goes on from CAZNEZ010000012.1 coordinate 42,415, forward strand.
AGCCTAGAAATCTTGCTAAATCTGTAACAGTTGAATAGTGATAATTAAAACTGGAAAGGTATGTGATACATTATGGAAAATTCAATAGAAATGCTTGAAATAAAGAATCTTTATGATATGACTCAGACTATAGCTTCAGATATATTCATAGGAAAAACTTATCCTTGGGAAGTACTTAAAGATATCGGAGACTTTATAATTAAAATGGGTAATTCTCTGTCAGAAGATGAGTACGATAAGATAGGAGAGAACATCTGGATAGCTAAGGATGCTAAAGTAGCTCCAACTGCATGTATTAATGGACCAGCCATAATTGGTAAAAATACTGAAGTCAGACATTGTGCATTTATCAGAGGAAATGCACTAATAGGTGAAAATTGTGTAGTCGGCAATTCAACCGAACTTAAAAATGTTATTCTATTTAACAATGTTCAGGTTCCACATTATAATTATGTAGGTGATTCTGTATTAGGATACAAGTCTCATATGGGAGCAGGTGCAGTGACTTCTAATGTTAAATCTGACAAGAAGCTGGTTACTGTTAAGTGCGGAACAAGTAAGTATGAAACAGGACTTAAAAAGTTCGGAGCAATGCTTGGCGATAACGTAGAGGTTGGATGCAATAGTGTACTTAATCCTGGTACGGTAATAGGACGTAATTCTAACATCTATCCATTGTCTATGGTTAGGGGATTTGTTCCAGCCTGCTCTATATACAAGAAGCAAAACGACATTGTAACAAAATGCTAAAAAAATAAGAATATTTTAATAATTTTGCACTCTATAAATATTGACATTTAATTTTATAAATGTAATAATAGATGAAAATCGCGATTAATAAAATCAATGTAATCATTGAAAGTACGCGAAATATATATCATAAAGGAGATTTAATATGTCAACAAAAGCTTATTTTCCAAGAACTGAAATTGGTGCTGGTAAAGTTGGATTTTCAACTACTAGATCAATAATTGAAGCAGCATTTTATGGTAACAACGTAGTGAAAGTTAATACATTGAAGGAAGCATATGAATTAGCAAAGAATTCAACAGGTACAGTCGTAACTGATATGCCAGTATATAGAGGAGAAGAATTTGGTCTTGAAAAAGATGCCAAAGTCTTATTATTCAATGATGGTGCTGTAACTGGTCGTTATGCAGCAGCTCGTCGTATCGCTGGAGAACCAGGCGTTAACTGTGCAGCTCTTGATAAAGTAGCTATGGATGCTATCTATGAGTCACGTTGGAAAACAATGTATCATGCAGAAGTTTATGTTGGTCTTGATCCAGAATTCATGGTAAAAGCTCATTTACTTATTCCAGAAGGCGAAGAGAATATTATGTACAACTGGATGTTAAATTTCCAGTATATGTCAGATGAATATGTTAAGATGTACAAAAATTCAAAAGCAGTTGGAGATGGAAAAGAAGCTGATATCTTTATTTTCTCAGATCCACAGTGGATTCCAGGAGAACGTCCAAACGTTGACCTTAGCTGTTTAAGTGATCCAAAATGCTTATGTTACTTCAACACAGAACAGAACTGTGCTTGTATCTTAGGAATGAGATATTTTGGAGAACACAAAAAAGGAACTCTTACATTAGGATGGGCTATCGCTAACCGTAATGGATATGCTTCATGCCATGGTGGACAAAAAGAATACACATTAGCAGATGGAAGCAAATATGTTGCATCAGTATTTGGTTTATCAGGATCAGGTAAGTCAACACTTACACATGCAAAACATGGCGGTAAATATGGTGTTACTGTACTTCATGATGACGCTTTTATTATTAATACAGATTCATGTGCATCAATAGCTCTTGAGCCAACATACTTTGATAAGACAGCTGATTATCCAACAGATTGTGAAGATAACAAGTACTTATTAACAGCTCAGAACTGTGCTGCTACATTAGATGAAGATGGTAAAGTTGTTCTTGTAACAGAAGATATCAGAAATGGTAATGGACGTGCTATCAAATCAAAATTATGGTCACCTAACCGTGTTGATAAGATTGACGAACCAGTTAATTCAATCTTCTGGATTATGAAAGATCCTACAATTCCACCAGTTGTTAAACTTAAAGGTGCAGATTTAGCTTCTGTTATGGGTGCTACACTTGCAACTAAGAGATCATCAGCTGAGAGACTTGCAGCAGGAGTAGATCCTAATGCATTAGTAGTTGTTCCTTATGCTAACCCATTCAGAACATACCCATTAGTAAATGATTACGAGAAGTTTAAAAAGTTAGTTGCTGAGAAGAATGTAGATTGCTATATTGTTAATACAGGCGACTTCATGGGCAAGAAAGTACAGCCTAAAGATACTTTAGGAATTCTTGAATCAATCGTTGAGAAGAAAGCTACATTTAAGAAGTGGGGACCATTCTCAGATATCGAAATCATGGATTGGGAAGGTTTTGTTCCAGATATGAACGATAAAGAATATGTTGATCAGTTAAAGGCTAGAATGACAGATAGATACAACTTTGTTGAGTCAATGAATACAGTTAAGGGTGGTTATGATAAACTTCCTGCTGAAGCATTAGCAGCAATTAAGAAAGTTGTAGACGAATTATAAGATTACGCTGAGCGTTAATCAGATAATATAACAAAA
>CAZNEZ010000013.1:0-43459 GCA_964572475.1 uncultured Lachnospiraceae bacterium
TCTGCTTGAAATTTAATTAATTTATTGCGAAAAGTTTTTATTCCTCAAAGCTGAATCTATAAGAATTCATTTATGTAATATAAACAATAAGAGACATTACAACAAAAATGATGTAATGTCTCTTACTAATTTTATATTATTAACTAACTTTTATTTACGCTGTTTTTTCAAACTGACTATTATAAAGTTCCGAATAAAAGCCTTTTTGTGCCATCAATTCTTCATGGTTGCCCTGTTCTACAATATCTCCATCTTTCATTACAAGAATAAGATCGGCATCTTTTATTGTTGAAAGTCTATGAGCTATTACAAAGCTTGTTCTGCCTTTCATAAGATTATCCATTGCCTTCTGAATTCGTTCTTCTGTTCTGGTATCAACTGAACTAGTTGCCTCATCCAAGATAAGAATCTTATTATCTGCAAGTATAGCTCTTGCTATTGTTATAAGCTGTTTCTGACCTTGCGATACATTGCTTGCCTCTTCATTGAGTTCCATATTATATCCGCCAGGAAGTGTCTTTATGAAATGATGAGCATGTGCAGCCTTAGCTGCTTCGATAACCTCTTCATCGGTTGCGCTTAGATTACCATATCTAATATTCTCCATTATACTTCCTTTAAATAACCATGTATCCTGAAGTACCATTCCAAAAGCTTCTCTTAATTCATTTCTATCAAAATCCCTAATATTATATCCGTCAACCTTAATAGCTCCAGAATTAACATCATAGAATCTCATTAAAAGTTTAACCATTGTCGTCTTTCCTGCACCAGTTGGACCTACAATTGCAATCTTCTGGCCCTGCTTTACTTCTGCACTAAAATCGTTAATTATTATCTTATCTGGTGAATATCCAAAGTTAACATCTTCAAATGTAACATTTCCAATAAGATCCTGTGACTTAACTGGCGCATGCTCTATAGCGAACTGTTCTTCCTCTTCTTCTCCAAGGAATTCAAAAACTCGTTCTGCCGCTGCCGCCATAGACTGAAGCATATTTGTTACAGATGCCATCTGTGCTATAGGCTGTGTGAAGTTCTTAACATATTGAATAAATGACTGAATATCACCAACCTTAATGTTTCCTTTGATTACTAATAATCCACCAGTTACTGCAACGGCAACATATCCAAGATTACCTACAAAGTTCATAATTGGCATCATCATTCCTGATAAGAACTGTGATTTCCATGCAGAACCATATAATACTTCATTAGTTCTCTCAAATTCTTCCTTTACTGCATCTTCTCTATTAAATGCTTTGACTACATTCTGTCCAGAAAAGACTTCTTCTACCTGACCATTTACATGACCTAGATATTCCTGCTGCTGTTTAAAGTACTTCTGTGATTTTTTAACTATTCCGCCTATTAATCCAATACTTATTGGAAGAATCAGAATAGCGATAAGTGTCATAAGTGGACTTATTCTAAGCATCATAATAAGAATACCAACAATACTTGTTACTGAAGTAATTAATTGTGTAATACTCTGATTAAGACTCATACCAAGAGTATCAACATCATTGGTGATTCTTGACAAAACTTCACCATGAGTTTTTCTATCAAAATAATTCATTGGAAGTCTGTTAATCTTTTCTGACATTTCTTTTCTAAGCTTAAAACTTAACTTCTGCGAAATACCAGTCATTATAATTCCTTGTATAAATGAGAGTAATGCACTCATCAAATATAATCCAAGTAAAATAAACAGTATCTTTGCTATCTTTGTAAAGTCAATTCCGCTTCCACCTGTAAATTTACTGCTAAGTCCTGAGAAAATTTCAGTAGTTGCATCTCCTAAGATATCTGGTCCAAGTACTGTAAATACTGTACTTCCTATGGCAAATAGGATTACAAATATTATTCCTATCTTATATCTGCCCATATACCCTATAAGTGTCTTAATTGTCTTCTTAAAATCTTTTGCCTTTTCTCCTGAGCCCATTGGTCCATGTCCCATTGGTCCACCAGCTCTTCTAGGTTTCTTTATCTCTTCATTACTCATGAGCTGCCTCCTCACTATCCACTACAACCGAATCAGCAAGTTCACTTTCTGATAACTGTGAAGCTGCAATCTGTGCATAAACTGGACAATTTTTAAGTAACCAGGAATGCGTTCCAATTCCCACAACATTTCCTTCATCTAATACTATAATCTGCTCTGCATTAAGAATTGTACTAATTCTTTGTGCAACTATAATAACTGTACTATCTGATATTTCATTCTTTAATGCTTTTCTAAGAGTTACATCTGTCTTAAAATCAAGAGCTGAAAAGCTATCATCAAATATAAAGATTTTAGGATTTTTAGCTATTGCTCTAGCAATAGAAAGTCTTTGCTTTTGACCACCTGAAACATTAGTACCGCCCTGGGAGATTTCACTGTCGATTCCATCCTCTTTGCTGCTGATAAATTCCATAGCCTGCGCGATTTCAGCTGCCTTTATAACTTCTTCATCAGTTGCATCTTCTTTACCAAATCTAAGATTTGAGCTTATTGTTCCTGAAAAAAGAATACCTTTTTGTGGCACATATCCAATTTCATCTCGTAAGTTGCTTTGTTTCATCTTTCTTATATCAATACCATCTACAAGAATCTGACCCTCTGTAACATCATAAAATCTAGGGATAAGGTTAATAAGTGTAGATTTACCAGAACCTGTACTACCAATAATAGCAGTAGTCTCTCCCGGCTTAGCTTCAAATGAAATGTTACTAAGTACATTACTTTCTGCATTTGGGTATCTAAAGCTTACATTATCAAATTTAACTATTCCTTTTCCAGCTGGAGTCTGGGCGTCCTTTGGATCACTTATTTCAACTTCAGTCTCTATAACTTCATTAATTCTCTTAGCTGCAACTCCAGCTCTTGGAAGCATAATGGAAACCATTGTAATCATTAAGAATGACATTACTATCTGCATAGTATACGTAAGGAATGCCATCATATCTCCAACCATCATATCTCCGCTATCTATACCTTTTGCACCAAACCAGATGATAAGAAGAGTAATTCCATTCATTATAAGCATCATAATCGGCATCATAAATGTCATAACTCTATTAGTAAATAATTGAGTCTTCATTAATTCTTTATTAGCACCATCGAATCTCTTCTCTTCATGTTTCTCTCGACTAAATGCTCTGATAACTGGAAGTCCTGTAAGAATCTCTCGAGCTACAAGGTTTAATTTATCTACTAATGTCTGCATTAGTTTGAATTTTGGCATTGCAACTGAAAATAGTACTGCTACTACACACATAATTGCTGCTACACCTACAAAGATAATCCATCCCATTGAAAGATTAGTCTGTACTACTTTGTATATGCCTCCAATTGCAAGTATTGGCGCGTATATTACCATTCTAAGCAACATTACAAGAACCATCTGAACCTGTTGAATATCATTAGTATTTCTTGTAATAAGTGAGGCAGTCGAGAATTTATCAAATTCTACATTTGAAAAACTAACAACCTTGTTAAAGAACTTATTTCTAAGATTTAATGATACGCCTGCTGCCACCTGTGCTGCAATAAGTCCTACAATTATACTTGTTAACATAGCGATAAGTGAAACACCCAACATCTTAAGACCAGTAATCAAAAGATAGTTTGTTCTTTTTGCCGCCATATCTATGTTTATAGCTTCATATTCTGACTTAATATATGTTGATGAGAGCTGAGATGTCATTGTATCTCTCATAGTATCGTATTTATCAAAGATTTCTTTAACGAATTCACTATTCTCATCGGCTGTTGTCTGACCAGTCATGATTCTCATCATCATTTCCTGCATCTGTTTTTGTTCTTCAGCATTCATAGCAGATGAACTATCTGAAGCTTTTGAATCTTCTGTAGATGCTGATTCCATTGACATCATACCTAAAAATGCTACAGCATCCGTTGTTCTCTTTGATAATTCGGTTTCCTCCGAAGAATTAAGTGTAAGTTCATAAACTACATCTCCATCGACTTCTTCGTCGGTTGCCTGATATGCGTCCTTTACATCCTTACCTGTCTCTTCATCTAGAAAAAGTGTAAGTTTGTCTAATTCTGTTTTTCTGATCTTCTCTGGTATTGTTTCTTCAATACCGCTCTTACTAATACCTATATCAACGATATCTGCTGTATAAGTTGGAAGTGAGAGATCACAGACAGCTTGAACTATCAAAAGTCCTATTATAAAGACTACTTTAAGCTTAGCTTCTTTTAAATACTTGAAAATATTTAACATCCTGTTTCTTCCTCTCTATTATTTCATTCTTATAGGTATTCCTCTAGCATTCAACAATTATGTATATAAGTTTAGCTGTTTTCCTATTATAAAAAAGAAAAAAGCATTAAATTAGTCTGCTAAATTGATTAACCTAGTGAACTAATTTTAATGCTTTTTATAAAATAGTCAAGTAAATATATTATTAACTAAAAATAAACTTCTTATAAAGCCTTGCCAACAGAACCAAATAATTCCATTTTTTCTTTAACTGTTCCTTTTATTGCTTCAAATCCTGGAGCTAAAAGTTTACGAGGGTCAAATCCTTTTCCCTGTATATCTTTTCCTTCTTCTATATACTTACGTGTTGCTGCTGCAAATGTAAGCTGACACTCTGTATTAACATTAATCTTAGCAACTCCTAACTGGATAGCTTTTTTAATCATATCCTCTGGGATGCCTGTACCACCATGAAGTACTAATGGCATATCACCTGTAAGCTTACTAACTGCTTCTAGTGTTTCAAAGCTTAAACCTTCCCAATTGTCTGGATATTTGCCATGAATATTACCAATACCTGCTGCTAACATTGTTACTCCAAGGTCAGCAATAGTCTTGCATTCATTAGGATCAGCACATTCGCCTTTTCCTATAACTCCATCTTCTTCTCCACCAATTGATCCAACTTCTGCTTCAAGTGACATTCCGTTCTTTTTAACAATCTCAACTAATTCCTTAGTTTTTGCAACATTCTCATCAATTGGATAATGTGAACCATCAAACATAATTGATGAAAAACCTGCTTCGATACATTTCATACAGCCTTCAAAACTGCCATGATCAAGGTGAAGAGCAACTGGTACTGTTATCTTAAGTTCTTCTAACATTCCGTTAACCATTCCTACAACAGTTTTGTATCCTGTCATATATTTACCAGCACCTTCTGATACACCTAAAATAACTGGTGAATTTAATTCCTGTGCTGTAAGTAAAACCGCCTTTGTCCATTCAAGATTATTGATATTGAACTGACCCACTGCATAATGGCCTGCCTTTGCCTTTTGTAACATTTCTTTTGCTGAAACTAACATATTCTACCTCCATAAAACTTTATTTTTATTACGTGTACATCGGCTTTAATTATACTCTATTATTCTTTCAAATACAAGCATTTGACATATTTGTAATATACTTTTTGAATTGGTTTAAGCCCTTTATACACTTTAATTGAATATCTGCTTACAAAGCAATTAACCTCATCAAACTCTTTATGAGTAATGGTTTCATTGGAATAGACACCCTTCTCAATAATACTAAGAATTTGATTCATTTTCTTCTTGTTTCTATTCTCATTAATTAAAAGGATATGGTCATCTTGATTATATGATGTCGTATAATCCGAGAGTATATCCGCATTCTCAGATACTAAAATTTTAACCATGTCTTCTTTGGAGGTATAATGTTTAATATTGGATTTTTTATACTCCAAAATATCTCTAAGTATCCTTTCATATTCTGAAACTACTGCATTATAGTTTTCTTCACTTCGAGATTTGCATAATTTTTTCTCAAGTTTATGATGTTTTTGAGTAAACAAGCAATATACAAGTACTACTGAAAATGCTAAAGCAATATATTTACATACATTAATTATTCCTTTAAGGTCAATCCCTTTATTATCTGCATTTTCTTCAATAGTTGTAGTTTCCGTATCTGCTTCGGCTTCTGTTGTTGTCTCTTCAGCAGTTGTGCTCGTATTCATAGTAGTGGTCTCATTCACTTCATGATTATACTTCTGTGCTTCTCCACCTTGTAATGCTACAGAAGTAGCTGGTGTTACATCAACAGGAATCCATCCAAATCCATCCTGATATACCTCAACCCATGCGTGTCCATAATAATCTCTTACATCTATTTTGTATCTAGTATCTATTAAACTTAAATCTGTTCCCGCTGTATAAGGATTAACTGCATACCCTTCAACATATCTAGCTGGAATTCCCATCTTTCTAAACATTAGAACTGCCGCACTTGCATAGTATGAGCAGTAACCTTCCTTTGAATCAAACAAAAAATATTCTACAAAATCCTGATCTGTAGGTGCTTTTCCTGGTGCAGTATTATATGTGCAATTTGTATTAAGATAATTCACGACATAATTTATATATGGCTGAATTCCTATTTTTTCTGTTTCATTTTTAAACCTCTCCGCATGATATGAATTTCCTTCAAATTCAATATTAATATTACTAAATTCATTATCAAATCTTGTTAATCCTTTAGGAATCGAAAGATAAGTGTCATATACAAAATTCCTGTAATCTTTCTCTATATTCAGGTAATCATTAAGAGCAATTAATTCATTATCTGATATATTAATATCACTAATATGTGGTGACTCTCCATAATTTTTATAAATTTTATCATTTGATGAATAGGTGGTATATTGCATGCATGACTGATACAATATCTTTGAATTATCTCCAGCACCTATTATTGCTATTCCATCTTTCGTAAAATTGTGTTTTAACTCATCATTTGCAAAATATGGAATATATGCTATTTTATTATTCATATCAAGATTCTGAACACCTATTGTTCTTTCGAGAATCTGATATTGAGTAAACATATATTTTCTGCTCATATTATATAATGACAGGTTATATGGCAAGGCAGCCAAATCATCTGGAATAGAATCATTATCTTTTAATATTGAATTAAGAACTTCAGATTTGCTCTGACTCATTCCGCTCCATTTACGGCCATCATAGTCAGATGCAATAAACCCTTTTAGATAAATCGTTTGGGATTCAAATGGGATGTCAAGAATAAGCTTGTTCTCACCAGTAAACTTTACTTCATCTACTGCACCAAGTTCAACATCTTCAATCTCTGCATCACTAAACTCTTTTTTATCGTTACTAAGGAATATACCATGTGCAAGATTTCCCCAATCTATTTCCGCAATTCTGTTATTAATATTGTACTTTAGCTCACTTATCCGTACACCTCTTGTATATTCGAGTTCAGGTACAACAAATTGCATAACTATTACGACTACAATCAAAAACACTATATTAGATATAACATTTCCATTAAATACATGGTGGCTTTCTTCCGATTTTCCAACCTCCAGCCTAAGATGTTTCTTTCTTCCAGGTAAGCTTATAAGAAGCATATAATATGCTAAAGTCATTACGGCTGTCATACTTCCAAAACGCCATCTCGCAGTTGCTACAAACAAATAATCGTTATACCACATAGCAGTTCCAGCCCATATTGCAAATAATGTAAATGGAATAGTAAATATAAAGCATGTAAATTTGTGAATTTTCTCTTTTGTAGCCAAATACAGTATTGGTGCGATAATTATTGATACAATCATTCCAAATGAAGTATTAAATTCATCATACTGACCCATCATTAAACTTCTGCCTAAGCCTTGGCTAATGCTTCCTCCCCCATAACACACTTCTATAAATCCCACTATCTGGCTAATTGTATTATTTATCATCGTTCCAATATATGTAACTTCACACAGTATTAGCAATACCCCATATCCCAGAACCATTACGCCAATCTTCTTATATTTTTCCTTTAGTGCGCCCGCAAATGTACATAACATCGTTGAAACGATTGCAGCAAACATCACTAGAAAAATATTATAATTCATAGCAAATACAAACATCATAAAGCTAACAGGTGCCATTGAACCAAGAATTACAAATATTATTTTTCCTAAATTCTCATATTTATTGCCATATTTTGAATATCTTGTCTCTTCAACTCCTTCTAAAACAATTGAACAATCTTTACTATTATGCTTCATCATACTGCCTCCTATCTCCTATATAAAAGACATTAGTCTGAAGAGTTCCTCTTTTCAGTTGTTTATATGCATCATATGAAGGTAGTTTATCATACAATCCATTATTCAGAACAATATTAAGGTGATTGTACATCTCTGTTAATGAATGCATATCCGTTTTTGTAAATCTTAAATACTCTAAATTAAATATGCATAATTTAACTATCATTCCCTCGGAAACCAAAGTAAACGCAGTAGAATAGGCTTCTGCAATCAATCTATCTGCTTCTTTGACATTCAGTCTTTCTCCATATGGATTAGAAAAATCTAATATAATACTTATTCCTTCACTAATTGGCTGACTAAACTCTTTAACCATAAGTTCCCCTGCTTTTGCTGTTAACTTCCAATGAATATTTTTTACTGGATCTCCAATCTTATATTCCCTAATATCAAAGATTTCATTTCTATTTTGACCAGGTTTAATCTTTGAATAAGAATCCGACTCTTCAACATCAAGAAAACTATTATGGTCAATATCTATGTCCATAGGCTTAATATCTGGATACACCATAATATCAAATGAAAAATCACATTTTTTATTTACTTTAAATATACCCAAAAACGAGTAACATACAAGTTTATCAATTTTAATTGTACATTTTCCACAATATTTGGAAGTTAATATCATATTCACTGTTTTGTCCGCATTTCCCGCAATTTCCATGTAAAAACACTCTGTATACATAGTATCAAAATTATTTTCTACAAAAATCACAGCCTTTATCTTCGGAATAGGAAAAGCTACTGGATTATACATTCTTAAACTAAACTCTATCTTATCATTAACATTTACCGCATATCCTTTTATTTTACCCTCTAAGGCAAGATTTGATGTAGCAATATGTATTGTGACACACCAAAATAAAGGTAATAACACAAGTATTACCAAAATCAAAAGACCGTAATATGGGTCTGTCATTATCATTAAGATTATTCCTAATATGACGCATAGCAGGTATATTATTTTTCTTTTCATTTAAGACCGCCTCCAAAACCGTATTACGGCTATCTTCCCGCTACCACATTTTTAATTATTCTATCAATAATGATATCTTCCGTTTGATGTGCTACCCTTGCTTTAGGTGATATTACAATCCTATGATGCGCTGTCTCTAAAAATATACTTCTTACATCATCTGGTGTTACAAAGTTTCTTCCACACAGATATGCATACGCCATTGAAGCCCTAAGAATAGAAATACTACCTCTTGGACTTATGCCTACAATAATGTCTTCACTATCTCTTGTCTTAGCTACAAGCTCAAGTATATAATTATATATTTTATCATCTACAAATATATCATCAACTTCTCTTTTAATCTCACTTAACTCTGCTGTTGTTATAATTGATGAAATATCTATATCCAAATTCTCATTTTTTTTCTGCTTAAGTATCTCTAATTCATTATTTATAGTAGGATATCCAAGACTTAACTTGAACATAAATCTATCTAACTGTGATTCTGGCAACATGCTTGTACCTACTGAACCTACAGGGTTCTGGGTTGCTATTACCGTAAATATATCAGGAAGTGTTCTTGTTACTCCATCTACAGTAACACTTCCCTCCTCCATAGCTTCTAATAAAGCTGACTGAGTTTTACTTGAAGCCCTGTTAATCTCATCTGCCAAAAATAGATTACACAATATTACTCCCTCTTTATACTCAAATGTACCCGTTGACTTATTATACAATGAAAATCCAGTTATATCAGATGGAATAACATCTGGTGTAAACTGCATTCTGTTAAATTCTAGTGACATTGCCTTAGAAAATGCTGTAGCAAGCGTAGTTTTTCCCACTCCGGGAATATCTTCTATCAATACATGACCTCCAGCTAATATTGCTGTTGTCACTTTCTTAACCGCATCCTCCTTTCCTATGATAACTTTGTTTACTTCAGCCATAACAGACTGCATTTTTTCTACACCGTTCATTCTATTATCCTCCCATTATTATTTTAGAATGTAATCAGCTAAATACCACACTTCATTCTGCTTTACAAATACAAATGTATAGCTTCCCGGTTCATTAGCTTCTTTTTCTGTATAGTCCTTAAGTGTTACATGCAAATTGTATGATATATCACAAGAAAAACAATCATCAGCATATCTAATAAAATTATCAATCTTCATATCCTGGTACTCATAACCCGATATCTTTGAATTAGGATAAAATGCTGTTGTAGTTGATTTAAGATCCGTATACAATACTGATTCTCTAAGTATATATTTGTACACATCCTTACTCATATTAATAAAGTTCAATCCATATGCCTCTACTACAGTCTTAACTCTTTCCATCTGGCTTTTTTCAAGATTACTATCAGCCTTAAATCCAATGTTATAACTATTCTGTGTGCAAGTTACCTCTGACGCTTCTCCTTCGCCATTAGTTGCCGTAACTACAGGTGTTTTAACAAATCCCTTAATAGTATATGTATAAATATCCGGTAAATCATCTACATAATCAACTGTTTTTTGGAGTGCCGGTATAGTTGTCGTATCTGAATTTTTATACTTATCACTAACTTTTATATTATTTACCATAACCTCCATATTAGATGGTGCAGTTATAGTAATCGTCGTTGTATCTTTCATATAATCGCTTATACTAATACTTCCGAATTTCCAGACTTTGAAGTGATGATTATTCCTTCCTGCCTCGACAAGAGTTATTTCAGCCACAGATTTCTTATCTGCTTTAACGAGATACACTGGATTCTTATCGGTATAATCTTTTGCTTCTTCAAATGTAATCTCTTTCCCATCTATCAGTTTCTTATATTCATCGAGAATCGCATCTGAATTTTCAAATTCGTTATCGCTGGTTAATGTATCTGAATTAACAAGTTTTCCAATATCCTCTGTATTAAATTGATTCATTACCGTCTTCATAGCATTATATGGCATTCCTTCTTCATAAGCCTTTATAAATCCCCAAAAGATTACTAAACCAACGGATATTAGAACAACTGCTACAGCTACATATATTATCATAAATTTAAAAAATCCTGATTTATTTTTCATCTGTTTAATGCTCATATTATTCTCCATTCTACCTTATTTAACTATAAATGCTGTTGGACATCTTCTTGGTCCTTGTGGCAAATATGGATGATTAACTACCTCATCATTATATACCATCTGGGTTGATGTTCCTCCATCCATTGCTGATGCATTAATTGCACCATATTCAAGCATTATATACGCTAATTCTTTAAATGTTGCTCCTATACTGTTCGCCTGTCTTCCATCAACTACTAATAATAATACTGCACCATCTGCTCTTTGTCCAATTGCAGTTCTGGGATTCTTACCACCACCATATGATGATGAATCTGGAACCGTAAGTGGTTCTCCATCAATTACTAAAAATGGTCCTGTTTCATGGTTTGTATGTACACAATCACGCACTCCTAAGTCTAATGCCTGCTGTACTGTCATTTTTCCAATTACAATCTTATTCTCTTTTGTAAATCCTGTAATATTATACATTGTATTCAAATCACCAAAGACATGCTTGCCTTGTGATATAACGCCTCCAACTGGAAGTGCTGAATAAGCATAACTTCCTTTATCAAAAAACTCTCCACCATTAATACCTGCAATAGCATTATATTTCTTGCATATTTCTCTAACAACTAGTCCTGTACTTTCTTTAAATTCATCAACTGTCCCAACAAATATTCTGGACGGATCTTTGATAATAAGTAACTTGCCTCTATATGTAGTACCCGTAATATCAATAAGCTCAATATCCTTTGTATCATCCTTATCCTTGCTGTCTTCATCAGGGATTACTACTAGTGAAGTATCTGATATTGTTCCGTCAGGCACTTCTTCCATTTTTCCACTTTCTAGTATCTCATTAATAGAATCCTCTGATAAATATAGATTTGCCACCCAGCCCATTGCACTTGTCTCTTTTAATGCACACACAAACTGATTCTTTGCTGCATTTGAAGGTCCATTAATCAGAATCCATGCAACTCCATATATTCCTAATACTAAAAGTAATACTGTTACCAAAATAACCGTAAGTGTACGTCTAATATATTTAACTGGTCTTAACTTCCAGAATGAACTTTTATTTGTTTTTTTCTGAGCGCCCTTTACTATATCATCAGCTTTTTTATCATTAGTTTTGCTGTCATTATCTTCTTCATCAAACACTATTTTTAATTCTTCATCTTCAACCATTTTTCATTCCCTTTCTATTGATAATTATAGTCTATCTCTTAAATACCCATCTTCTCTGAATTTGAAAACTTATTATAAATAGAATTGTATCTATAATTGCTTTCATTACTACGGTTAATGCACCATTATCTAATCTCAGTATGTATGTAACAAAGTATACTAATCCATAAGACACAAACATCTGGCAGACACATAGGGTATAATATCTAAAAATCGACTGTCTCTTAGAATTGCTTGCCTTAAATACCGCCATTCTATTCATGGTATAATTATAGAATGATGATATGGTCCTTGCACCAACTGTTGATATCAATATGCTTATCCTATCTTCAACTCTTCCTTTAGTAAAGGCTAATATTAATGCAAATGCTAATAAGTCCAAAACCGATGAGCTCAATGAGCTTAATATAAATCCAAATATCACCTTATATATTTTCAATGAATCCTTAAGTGGATTAAAGTGTGATGTTGCATTTTCTTCTATATATACTGTTTTAATCTTAACTTCATAATATGGTATGTTTTTTTCTTTTAACTCTAATAACATATTAGTCTCATATTCAAATCTCTCTCCAGTTACCTTAGAAAAATCCTCAAGATATATATATGGAATTGCTCTTAAACCTGTCTGAGTATCTGAAATATTAAGTCCACACGCAAATTTAAATACTACTCTTGTAACATTATTACCAAATTTGCTTCTTGGTGGAACATCATCTCCCGAAAAATCTCTACATCCCAATATAACTGTATCTGGATTGCTGCTCATAGCTTCCAGACATCTTGTAATATCTTCCACCTTATGCTGATTATCTCCATCTACTGTTACTACTCCTAATAGATTCTCATCTCTGTTATCTTTAAGATATTCAAAAGCGGTCTTTAACGCCCTTCCTTTTCCTTTGTTAACTTCATGCGTAAGTACTGTACATTCCTTATGTTTATCTGCCATTTTAAATGGCTCCATGTGATCTTCATCACTTCCATCATTAACAATCACAATATCAGTGTATCCATCATCAATTAATGAAGATACTACTTGCATAAGCTTTTCATCAGGATTCAGTGACGGAATAATAATTGAAACACGTTCTTTCAGCATATGCTATGCCCTTTCGCAATATGTTCTTACATATTATCATAATAATTTTTATCTATTATACCTTAATATATTTTAGCCATATCTGCAAGCTTTTTTATGAAATTTCTATGAATATATAGCATTATTTTTTTTACTATTGTATAATCTAAACATAATTTAATAAACGAATTTTAATAACCACATTTTATAAAGTGAAGGGACGAAGCAAATGGATCAAACATCTCAGATATATCAAAACAATAATGTATTGATAGCTATAGAAGACATACATTTTGAGTCTGTTACAAATGAAGAGGCTCAGAGTATAATAGAATACAAAAAAAGATATTCATTAAGTAATATGAAGCA
Organism: uncultured Lachnospiraceae bacterium; assembly: GCA_964572475.1. GTDB lineage: Bacteria > Bacillota > Clostridia > Lachnospirales > Lachnospiraceae > CAZNEZ01. Next base: position 13,742 of record CAZNEZ010000013.1, read on the forward strand.
TAGCCTTATTTTAACATCTATACTGTTTATAATTATAGCCATAGTAGAAGTTATTAGTTTTATAACTAATAAAAGTAACATTTCTAAAAAGAATATCTTAGGCTCTACAATATTTTTTATATTTATACTTATAGCTGTATTAGCTTATACAATTATCAAAGCATTAGTAAGCATATATATGTCTGATAATAACACCGAAGATATTCATATTGCTTATGCCGTAATTATAAGCAAATCCACCGATAGAGATAGTTCCTCTTCATCAGTTAAATTTTTCTTTAACACACCGTCTGTTAAGCTTTTATTCCCTCAAGGCTCATGTACCAGAACTTTCTACCCAAATCGCTATATGTATAAGCATTGCAGGGTTGGTGACAGGGTTTTAGTTGAAAAATCGTTAAGTATTGGCGATTTCAAATATAATTTATATCCAGTAGAATAATATTTTTGATTTTATATTAATTTTACTATACTAATTGTTAAAGAGTGGACCCAATATTTTGGTATCCACTCTTTAATTCTATTTTGCAAGTGCTGCTCTACACAATGGTCCTACATTTCCCGGTAAAGATGTAATTCCATTATCCTTAGAAAACTGTCGTATTGCATAATCACAGTTTGGTCCAAAAGACTCATCTACTACAATTAAAATTCCATCTTTCCCCTTATATCCCTTACGTTTTAAGTTCCATTGAACCCAAGCAACATCTTTACCTTTCATAGTATTCCCTGCAATATAGTAAATACTTCTTGTCGGAACTGGATAAGGATTTACTACCTTACTAGTAGTATCTGTATTAGTAGAAGAATAATCAATCCATTTAAGTTTGCCATGTGTAAGCCAATTTCTCTGTGAAAGTTTAGATATTAAGACATTAGATGTCCATGCTACAGTACACTCTACAACTTCCCCATTTCCTATATACACTCCTACATGACCTTTCATATGCAGAACTTCTCCAGTCTCTATATTAGTAAAGTCACTACTTATATCTGTACAATACTTTTCTATTGAATCTGCGCCAAAATCTGGTACGCCATTTGCTGCATATACCATACTTGGATATCCCCAAAGAACACTTTTAATTAAGCATATACAGTCAAATCCCCGATAGTTTTTTCCTACCAGACTTTTGAACTTTTCTACTCTTTCTGAATTATACCATGTTGGATATTGTGCACTTTTTCTAGCAATTAACTCATTAGTTACTTCCTGCCCCCATACACCTAGCATATACGTTGTATTACTGTTTTTTATTGATACTAGTTTATTAATAAACTCCGAACTATTCATTTTTCTCACCACTCTTTGGCTCTTCGTAGGTAAGTGCCTGAGTGCTATCGCTAAATGTAGCTACAGTCGGATCATTTACAATACCTAGCATACAAAGCAGTACAAATACTGCATCCACAACTACTATTAATTTATTACCAAGCTCTCCAACATCAACAGTTATTCCCATAAAACTTAGCACTGTCTGAATCAGCATCAATGCTGCTGGAATAAATGTTAGCCAAAAAGCCTTATTTTTTAGTCTTACTTTCCAGTTAATATTCATGCTTTAACTCCTCCACTATTTTTTTCCGCCATTACAGCCGTTGTCAAATGCAGGATTTATAGCATAAAAATTCTTAGAATTCAAATCATCTGTAATCATTCTAAGTCCCTCACCAAACCTTTGGAAATGAACTATTTCTCTAGCCCTTAAAAATCTAATAACATCACATACGTCAGGGTCATCAACCATGCGTAAAATATTGTCATATGTTGTTCTGGCTTTTTGTTCTGCTGCCATATCTTCAACAAGATCAGTTATCGGATCTCCTTTAGACTGATAAGTTAATGCTGATTGTGGAACCCCTCCTGCTGATTGTGGATACACTCCTAATGTATGATCTACAAAATACTTGTCAAATCCAGAAGCTTTAATCTCCTCAACAGAAAGATTTCTGGTTAACTGATGAACTAAAGTTCCAACCATCTCTAAATGGCCTAACTCTTCTGTGCCTATATCATTAAGTAATCCTGATACACGGTCATTTGGCATAGCAAATTTTTGTGATAGATATCGAAGTGATGCACCTATCTCACCATCTGGACCACCATATTGTGTAATTATTATCTGTGCTGCCCTTGGATCAACTTTTTTGATTTTTATCGGATATTGAAGTCGTTTTTGATAATCCCACATATTAGCAACCTCCTATCTGCCATGGCCATGGACCTTGGTTCCATACCCATGAATTATTACTTACATTTACCTGATATGCAGATATAGGTCCATACATATTTGTATATTCTTCAACTGCCTTGTTCCTCATTATTTTTATTTTTTCATAATAGTCCAAAGCGTCAGTATTATCTGGATGAGTGTCAAGAAAAAGCTTTACATCATCTGCTGCAAAGCTTAACTTGTCAATATTATACATTAATTGTTGTTTATTGTTCATCTATATCCTCCCTTTCCCATAAATGGCTTGTTTAATTCAGGGAAGATTGTTCCACACATAAAACCCTTATCTAAATCGTATACTTGATCAAATGACTGCCAAGGCACATAGCACATGGCAACAGGCATAGTGTCTATTTGAACAACCTGTCTGTTACCCTGATTGCTATGTCCATAACTCTGACTATTTATTTGATTATTAATCTGGTTATTAGACTGTCTACTAATCTGTCTATTTATTTGACTATTAGATTGATACATAAAATGCGTCTCCTATTAATATATTACACTACATTTTATGTTATTACTTATTTATTGTGACTAGTTTATTCCTACGCTTGTTGTTATATTTCCATTTGAAACATTGTAACATACAACATCCGAATATGCTGAATTCCCCTGTGCATCAGTCATTTCAAAAATCATAGCATAATTTCCATCACCTAGTTGAATCTCCGTAAATGCTGTGTCTTTTGTTACTTTAATTGTATCAACAGCAATTGCCTGAAGTGAATCGTCCTCAGAAGATATAGATGATACATAATGAATTGTCTTAATAGTATCTCCCTCTTTAAGTGAAAGCAGATTCTTATCAGCCATACCACTGTCATCAATAGGTTTTCTTGCTCCAAGTATAGAATATGCTTCTTCCTTAAAATCATATACTACACATAGGTTCATTTCTTCATCATTAAGAATAACTGGTATCGAATATAGATTATAGTCCTCTCCTTCATAAGAGAGCTCCATATATACCAGACTTCCATCTATAGCTCCCCATACACCTCTAAAGTTATCTTTAAATATACCATTATCCCAATCAGCAACAATATCATTGTCTCTACCTAGTAAGTACATAGCATCATTTTCAGTATCCATATAATATAGCTGGAAATATATTCCACTGAGCATATCATTAGCCTTATCTCCAAGTGTTAATATTGCATTTCCATCATTATCAACTGTAACTGCATGATTGTCCCAATCCATAGACTTAAGTGTATTAATCTCTGGTACACTGTCATATTCCATATCTGCTATGTATTTCATTCCAGCTTCCGACAATTTGCCTGTTAGACCATACTCATAAAAATATTTAAATGCTTCTCCTACTCCCATCTTTGTATAGCCATTAAAATCTTCTATATCACCATTATATGAATAGTAGCATGAAAGACCTGTGGCTTCTGTACGATATTGACCATTAATCTTATATACTATACAATCTTTTAGCGCATCAAGAACACTTTTTGAAGAATTTGGCAAAATGTCATTGCATGCACGTGCAAGGTGTCCCAAATCCACCATATTAGAAAATCCCTGTTCTTTTGTATTACCACCATAATTTTCCGTAGCAAAGGCTATACGTGCAAATTCAGCAAAAAACGAAGGGTTCTCACATGCATAACTTAATGCTTCTTTTCCAAAAGTTTCATACGCCTCTAATACTTTATTAACTTTAGATAAATCTGTAACGGCAAGAGTAATCGCATCTTGCGTTTCTTCTTTTTCACATCCCTCTACATATGTATCACAGATAGTCTTTCCAAGTTCTTCACCACCGATATCGCTGTTATCCGCCAAAGCCTGTAACCAACCACTATAATACCAACCATTACCTGGTTCAGTTTCTTCAGATGCTATTAAATACTTTGAAATATCTGAAAATGTAGAGGCTACATCTACAGTTGACATTAAACATGTGTCAAATCCCACTAATTCTAATGGCTGATTATCAGATGATAAATCATAAACACTGCCAATTGCTTCGTGCATCTCATCTAAAGTCAATGAATCATTATTAAACAATTCATCAAAGGCTGCTCCTGTTACGGAACCACCTCCGTGATTCCAAAATACAAGCATCTCTTTATCTGCTGGATATTTTTCTTTTGCAAATGATAAAAAATCTTCTAAAGTATCTTTTGAACCCATATTTTCTAGTTCAACCTGCTCTATTTCTCTAAACCCTTCGCTGTCATATATGTATCTACCTAACTTATCCGCACTCACATTATCATTTTGCCACTCTACTGCTCCGCCTGTTTCTATTATTACCTGTACGTTATCTGGTAGTTTAACCTGTAACATCTCATCTAAATCTGCTGTTGCTGCTCCATTGTCACTTTCAAGATTACTTCCGCATAGATACCAGTAAATAGACCATTTCATGTCTGATGTCTTAGTATCATCTGACTCATCTGATTCATTGCTGCTACACGCTGTTAGTGAAATAATCATACAGATTACCATAAAAAGTGAGACTAATTTTTTTTTCATAATAGTATTCTCCTTTTTTAATGTTTAATATTATTCGCTGTTGCTTCATTTCCTATAAAGCGAAAAGCGCTTGCCTAATCTCCTATAAAGTAGGAAAGCAGTGAATGGTAAACTACCAATTCACTGCCTACCTTACTAGGTTTTAATAATATTAATCCTATAATTACTGTTCAGCACCTTCTGCTGCTATTGCATCTGCAACAATTGTTTTTAACTCTTCCAAGTTCTTTTTCTGTGTCTCAAGAGCAGTCTTTGTTGACTTCAACAGTTCTAAGAAAGATTTAGCCTCTTCCTCTGTTGTATCAGAACCTTTTTCGTTGTACTCTTTAGTACGTGTTGAGTAAGGGGTAAGGGCATCTTCATATCCCTTTTTTACTACATCAAACTTTGCATCAAAGTTCTCTACTTCTTGCTGATAATAAACTGAAATATCTTCTATTCCTGTTTTAAGTTCATCAAATGATGCCTTACATTCATCACCTACTTTTTTAATCTCGTCTGCTTGATCCTGAGTAAGTGTGTTCGTACAACCTGTTAATCCCATAAGTACTACTACTGACATAACTACTAACAATACTGATCTCATTTTTTTCATAACAATATCCTCCTAATATAAAATGTTTTATATGTATAGCCATATGACTATATTACATTTATATATTATCATATCAATATTTGTTTTCAATATTATCAGCAAAACTTGCATTTTTCACGCATAACTTACATTACTCTACATGATTTTATTATGAATATTATGAATTATAAACTTATCCACACTTGACACTCCCCACAGCTATGGGTTTTACGACACATTGGATAAATACTAATATATCCTATCTTTTGGAAATGCTATAATCATTACAATTATCGAAACTATACATAAGATAATAAGAAGCATAATTCCTTTATAATCACCAGTCTGAGCATTATTCATATTATCATTATCAAGATTATAAGATGTTTCAAAATCTGCATCACCAATTTGTCCATTACTTAGTGTCGACTCATCATCTTCATATTCCTTTTGATTACTATCTTTAGTTACTTCTGTTGAATCAGACATAGTTTCGCTATTTTTTTCGTCATCTGATTCTAACGTAGAATCTTCTGTAGATTCATCTGTAGGTCTATCTGTAGATTCATCTGTCAAATCTTCTTTTGATTCATCTGTAGGTTTATTATCATCTGTAGTAGTATCAAATTCATTAGGAAGATCAGGATTTTCATTAGTTGGCGCCTGTGTAGGAGACTCTGTCTCAGGTTCTGCACCTGTTGCAGTGAACTCTGCTGTAAGTACTATATGACCTGTTGTTCCTTTGTCAATCTTTGTCACCTTAATACCCTGTGAATTATACCAGCCTTTAAACACATAATTCTCTTTTGCTATATCTCCAAGTACAAATTCATCGTTTATTGTATATGTAGTAGGATTGGTATTATCATCTGTACTATTCATATATGTAATACTATAATTAATTTCTTTAAATGTTGCAAATATCAATACATTATTAGCAGGCATCTCAAAACTATATACATTGTCACTTGCTGCATTCTCAGTATCTTCTAAATCCATAGAATTTAACATTAATGTAGCTGTAGAATCAACAAATTCAGGTAGCACGCTATTTCTAGATGCTGTATATCCTGACACGCTATCCTTTTTACAGGATAATGAATATAATCTGTATCCACGGTCAGGAACAATAGTAACATTTACAATCTCATCGGCTTCGGCTGATGTCTTGTCTGGTGTTAATGTTCCATGAGCTACAGACGCATCCACTCTAATATAATATTCATCTGGATCAGGAACAGGAATTGTCTCATCCGCCTTATATTGCGCTGTTATATTAATATTATCAGTTATTGGAACCGTAAGATCTGCATCCCATCCAGTAAATATATACCCATTTCTTACAGGGTCCTCAGGTGCAGTAGGAAGTTGTCCGTACTCACAAGTCTGTATTGAAATAAGTGTATTATCATAGTCCATAAACAGAACTGTAAATACATCTTTTGTCCATTTTGCCGTAAATATCTTGTCACCTGTAGTGCCTTTAGTAATACCTGTTACTGGATTGTTATTCTCATCTAACCATTCTACAAATGTATATCCTTCAACTACAGGAGCTTTTAGTGCAAACTCTGATTTAGCAGTATATTTAACAGGATTATTATGTTTGGCATTAAAATCGTTAAGATATGTAATTTTGTATTCAGGAAGTACAAAACTAACACCTATACATACATCACTTGTTGGCATTGTAAATAAATATGTTCCATCTTCAGAAGCACTTAGATAGACAATCTTGCCTTTTTCGTCTGTATAATAAACTGAATCAATGTAATAATCCTTATCAGCATTAGCCGTAACCTTTACGCTCTCCCCATATCTTGCAAGCTTTGTAGATTCAGTCACAGTATTAATTGCACTAATTGTTCCATTAGCTGGTTCTTCAAGAACAATATTATAGTATTTAATCTCAGAAGCAGGTAAGTAAAAATAAAGATTAGAATTAGGAAATCCATTACCTATCTTACTGTGTCCATTGCCAGAATATGTATAATGAGTAATATCATCAAGAAGTACAACATCCGTTTTTACAAATGTACTTCCATCTTCAAATCCTGTCTGCTTGTTCAATAGTGTATAGCTGTATTCCTTATCACCTGTTGTAATCTTAAGTGGATATTGATTATCAACAATTCCATTCTTATACGATTGTGCAATATATAGGCAGACATCATTTCCCTTACCATCTGTTAAAGTTCCACTCGTTATAGTTGAATTTGTATATCCATTACCTGATCCAAATGAATCTCCTGTACCATTGGTTTCCACATATAATGAACCACCTGTTATTGCAATGTCACTTCCACTTCCTGCAAGTGCCGTACCAAGTGTTGAACCATTTTCATCAACAGCAGCTCCACCACCGATAAGTGTTGCATAACTATTATCTGTAGATACAAGTGTTATTGTACCATTCTCAATATTAACATTACCGCCACTTCCGCCATCAATATCCTCTGAATCAGACGCTGCTCCACCTATAGCCGCTCCATAACCTTTAGTTATTATATTCAGCTCAATAGCTCCTTTAATATTAATAGTACCTGCGGAAGCTGCATATTTATGCTTAATATAACTGGAACCTCCACCAATAGCTGCCCCATAATTGTGTTCACCTGTTGTCAAGTTAAGGCGGGCTGCTCCATTATCGTCAGTTTGTTTTGTTATATCAAGCGTAGTTGATTCTTCAACTTTAATAATTGGATGCATGGCGCCATCATATGTAGATTCAATACTACTATTACCCTCTAATGCAAGCTCAAATTCACCACTTGCAAATGAAAATGCTTCTTTGTCCGTGGTCTGAACAACATTAATATTATCAAGTATTATCTTTGCTCCTGCATAATTACATCTAATATCTATATCGTAAACTGTATCATCTACACTTGTAATTCTATATGTTCCAGAACCCGAAATAAAATAAACTCCTGTAAAACCAGACTCCAGCTTTATTGCCGTCTCTGTCTCACCATCTCCTGCATATATCTTTGGTAATATTATATTAATCATTAGCGGTAACATTAAAAGCAAAATAAGTCCTGCCATCACCACTATCATCTTCTTATTAGAAATATTCTTCAGATTCTGACGAAATCTGTTATTCCAATCCATTTTCAACATTAAAGTATCCCTCCTTGGATATCTTAGTAACTATATAGTTTATTTCATTCTGTAAAATTATCGTTTCGTATTACAATATAGTATCACATATTATTACTCTAAATTCAAGACTTAAACAAAACTTAATTACACATTTCTTATATTTTATCGACATGCTCTGCATATTTATAAAGCATTTAAAAATAATTTATTATTTTGCAAATCAATTGATAGACTTCTTGACAATATACATTATATAATATATAATCGCTTTAAAGCATAAAAGCGTTAAAGCTATAAAGTTAAATATTTTTGTGAAAGGCAGTTTAATATGGAAAAGTTTTTATTTTTATCGTTGTTTATTGTTATTATGATAATAGTAGGCATTTACTCAAGAAAGCATGCTACTAATGTCAATGGATTTGTTCTTGGAGGTCGCTCTGTTGGACCTTGGCTAACTGCTTTTGCATTTGGCACATCATACTTTTCTTCTGTTGTTTTTGTTGGATATGCTGGTCAGTTTGGTTGGAAATACGGAATTGCATCAACTTGGATTGGACTTGGTAACGCATTTATAGGAAGTCTTTTAGCATGGGTGGTTCTTGGTAGAAGAACCAGAGTTATGACTAACCACCTTTCATCAGCAACTATGCCCGATTTTTTTGCTAAAAGATTTAATAGTAAGGGGCTTAAACTTGCGGCGTCAGCCATTATTTTTGTATTTCTTGTCCCTTATACTGCTTCTATATATAATGGACTTTCCAAGCTATTCGGTATGGCCTTTGATATTCCATATGAATACTGTGTAATCGGAATGGCAGTTCTTACTGGTATATACGTTATTCTCGGAGGTTATATGGCTACTGCCATAAATGATTTTATTCAGGGAATTATCATGTTAGTTGGAATTGTAGCCGTAATTGCCTCAGTTCTTGCTAAACAGGGTGGGTTTGCTGCTGCTCTTGCAAAACTTGCAACCGACCCAACTATTACCGGAGCAGCATATGACAGTGTAACTCCGGGCGCTTACAACTCTTTCTTTGGCCCCGACCCAGTTGGTCTGTTCAGTGTTGTAATTCTTACCTCCCTTGGTACATGGGGACTTCCTCAGATGGTTCAAAAATTTTATGCAATAAAAGATGAAAAATCAATTAGAACGGGAACTGTTGTTTCCACTATTTTTGCTCTTGTCGTTGCTGGAGGCTCCTATTTCCTTGGTGGTTTTTCAAGACTTTTTTCAGATTCAAGTTTTATAGAAGGCTCTACGGTTCAATTTGATGGAATTATTCCTTACATACTACAAAGCCAGTTAAGCGAACTGCTAATAGGTGTTGTTATTGTTCTTGTATTATCCGCTTCAATGTCTACACTTTCATCTCTTGTTTTAACTTCAAGTTCAACTTTAACTCTGGACTTTATTAATGGGAATGTTGTAAAGGATATGAAGGAAAAGACAAAGTTAACTACAATGCGTGTTCTAATTGCATTTTTTATAGCTATTTCAGTTATACTAGCACTTAATCCTCCTACTTTTATAGCACAGCTTATGGGTATCTCATGGGGTGCTCTTGCTGGAGCTTTCCTTGCTCCATTTCTATATGGACTCTATTGGAAAGGTACCACCAAATCATCTGTATGGACTTGTTTCATTGTTGGCGTAGGATTAACAGTATTTAATATGTTCTATCCTCTATTTTCATCTCCTATAGTTGCAGGAGCTGCTGCAATGATTGCTGGACTTATACTTACTCCAATTGTAAGTTTATTTACTCCTAAACTTCCATGTGAAATTGTTGAAGGAACCTTTGATTGCTATAATGAACCTGTAACCGTTCACAAAAAAGAATCGCTAAACAGCGACTCTTGAGACAATTTTATTCTTTGTTTAATATTTAAACTTACTATTTAATTTACTATTTTATGCGATTATCCTTTGACTACTATCTTAGTCATTTGCTAAATCATCGTCACCCTGTAGTGCATCAAATCCCTGTTCACCCGTTCTAACTTTAATAACATTTTCAACACCATATACAAAGATTTTACCATCTCCAATCTTGCCTGTGTATAATGCCTTCTTAGCTGCTGAGATAACTGTTGTTACGGGAACTTTACTTACTACTACTTCAACCTTAACCTTAGGCAGAAGAACCATATCTACTGGAACACCACGATAATATTTTGTGTTACCCTTCTGGACACCACATCCAAGAACCTGTGTAACTGTAATACCTGGAACTGCATTCTGTACTGGAACTGCATTTTCATCTTTAATTTCTTCAACAAGTGGAGAAACTTCTGCAATTGTATTAGGCATAAAGTCAGCATATAAAGATGCTAAACCATGTTCTGTAACATCAAGTCCAAGAATTTCTTCTTCTCTTGAAACTCTAAGTCCAACAGTATGTTTAATCACTAAGAATATAATTGACATCGTAATTGCTACCCATGTTATGACAGAAACTACTCCAAGAGCCTGAACTCCTAATAATTTAGCTCCACCACCTAATAATAAACCTTTTGTTTCTGTTCCAGCACCATCTGATAATAAACCAACTAATATAGTACCAGCCAAACCATTCATGCCATGAACACCAACTGCACCAACTGGATCATCAATTTTTAATACTTTATCAATAAACTCAATACCAAATACTACTACAAAACCAGCCACTATACCTATAATTGCTGCTGATGTAGGTGATACTGTGTCACAACCAGCTGTAATTGCTACAAGACCTGCAAGTGTTCCATTTAATGTCATAGAAACATCAGGTTTTTTATATCTAATCCAAGTAATACACATTACTGTTACTGTTGATACCGCTGCTGCAAGATTTGTTGTTACAAAAATCTTACTAGCACTTACAATCGCATCACCTTCCATTGAAACTGTAGATGCTCCATTGAATCCGAACCAGCAGAACCAAAGAATGAATACACCAAGTGCTCCAAGTGTTAAGCTGTGTCCTAAAATAGCCTTAGGTTTTCCATCTTTACCATATTTACCAATTCTAGGTCCTAATATTTTAGCTCCAACTAAAGCTGCAACACCACCTACCATATGTACTGCTGTTGAACCAGCAAAATCATGAAATCCTAAGTCAGCTAACCATCCACCACCCCAGATCCAATGTCCTGATACTGGATAGATTACTAAACTGATGACTAAACCGTAAAGACAATATGATGAAAATTTAGTTCTTTCAGCCATTGCTCCAGATACGATTGTTGCTGCTGTAGCACAAAATACTGTTTGGAAGATTAAGAATGCAAAAAAAGGAACTCCATCTGGAAGCATTGATGTTCCATAATTACCTTCTGATGCAATACCTTTGATTACTCCAGCAAATCCGCCAGAACCACCAAACATAATTCCAAAACCTACCAGCCAGTAAACTGGAGTTCCGATGCAAAAATCCATCAGGTTTTTCATAATAATGTTACCTGCATTTTTTGCTCTGGTAAATCCTGTCTCAACCATTGCAAAACCTGCCTGCATAAAGAAAACTAACGCGGCGCCAAGAAGAACCCAAATTGTGTTAACTGCACTCATAATAATCCTCATTTCTGCGCTGCCTTTTACGCATAACAGACTTTATGCCAAGCAACGCGTAGACACAAATCTGCGTGTGAAAGATTTTCTTCACACCATGCACCTTTAATATTTTTAAACAAAAAAAGACGTCTAGGGGAATTCCCTTAGACGTCTTTGCCGTTTGTATGTGCATATTATAACCCATTTGTTTTCAATGTCAATAACTTTTTTAGAAAAGTTTAATTTTTTATTTATATATTTCGTTTTTTATATGATAATTTTTGTTTATTGCGAACTTTATTATAATATGCTATTATATTTTACGTGAAAGGAATGGGCCAATTAATGATTGAAATTACTGACATTACAAAATCATACGGAAGAAAACATGTGCTAAAAGGTGCCTCATTTACAGCAAATGCAGGTGAATGTATAGCGATTGTTGGAGCAAATGGTTCTGGCAAATCTACTCTTCTATCTATACTTAGTGGAACCTCTAAGCCAGATGGTGGAAGTTTTGTTCTTAATGGTAAATATAATTTTTTTAAAAAACATTCACTAATTAATAGGTATATTGGATATGTACCACAAGAGAACCCATTAATAACTGACCTTTCAGTTAAAGATAATCTTAAACTTTGGTATTGTAATAGTGTACTTGATATGGAAGAAGAATTAGAAGATGGTGTTCTTCATATGTTAGGCATTGACACAATGTTAAAATACAAGGTTTCTAAGTTATCCGGAGGTATGAAAAAGCGTCTTAGCATTGGAATTGCTATTGCTAACAACCCTTCAATACTTATATTAGATGAACCAAGCGCTGCACTTGACCTTGTATGTAAGAATAGCATAAAAGACTATCTTGTTGCATATAAGAAGAATAAAGGTACAGTTATCATCACAACTCACGATGAAGATGAGCTCTCAATCTGTAATAAAATATATGCTGTATCAGATGGAAGATTGAATGAGATTTCACCACATTTAAGAGGAACAGACCTCTTAAAATACATAAAATAAATTAAAAGGAGATATGAAAATGGATATGCAACCTCAGGGAACACCCCAGGACATGAATCAACAACCAGTTGAACCAGCTATGCAACAGCCTATTCAACCAAAGAAACCTAAAAAAGGACTTATTATTGGAATTATTATTGGAGTAATAGCAATTGCCGCAATAATAGCCACAACTGTAATTATTATTACAAGCAATAAGGGTTCAGATTCTAAGTCAGATGGTGATTACAAGTCAGCAGTTAAAGCTGCTTTAACTAATCTTTTTACTGTTAATAGTGAAAATGGATTAGCTAAAGATATAGATGTAGAATCACTATCAACAAATGTTCAATCATCAGGTTTTACATTTGACAGCACAACAACAATTAATACTTTACCAACTACTACTGGACTTGAAGGTTCTAGTATAAAGTTTGCTTTATCAGCAGATAAATCTGATAACAAATATGCTGCTTCGGCAGAATTTGGAGGAATTGGTATTCAGGCATACACCGATTTAGATAAAATCAGCATAGCCTGCCCTACAATCTTAGATGGATATGTTTCTGCTAAGCTTGAGAATTTACCAGATAATTATAATTCATCTGTTTTATCTAGTGTTTTTGGAGTTATTCCTTCAGACGCTGTTTCAGGATATGATGAATTTTATACCCTTCTTACATCAGGTAATACTTCCGATTTGTTAAATGGTGTTGACCCAGAAGCTTATACAAAAGCTATGACTAGTGCAATTTCAACAGCCTTTGGTGATTTAGGAGAGTCTGTTGAGATTAATACATCAGATGATTCTGTTACACTTACTATTGATGGTAAAAAAGTTGATTATAAAGGATATGTTGTTAGTTTATCAACAGAAAAAGTTGCTGATGCATTTATCAATTTTGTTAAAGCTCTATTAAACAATAAGGAATTCAAATCAATACTTGAGTCACAGATGAATGATTCTGCATACTCAAGCTATACTTTTTCTATTGACGACTACATAGATTCTATTGATTCACAATCAGCACTAATTAAATCTTCGTTAGTTTCAGCTATTGGAGCAACTCTTGAATGTAAAGTATTTGTTAATGACAAGACCGTTGGACAGATTTCTTTTGAGAAAACAATTGATATGTCTGGAGTTTCAGCCGGAATTGAAGCTAAACTTCAGTTTCTTGGAAAAGAACAGCCAACAGATGTGGTTTCAGCTGTATTTAACATTAAGATGAATGATGAGAATATTGCTTCTTTAACCCTGGATACAACATCATCTAACGATGATTCTTCATGCAATATAAAATTAACTTCTGATTATACTGGTGAATCAATTAAGCTTGAACTTAATACTTCATACAAAAATTCAGATCATTCATTTTCTATTAAAGCCAGTGGCGATACTGGAGAAGATTCAGGTGCTTTTACTCTTAAAGGAAGCTTTGATGATATAGATGCAGGTAACTCTTTTACTCTTAATATTGAGGAATTATCCGTATCTGTAGATGATAACGAGATTTTAAATATTGAGACAGCTTTTGATTATTCGGTATTACAGGAAAAGATTTCTGATCTTTCTGGAACTGAATATGATGTTCTTAATATGGACCAGACAGCTTTAGCTACAATGATTTTAGAAGTTCAGACTAAGCTCTCTTCTTCCGGACTATTTGGAGCACAATCTGAAGAATAACATTATGATAAGATTTTTAGAATATTTAAAGTTAGAAATTAAAAGGGCCTTTAAGGCCCTTCCTAAAATGTTACTTGGAGCAATTGTACTTACAATTTTAGTAGGTACAGTTGCTTTTTGTAGTCTAAAACTCACTTCTGACACAACTTCTGGATATAAAGTAAAGTTAGCTCTTGTTGTAGAAGATGACTCCTCTTTAATGAATTTAGGTCTTTCAATGCTAGATTCGGCTGCTGTATCCAGTACTTCCTGTGAATTTTTACAGGTTACAAAAGAAGAAGCAGACAAGCTTATGGCAGATGGTGAACTAGCTGGAATACTTTTATTCCCTGAAGGTCTTGTACGAAGTATTATAGATGGAACAAACAAGCCTATAGAAGTTACATTTCCCGAAAATTCAGGATTTGAATCAGCTATAATTCGTGAATTAACTGAAGCTGTAACAAGAATACTTGGCTCTGCTCAAGCTGAAGTTTACGCTTCATACGATTTTTATAAGTCACATCAACACAAAGAATACATTGATACATCTAACAAGTTACTCAACTCTGCGTTTATTAAACTGGCACTCACAAGAGAGTCCTCATTTACACAAAATGACCTTTCAACCACAAATGACTTAAGTCCTATAAACTACTATATTGCTGCTGGAATAACTCTCTTTATGTTTCTTTGGGGAATAACATGCTCCTCACTCGTAGGGCAAAAGAATATCCCTTTAGCAAGCAAACTAAGGGTAAATCGATTAGGCTCAATGGTACAAACATTTGCTAAATTACTATCTATGCTTATATTATTTCTAATTATTGTATCAATAATTGGATTTGTATTAGTGTTTATAAGGGCACTTGGATATATTCATAGCGATTTGTTAACTCTTCCACGAGTATTTAATATAATACTTTTATCAATTCCAGGTATTATACTATGTTGTACAGTTATCCTTTTCATATATGAATTGGCCTCTGGTGCTACAACAGGTGTATTGCTGTTATTTGCCTTTACGGTAATATCATTTTTTACATCTGGATGTTTTTTACCACTTGCATTATTACCAAAGCAAATTCAGACAATTTCAGAATATCTTCCAGCAACTTTGATATTAAAACAGCTTGCTAATACATTTAAGCATAGCCTTAACCACGATTTAACTGCCGCTATTGTATCACTTAGCGTTGCTTTATATATATTTACGTCATTAATTGCACGTTTTAGAGAGGAGCATTTATCATGAAAAAGTTTTTAATCTGGTTATATCTATTGACCAAAAGGCAGATTAAAAAGATTTCCTTTATTATATTGATTCTTTCTATTCCTGCTATGATTTATGGTATTAAGACATTATTTACAAGCTATGAGATTTCTGTAAATGTTGCTGTCTATAATCCTATTGATTCTGAATGGGCTGACAAGATTATGTCCTCTTTAAAAAGCAGCACTGGTATTGTTAAATACATACGCTGTGATTCAAAAGAGGCTCTTATTGACATGGTAACATCTGGTGATGCTGAATGTGGATATGCCTTTCATGAAGACATGGAGGAGAGAATGCAGAGCAAAAATATTAAAGATATAATTGATGTTTACTCAGCTCCTGATTCAATGGTAGCCAAGCTTACAAATGAAATTATGTTTTCATACATTTTTAAAGTACACGCCTATAACCTCCTTGAAGACGATATGGTTAATAGTGGTTTATTTAATGATGTCGAAATCCCTAATATGCGTAATGAACTACGAAATAGATATAATGAATACTTAACTGGTAATGACACATTTCAGTTTGCATACTCAAATGATGGAACTAACTTTAACTTATCTATCGACCTTAGCTCTTACACAAGAACCCCTGTCTATGGTATGATTGCCGTAATCATCTTTATGTCTGGACTTGCAGGTGCTCTACAGTGGTACAAAGATAAAAAAACTGGCATGTTTATTACTGCCAGCTACCGCTTTAAACCATTTATTGCATTAATTGATATTATAATTCCAACCTTTATTACTGCAATAGTAAGTTATATTTCATTATGCTATTTTAAGATTCCAGGTTCACCCTACAAGAATCTAACTGCTCTTATACTATACTCATTACTTGTTAGCGCATTTGTATATATTCTTAGATTGATTATTTCAAGCGAAACTGCATTTTGTACCATGATTCCTTTTTTTGCTATGGCATCGCTTGTATGCTGTCCTATTTTTATCAATCTTGCAACATTTATACCTGTTATGAGAATAGTACAAAAATTCTTACTGCCATCATACTTTCTAATGCTTATATAACAAAGCGCTGCGACATTTCCTACAAAATAAATAACTGACATTTACATCTAGAATAATGGTGCAAACAGCCTCATTATTCTACCTAATATCTTTTCTCTTATTGGTCTTTTACGTACATCCTCTAGTGTTACATAATGAGATTTTAATAATGTTTCCTGAAAATCTTTTTCAACATCAACAACAGCACTATTCTTATAGAAATATGTTCCGCATTCAAAATTCAGATATAGGCTTCTGCAATCCAGATTAATGGTACCTACAGTAGCCTTATCATTATCTGATACAAACACCTTTGCATGAACAAATCCCGGTGTGTACTCATAGATTTGTACTCCTGCCTCGATAAGCTCTGCATAATATGTTTTAGCTATATAAAATGCATATGGTTTATCTGTAATATGTGGCAGTAAAATAATAACTTCTACTCCCCTTTTAGCTGTATGCATAAGTGAACCTATAAGTTCATTATCTAATATAAGATAAGGTGTCATAATATGTACATAATCTGTAGATTGATTAAGAATATCAAGATATACATTTTCTCCTGTATTTTCCATATCTAAAGGTGTATCAGCATAAGGCATAACATATCCGTATTCACCTTTTATATCAGTATTCTCTACTATATATTGTTTATAGTCCTCTTCCGTTTTTTCAGATATATTCCACATCTGAAGAAACATCATTGTAAAACTGTTAACTGCATCTCCCTGCACCATAACAGACGTATCTTTCCAATGTCCAAATCTTACCTTTTTGTTGATATATTCATCTGCTAAATTTACACCACCTGTAAATGCAACTTTACCATCAATAACAAGAATTTTTCTGTGGTCCCTATTATTCTGATGAGTAGACAATACAGGCTTTATTGGTGAAAACATCTTACATTTTAGCCCTGCTTTTTGCATATATTTAGGATAATGATATGGAAGTAATGCTAAAGTACACATTCCATCATACATTAATCTTACTTCAACACCTTCCTTAGCTTTTCTAATAAGTATCTCAAGAATTGTATCCCACATCAAACCATGGTCAATAATAAAATACTCTAAAAATATGAATTTCTCGGCTTTTTCAAGTTGAAGCTTTAACTCTTCGTATTTATCTTCACCTAAAGGAAAATATTTAACTGTTGAATTTTCAAATATTGGATAGCAACCATATTCAACTACATACCTTGCTGTAGAAGCTACTAGCTTTGAATCTAACATCAGATGGTCCATAACCGCACCATCTTGTACCATATATGGTGCAATTTCACTTCCTAGCTTCTCGTATCTACGTTCAATTCTCTTGGTTTCATTCTGAAAATGTGAAAACAGGTACATAAGTGTTCCAAAAATCGGAATAACTGCCACAGGTATTACCCATGACAGTTTAAACGTAGAATTAGTACGATCATTTACAATGTTAATAATAACTGTAATTGACAGAACTGTAAATCCAATATAAAAATATGTTATATAATCCTGAAACAAAAATACTGCCATGACTACTGCCAAAACCTGTAACAGGCATAATAGTATTACTACAAGTGTTCTTCCATATATAACTCTCTGTAATCGTTTCTTATTCTTGTCTATAAAATCCATATCAAAGCCTTCTTCTGTCTGTTCTTTACTATATATTCCTTATTTTGTTAAAAATACTGAGTTTGTATCTGTAACAAAATGTATTGTGTTATATAGAACAAGTATATCTGTTATTCCTTTTTCTTCTATAAGCTGACTAATTCCCATCTTATAATATCTAAGATCAACCATATACGTTGATTCAAAATGATTAACTGCAAAAGGTGCAAAACAATGAGCAAATGAATCTTTAACAATCAAAAGCTTTCTTCCATTGTTTACATTAGTATCAATCTGAACAATAGAATGATTTCCATCTAAAAATACTGAATACTTATCCTTAGTTTCTATCTTATCCATATTGTAAAGCGTATTGCTTGTATCCTCTGACATCTCATAAGAGACTTTATATCCATAATCTTTTTTAACTTTAAAAAGATTAATCGAATCATCTTCAAAGTCAAAGTTTAACTTAGAAAAAATAGTTCCTCTAAAACTGTCTGAGACCATTTCAATATCAAAATCATCCTTTGTTAATGGCACTAATCCTGATTCCTTAGCCCACTGCTCATATGCATAAAATGCTCCAAGTGTAGTCCAATGGTGGTCTGTTTTGTAGTAGATGTACTCATTCTTATGCCCATTAAGTGTATCTCTTACATCCACAAACTGTCCATCTGTGATATCTGATTTAACCTTATCTATAAAGGAATTCTGGTCATATGTCTCTGCAAATGCTGGAAGTTTATCGCTAAGAGTCATAACTGCCGTTGGTACTATTATAGCATTAACATGCTCTTTTTCAAGAATTTTTCCATATTTATTAATAAAATCTGTCATTCTTCCTTCATTCTTATCAGCAAGCTTATCATCTATTGGGTTAGTCTTATCATTAGGGTTATGCTGCTCAATAAGGTAATTATCATCACAGAGATATACACCATTAATGTCCTTTTTTTGCATAGCAATTTCAGTATATGTTTTTATGCTAATCCAGCTATCACGCATCACAAACTGATCTGATATATAGTCTTCATAGTTGCTTCCAAAATCGCCATTAATAATAGTTTTAAGTGATAATTCCGGCATCTGTGCAAGTTCTCTATTCTCATTTTCAGAAAATGCTTTAGATGGAATCAAAAAATTTGAAATAGCTATTAAAAATACAATTAAAAGAAATACAATTGTTGTTACTATAGAATTTATCTTTTTCAATCTTATCTCCATTCTTGCCTACTGCCTTATTATATGGCATTAAGCACAATTCTCTTATGCTTCAACTATCATAAATAATCCTTTATTTCACCATATTTTAAAATCTAAAGTATAAAAATGGATTGTACGAAGCATCTACAATAAATGCAATTGATAATGCAAATGCTAAAACTAAAAATATATTTTGAACAACCGTTATTAAAATATGTTTCTGTTCAAGTCTTAAAATAGTTTTCTTAACCAATCTATTCGGAATATCCGTTGAAGCTAAGGCTAGTACAATAATCAGTATTCCATTTGTACATAATAGATATAAAGTATTAGTATTAATAAAATCTGCACCACCAAACATAGTTTTGATATATGAGAAGGCCTCTCCTAAGGAATCAAATGCAAATATAACCCAGCTAATAAGTACAAGTACTAAAGTATATGCATGTCTAAAAAATGCTGGTATCTTTTCCAGATATTTACCATAAACAAATTTTTCCAGTAATAGTAAAATTCCAAAATAAATTCCCCATACTAAAAAGCTCCAATTAGCGCCATGCCATATTCCTGTTAATCCCCATACTATTAATATGTTCCTAATATTATTAAATTTACTTCCCCTATTACCTCCTAGTGGAATATATACATATTCTCTAAACCATGTACCAAGAGAAATATGCCATCTTCTCCAAAATTCTGTAATACTTTTTGACATATATGGATAATTAAAGTTCTCTAGGAATTTAAATCCAAACATATTTCCTAATCCAATTGCCATATCTGAATATCCTGAGAAATCAAAATATATCTGTAAAGCAAAAGATATTGCACCAAGCCATGCCATAACAACAGTCATATTACCAACAGAGGTAGCAGAAATAGTATCCCATAACATACCTATATTATTTGCAAATAGTACCTTTTTACCAAGACCTGTAATAAATCTCACTACTCCATATGAAAATTGGTCAAAAGTTTCTTTTCTATTATCCAGCTGCTTAGCGATAGTTTTATACTGTACAATAGGTCCTGCAATAAGCTGAGGAAATAATGCTACATATGCACCAAAAGATATAATATTCTTCTGGGCCTTTGCCTCTCCACGATATACGTCTATTGTATAAGACATTGTTTGAAATGTATAAAACGATATACCTATCGGTAATGAAAGGTTAAGTAATGGTATCGCTGTCCCAAAAATTCCATTTATATTGCCAATAAGAAAATCCGAATATTTAAAAAATCCTAAAAGAAGCAGGTTAATAATTACAGATGAAAGTACTGTTAACTTCGCTCTGTTAA
The DNA here is from genome assembly GCA_964572475.1 of uncultured Lachnospiraceae bacterium. Lineage (GTDB taxonomy): Bacteria > Bacillota > Clostridia > Lachnospirales > Lachnospiraceae > CAZNEZ01. The sequence continues at coordinate 34,749 of CAZNEZ010000013.1, forward strand.
TCATACCCTGCTTCTTATATCGAGCCACAAGAAGTCCATGTGTATAATCAACAATTGTAGAAAAAATCATCAGTACAACATACACACGTTCACCCCATGCATAGAATATAAGGCTCGTTAAGAATAATATTAAATTTTTTAAATTCCTTGGTGCAATATAATATAACAGCAATACAATTGGTAAAAATTTAAACAGAAATAATAAACTGCTAAATACCATTTGTATTTCCTCCTATGTTATTTTAACTTGGCAATAATTGCTTCATATGCTGTATTATTATCTTTTTCACATGCTGCTTTAATATCAGCTTCTTCTTCCAAATCTACTGCATTTCCACCTAACTGAATATAAAATACATAATTACCTTCAGTCTTAACGATAGAAGCGTTTGTTTTAGGTATATTCATTGGATATTGCGCCTGATCAGCAATCTTTGTATCTCTTAAAGCCTTAAGTTCTTTTTCAACATCTGCTACTTTTCCGTCCTTTGCCTTAGCAATAATAATCATATCTGCATTCATTGCTATCTGTGGCATATCAACAATTAATTCATCACAATTCGCAAATGTAATATTAACAAGGTCTGCCGCATCTTCACCTTCTGTTGGTCCATTAGGATAATAATTGTCTCCTAATGCATCTGCTGCTGCCTTCTGAAGTACTGATACTTTAACATCCTTTACTGCTTTCGTTGTTGACTTCTCATCATCTGATTTTGATGAACATGCCGTCAATGTAAAAACCATTGACATAATTAATAATCCACTAAGTATTTTTTTCATTTCACACTTCTCCAATCTGTTTATATATTTATTGACTTATAGTCATATATAAGTATTCCTTGTAAATATCAATCTATTCAATATTATATCATATACTCAATCTACTAATATCTTAAGATATTCAACCCACTTTTTACAGTATTCTTTATTGTAATGCACTCCATCTTTTGATGCTGAATCAGGAATTCCCCCATTAGCATTTTTAAACTTACTGCATAAATCAACATAAGTACATCCTGTGTTCTCTGCTGCTGCTTTAACAAATGTATTAAACTTGTCCACATTGGGGTTATTATATACATTATCCTTCTTTGTATCTGATACTGGAAGAATTGACTGCACATATATTTTTGCATTTGGCTGTGATGATTTTATCTTCTTAAGAAGCTCTTCATATCTTTCCTGAAATACTTTTGTACTATTCCAGCCTAATTCATTAACGCCATACATGACAAATACTCTTTTATATTGATGTTGCGCAAGTGCATCAAGAACTGTACCTTTTGTACCATTATCCAGATTAATAGACTTATTAGTTATAGCAGTCTTAACATTCAAACCAACATTTGCAAAAAATGTTGCTTTAGGAATGATTGCATAATTGCATAATCCTTCTGTCCTTGAATCACCTATAAATACCGAATCAGAAAATTCATCTTTTACATTAGAATCAACTGGAGGTATAGTAGCCTCTTGCGTAGTTGTCTGTTTCGTATTATCTTCTGTAGCTTTTTCTGATACAGTCTCTTTTGTAACCGGCTCACCCTGTACCGTTGTCTGTTGTTCACTTGTCTCTTGATCATTAATCTTAAGTTCGTTACTAGAGCTTGAGCATCCTGTTAATAATATCATTGCTGATGCTGTAATAACAATTGCTTTAATTATTTTTCTCATACCTTATCTCCATTCCAGATATCCCTCTGGTATTATATTTTACTGTACATCAGATATAATACACATTCCACCTTAAAAAGTAAATACGTTACGTTGATTATTACTGATATTTAATATCTCGTTAATAATAATGATAACATATCGTCTTTAAAATTTAAAGAAGTATTCTTTTTAGCTGAATTAAAGCTGTAGGTACAAATGCTAAAAGATAGATAAATCCAATCTGTACAAGCGTTAAGCCCTCAACAATAAAGAGTGTCTGTAGAAATGGAACAAACATAACTAGAGTAAGCATTATAACGCCTGCAATAAATGCCCATATACTGTATTTGTTACTCTTAAATCCAAGTTTTACTATAGATTTTTTACCCCTGCAATTAAATCCATGGAATAATCTTGCAAGTGTTAGCGTGCAGAATGCCATTGTGCTTGCTACTGCTGCATTTTTTTCCAGTCCTATATAAAAAGCGATTACTGTACTTATTCCTATTAATGCTCCCTGCAAAGTGATTGCTTTCAAAAAGTCTTTTGTCAAAATTCCCTCTTTAGGACTTCTTGGCTTATTTTTTAACAAGTCTCTGTCGCCTGGTTCCATTCCTATTGCAAGTGCAGGAAGTGAATCTGTTAATAGATTAATAAACAACAGATGAACTGGTGCAAATGGTGCTGGCAACGCCATAATAGATGCAAAAAGCACCACTAGAATACCTGCCATATTACCTGAGATTAAAAATCTAACTGCATTACTAATATTTCTATATACATTTCTTCCGTTACCTACTGCTTTAATTATAGTAGCAAAGTTGTCATCCGTAAGAATCATAGATGCAGCATCCTTTGATACTTCTGTTCCTGTGATTCCCATAGCAACACCAATATCTGCCTTTTTAAGTGCTGGTGCATCATTAACTCCATCACCTGTCATAGCCACTATTCTTCCTTTTTTCTGCCATGCGTCCACAATTCTAATCTTATTCTCTGGTGAAACTCTTGCATATACTGATATTTTTTCAATATCATTGTCTAATTCTTCATCTGTTAATGCGTCCAATTCAGCACCTGTTAATGCCATATCACCTTCACAAAAAATACCAATCTGTCTGGCAATAGCCGTAGCTGTAATCTTATGATCTCCTGTTATCATTACAGGACGTATTCCTGCTGATTTTGCATCTGCAACAGCCTGTATTGATTCTTCTCTAGGTGGATCAATCATTGAAATAAGTCCAATAAATGTATAATCTCTTTCACTTTCAATTGAAAGATGCTCATTTTCTTCTATCTCTCTATATGCAAATGTAAGGACTCTGAGGCCATTTTCTGAGAATTCCTTATTCTTAGCAAGAATTTCCTCCCTATCTTTATCAGTCATAGGTCTTATGCCCTCGTTAGTTCTGATGTTAACAGATCTATCAAGTAAGTTATCTATAGCTCCTTTAGTAAGTAAGGTTGGAACTCCATGAATATTATATCTAGTACTCATAAGCTTTCTATCAGAATCAAATGGAATCTCCTCAATTCGTTCCATCATATCTCTGATAGCTTCATCATTTAGATTAATCTTTCTACTCATTGCTATCAGACAGAATTCGGTAGGATCTCCAATCCCCTTATCTTCAACTATTCGAGAATCATTTGTTAAGATACAATCATACAATAAATATCTATGTAACTGATTCTTAATATCCAGTTCTTCTGGCTTAAATGTGCTTCCTGACATATATATTTCCTGAACTGTCATTTTATTCTGTGTAAGTGTTCCTGTTTTATCCGAACAGATTACAGATACGCATCCAAGACTCTCAACGGCCTTTAAATCTTTAATTATAGCATTTTGTTTAGCCATTTTCTGTGTTCCCATAGCCTGAACTATAGTTACGATTGAACTAAGTGCCTCAGGAATAGCTGCAACCGCAAGTGCTACAGCAAACATTAAAGAATCTAAAACAGGCATATCCCTATATAGACTAAGTCCAAATACAATAACACAGATTACCATAATTAGCATAGCGAGCTTTTTGCTAAATTGATCAAGACTAATCTGCAGCGGTGTTCTTTTATCCTTAGTAGCATTCATAAGACTTGCTATCTTGCCAATCTCTGTGTTCATGCCTGTTTGTGTAACTACCACAAGCGCCCTTCCATAAGTTACAAGACTTCCTGAATAAACCATATTAGTTCTGTCAGCTAATGGTACATCATCAGTTATTACATTAGAATTCTTATCAACATTGGTAGATTCACCTGTTAATGAACTTTCATTCACCTGCAATGAAAAATTATCTATAATTCGTCCATCAGCGGGTACTAAATCTCCGGCTTCTAGAACAACAATATCTCCCTCTACTACTTCTCTAGATGATATCTCTACTTTTTTACCGCCTCTTATTACTCTGGTACTTGGAGTAGACATGGACTTTAAGCTGTCTAAAGACTTCTCCGCCTTTTGATGTTCTACTGTTCCAAGCACTGCATTCATAATTATTACTGCAAATATAACGACTGTACTTTCAACATTACCTGATAACATAGAAATAATAGCCGCTATTATCAAAATTATTACAAGAAGGTCTAAAAACTGTTCTGCAAATATCCTAAAAACACTTTTTTTCTTGCCCTCAATTAAAACATTTTCACCCATTTCTTCAAGAAGACTTTTTGCCTTATCTTCTGTAAGTCCCTCTCTACATGACTTCTTTTCAAGGAGTACTTCTTCTTGTGTTAATTTGTACCATTCCTTGTTAGTAGTTTTGCTTTCCATATAAACCTCCATTTTCTAAGTGTTTTACAATTCTTCGCCAATGTTTTACGCTGTGTAGTTTCCTATATTGATTAGAGTGTCAGAAGGCACTATTTTGTAATTGTATTGGCAGATTGCACAAATAGCAGCTTATTTTATTCCGATGTCCAATATTAAGAAGTTCTAAGCATGCTGAGTTAAGTTGTTATATAATTTACGCAAACAGTACTAATTCGCCATCCATGGCTCAGTAGCACTTCAATCGGACATCGTGTCCGATTGTTGCTGATAGAAAAGCATCATGCTAAGAACTGCTAAATATTTCCCAAAGTCATAAAACAATGCCGTTATTTGTGCAATATGCTAGTATCAGTTATAAATAGTACCTTCTGACACTCTAATCCTATAAAGTAAAAAAACGAGACTTTTACTTACCTGTATCTAATACAGATAAGTAAAAAGTCTCGTTACCGTTACGGTATGTACCACCAGGCTGGTTAGCCGCGATTGTTGACAGTACATTTCAACTACTCCCTTAATACTAGGATTATTAAATTGTGTGAATAAACACTAACACATTACAAACAATTTTGCAACCACTTTTTTACAGTTCAATTGCATTTCATATTTTATATACATTTATACTATGAATATGCTAAAAATCATTAATATCATCAAAAATATAATATTCCATTTTGTAAACTGTATCATATATTTCTTACTATTAAAACCAATAATTAATGGATTGCAAGTGATTTTAATCTAAATCTATTATTTGATACTTTCAGCTATAGATTCATCTATAATTATCATTGCCTCATCAATTTGTTCTTTAGTAATGATAAGAGGTGGAATAAATCTTATTACATTGTGCTCTGCTCCACAAATAAGTAGTAATAGATTCTTATCAAGTGCTATGTGCTGTATACTTGATGCCAGTTCTGCATCTGGAATATTATTTTCGCCAACAAGCTCAATGGCATTCATAAGACCTACGCCTCTAACATCACCAATAACTGAAGAATATTTTGCTTCTAACTTGTATAAACATTCACGGAAATATTCTCCCATAACTTTGCAGTTATCCATAACACCGCCTGTTGTCATTTCCTCTAATACTTGAAGTGCTGCTGCACATGCAACTGGATTTCCACCAAAGGTTCCACCATGAGCTCCTTTTTCCCAATTCTTCATATATTTCTTTTTTCCAATAACAGCACTAATTGGGAATCCATTTCCAAGACCTTTAGCTGAAGTAAATATATCAGGTTCTACTCCAAATGTTTGTGATGCATACAAGCATCCTGTACGGCCAACACCGGTCTGAACCTCATCGAATACAAGCATAATTCCATATTCATCACAAATCTTACGAAGATATTTAAGCCACTCTAAAGGAGGAACTATGTATCCACCTTCTCCTTGTACTGGTTCAAGGATTATGGCAGCTACAGAATGGGGTTCTACTAACTTCTTAAATATTTCATCAAACTGTGTCATGTATTCTTTAGGGCAATGTTCACCATCATATTTGTAAGGAGTCCTGAATAAATTTGGATATTCTGCAAAATAGATACTTGGGAGCATTCCTTCATAGTGCTTTCTATACTGAGAATTAGACGCTGTAATTGAAGCTGCACCATATGTTCTACCATGAAAAGAATTTTTAAACGCAATAATGGCTGGCCTCTGTGTAACAAATTTAGCAAGTTTAATAGCACCTTCAACTGCTTCGGCACCGCTATTGCTAAAATATACCATATTATCTCCACCTGTAAGCTCAACAATCTTTTCTGCCAGCTTAACGTATGACTCATAATATACAAGATTATGGCAAGGATGAACAAGTTTTTCCATTTGCTTTTTTGCTGCTTCAATTACAGATGGGTATCCATGTCCAAGATTACAAACTGCAATACCACTGCCAAAATCAAGGATTTTTCTTCCATCATCTGTATATATGTAACATCCTTCCCCCCTTTCAATTCCTAAATTTGTTACTCTGTCTCCCATTGGAGGCATTACTTTTTTACATCTCTCTGCTAATGTCATATTAGTATCCTGCCTTTCTTCTTTATAAGTGTTTTACTATTATTGATATATTGGTTTAAACTGCATTAGCTATATATGAAACTATCGGTATCGATACCACCGATACAATTGTTGAAATAGCTACACCTTTTGATGCTAATTCATAGTTGCAACCATACTGTTCTGCCAGCATTGCTGTCATTGCACCTATTGGAGTGCTAAGTAATATCATTACTATTCCACACAATAATGTATTATCAAGCAGTTTAAAGGCAATAACTGAACCAATAATTGGAATAACAAATTGCTTAATCAATACAAATAGTATTAATTTTTTATCATTGGTTAACTTTCTAATTGATATTGATATCATAGATGAGCCAATTATCATCATACTTAATGGCGCTGTTAAATCACTAATCATATTTATGCTGGTAGCCAAAATATATGGTAATTTTAACTTTGTAATAAATATTAGTATTGTAACAATACAGGAAATCACACCGCTGTTTAATATTTTTCTTATGTCAAATTTAACCTTAACTTCTTTATTGCTATCCATAAGTGCTATTCCATATGTATATATTAAAATGTTAAATGGTATTAAAAAAACTGAAGCTAATAAAAGAGCTTCATTTCCATATACCTGTTTGAGGATAGGAAAGCCCATAAACCCTACATTTGTAAATATTGTCATTGCACTATATACTCCACGAATCTCTTTATCAACATTCAAAACCTTGGGAATGATATAGGCAACTATCATTAGAGCTAAAAATAATACTATAGATACAACTAATGTAAATACTAATTCCATTTTATTCATTTCTAAAATGTCCCCAGTCACACATGAAAGTATTAGTGCAGGATTGGCAATATTAACAACAATCGATGACATTCTACTTCTTGCCTCTCCATTTATAATCTTGCGCTTAGCTGCCACAAAGCCAATGCCCATAATAATAAATAAGACTATCATTTGTTGTAAGATTTCCATGTCTGCCTCCATACTGTAGTTATCTCATGTTTTACAAATAGTTAACATAATCATTTCTTTGCTAAAATGTTACTGGTTTACCATAGTATACGCAGTCTAGAAATTCTGCCATATCTTCAGTAGATAAAGTAATTGGATTAACCACGGTTGAACCTTTCATTGAATTTGCGAGTAATACTTCAAAATCCTTTTTATAATCTTTCTCTGAAACATTGCATTTCATAATACAGTCGGGAATCTCTATTGACTTGCTTACATCTTTTACTGCTTTAATTACATCTTTTCCTAAAATTCTTGAAAGCTTGTCATACTTTGCCCTAACTTCTTTATCTTTTTTGTTGTAATCCATTGAATATGGTAGTATTACTGCATTTGCAAGACCATGTGCAAGATTATATTTACCACCAAATGCATGGGATACTCCATGAACCATTCCGAGTCCTGAATTGGAAAAAGCCATTCCTGCCATACATTGAAAATTATGAATTTTTGCTCTGCTTTCTAATGTAGCTTCATTAAATGAAATGGGAAGCCATTCTATTATTCCTTCTATTGCCTCTTTTGCCAGTGCATCCGTAAAATCATTTCCATTCTTATTAATATATGATTCCAGCGCATGTGTTAATGCATCCATTCCTGTTTCTGCCGCTATATGAGCTGGAAGTGTCCTCGGAAGCTCTCCGTCCAAAATTGCAACATCTGGTCTTATTGCTTCCGGTCTTAATTGCCATCTTGAATTGCTGTTCTTCAAGCGTAATAACACTAACCTGCGTAACCTCTGATGCTGTACCTGATGTCGACGGAACTGCAATGAATTTAGTATTTAGTTTAATATCTGCGATTGACTCAGTAAATATATTTTCAAAGCTTAATTCAGGATGTTCATAAAAAAGAATCATTACCTTTGCAGCATCTATTGCTGAGCCACCACCAACTGCTAATACAATATCCGGATTTTTTTCTTTCATAAATATAGCTCCATCGTCTACTTGTGAAGTAGTTGGATTCTTACTGATTCCGCTGTAAACATACAGTTCACTTCCGTTTGGTTTCATTATTTTTGTAATTCTATCAATTACACCAGTCCTAACCATTGACTGTCCACCCGTTACAATTACTGCACATTTATAATTAATTTTCTTTAGATATAAGAGTGCATTATCTCCTGATACTAGTGCTGTTTTTGTAAATACCATTTCTTTCATAATATCACTTCTTTCTGTTATGAAGTGACCTCCTGTCAAGTACTAATTTCAAGAAATCACT
>CAZNEZ010000014.1:0-38545 GCA_964572475.1 uncultured Lachnospiraceae bacterium
GAGGCCTCTACCATTCAATATCCACAAAAATCAGGCAGATTGGCACTTTTGTGAAAGTTACTTATTTTAAATTTACATTTTACGGAAACTCAAGTTACGTTACTATGCTAAACCCCCACTAGTTAAGTATCACTATAGCTAAATTTAAATATGCTGCATATGTTACCCAAATTAGATATGGAATTAATAATTTTGCAGCTAGTTCATTAATCTTTCCAAACTCCTTAATTGTAATGAAAACCATATACCAAAGTATTAGTATTATTATTAACGCAAGAGTATATGCTCCTAGATTAAAAAATACAAGTGGCCAAATAAAATTAACTATCAACTGCAATATGTATATCCTAAATGCTTCTTCTTTTCTTCCACCTGACATATACACCAAATAAGCTGAAATTCCCATTAAAATGTACAAAATTGTCCATGCTATAGGGAACAGCCAATTAGGTGGACTTAATGGTGGCTTATTCAATTCCTCATATATTCCAACATTACCCTTAGTTAATATTCCCGCTAGCATTCCTGTTCCCAGACTAATTATCAAACTAACTCCTAATGCTTTCCAATTTATTCTTTCTGTTCTAATCATATGCATGCCAATCTTTTTCATCTCACTACTCCCTATACTTCACATTTCTATTAATATAAATGTACGTTACTTATAGGGACATTATTCACTTTATATGCTATACTAACTAAAGATTGGCAATAACACAAAGTATGCCATATACTTATATCTGAAATGGAGACTCTATGAGAAATATACAATTAGTACTTGAATACGATGGAAGCCGCTATGCTGGCTGGATTAGAACTGGTAAGGATGAATCCACTAATACAGTTTCTAACAAAATATTAGAAGTTATAGAGAAAATGACTGAAGAAGCGAAGATTGAGCTATTTTGCGGATGCCGAACTGAAGTAGGTGTTCATGCATACAACCAAGTTGTTAACTTCAAGACACACACACCTTTATCAGTTAAAGATATAAAGCAATATATGAATCGCTATCTTCCTATGGATATTGTAGTTCTTGAGGTTTATGAAAAGCCTGAGCGTTTTCATAGTACTTTAAACGCACTATCAAGAACTTATTTATACCGCATTGCTATTGGTGACGCCCCAAGTGTATTTGAACGCAAATACCAGTTTTACTCATTTAAAAAACCTAATATTGAATTAATGAAAGAAGCCGCCAATTCCCTTATAGGGGAACATGACTTTGCCAAATTCACTTCCGCCAAAAGAACAAAAAGTACTATTAAGGAGATTTCTAGTATTGACATATATGAAGATACCAAGGAGATTCAGATTACTATTACGGCAAATGATTTTCTACACAATATGGCTAGAATGGTTATCGGAACCCTTATAGATATTGGTATTGAAAAAAGACCTGTATCTGATATAAACCTTATTCTTAATACTAAAAGCCCTATAGAAGCTAGTGCTCTAGCTAGTCCACAAGGCTTGATTCTTGATCATATTAATTACTAATTTATTATAACTTAGATGGCTAATCACTTTACAATTACTGTATAATTAGCCATCTTTTCTATTTTATTTATTAATTTTGTTCTTTTACTTTCATCAATTAGCATACTAACTGCATCTAACATATGCAGTCTGAATGTCATTGTTCCTCCATCTGACTTTTGTATCTTTTCCTCTGCTATTTCCCCGCATACTCCCATAGTTATTACAGCGGCAAGTGTTGATTCTAATATATTTTTTCTATTTGCTCCAGCAAATGCACCAATCATTGCTGTTAACATACATCCTGTACCCGTTATCTTTGACATAATACTACATCCATTTTTTACAATAAATGCTTTATCCGCAGATGCTACAATGTCTAACTCACCTGATATTGCCACCACACAATTAAAGATTTTAGCTAACTTCATTGCCATCTGAGCAAAACTCTCTTTGCTACTTTCATCTATTCTATCTTCAATAGCAGCATCGACTCCTGCTACTGCACCACAACCTGTAGCTAGGTATTTTATCTCTGTAGCATTTCCACGAATAACTGAAAATTTCATATTATCTGACAGCTTTTTAAATATATCTCTTCTTAGCTGTGATGCACCCACTCCAACAGGATCAAGAATAATTGGATGTTTCAATTCATTACTTATGCTACCTGCATTTATCATAGCTTGTGCATCGCTGACATTTCCCATATTTAATACTAATGCCTGACATCCACTTGTTATCTCGGCAGTTTCATCTTCATGATGTGCCATTGTTGGAGAACCACCACAAGCCAATACAATATTGGCACAATCATTTACTGTTACAAAATTAGTTATACAATGCACAAGTGGTGCTTTCTTACTTATATTGTCAAAATATGTTTTTATATCTATCTTACTATCAAAATCTAAATTATTTTTCATTCTTTCCTCCATGCTTGCTTATTACTTTTGTTTCCTCTAATCACCCAGCATACTTTTTATTCTTTGTAATGTTCCTGCTTTCTTCATTGCATTTATAATTATAAATCCTATGCAGCCTCCTAACAACGACGAAGGCAAATATGCAGGAATAAATGTCCAAAATGGCGTAACTGATGGTAATTCATATAGCCAAACCATGAACGGATATACTAATAATGCACTTAATATTCCTGTTCCTATAACTTCTCCAACAAGTGCCATATAAGTTTTCTTTGTTATCTTATATAATATTCCTGATAACAAGGCGCCTATAACCGCGCCTATTAACGCCTGTATTGTTCTTCCCCCAAGAATCATTCTCATTATTCCCGTTAAAAATGCACTGGCAAATCCCCATACTGGTCCAAGTATTACTGCACACATTACATTCATCATGTGCTGAAATGGTGCCATTCTTGGAAAATATACAAATGTACTTAATACATAGCTTACACATGACATCATTGCTGTCAAAACTAATTTTCTTATGTTTACTCTCATTACAATCCTCTTTCTTCTGATAACCTTATGTAATGTTACATACCGCGTTATATACATTACTCTTCTGCAATTTTCCTATAACGCAAAAAGACATAAAAAGAAGCTGCACCCGCGGTGGTGCACCCCTTTTTATGCCTGTATATCAACATAAAAGTTACGTGTTTTATTCAATTTGTATTCTTGTTAATCATTAACATTGGCTATTCTAGCATATGATTTTTACTTTTTCAAGCACTATTTACTGACACATCTATAACTACCACATATAAAGCATTCCTTATAATTCCCCAATAAATTCATACTCATTATGTACTAAGTATATACAATGATATATAATAGTATTATTAAACATACAAAGCTAGGAGATTGACATATGATAAAAGTTCAGAATTTTTTACACATTTTATATCCAATACATTTACTAGATAATATAACTTTTTCTAAATACAAATTTTTATTTTTATCTGTTTTTTTAAGTGTTTTGTGTTGCTTAATAAGTGGCTGTTCTAAAAACCATGAATCTTTCGATTCACCAGAAATTGAATATATAGAATCTAATACAGTTGCACCTTCTTTAATATGGAATAGTAAAGATGCTGGTAGAGCTGGATTACAGGCTGCATATCCGCGAATCATTACAATACAAGGTGAAGGGGCAAATCAAGGATATCAACTTGCTACTTTTGAATCATATTCCATTGGAACATTTTCTCAATATAGTGCATTTCCCATATTTCTAAGTAAAGATAATGGGGCAAACTGGGAAAAATATAGTCTATGTGAAGATATATTTAAGAATAAATCTAAATTTTACCAACCCTATCTATATGAGCTTACAAAACCCTGGGGTGAATATCCTTCTGGAACTATTCTACTTGCCGGAAACCTGTTGAATACACATCAAACTAACACTTCTATTGTTATATACACTAGTACTAATCAAGGAAAGTCATTTGAATACAATTCTACAGTTGATGTTGGTGGTTCCCCTTTATATGATCCCTCTGCTGCTTCGTCTACAACTCCAATATGGGAACCATCTCTGATTCAGTTAGACGATGGAACTATAGTATGCTACTACTCTGACGAAAGAATGAAGAATAAAAACATTTTACAGGCATTGGTTCATAAAACTTCTGACGATGGCGGAAAAACCTGGAGTTCTCTTACTCTTGATATTGGAATCACTGATAAAAACACAAGGCCGGGCATGATAACAGTAACAAAACTTCCAAATGGACAATATTTTGCATGTTATGAAGTAGTTAATAAGCCTAATCTCCCTACATATTTAAGATATCAGGGGATGGTCTGAATTGGGGTGACAGCAATAATCTTGGAACTTTACTCGTTGATTCACAAGGCAATAGCATTAAAGGTCAGCCATATTGTCAATGGATTGATGGAATTAATGATGAACCTGGCAAGTTATATGTGTCTGGACATACTTCTGGCAAGTCATATAGTGCTGGTAGCTGTTATATGACTACTACGGATCCTGAAAATGGTCAATGGCAGTATGCCGCTATGCCTTTTTCATATAAACCTGAACTTTTAAATGGTAATCAGGTATATAGTCCAAGTTTTTGCGCATCATTCGATAATACCCGATTAATACATGTAATCAATATAGTCAATGATAATAATTACACCGAATTACTTGCCAACTCTATTGATATTCGAGCAGTAAAATTATATTCCATTGATGCATATAATATAAAGGGCATAAGAACCAATTCATATGCTTCTGAGTGCTATGAGGATATGCATATGGATGTTAACAGCGTTATATCCTATAACCATGATTTTAATAATTCTACATATACACTTTCACTTAGATATTACTGTTTAGAGGATGTTACAGCTGTCATGGTTATAAATGGTTATGAATATCCTATTACTTTTACCAAAGGCAGTTCCAAATATTATTATGAAACTCTGATTGTAAAAGTAAAAATCCCATCAAGTAACTACGACGTTACAATCAGGGATTTTAGTGGTGTAGTAAATTTAGAGGTTCTTAGTATTTCTGAGTGCAATTAGCATAATAATTGGAAATATTATAGCGGCTATTAATCCAGCTTTTAATCCATATTTAGGAAATGCATTTGAGAATATATTAACTACTTCTGGTCCAGTAATACACCCTATATCTCCTGCAAGTGCCAGAATTGCAAACATAACTGTGCCGCCCTCTTTACAGCCCTTAGCAGCATAGCTAAAAGTTCCTGGCCACATAATTCCAACTGAAAGTCCACAAATACCGCAACCTATTAATCCCAATATGGCAATCGGTGAAAATGCAGCCATCAAATATCCTATTACACAAAGGGAACAACTTATTGCCATAAATTTTTTAAGATTAATCTTCATTCCACTCTTACCATAAAATAAACGAGAGACTCCCATCATTGCACAAAAAAAGCATGCTCCAAAAATGTCTCCAAGAGTTTTATCAATATTAAGTCCTGTTTCAGCAAAATATGATGCCCATTGGGACATTCCCATCTCTGCTGCACCTGCACATATCATCAGAAGAATAAATATCCAGACTTTTTTGCTCTTTAGCAGTGATTTTACTGGAATTCTATTCTCCTCCTCTACTAATTTATTAATTGGTACAATTAAAAATAATAATATGTTAATAAATGGTAAAATAGCCCAAAGCATTGGAATTAGATACCATTTACCAGAACCCATAATCTGCAAGATAATAGTTGAAATAGCTATAAATCCAATACATCCCCAACAGTAAAATGAATGTAACATACTCATAGCTTTATCTTTCTGTTCAGAAGGTGCTGCCTCTACAATGGGGCTGACCAATACCTCTAGCAGACCTCCTCCTATTCCATTCATAATTGTAGCTATCATAAGTCCAATAAAAGCATTATCAAATACAAAAGGTAATATTCCAAGTGAAACTAGTCCTATTACTGATAAAACATGAGCAGCTACCATAGATATTCTATATCCTATTCTATCAACATATCTTGATGCTAACAGGTCAACCAGTATCTGTATTCCAAAGTTTGCTGCAATTAATAATCCAATTTTATCAAGTGATATACCTAATTGATTGCGATATACGATAAATAATATAGGGTTAACGTTATTAATTATTCCTTGAACTATATATCCCAGATAGCATGCTCTTACCGTATATTTATAATTTGTATTCATTCTTAATCTCCATTTATGTAATCATACAAAGTATGATACAGTTGATTTGGCTCAATGGGTTTTGCAAGATGAGCATTCATACCCGCCTGTTTACTCTTTTCTATATCTTCATCAAATGCATTCGCAGTCATCGCAATAATAGGAATCGTCTCAGCTTCTTTCTTACTAAGATGACGAATAGCACGTGTGGCTTGAAGTCCATCCATTATTGGCATTCTAATATCCATAAGAATTGCATCATAAAATCCTTCTGAAGCTATCGTAAACATCTCCACTGCGCGAACACCATTTTCAGCATTATCAACTTTAAATCCTTTTCTCTCTAATAATCTTGTAGCAACTTCAACATTAAGTGGGTGATCCTCAGCAAGTAAAACTCTTTTACCTGTAAAATCAAAATCTTCTGGCGTATCGTCTTTAACTTCTTCATCCTTTTGTCCAAATGTCTTCTCAAAGACTGAAACTAATGAAGATTTAAACATCGGTTTACTCATTAGCATATTAACACCTGCAAGCTTTGCTTCACGTTCTATTGCTATCCAATCATATGCAGTCATAATAATAATAGTAACATCAGGACCAACAATCTTACGAACCTGCCTTGCTGTCTCAATACCATCCATCTCTGGCATCTTCCAGTCGATGAATATAATATCATAGAATTCTTGCTTAGACCATTTTTCTCTAACCCGCTCTATAGCCTTTATACCTCTGTCAACCCATTCAGATTTTATTCCCATATCCTTAAGAACTATATCTGCATGCTCACATACCGCTACATCATCATCAACTACAAGAACCTTAATCTTTTCAAAGTTAACCTGCATCTTTCTAATAGCATGCTTTTTAGTTTCTTCAGTAATACCAAGTTTCAATTGAACATTAAATTCTGAACCTACGCCAACAATACTTCTTACAGTTATATTTCCATCCATTAAATCTACAAGATTCTTACAGATAGATAAGCCTAACCCTGTACCTCCATACATTGTTGTTGTACCACCATGTTCTTGTGCAAAAGGTTCAAATAACTTAGGAAGAAATTCATCACTTATTCCACATCCAGTATCATTAATAACAAATCTGATAATCGCATCATGTTTTGTCTTTCTGACCTGATGAATATGCATAGAAACTTTTCCCTTATCCGTAAACTTAATAGCATTTGATAATATATTAATTATTACCTGCTGAAGTTTCATTGCATCTCCAATGTAATAATCTTCCATATTATAATCTACAACACAGTCATAATCAATATCTTTAGACTGTGCCTGCGAATAACAAATATCATTAATTCCATTAACAAATTCCTCAAATGGAATCTTTTCTGATTTGAGTAGTATTTTGCCACTTTCAATTCTGCTCATGTCAAGGATATCATTAATAAGTGAAAGTAAAAATCTAGATGAAATACCAATCTTTGAAATACAGTCTGCTGTCTGTTCATCATCTCCAATAGATTGTGCCGCTATAGTAGACATACCTATTATAGCATTCATTGGTGTCCTAATCTCATGACTCATTCTTGAAAGGAAATCCCTCTTAGCTGCATTAGCCTGTTCAGCAGCTGTTAACGCAGCAAGTAAAGCATCATTTTTCCTCTGTTCTTCTTCATAAAAGTTTGTAACATCAACCCTTGCAAGAAAAATGTCTTCTTTTTTCTCTCCAAGATATGAAAATGTTAATCTCTTTCTGCTTATTCTTCCATCATTCTCTAAGATTCTTATATATGTAACAAAGGTCTTTTGATTCTTAAGATGCTCTTTAACATATTCAATTGACATTTCTTTGTTGCATCTTTTTCTATCCTCTTTTATAACATATGTCTTACAATTGTTAAGTCTTTCCTCATCATAATCTCCCATAGCATTCGGAGGAATTCTAGTTCCAGTTCTTCCTGAAAAAAGGGTAAATTTTTTGTCTAACGGATTAATATGCATAAGATAATCATAATCAAGCTCAACAACAGCATTTATAACATCATTAGTTAACTTTCTCTCATTAATATCCCAGGTATTAAAAAATGCAATAGTATCCCCACTGTCAGGTTGTTTCATAAGCCTTACTCTCAGATGCACCCATTTGAGTTCATCGTTCGCCATTTTAGCTCGATAACGCATCTCAAGGTAAGTAATACCCTCTCTATAATCTTCTAACATCTTTATAGGATTAAATCTGTTATAATAGTTTTCTCTTTCTTCTATATTGGGAATAGATTCATCACAAATTTTTCTAAATATCTCATTATTTATTATTGAATTGCGGGGCAAATCTACTTTATGTATTAAAGACTTGCTTTCTTCTACAATTCCTTTTGTAAGATTAATGCAATGAGTTGCTATAATATTTTCACCTAGAGACTTTCTGTAATTCATTTCCTCCTGATATCTTATCTGAGCATTCTTTTCTTCTGTAACATCAACTGAAGTACCCAATGCATATAATGGAACACCGTCACTGTCAAATATTGTTGAATATACTACCTTAACCCAATACCATTCATTACTATGATTATCTCTTTTACTTCTCCTTACCATTGATAGTGTATTAGCTCCAGAATTTAGCTTATCATAAAACTCACGAACTTTTTCAATATCATCTTTATGAATTATATTATCCTCTATTAATCGTTCTGGTATATCAAAAATTCTTCTTTTATCATTAGAATTGGTCCAATATGAGATTGACTTATCAGAGAAGTAGTAATTCCAAATTTCTAGACCGCTTTGTTTAGCAGCAATCTAAAATTCTTTTCTATATCTATATTGTAAATCTTATTACCATCTGTGGTTTTACCATTAATAGAATCGTGCATAACAAACCTCCTCATTTGTTTTTGATTAATATATTTTATCATATTTCAATACAATATACCATTATTTTACAACCAATTATAACTGTCTGTTAATTAGTGATAAGGGTAATTCCAATCCACTTCTATCCAAAAGTTTTTCATCAGATAAAATAGTTTTTGTATATCCATCTTTTACAATCTTAGCATTTGATAGTAAAATAGTCCTCTCACAGGTATCAAAAATAAAGTCTAAATCATGTGATGCTATTATCTTTAGACAGTCAATTGAATTTAATATATTAATAAGATTTCTTCTATTCTTAGGATCAAGTGCAACTGAGGGTTCATCAAGCAATATTATATCAGGCTTCATTGCAAGAATTGTTGCTATTGACACTAGCTTTTTCTGTCCACCCGATAGCCTATATATCTGCTTATCTCTAAGATTCGCTATATTAACCATTTCCAGTGCATTCATAACCCTTTCATCTAACTCTTTACCAGTATATCCATAATTAGATGGTCCAAAAGCTACATCCTCATATACTTTTGACATAAATAACTGACTATCCGAATCTTGAAATATATATCCTGTTTTTTCACGAATCTGCTTAATATTATGTTGATTTATCTCTAAATCATTAATATATGCTTTGCCCTCATACTCAGCAAGCAACCCAACCAAAATCTTAAGAAGTGTGGATTTACCAACCCCATTTGCACCTATTATTCCTATAGATTCATTGCCTTTTGCTTTAAAATCAATCTCTGACAGAATTATAGGAGCATTACTATATTTACCATAAGAAAAGCTAAGATTATTAAGTTCTATAGTTTGCATATATTTCCTCTTTCATATCTTGCACTATATGAATATTTCTCCAACCAATTCAAATATTGGAATTATTCTAAATATTATTATCATTGTTATCATTATAATCGTAAATACAATACTTTCAACTACACTTTTAGACTCATTTTTGTAGATAAATTCTCCATCATAGCCTCTAAGTAACATACTTTCATATACGTTCTCTGCTCTGTCAATACTTCTAAGTAATAACTGTCCAACAAACGAACCCCATGCTTTAATAGCGATTCCATGCTGCTTAGGTGCTCTTAGTTTATATGCAATTGACATTCTTTCTACTTCCTTTAACAAAACAATTATGTATCTGTAAATCAAAAGTATCATAGTTACTATACCTTTAGGAATATGAAGTTTTCTAAGTGCATAACAAATCTTTTCAATTGAAGTTGTGGAAATAAACAAATACGATGCCATCACCGAAAATATCCCCTTAAATATAAGTGTTATCATGGATATCATGCCACTTGTAATTATGATATTTCCAAGTTTCATATATTCCTGAGTGTCAAATATGGGGTTAAAAATTCCTAGCAAACATACTAAAAACAGTATCGGTTTAAGATGTTTTAAACTCAGCCAAAACGGTATATCCGCTATTATAAAAAGTAAAAACAGATATACACTCATTGAAGCCAAACCTGTAACATTATATTTATCAAAAGATATGACTACTAAAATATATGTAATTGTCATAATCATTTTTCCAAGTGGATGTATATTATTAATCCATTTGTCCTTAGAAGCCATAGAATCCATATGATGAATACCATGTACAGCTCCATTAATATTAGGCATTATTCTTTTTTTCCTTTACAAATCTCACCAAAAGTCCAAATACTACTAACACCCCTATAACAACAGCTCCGCCTACTATTCCTGATAAAGATGTTCCTGCTGCCAAATCTTTTCCCTTTATTGAATAGTCAGGAAAAAGAGAAGTTATACTCTGAATACGTTCCGCAATACTGTAGGCTATTCCCGTAGATGCGACCTCCGTAGAACCTGTTAATTTTTCAATAGCCCACTCTAGTCCATCGGGATTGGATGATGCAACAAGGGATAATAATCCTCCTATTACTGCTGTAACAATTGCAAGAACTCCTATTGTGGCCTTAAATGATATCTTAGGTGTTTTATTTAGACCTGGATTTAAATTATTATTGTCATTCCATAAAATCTCTGGTCTTGCTTCATAAACGAAACACAAAACTGCTGCTGTTATAAGTCCTTCAACAAGGCCTATTGCCAAATGAATGGGCTGCATAGCGGCAGCAAATACTGAAAAAGGAAGCTCCGTCACTCCTGAAGCAAGTGTCTCTAACGTAACTGAAAATGCTCCAAGCTGTAAAGTCATAATGCATCCAACTATTGACGCAATCGTTATTTTCGTCTTAGACATTCCGTTCTTCATGAACATTCTCCATATTATCATCGAACCGATAAAACAACCGTAGAATGCCATATTCCAGATATTACATCCCAACGCCATAATTCCACCGTCTGCAAAAAGAAGACATTGAACCAGTAATACGCCTATCATCGTGATAAATCCTGCATAAGGCCCAAGAATGGCTGATAAAAGCATACCACCACATAAATGTCCTGATGCACCGGTTCCTGGTATCGTGAAGTTAATCATCTGTGTTGCAAATACAAATGCCCCCATCACACCCATTACAGGTATATTTTTTGTCTCATTTTCTAAATGTAATTTTTTAACTGAGTAACCCATAGCTCCACCCGAGCAGGCAAACATGCCTACTGCAACTGCTGGAGATACAAGTGCGTCTGCCATATGCATATATTTTCTCCTTCTATTTTAATTGTCAAAACTACCTGATCTAAAGCCTTCAAGATCAATAGTTATATATCTGTATCCAATACTTTTTAAATATTGTATTATTGATGCCTTATTGTCAAGTATTCCTGTTATATTTTCTTCATCAACTTCAATTCTAACCACATCATTATGAACTCTTAATCTTACATTATAAAATCCAAAGCCTCTAAGATATGCTTCACCTTTTTCAACTTTTCTCATTTCTTCATATGATAAATGTACTCCATATGGAAATCTTGTAGCAAGACATGGACTTGATGGTTTATTAGCAGTTTGTATATTAAACATGGCTGCTGATTTTCTTACGTCTTCTTTTGTAAAATCTGCTTCCATTAGTGGACTCTTTATTCCCAATTCTGATAATGCACGGATTCCTGGTCTGTAACTATATGTATCTTCCTTATTTGTTCCTTCTAATATGGTACTAATACCAAGTTCATCTGCCTTTTCTACAACCTTTTCAAATAAATGTTTTTTGCACAAATAGCACCTGTCCGACGGATTATCCATAATCCCTGCATTATTTAATTCATCTATCTGAATAACGATATGCTTTGCACCTATTTTAGCTGCCATGCTTTTTGCTGAATCCATCTCTGCGAGAGGATGTAACATTGTATGAAGAGTAACTGCATATACTGATTTGCCCCGTTTACCAGCACATCTTACAGCCATATGAAGAAGGAGGCTACTATCAACTCCTCCCGAAAATGCTACCATAACATCCTCATTACAGTACTTTTCCATTATTTCTTCCAACTCAGTTATTTTATTGCTGTTAGCACATATATTCTTGTTATCCATGTTATCTCACTTTCTTTTCCAATTCACAAATAACTGTTCTATATGCTTTCTGATATGATATATTATGCTTTTTGCATATTTTTACAATACTATCGTATTCTGGATAATACCGTTCACCAAAATCTAATTCACATACTTTAACCTGAACTTCTCCAAGGCTTGTATCAATCTCTACTATTCTTCTGTTAAGTACTGTTCTCTCAACCTTTATTCTCCTAATACCTATAGTAGTAGTCTCTTCAAATATTATTCCTTCTAATTCTAAAACGCTGGATTGCTCACATATAACATTTAATTGATAGGCAGGTCTGTTTTTTTTCATATATATAGGACTGTAATATACGTCCCTTGCACCTGACTCTAACAGTTTATTCATAACATAGCCCAGATTTTCACCAGTACAATCATCAATGTTACTCTCAAGCTTATATATACACTCATCTGTTTGACTATAATTACAATCTGTATTTGTCTTCTTTATATTCTCTTTGTCACTATCCTCAATAAGCATAGCCCTTAAAACACTTGGTCTGTCATAGTTTCTTTTCCCTGCACCAATACCTGTCTTTTTTATCACAAAATTCTTAGGTAAGTCATTTAAAGTTCTTATTGCTGCTATAATTGCTGCACCTGTTGGAGTCACAAGTTCTCCTTGTGTATCTGTAATATGAAGACTTATATTATAAGATGATGCAATATTTACCACTGCTGGAACTGGTATTGGTATTGTTCCATGCTGACATCTTACAAACCCCCTGCCCTCATACACATTTGGGACTATAACCTCTGTAATACCAAGATTATCAAGACATACAGCAACTGCTACAATATCAACTATAGAATCTACTGCACCTACCTCGTGAAAATGAACCTCTGTTATATCAACTCCATGTGCCTTTGCTTCTGCTTCCGCCAGAATCTCAAAAATCTTACTTGCTATACTCTTAGCTCTATCAGTAATATTAGATTCCCTGATAATTGAAAGTATTTCTTCTATACCTCTGTGCATATGAGTATGACTTCCATCAACAGTACCTTTTTCATGGTCTATATTATTATGATTATGTCCGTGCAAAACTTCCATATCATGGTCGTGATTTTCATGTTCCTTATCAAGAATTACATCAAAATCACACACATCAAGTCCTGCTTTTTTTACTCTGCTGATATTAATATTATATCCCTTAAGATTAAGACTATCTAATGCATTGGTTAAGGTCTTTTCATCTGCTCCAAGATCAAGTAATGACGCAACTGTCATATCACCACTTATTCCTGAATAACATTCTAAATATAATGTATTACTCAATTGAATCCTCCTTTGGAGTCTGCTCTGCTAATCTGTTGATTTGTGTAGCCATATATCCCGCTCCATAGCCATTATCAATATTAACAACAGCTATTCCATTAGCGCAGGAATTAATCATTGTTAATAATGCTGATAGTCCATGCATGCTTGCTCCATATCCAACCGATGTTGGAACTGCAATAACTGGTTTATCTACAAGTCCACCAATTACACTTGCAAGTGCGCCCTCCATTCCTGCTACTGCAATAATACAGTTTGCATTCTGAATAACATCTACCTTAGATAACAGTCTGTGTATTCCGCTAACTCCAACATCATATATTCTTATTACCTTAGAGCCAAAATACTCTGCTGTCTGTGCTGCTTCCTCTGCAACAGGAATATCTGCTGTACCTGCTGTACAAACAGCAATTTTTCCTATTCTTGTCTTATTCGGATTCTCTATCTTGAGTATATGAGATATCTCATCATACTGTACTCTTGGTAATTCAGCTTTAATCAGATTATATTGGTGTTCACTTGCTCTTGTTCCAAATACTTCACCTTCATCTTCAAAGATTCTCTTGAATATATTAAGCAAATGCTCATCTGCCTTTCCACTGCAATATACTACTTCTGCAAATCCTGACCTTAGCTTTCTATGTGTATCAAGTTTCGCATATCCCATCTCTTCAAAAGGTTGTCTACGGAAAAATTGCTCAGCCTCTTCAATACTTATCTCTTTATTTTGTAATTTAGTTAGTACTTCGCGTGTTTCCATTTAAGCCTCCTGACTACGGTTAATATGCTAATATATTATTCTTCAAATAATCCTGCTATTTCTTTCATAAAATCTGGTACAAGAATATGTTGTGGACAGGCTTTTATACATTTGCCACATTCTATACAATCTGAAGCCTTTCCTAAGCCTTCTTCTACTAAGTTTGAATAGTAAAACTCTGAATTTGATTTATTTCCAAATTTCATCTGTGCATTATACAATTCAAAGTATCTAGGAATCGGAATATTCATTGGACATCCTTCAACACAATATCTACATCCAGTACAAGGAATTGTAGATATTCCATTAATAATATCTACTGTTTTGAATATTATATTCTTTTCTTCCTCATTGATTGGCTTAAATTCCTGCATATATGCTGTATTATCATCTAACTGCTGCATATCTGACATACCTGATAAAACCATAACAACATTATCCAGACTAGCTGCAAATCTTACTGCCCATGAAGGAACTGACATTGATGGTGCATAATTCTTCATTAATTTTTCTGCATCTTCTGGTACATTTGCTAATGTTCCACCCTTAACTGGCTCCATAACAATTACAGGCTTATTATATTTTACACATACTTCATAGCATTTTCTAGACTGGACTGACTCGCTTTCCCAATCAAGATAATTAATCTGAAGCTGTACATATTCAATCTCATCATGTTCTGATATAATCTCTTCTAATAGTTCTGCTGAATCATGAAAAGAAAATCCTAAATGCTTAATTTTTCCTTCTGCTTTCTTGTTTTTAATAAACTCAAAGCAAGAAAGTTTTTTTGAAATTGCATAGTTTTCTTTATTAAGGCAATGTAAGAGATAATAATCAAAATAGTCAACTCCCAATCTGTCTAACTGTTCGTTAAAAATGCGCTCATTATCTTCTTCTTTTTTTAACATCATAGTTGGAAGCTTAGTTGTAATAGTAAATCTATCTCTATCGTATCTTTTAACCAATGCTTCCTTTACTGTTTCCTCACTTATTCCATTATGATACATATATGCTGTATCAAAATAAGTAAATCCTCTGTCAATAAACATGTCAACCATATTGTTAACCTGTTCCATATCTATCTTAGTTTGATCTTTTTTGTCTAACAACGGCAGTCTCATACATCCAAATCCAAGTTTTTTAGCATTCATATTCTTCTCCATTCCACACCAATAAGGTGCTTACAATAATATTAACAATACTGTTACTTCACACTATAAACCCTAAAGTTTACTCCAAGTCAAGCATTTTCTGTGAATTCAGTAAATTCGCAATAATCCTGACCTTGTTCTGAAACAAAGGAATAACTTTTATCTATATCATCATATCTAATGGAAAAATTTCCTTCAATATTCATATACGACTGTGCCTGAGCCAGCCTGTCTAATAATTCTGCCATATCCCCCAAAAAAGTTCTGGCATCTTGAGGATTAGTACAATTTTCTTCCTTTAATTCCTTTTCTATACCTATACATAAAATTGATTCATCCAGGTTATTCTCATCATCTATCTCTGATTCTTTGAAATACGCATTATTACAGTTAATAAGTAGATTCTTTACAAAGGAAGTGCTTGAAATAATTCTGTTCATAGAAATATCTTCAGCCTCCATAAAAATTTTATATGTTAATTCCATACTTCTGTCTTCCATAATTGCCTCCTCAGTTTGTATTACTAATCTCTATAACTTGAACCATATATAGTTCTTACATTATTTTACTACAAGTAGAATAAATTCACAAATACTCTATACTAATATAAGAGACATATATCCCCATTCCCATACTATATTTTGAAAACAATTTTCCATATATTCATGTATATCTTCTTCATCATATCCTGTCATTCTTGATATAACTACAATCATATCTCTAACTTCTTCATATATTAACATATTTTTATCACTAGTGTGCCATTTTAAGAAAATTGAATGTTTTATTACAGCATATTCAATTGCAATCCACTCTAACATTACAATTAAATCTTCAATGTTACTCTCTGGCAGTAATAAGTTAGTAAACAATTCTGATACAAGATAATTTTTAAATAACATATCATATTTTGAAAATTCCTGTTCAAATTCGTCAATTTCATCAATTGAAATCATATTTTCATCTTCAGAAATTGATTCTGCAAATACATACAGTTCATCAAGATATCTTAAATATAATCCTTCTTTTCTATAGTTCTCTGCAAGATCTAAAAACAGTTCATTACATTCATAAAATGATTCTTCTTTGTTTTTTTCCAGGGCATTTATAGCTTTTAACAGCTCACCAATATTTTTTTCATCTGTATATTCACTTTTATTCTCTTTTATGAATACATTCATATCCTCATCAGTTAATGCCTTAGATTTATTAAGAATCTCAAGCGCAATATAAAAAAGAACTTTCAGTCCCATTGTCACTGATAATTCCTTATGTTTAACAATATTTATAAAAATATCTCTTATAATAAAGGTAGTTTCACTTAGTACATTTGAAAACTTTTGAATATCTGATATTCCTACCAGTTCAACATTACTAATATTATTCAATATATCTACTACTTCTGGGCAACAAGATACAAGTGAATATTCAGTTCTATCCTCAAACTCATGAATCTCTCTTGGAAATGAGGCACAGGTCTTGGACAAAGCCCCATCTCCATATTTAATGACAAGCTTACATAACTCCTCCTCATTTAGAAAAGGACACTTTTTTTCTTTGTTAAGGCCTATCACCTTACCGCCATCTTTATTTATAACATAATGATTAAGCTTATCCACATTATTCTCGGATAAGCTTAACTTTTTCCACTTTTTAAATGTAGTATTATCAACTGCTATCTTCCACTCCTGACAGCAGGTTATAGAACATTTATCGGCAATACATGTAAATCTGTCATAATAATCTGTTTTTATCTCTCGCATTATCTTAATCTCCATGTCATTTATGTTCTATTAATCATTAACAGTTTCGATATTCATACAAATATAAATACCTATTGGTATCGTTAACAATAGCACTACTGACATTAATATGATTATCATGAATTATTCTGTTTAGCTACAACGCTTTCTCCACAATAAATTTTTCTTAACTTTGGTTTTTCAATCTTACCTGTAGGATTTCTAGGGATATCTGCAAATATAATCTTATGTGGTCTCTTATATCTAGGAAGCTTATGGCAGAATTCATCAATCTCTTCTTCTGTACAGGCAGCATCCTGTTTAATCTCGATTACGGCAGCAGTTACTTCACCTAGTCTCTGGTCTGGAATACCGATAACAGCAACATCTTTAATTGAAGGATATGCTCTTAAAAAATCTTCTATCTGTACTGGGTAAATATTTTCACCACCACTGATAACAACGTCTTTCTTACGGTCTACTAAGAATATAAATCCATCTTCGTCCTCTTCAGCCATATCTCCTGTAAACAGCCAGCCGTCTTTTAATACTTCTTCTGTTGCTTTAGGGTCCTTATAATAACATGTCATTACACCAGGGCCTGCAACTGCAAGTTCACCAACTTCACCTCTTGCCACTTCATTACCATCTTCATCACAAATCTTTGTTTTCCAGCCATAACCTGCCTTACCTATAGCTCCAACTTTATTTATATTATCAAGTCCAAGATGAACACAACCTGGTCCGATTGACTCACTAAGTCCATAATTTGTATCATATTTGTGATTAGGAAACTTCTCTTCCCAGCGTGCAATTAAACTTCTTGGTACTGGCTGAGCTCCTATATGCATAAGCCTCCATTGTGACAAAGCATAATCATCAAGGTTAATATCTCCATGGTCAATAGCATCCAGAATATCCTGTGCCCATGGCACAAGTAACCAGACTATTGTACACTTTTCTTTTGATACAGCATCAAGTATAAATTCAGGTTTTGTACCTTTAAGAAGAACTGCCTTTCCTCCTACTAAAAATGAACCAAACCAATGCATTTTAGCTCCTGTATGATAAAGCGGTGGGATACAGAGAAATACATCATCTTTAGTCTGTCCATGATGATTCTGTTCAACTTTGCATGCATGCATAAGACTTTCATGATTATGTAATATTGCCTTAGGAAATCCTGTAGTTCCTGATGAAAAATAAATTGCTGCATCATCTTCATCAGTAAGTTTAATATCTGGAACTCTGCTTGAACAGTTCGCTGTAAGTGAACTATAATCTTCTGCAAATGTAGGACAGTTATCACCTACAAAAAAGAGCAGTCTGTTCTTTTTTATCTCATCAGCTATCTCTTCTACTCGTCCTATGAATTCAGGTCCAAATACAAGAATATCAACATCAGCCAAATCAAGGCAATACTTTATCTCATCTGAAGCATATCTGAAATTAAGAGGTACGGCAAGCGCTCCTGTCTTTAAGATTCCAAAATAAATCGGAAGCCATTCGAGACAGTTCATAAGAAGTATACCGACTTTATCACCTTTTTTTACTCCACGACTAAGTAAAAGATTAGCAAATCTATTTGCTTTCTCATCAAATACATTCCATGTAATCTCCCTACGATAATGCGATACTGGATTAGGCTCCATTAATTCATATTCTTTCCATGTTACTCTTCTTGTTTCTTTAATCTCTGGGTTAATCTCAACCAGACAGATATCATTTCCATAGAGCTTACAATTTTGCTCTAAAATGTCTATAATTGGCATATCATTTTTCCTTTCATTTCTCTAAATAAATATTATATACATTCTATTACTTTAAAGCGAAAAAGTAAATACCTTTGGTAAATTTTAATTAATTATAACAAACTAGTAAGTATAATATTATTTTTACTTCTTCATCTGAAACACTTGATATTCAAATGCTTCTAACCTGCAAATGGATTTACCTATGATTAACTCATATCCCTCTGGCTTTGCATAATTTTTTTCAGAATTAGTAAGATTAACCCGAATTATTCATGATAATTCGGGTTAAGTGTTAATTTTGCCAGTCTGTTGTTAACCTTTTCAATGTTTGGCATTTTCTTTCTGATTCCAAGAATACCGGCATATGTACCTATTGCATCTACAATTAAAACAATTATTGCACATATGATAATAATATTTAAGAATGAACCCTCAAGCGACTTATATAAGGTTACTAGCAATGGATTAATAAATCTTACACCCAGCATACCCATAATGCCCCATAATACCGAGTATCTTACACAAATATATCCATCTAAGTTCCATCTTTTGTTTGAATAGTCCCATAGTTTACGGTGTTTAATTTTTTCAAACAAATGTCCAGATATCCATTCAATAAAGGTTGATAAAATCAAACTTCCTACAAACAAAACTATTAGTGAATTCTTCTGATCACTCAATACAATAGTAATGGCAACTGCTGAAAAACCATAAATACAGCAGACAGGTCCATCTAATATACCTCTATTAACGAATTTTCTTCTCTTAATAATTGCAATTGATGTCTCACATATCCATCCCAAAAATGAATACATAAAGAAAATCCAAACAATACGATAAAAAACATCAATATTTAAAGACATAACAATCTCCATTCCAACACAGCTTCCTGTGCTTCATTAGTAAAAGACAATTATATCATAACTATGAGATTAATATAGTACTGAAAAACTAAAGATTTTCTAAAAAATGCCACCAATAACATTAATAATGAAAGCCACAACCCAAGCCACGCCACATTGTAAAAGAACGACTGAAATAGCCCATCTTGCTCCAAGTTCACGTTTAACAGCTGCAATTGCTGCAACACATGGTGTATAAAGTAATGAAAATACTAAGAATACAAATGCTGTAAACGGCTGAAAAATCGTTTGTAGTCCTTGCACTCCTCCTCCAAGTAATACATTTAATGTACTTACAACACTCTCTTTTGCTGTAAATCCTGTGATAAGTGCTGTAGAAATTCTCCAATCCCCAAATCCAAGTGGAGCAAAAATCGGTGAAATAGCACTTCCAATAATTGCAAGCATACTATCTGACGAGTTAGCCACTGGATTTAGTCTTGTATCAAAACTTTGTAAGAACCATATTATAATTGATGCAATAAAAATTATTGTAAATGCTTTGGTGATAAAGTCTTTTGCCTTATCTCCAATCAACTTAAATACACTTTTGGCACTTGGTAATCTATAGTTTGGTAATTCCATAACAAATGGTACAGGCTCACCCTTGAATTTGGTTGATTTAAGAATACTTGCAAATAATATGGCTACTATTATTCCTATAAAGTACATACTTATCATAACAATCGCACCATATTTTGGAAAGAATGCAGCCGTAAATAATGCATATATAGGCAGTTTTGCTGAGCAGCTCATAAATGGTGTCAGCATTATTGTCATCTTCCTGTCTCTGTCTGAGGGTAATGTCCTTGTTGCCATAATAGCTGGTACTGAACAACCAAAGCCTATAAGCATAGGTACAAAGCTTCTTCCTGACAGTCCTATCTTACGAAGCAGTTTATCCATTACAAATGCTATTCTTGCCATATATCCACTATCTTCAAGTATGGATAAGAAAAAGAAAAGGACAACAATAATTGGCAGAAAGCTAAGGACACTTCCTACTCCTGCAAATATTCCATCAATAACCAATGAATGAATAATTGGATTAATTCCATATGAGGCTAATCCTTTATCACAGATATCCGTAATCCAACCAATTCCTATATCCATAAGACTTGACAATGTTTTTCCAAATACACCAAAAGTAAGCCAGAATATCATTCCCATTATTCCTACAAATGCAGGGATTGCTGTATACTTACCGGTAAGCACTTTATCTATTGCCTGACTTCTTATATGTTCTTTACTCTCATGTGGCTTTACAACGGTCTCTTCACATAGATTTTCTATAAAGTTAAATCTCATATCTGCAAGAGCTGCCTGTCGGTCTTTGCCACTTTCCTCTTCCATCTGTAAAATAATGTGTTCTACCATCTGTTTTTCATTATCATCAAGTCTAAGTTGTTCAATTATAAGACTATCTGATTCTACAACTTTAGTGGCAGCAAATCTTACAGGTATCTTATATCTTCTTGCATGATCTTCAATAAGGTGAATAATAGCATGAATACAGCGATGAACAGCACCTTCATCTTTTCCATTTTCATCACAAAAATCCATTCTACCTGGACGTTCGCGATATTTTGCTACTTGAATAGCATGTTCTATAAGTTCATCAATACCTTCATTCTTAGCTGCTGAAATAGGAACAACTGGTATTCCAAGAATCTCTTCAAGCCTATTAACATTAATAGTTCCACCATTCTCTCTTACTTCATCCATCATATTTAGTGCAAGAACCATAGGAATATCAAGCTCTATCAACTGCATCGTAAGATAAAGATTGCGCTCTATATTAGAAGCATCAATAATATTAATAATTCCTCTTGGTCTGTCATTAAGAAGGAATTCTCTAGTTACAATCTCTTCACTTGTATATGGAGATAATGAATAAATTCCCGGAAGATCTGTAACATCAGTATTATCGTAATTCCTTATACTTCCATCTTTCCTATCTACCGTTACCCCTGGAAAATTGCCAACATGCTGATTCATTCCTGTTAATCTATTAAAAAGTGTAGTTTTACCACAATTTTGATTGCCTGCTAATGCAAATGTAATCATCTCTCCATCTGCTATTTCCTCACCGCGTATCTTAGAATGGTATTTCTTCATCTCACCGACACCAGGGTGTGCTACTGCTGACATTCTATCCTTCCCTGGCTTTATATCATGAGCAATATGTATATCACTAAGATCAATGAATCTTGCATCATCTTTTCTTAGTGTAAGTTCATATCCGCGTACTCTTATCTCTAATGGATCTCCCATTGGCGCAACTTTTACAAGTGTTATCTCTGTCCCTGGGGTTAATCCCATATCTAATATATGTTTTCTAAGTGATGCTTCATTGCAATTAACTGATTCAATGATAGCATCTTTACCTATTTCTAAGTCTGCTAGTGTCATTTTGTCTCTCCATTTCTGGTTTTGATAATCATTATCATTTATATAAAACTAGTATACACCTGCAATACTATATTATCAATATATTTTTACCTGAATTTAAACTCTTCTAGCAGACTATTAAGTTCTTCTATCCTAATGCCACATCCAATACCATCATAACTGTAAATCCTGCTAAAACCCCTAATGTTGCCAATTGTTTATTATCTCTAAAGGATTCTGGTATAAGTTCTGAGCATACTACTGCTATCATTGCACCAGCAGAAAATGATAAAACCAAAGGTAATGCATACTGTACTTTCAGTGCAAACATTACTCCCAACACTCCTGCAACAGGCTCCACTGCACCCGAAAGCTGTCCAACCATAAAACTCTTACATCTAGAAGCACCCTCTCTTCTTAATGGCATTGCAACACAGGTTCCTTCTGGAAAATTCTGAATTCCTATTCCTATAGCTAACATAATTGCTCCAATTAGAGGCGAACTGCCATTATCAAAAGCTACGCATCCAAATGCTACACCAACTGCTAAACCTTCTGGAATATTATGCATAGTAACCGCAGTCGTCAGTAAAACACATCTTTTCCATTTAGAATCTCTATTATGTCTTTTCTCCTTCTTAGTTAAAATTACATCTGAACACATTATAAATACTCCACCAAGTACAAATCCTACAGCTGTTGTAAACACCGGATTAATATCAAGTTTATCAGCCATTTCTATAGCAGGATTTAGCAATGACCAGTATGAAGCTGCCATCATAACACCTGAAGCAAATCCCATCATTACATCAAGTATTTTCTGATTAATGCTTTTAAAGAAAAAAACAACCGAAGCTCCAAGAACAGGCACACTATAAGTAAACAGAGTGGCTATAAGTCCTTGAAGAATCGGATGTAAATTAGTAAACCATAACATATATGCCCCTTAATAATTAATACATTTATATCTTATGCACTTTTACAAACTATGTACTTATAATGGTTTTTTTAACCTGTCTCATAAATACTATAAAAATCTTTTTAAAGTCAATAATTTTATTTTTAAGTTTTGTTAAGTTTTATTTTTAAGTTTTGTTAAGATTCTGCTAAGATTGAGATTATTTTATTCTATGCTGTAATAATTCCTTGCTTAATAACAGTTTAAGACTTAAAATAAGATAAATTATACTTATTTATGGGAGAATTACATATGTTTAGACGTATTTTGCAATTCAAATATTCAGATATACTTGTTACTATATTGTCAATGATTTCATCAACCTTTTTGGCCTTTCTATTATTTAATATTGTTACTAATGGTTTAGCAAATATAGCCCTTATATATATTCTTGCGCTTATTCTTACAGCAAGATATACCAACGGATACAAATATGGATTAATCTTTTCAGTTTATAGCGTTATTTGTATTAACTTCTTTTTTACCTATCCATATTTTACACTTAACTTTACACTTACTGGTTATCCAATCTCATTTCTAATAATGACTACCATTGCTGTTACTACCAGTGCAACTACAAGTCATCTTAAGATGCAGTCCGAACTGCTTGCCGAGCGTGAAGATATAATTAACAAAGCGGAAAAAGAGAAAATGCGTGCCAATTTACTTCGTGCAATTTCACATGACCTTAGAACACCATTAACCAGCATTATAGGAGAAACTAATACATATTTTACACTTAACTCTACCTCTGGTTCTGATTCAAGAGATGAGCTTGTACATAAAATTAATGATGATGCTATATGGCTTTTGCATATGGTTGAGAATCTTCTTACTATTACGAGGATTCAAGACAATGGCATAACAAAGGTTAATAAATCCTCTGAAGTTGTTGAAGAAATAATATCTGAAGCACTTATAAGATTTAAAAAAAGGCTGCCTGACGCAATTGTAAAAGTTATTGTTCCAGAAGACTTTATAATGATTCCTATGGACCCCTTACTTATAGAACAGGTAATTATCAATCTTCTTGAGAATGCATTTGTACATTCTCAAAGTACTAAGGATATTGAGCTTACTATTAAAGATGATAAAACAGAAGTATCTTTTCATGTTAGAGATTATGGAATTGGAATAAGACCTGATTTACTAGAAACAATATTTGATGGAACTGGAACCCGTGACACTTCTCTTTCTGATGCTCATAGAGGAATGGGAATCGGTCTGTCAATATGTAAAACTATAATCGATGCTCATAATGGAACCATTGGTGCAATTAACCATGAAACAGGCTCTGAATTTATATTCACACTACCTAAGGAGGATATTAAATGAATTCAAGATTTTCAGTATTAGTAATAGAAGATGAAGTAAACATATCCAATTATATTTGTTGCACTCTTACCGACAATGATTACAAAGCAATACCTGCATATACAGGCAAAGAAGGGATTTCACTTATTAATTCTATATGCCCAGACATTATTTTGCTTGACCTTGGTCTTCCTGATATTGATGGTCTGGACATAATTACCAAGGTAAGAGAATGGTCTAGTAATCCTATTATTGTTGTATCTGCAAGAACTAATGAATATGACAAGGTTGCAGCTCTTGATATTGGTGCAGATGACTATATAACCAAGCCCTTTGGGACAGATGAATTACTTGCCCGAATACGAACATCTATAAGACATAGTAATAAACTTAATAAAGATGACCAATTATATTCAAGGCCATACACGGCAGATGGTCTGATTATTGATTTTGCCAAACGTCTTGTTACCTGCAATGGCACTGAAATCCACCTTACTCCTGTTGAATATAATATAGTATCGTTCCTAGCTATCAATTCAGGTAAAGTTGTCACACATTCAGCACTTATGACACACATCTGGGGACCATATTATGATACAGATAATAACAAAATACTTCGTGTTAATATGGCTAATATACGACGAAAAATAGAATTAAATCCAGCAGATCCACAATACATATTTACCGAAGTAGGCGTTGGCTATAGATTAAAAGAAGATGAGCAAACATAAGCTCATCTTCTTTTTGTCTATAGGAAATATATTAGATTCTTAATAGCAGATTAGTAAACAGTGTTAGATAAGATTAACTCTAATCATATTAGTTGTTCCTGCTATTCCAAGTGGTACTCCTGACGTGATAACAACCAAATCACCTGTTTCTACCAGATTAGCTTCTTTTGATACATGAATGGCATGATTAAACAAATCTGTTACATCTGTCTTCTCCCTTATCATTAACGGAATAACACCCCATGACATATTTAGCTGTCTGTATACTTTTACATCTGGTGTACATCCTATAATGTCACAAAATGGTCTATATCTTGATATCATTCTTGCAGAATTACCTGACTTAGTGACTGTAATGATTGCTTTAGCATTTAGGTCTAATGCTGTTGTACATGTCGCATGGGATATAGCATCTGTAATAGATGGATTAGCAATCCTATCATGGCTTATAAATCTCTTTCTATAATCAATATCCTTTTCTGTCCTATTAGCTATTCTAACCATTGTTCTTAATGTTTCAACTGGATATAATCCAGCTGCTGTTTCGCCTGAAAGCATAATTGCACTAGTTCCGTCATAGATTGCATTTGCCACATCAGTAGTCTCAGCCCTTGTAGGTCTTGGATTCTTCATCATCGAATCAAGCATCTGTGTAGCTGTAATGACTTTCTTACCTGATAGATATACTTTCTTTATAATCATTTTCTGAATAATAGGTACTTCCTCCAGAGGTATTTCTACTCCCATATCACCTCTGGCTATCATTATTCCTTCAGATGCATCAATTATTTCATCTATATTAGATACTCCTTCTGCATTCTCAATCTTGGCAATGATTTCAATATTCTCTCCATTGTTTTCATTTAGAAGCTTTCTTATCTGTCTTACATCATCTGCACTTCTTACAAATGATGCAGCAATAAAGTCTATATCCTGCTGTATACCAAACATAATATCATTCTTATCGCGTTCACTCATGAATGGTAAAGAAAGATGGATACCAGGAACATTTACTCCCTTGTTATCAGATATACTTCCGCCATTAATAACCTTGCAGATTATGTCCTGGTTCTTTATTTCTATAACCTTAAGCTCTATTAAACCATCATCTAGCAGAATCGTGGTTCCAATATTAACATCTTTGTACAGTTCTTCACTAGTAATCCCTGCACAACTATTGTTACCATCCATCATGTTATATTTTAATGTAAATATACTGTCTTTAACAAGTTCTGTCTTTCCGCCTGCAAAAGACTTTAATCTTATTTCAGGTCCCTTTGTATCGAGTAAAATAGCAACTGGTAGATTAAGTTTTTGCCTTATTGATTTAATATTGTCCATTCGTCTTTTATGTTCTTCATAACTACCATGAGAAAAGTTTAATCTTGCAACATCCATTCCTTCTTTTATAAGATTTGCAAGCACACCTTCCCTATCTGTGGCAGGACCTAATGTACATATTATCTTTGTCTTTCTCATTTAATAATTCTCCTTGATTTTCTATTTTCCCACATCGCCCATAATATACTAGCTATGCATACTGATGAATAGCAACCACTAATTAAGCCAAAGAACATTGGTAATGCAAACTCTGTAATCGATCCAATTTGATATATAATTGAAGCAATCAAAATAATAAGTACACACATTCCTGTTGTAAACGAGGTATTAATTGACCTTGCAAGTGTCTGTGAAATACCAACATTAACCTGTTCAATAACTGAAAGTTTGTTTTCATTTTTCATATTCTCTCTTATTCTATCATATAACACTATAGTATCGTTAATAGAATATCCAATTATTGTAAGGATTACTGCTACAAATGCATCATTTAATGGAATTCCAAATAGAACAAATGCTAAAAATACTACTAATGCATCATGTATTAACGCTATTATTGCCGTAATTCCCGCTGCTAATCCATGTAATGAGGTAAATCTAATCCAAACATATAAAACCATAAAGATAATAGAAAGAACAATTGCAATTTCAGAATTTTTTAATGCCTTTGCACCAATATATGGTTCTACAACATATGTCTCTGCAAGTTCAATATCTGAATTACCTATTACTTTTTGAACAGTATCAGTTATTTCTTTTTGTTCATCTGGAGACATTCCTCCTGTACCAGCAAGTGTAACTGTAACACTCTTGCTATCATCTCTTTGATTCTGTGTAGTCTGAGCTGTTACTGGTCTTCCTGTAACCTTTTCAACTTCCTGTTCAATTGCATCTGTATATGTATCACTATTTGTATCCATATCAGCACTATCTGATGAAGATACCATATAGTTTAAAACTACTCCTCCTGTAAATTGTGTATCAAGTTTTACACCCTTTGTTGCTATTCCAACTATTCCAATAATTATAATAACGCCTGATATGATAGCTGCTTTCCACTTTTTCTGATAAAACTTAAAGATTTTTACATCCTTTTTCTTTCTGAAATACTTTTCTTTATTCCATCTAGGATATTCAATTGTTGAAAGCATTAATTTTTTAGAAATTGTAACTCCTACAAGCACATTTAATATCATACCTACTAATAATGTATAGCCAAAGCTTAGCATTGTTCCTGAGCCAAATAGCATAAGAATAACTGCTACTATAGCTGTAGTAATGTTTCCGTCTAATACTGATGAAAATGCATTCTTATATCCAGTTACTACTGCACTTTTAATAGATAAACCTTTCTTTATCTCTTCTGATATTCTTTCAGAAATAATAATATTAGCATCAACACTCATTCCAAGTGATAATATAATACCTGCTATTCCTGGTAATGTTAATGTATATTGTGGTACTGAAATAGATAATAATTGTAATGACATCTGCAAGATAAGTGCTAAACATGCTATAATTCCTGGAAGCTTATAATAAGCAATCATGAACACACATACAAGGAAAAATGCTATTAATCCTGCATATATCATAATATTTAATGCATTATTACCTAATGTAGGGCTAATAGTGCTAAAGTTTGTAGTTGAAAGTGAAAATGGCAATGCACCTGCATTTATTTTATCTGCTATCTTGCTTGCTTCATCATATGTCTTTATATTATTGATTACAGCTTTTCCACCTGATATCTTCTTTTCTACCATTGGATTGGATATAAGTTCACCATCCATATATATGCTCATATTCTTGCCTACGAGCTTACCTGTAGCCTCTTCAAACAACGCTGCGCCCTCATCGTCGAATGTCAGACTAACTTCATACGTTGTTGTTGTACCTGATGTATTTTGAACTGCCTCTGCACTTTTGATATTCTTACCTTCAAGCATTACGTTTCCACTTGAATCCTGAAATGTAAGCTGTGCCATTTCTCCCAATTCAGATATTGCATCCTCTGGATTAAAATCTGTTTCTGTAGATTTCCATGGAAATCTAACGATTATATATCCACCATCTTTATCAATTGTTACTTCTCTATCTGTTATATTCTGAGCATCTAATCTTGTCTCTATAATATTTCTGGCTGATTCTAATTCGGCTACTGTAGGATCTCTGTCTAAGTCTTGTGGCTCAAATATTGCTTCAACCCCTCCCCTTATATCTATTCCAAATCTCATAGCAAGTGCTCCCTTAAAATCTGGACCTAATCCAAATATTGCTATTACAACAAAAACACATATAGCTGCAATTATAATTGCCAGCATATTCTTTCTTGATTTCATTTCTGTTATCCTCTTTTCTTCAAATAATCTTAAATTACTCTGTTAAGTATTCCATATGATACTATTGACATTATTATTGCTGCTATAATGACTCCTAAAGATATAGCATAGAACGCTTTTTTCTTATTAATTCCTAACATTGAAGCTATCAACGCACCTGTCCAGGCCCCAGTTCCAGGGAGCGGAATTCCAACAAATATTACCAGCCCCCAAAATTCGCATTTTTCAATGCTGTCCTTTTTACTCATTGCCTTATCTTCCAGTTTTGTAACTAATTTCTTAAAAGTTTTTGTCTTTTTTAGATAAGCAAAAATTTTACCGATTAATATAAGTATAAATGGAATAGGAATTAAATTGCCTATAATACTAATGGGCATTGCATATTTAAGTGGTATATTCAGTAATAATTCTGATGCTGCTAATAATCCTCCACGTAATTCCAAAATGGGAATCATTGATATTATTAATAAAATAAGTTCTTTAGAAAATGTTCCATCCAGCATCTTAATAAGTGCATCTATAAATGTCTCCATTATGCTCCTCCACTGCCAACATATTTTGCTTTATATTCATTATAATCCTCCATAAACTGTCCCTTCTGATTAGACTTTACTTCCTGTAAGAACAGATGTGTGTCAAATGTTGACTTATTAACACGCAATACGCATACAGCTATATTAGAGCAATGATCTGAGATTCTCTCTACATCGGCTATTAAATCATTAAAGATAAAACCTACTTCTATAGTACAAAGACCATTTCTAAGTCTATTAACATGTTTTTCCTTTAATTCATCACACAGCAAATCAATAACTTCTTCCAATGGTTCAACTTTACAGGCAGATTCATAACTATTTTTTAAATATGACTTAAATGTCAAATCAATTATCTGTTCTAATGCCTCCATAAGATTATTAATCTCTAGTTTTGCCTCCTTAGAAAAGGTTAACTCTTTCTCTTTTAATTCTCTTGATACCTCTGCAATATTAAGTGCATGGTCTCCGATTCTTTCTATGTCCCCAATAATATGAAGTATCTTGGATACTTCCTTACTATCCTGTTCCGATATTTCATTTCCCCCGACTCTTAATAAATATGTACCAATATTATCTTCAAATTTATCCGTTTTATCTTCATTCTCATTAATAAGTTTAAACTTTTCTTCACTGAATCCATCTAACAATTCTCTTGATAATTTAACAGATTCGCGAACAAGAGCTACCATCTGGAACATTCTGTTTTTACACTCAGCTATAGCCACAGAAGGTGTTGCCCATAATCTTGTGTCCAAAAATATATCTTCTTTTTGTTTTGAGTCTTTGACTGTAAGTCTTGCAAGTTTCTCCAGTAATTTTGAAAATGGAAGAAGCATTGCTGTTGTTACAATATTAAATATTGAATGTATTCCTGCTATTCCAACTGGCCCTATTGCGTTATCTATAAAGCTAAAGCCAATTATTCCCTGTATTAGGTAGAAAACTGATAGACATATTACTGTTCCTATTATATTAAAATATATATGCACAACAGCAACTCTTTTAGCATTCTTATTTACGCCGATACTAGATAATAAAGCAGTAACACAAGTTCCAATATTTTGTCCCATTATTATTGGGATTGCCATTCCAAATGATATATTGCCCGTCATAGATAAAGCTTGTAGTATACCTACTGAAGCTGCTGAACTTTGTATTATTCCAGTAAATATTGCTCCAGCTAAAACTCCTACTATAGGATTCTTAAATGTAACTAAGATATTGGAAAAGTTAGGGTCCTCAGCTAATGGACTCACTGCGTTACTCATTAGTGTCATTCCAAACATCAAAACCGAAAACCCTACCATAATCGAGCCAATATCTCTGACTTTTTGTTTTTTTGATATCATATTTAGCCCTACTCCGACAGCCGCAACTATTGGTGTAAAGCTTTCTGGATTTAACATACGCAGTAATATATTATCACTATTTATTCCTGCAAGACTTAATACCCATGCAGTAAGCGTAGTTCCTATATTAGAGCCCATTATTATCCCTATTGTCTGGCTTAATTCCATTATTCCTGAATTAACAAAGCCAACCAGCATTACTGTCATTGCTGATGACGACTGAATAGCTATAGTAATTCCAGCACCAAAAAGAAGACTTTTAATAGGATTAGATGTTACTTTCTTTAATCCTTTTTCAAGCCTTCCTCCTGCAATTTTTTCTAGTCCGGATGACATTACATTCATTCCATATAGGAAAAATGCTAGTCCACCAAACAATGTAAATATTGAAAAGATATCCATATTATTCTATTCCTTTCTGACAACCTTAATATTGCTATTAAATTCTATCATAGAGTAAATAAAATATATGCTAAGAAGCCGCTAAGCTTTTTATACGATATTTTGTCAATACTATATCTAATGAAATGTTACTAAGCTAAAACCGACTTAGATTTCGATAAAGGTCTTTAAACCTTTACTTATCTAATCTGATAAGTTCATATCCTGCGTCAATTATGGTTCTGTCAAATTCATCTTTTTCTATCTGACTATCTGCTTTAACAAATGCCTTCTTCTGCGATAAATCTACAGTTGCCTTAGTTACTCCTTTCATTGCCATAAGTGCCTTTTCTACATTTTTCTGACAGTGTTCACACATCATACCTTCAATTACTAATTCATATTCCATTTCTTTTTTTACTTCATTTTCCATATTATCTTTCTCCATTTCTCTTTTATCTAGTTCTTCTTGATTTAGTTTTTCTTGATTTAATTCTGAATTATTTGATTCTGAATTATTTAATTCTGAATTATCTAGTTCTGAATTATTTGATTCTGAATTACTTGATTCTATGCTGCTATCTCTATGATTAGTCTTAAACCATCTTAATCTCAACGCATTTAAAACAACGCATACACTACTAAGACTCATAGCTGCCGCCCCAAACATAGGACTTAATTTTATACCAAATGCTGGATACAAAACTCCTGCTGCTAAGGGAATTCCAATACTATTATAAAAGAACGCCCAGAACAAATTCTCTTTTATATTTCTAATTACTGATTTACTAAGTCTAACTGCACTTACTGCGTCTAATAAATCGTTTCTAACAAGTATGGCATCTGCACTTTCTATTGCAATATCAGTTCCTGCCCCAATAGCCATTCCCAGATTCGCTCTGGCAAGTGCTGGTGCATCATTTATTCCATCACCAATCATTGCTACTTTATGACCTTCTCCTTGAAGTTTGGCGATATATTTTTCTTTCTCATCAGGCATAACTTCTGCAATTACTTTCGATATTCCCAGCCTTTTACGAATAGCCTCTGCCGTTTTCTTATTATCTCCTGTCAGCATAACAACATCTATATTCATTTTTTCAAAAATACTAATAGCTAATTTACTACTTTCTTTTTCGATATCAGCTACTGCTATAATGCCTATTAATCTGTTGTCTTCTGCAAATATGAGTGGGGTTTTCCCCTCATCTGCAAGCATATCTATTGTCTTCTTATATGAATTAAGTTCTATATTCATATCTGCCATCAGTGCTTCATTACCGGCAATATACTGTTTATTATTATATCTTCCACTTACACCTCTTCCAAAAACGGCCTCAAACTCTTGTATTTTAGATGCTGTTATTGATTTCTTATCGGCATAAGATACTATAGCCTCTGCTAATGGATGTTCGCTTCCAACCTCTATACCCGCCGCAATACTAATAAAGCTTTTTTCATCTATATCTATAGCTATTACATCAGTTACCTGAGGTTTTCCCTGTGTAATTGTACCTGTTTTATCCATAACAACAGTATCAATGCTATGTGCTATCTCAAGTGCTTCTCCTGACTTTATAAGTATTCCGTTTTCAGCACCTTTTCCAGTTCCTACCATAATTGCCACTGGTGTAGCAAGTCCCAATGCGCAAGGGCATGAAATAACAAGTACTGATATACCTACTGACAATGAAAATTCAAATCCTGCTCCTGATATAAACCATATAATTGATGTTAATATCGCAATTATAATTACTATCGGTACAAATATTCCAGCTATTTTATCAGCCATCTTCGCTATAGGCGCCTTACTTCCACTAGCCTCATCCACAAGATGAATAATCTGGCTGATTGTAGTGTCTTCGCCCACCTTTTGCGCTCTAAAATTAATGGTTCCTGCCTTATTAAGCGTTGCTGCAATTACTTTATCTCCAATCTGTTTTTCAACTGGAATACTCTCACCTGTAATCGCCGATTCATCAATACTTGTTCTGCCTTCAACTATAACACCATCTGCTGCCAGACTTTCTCCTGGCTTAACCACAACAATATCATCAACCAACAGTTCATTTGCGGAAATTACCAAAGTCTT
The DNA here is from genome assembly GCA_964572475.1 of uncultured Lachnospiraceae bacterium. GTDB lineage: Bacteria > Bacillota > Clostridia > Lachnospirales > Lachnospiraceae > CAZNEZ01. The sequence continues at coordinate 33,494 of CAZNEZ010000014.1, forward strand.
ACCTTCTCTAATAACAGTTGCCTGTTTGGGTGCTAAATCCATAAGTTTTTTAATGGCTTCACTAGTCTTGCCTTTTGACTTACTCTCAAAAAACTTACCAAGTGTAATAAGTGTAACTATCATACCTGCTGATTCAAAATATAAGTCTCCACTATAGTTGTTAACTATATCAATATACCCATGTCCTAATCCATAACCTATCCTAAATATAGCAAAAATCCCATATACCGCCGCTGCGCCAGAACCAATTGCAATTAAACTGTCCATATTGGGACTTCCATGAAATAGATTTTTAAACCCTACTTTATAATATCTCTGGTTTAAATACAATATTGGTAGTAATAGTAAAAACTGAACAAAGGAAAATGCCAACGCATTCTCATTGCCATAAAAAATACTGTTCATAAATCTTGGAATAGGTAATCCAAACATATGATGAAACATAGGGGTCATTGAAACATACATCATTGGAATCAAGAATATAAATGACCATATAAGACGAGTTTTCACACTATCCGACTCTGATTTTGAATGCTTATCCTTATTAATGTTTATATCAGACTTTGTTTCATGATTTATACCAGAATCTTTGTTCAGGTTTCCGTAAATACTAGCTCCATAACCTGCTTTTTCGACTTCATTTATTATTTTTTCACTATCTAATCTATTTTCGTCATAACTAACCTGCATACTATTAGTTAGTAGATTTACACTTATATCGCTAACTCCTTCTAATTTGCTAACACTTTTTTCAACTCTTGATGAGCATGCAGAACAAGTCATTCCTGTAATATCATATTTTTCCTTCTTCATTCTTCCTCTTTTCTACTTCACATACTTCTGAAGAATTTAACACAATTCATCTACTACATTCATTGTTCCCCAATTTTATATCTTTTACAACCTTATATTTAATATGTTACAACAATTATACTTTTCCAAATATTATTCTAATATACAAGTTTTATATTATTTTTTCCTGATCTTTTTACCATATATAAAAGTTCATCAGCCATAGCAATAGTCTTATACAGATTCTTAGATGTATCAATCTTGGTAACTCCGCCACTTACAGATACTTTCACATCTGGTATCTCTATATTACTAAGTGATTCGTTGAATGAATTAATATACATCTCAATAGTTTTTTCATTCTCATGCTCAAATACTACTATAAACTCGTCTCCACCAAATCTTGCTACTATCCTCTCTTCATTATCAAGCAAAGAGCCTGCAACTTCTTTCAATACCTTATCTCCTATTACATGTCCATATGTATCATTTATTTTCTTAAAATCATCAATATCTATTATCATTAAATGGGCATTCTCATTATTCATATCTGGCAATACTTGAAATAAATAGTTTCTGGCATATACTTTGGTCAAATCATCATGGTTAGCAAGCCATTCTAACTTTCTGTTTTTGGCTTCTAGCTCTTGTGCATATATCTTAATACTATCTTTTCCCTTTTTCCATTCGTTTGCAAAAATAATTGAAATAGAAGCAGTGGCAACAATAATAAATAATAGCTGCAATAAAGAATCTATCATTCCCAGCCTTTTATCCTGCGGATATATATAATATTTATCAAAATCGGATATAATCCCTGGAAGAAAAGTAAGTGTACACAATAGTAATGTTAAAATTCCAATAAGAATATATCTTGTACTTCCATTTATCAGAAATGTTATAGTTACAACAAGTGCCACTATATATATGGCTATTAAAATACCTACTCCACCTTGTTCAAAAAAGGCCATTGGAATAATTATCATAATTGCTATCAAAAACATAATTATTGATAATATCTGAACATATTTATTCTTCATAATAAAATATGCTGCAATCAAAGAGTAACTTCCCATAATACACCACTTTATGTTCATCTGAAGTGGAAATCCTATAAGAAGGTTACATATAATATTCATTATCGAAATAGCAATAAAGAAAAATACCGTACATTTGTATATATTATTCTCATTTTCCATCTTAGTCCTGCTCCTTAAATTATATCTGAATCAGTTCATATTCACTATTGCCAAGTCCAATCTTAACACTATGCTCAATACAGGTTTTCCAATCTGTATCTGGATGTGTCATATGAAAATGATCATGTAGTTCCTCAATCTTACTATTCTCTGAATTTGAATCCAGTTCTTTAATATTATCACTTAAAATACTTCCGTCTAGTACTGGCATCTTATTGCATAAGTCTGCACATGCAACATCAAGTGCTACTGGGTCAAATGAAGCTAACATACCTACATTTGGTATTATTGGCATATCATTTTCTGAATGGCAATCACAATTCGGTGATACATCACAAATAAGTGATACATGAAAACATGGCCTGTTTTGACATACCGCCAAACTATATTCAGCCATCTTACGATTAAGCATAGGTACTGTTGTTGCATAATCTCCTTGAATTGTATCTTTGGGACATACAGCCAGACATCTTCCACAACCAACGCATTTGTCATGGTCAATTTTAGCCTTTCCATCCTTAATAATAGGTGCACCATGAGCGCAGATTCTGTAACAGCTTCCACAGCCAATACAATTTTCTTCCATAACTTCTGGCTTCCCATCACAATGTTGTTCCATCTTTCCTGCTCTTGAGCCGCAACCCATTCCTATATTCTTAATTGTTCCCCCAAAGCCTGTCATCTCATGTCCTTTAAAATGCGTTAATGATATAAATATATCAGCATCCATTATTGCCTGTCCTATCTTTGCTTCTTTAATATACTCCCCATTGACAGGAACTATGGCTTCATCTGTTCCCTTAAGTCCATCACCTATAATAACGTGACATCCCGTCTGATAAGGTGTAAACCCATTAAGATAAGCTGTTTCAAGATGATCAATGGCATTCTTTCTACTTCCTACATATAGGGTATTGCAATCTGTTAAAAATGGTTTACCACCTAATTCCTTAATGTAATCAGCAACTACTTTGGCATAGTTTGGTCTCAAAAATGCGAGATTACCATATTCTCCAAAGTGTATTTTGATTGCTGTATATTTATCTGTAAAATCAATGTTCTCCATTCCGGACTTTTTTAATAATCGTCGAAGTTTCTGTAACAAATTCTCGTTCTCAGTTGTTTTAAATGTTGTAAAAAATACTTTTGATTTTTCCATATTGTTACCTCTCTAATTAATAGTTTTTACTATTATACTCTAATTTTTGATTTTTTTACAGTCTTTTAAATTTTTTGATAATTTATATCATATAACAAAAAGCGTTTGTCGGCACAAGCGCTCGGAAGAATGCTCCGCATTCTTCTTAAATGTTTCACGCTGCTGCGTAATTTCCTATACAGCAAAAAAGTGTTCACCGGCGTGAACACTTTTTTTAACTATAAATAATCAAGAAAAAATATCAATTAATCTTCTTTGAACTCATAATCTTTACCAGGCAATATTGCATTTAGCAGAATACCTGCCAACGCTGCAATAGCAATACCTGATAGCGTAATATCAAAGCCTGCTACTGTAAATGATATTCCTGAGTTGATTACTGATTGTCCTACTTCATTATAAAATGACTTGTATTGAATACCTATTGCACTTACAAGAATTACAGCTGAAATAATAAGGTTTCTGCTCTTAGTAAAATCGACCTGATTCTCCACAACATTTCTAATACCTATTGCTGAAATCATGCCATATAATATAAGAGAAACACCTCCTATAATAGCTGTTGGTATTGAACTTACTATTGCAGCAAATTTGGGGGAAAATGAAAGCAGAACTGCAAAACATGCTGCTATCCTCATAACAATAGGGTCATACACCTTAGTAAGTGCTAAAACTCCTGTATTCTCACCATATGTTGTATTGGCAGGTCCACCGAATATTGCTGAAAAGCTAGTTGCAAGTCCATCTCCTAAAAGTGTTCTATGAAGTCCTGGATTAGCAATATAATTCTTACCTGTTGTTGCTCCGATAGCCGAAATATCACCAATATGTTCCATCATAGTCGCTAAAGCGATTGGAACAATAGTAATGATTGCACTTATATTGAATTTAGCAAATGAACCTGTACTCAATGGTAATCCAATCCATGCTGCTTCTTTAACAGATGTAAAATCAACTTCTCCCATACACAACGCAACTGCATATGATCCTAATATTCCAAGCATAATAGGAATAATCTTAACCATTCCCTTACCCCATATATTACATACTACTATAATAATAATTGCTATTATTGCTAATAGCCAGTTGCTAGTACAGTTATTAATAGCAGTTGGAGCAAGAATAAGTCCAATGGCTATAATAATAGGTCCTGTAACAACAGGTGGAAAATATCTCATAACTTTTTTTGCACCAAACAGCTTAATAAATCCAGCTACTACTAAGTATAATAAGCCTGCTATTACTACACCACCACAGGCATATGCTAACTGTGTTGGATCTGCCACACCATCTTTAAGTGGTGCTACTGCTGCGTATCCACCTAAAAAAGCAAAGGAAGATCCTAAGAAAGCCGGTACTTTACCCTTAGTAATAAGGTGAAACAATAATGTTCCAAGTCCTGCCATCAAAAGTGTTGTTGATACACTTAATCCCGTTAAAATTGGAACTAAAACCGTTGCTCCAAACATTGCAAATGTGTGCTGAAGACCTAATAATAACGTTTTAGGGATTCCTAACTGTTTTACGTCATAGATAGCTTCATGATTCTTGTTGTTCATTAAAACATGTCCTCCGATTCATATTGTATTTAATCTATCAAAGATTATACACAATTCGGATACAAAATACTATCTTTTTCAACAATTTTTTAATCATATTCTTGCTTTAAATTTTAATAATTTGAAATTTTTCTGATAGCAATAGCCAGTTTGCTCTAAAGAATCTCATAATCTGCCAATATCCTGCTCCTCTAAGTTCAAACTCGTTTATCAATTCAAACTTTGCTTCCATACTCCTAACATCTTCAAACCATACCTCATGTGTAATTCCATCTTCTATATATCTAAACCCGAATTATTCATGATAATTCGTCCATCAGTGGCTTACGCCGCATAGTTACAG
>CAZNEZ010000015.1:0-19590 GCA_964572475.1 uncultured Lachnospiraceae bacterium
AATAACATGACTTGCAACTTGTTATACCTTGCTTGCAAGGTATTGTTCGACTTCCCGTCTCGCGCTACAACATGTACATTAATGAAGAATGCCTCGCATTCTTCCAAGCGCTTGTGCCGACAAGCGCTTTCTTAAGCGCAAAACTGTAGAGAGCATAGGTTTTGTGTTAGCTTTTTTCTATCATCATATTTATGGCAACCAATAAAACTATAAACTCTGCAACAGTCATAGAAATCCAAATTCCATTAATTCCAAATAATGCAGATAGAATAAATGCTGCGGGTACTATAATGATAAATCCACGAAGTAGAGAAATAATAAGCGCATTTTTAGGGTTATCAACGGCACTAAAATATGTTGTACATAAAATATTAATTCCGACAAAAACAAAGGCAGTAAAATAAATGCGAAGTCCATTTATAGCGATATTTTTAAGTTGTAAACTAGCATCCTTATTAAAAGCATCTACAATAGGCTCTGCAAAAATAAATGATATAGCATAGACTATTATTGCAACAGAAGTGGCAGTAATAAAACCATATTTTACAACTTTCTTAATACTTTTTTTATTCCCCTCTCTATAACAAAGGCTAATTATAGGCTGCATTCCCTGTGCAATACCAGTAAAAACAGATATTATTACCAGAGCAATATTAGCAATAATACCATAGGCAGCAACGCCTATATTTCCCTCTATATTCAAGATTATAGAATTAAATACAATAATAACAATGCCAGATGAAAACTCGGTTATTAATGCTGAAATTCCTAAACGTACAATATCAAAGAGTCCTTTTATTTGTGGCTTTTGCCTTAAAAAATGAAAGGTATTTTTCTTTTTTATAAAGTGTGTAGATAGGATTGCTAAGCTAATGATGGGAGCAATTCCTGTGGCAAATGCGGCACCAAACATACCCGTTTTGCAAGGAAATATAAAAATGTAATCTAATACAATATTGGAAAGACTTCCAAGTAGCATTGCAATCATAGATAATTTAGGATTACCATCATTTCGTACAAAGCAAATAACAACATTGTTCAGTAAAAACATTGGTGAAAAGCAAAGAATTATCTTTAAATATATACTTGCATTTTGCAAGGTATCAATATCGGCCCCTAACATGGCTGCTATTTGACTGGAAAAGAACACCCCTGCAATTGCAAATATACAGGCCGCAAAAAATACATAGTATACTGCCTGAGTAAAAACCTTATCTGATTTGGATATAGTAAAACGCGTTGCGCCGCCCATACCAAGCATCAAACCTGTTCCATGAATAAAGCTATAGACTGGAATGGCAAGATTAAGTGCAGTTAATCCGTTTGCTCCAATACCTTGTGCAACAAAAAATGTATCTGCAAGAATATAGCATGACAGCCCTATCATGCCTATAATGTTTAACGAAACATATTTAATAAATGTGTTTTTAATGTTAGATTCTTTCATAAGTCCTCCTAAAAATAAAAAGCATCCGAAGTTTCATACCTTCAAAGGCCTATCGGTATGAAATCCAGATGCTTACAAAAGTTTTTTACCCGGCGGTAAAGAACAAAGCGCTATTAAATTTAGATATATTATATCAAAAATAACATAAAAAGCGATGGAAATATAAAGAATTATTAAGTTTCACATAAGACAATGTGATATAGGAAAAATCTATAGCAGGCAATATATAAAATCAATTTTACAATAAATAAGTCAGATGGTAATATATGTATATCCTAGAAAACAGGTAGGAAATAAAAATCATTGGAGGTATTTTATTATGAGCAAAAAAACATACGAGGATAGACATTTCAAATTTGAAACATTACAACTTCATGTAGGTCAGGAGCAGCCTGGTCCAGTAACAGATTCAAGGTCAGTTCCAATTTATCAGACATCATCTTATGTATTTAAGAATAGTGCACATGCAGCAGCTAGATTCGGCCTTGCAGATCCAGGAAATATATATGGAAGATTGACTAATCCTACAGAGGATGTATTTGAAAAAAGAATTGCAGCACTTGAGGGTGGAGTTGCAGCACTAGCGGTAGCTTCAGGAGCAGCAGCAGTAACCTATACAATTCAAAATCTGGCGCTTAGAGGTGATCATATTGTAGCTGCAAAGAATATATATGGTGGTACATATAATCTACTTGCACATACACTTGTAGATTATGGAGTTGAGGCTACATTTGTTGATCCGTTAGATGTAAATGCATTTGAAGAAGCTATTAAGGAGAATACCAAGGCGTTATATATAGAGACACTAGGCAATCCAAACTCTGAAGTATCAGATATAGAAGCTATCGCAAATGTAGCTCATAAACATAATATACCACTTGTAATCGATAATACTTTTGGAACACCTTATCTTATAAGACCAATAGAATATGGAGCAGATATTGTGGTTCATTCAGCAACCAAATTTATTGGAGGTCATGGTTCTACAATTGCTGGTGTGATTATTGATAGTGGTAAATTTGACTGGAAATCATCAGGAAAGTTTCCACAATTAACAGAGCCAAACCCAAGTTATCATGGAATAAGCTTTGCAGATGCGGCTGGTCCAGCAGCTTTTGTAACTAGAATACGAGCTATCTTATTGCGTGATACAGGAGCAACCATTTCACCAATTCATTCATGGATATTCTTACAGGGACTTGAAACATTATCTCTTAGAGTTGAAAGACATATTGAAAATGCATTAAAAGTAGTTGATTTTTTGTCTAAACAGCCATTAGTAGAAAAGGTAAATCATCCATCCGTTTCAAAAGATGATGAACAGCAGAGGTTATATAAAAAATACTTTCCTAATGGAGGAGGTTCAATATTCACATTTGAGATAAAAGGTGATGAAAAAAAGGCACAGGAATTTATAGATAACCTTGAATTATTTTCGCTTTTAGCAAATGTAGCAGATGTTAAATCACTGGTTATTCATCCTGCATCAACAACTCACGCAGAATTGAATGCCAAAGAGCAGGAAGAGCAGGGAATTAAGCCTAATACTATAAGATTATCCATAGGAACGGAAAATATAGACGATATAATTGAAGATTTAAAGGAAGCATTTGAAGCAGTAAAATAGATTTAAGTAAAATAGGTAGTAGTATTAGTGGAAGAATTGCAATGCAATTCTTCCACTTGGTGTAATAAGAGTTTTAATTTTGTATTTTCTTAGTGTAGAGAGGAATAACGGAGGCAGAAATAAGTTCCATTCCATCTTGTACAGGAATATCATAATAAATATTATCTTCAGAAGGATAAATCTTAACTTCCAAAGTTTTAGGATATCCGTATCTCTTAAGAGCTGTATTAAAGTCCTGACCATTAGTAAACCAGTCGGCTATAAGCTTTCCATTGGAATATATTTCAGCCTTATCTCCATTATAATTGAGCTTTAAAATGCAATCAGTAGTATCAGTACTTAATTCATAGGAAAGATTAAGATTATAGGATACATATTCAGCAGAATCATTTTTAATAGCAATATCGAATGTAATATCAGCACTTGCAGGAATATTCTGAACCGTATATGTAGAAGTACTATCGGATTCGCTATATATTACAATTTCTTCTGATTCCTTAAAAGTTTCGCACATTATAGAATAATCATGATTTTCAAATAAAGCAGCATCTGATATATAGAGTTTGTCACCAAATTTAAATGAATTAGAAGCTTCTTCACAGCTAAGAGTAATTATTTGGGCTGTTTGGGAATTCCCCCATATATATTCAGGAGTCTCATCAGTAAAAAAGAAATATTTGTCAGCTATTCTTGTAAGTGGTTCAGCATTTGAATAAATCAAAGTTGCATTACCAAGCTTTAGATTGTATGGAAGAATCTTCATATCATCAGTTTTAAGACAAATATTTCTGATATCGATATTGAGTTTGCTATTACTGATATGCAGGTCAAATCTATGCGGAATAAGAGCGCGCTTTCTTAAATGATTATTAAGAAAGATAAAGCCACAGTTAGCATCAGAATTGTGCCTGAGACTTATTCTTAAGCTCTTAAGATCATCTGGGAACACAGCATTTTCATTAGGAATCACAGTTTTAGCAGGCGCTAACAGTTCACCCCATTCTTTAAGAAACATATGAATCTTCTTAAGTTCTTTAAAACTTTTGTGAATAATTCCACATTCTGCGATAGGAGCTTCAAAATCATAGGATTTAACTGCAACATCATTAGGATATCCAGTGGCTATAGATTCCTGAAGAGTAGATAAGACACCATCAGGATTAGTTCCACCATGATACATGTAGTAGCCAAGAAGATTAGCACCGGAAGCAAGTTTACATAATGCTAAAGCCATAGTGTCATTAGTAAATGCAACTACTCTTCGGTGATGTGTAGGCTGCATTCCACCACCAAGTTCTGCAGTTATGTATGGATAGTCATTAATATTGCAGGTAAATGCATTGTTGCAGTCATCATGTTTATGGTCACTTCCGATAAGAGGATCATTAAGAGATGTCTGAATCAAAAAGTTAGGATTAGGTGGTAATTCTTCGCGTGTTCCAGCCCATGGAGCATCAATATAACCACCAACTACAGGAAGAGTTTCACCTTCGATTACAACAGCTCCACCCCATGCAGTTGCAGTATATAGTGGAGTATCAAAACCAATATCGACAGCCATCTTCTTCAGAGTGCGCAGATGTGCTTTTCCCTCCTCACCATTAGGACCGCCACAATGACCGTATTCATTTTCAAGCTGAATACCTACAATAGGGCCATTATCTTTCCAAAAAAATCCCTTTGCCTGCTCATATATCTTATTAAAAAATGTATGTACTAAGTTAAGATAGACTGAATCATTAGTTCTTGCTGTAATTGAAGAGTCATGAACCAGCCAATCAGGAAAACCGCCATTACGGCATTCTCCATGAGACCAAGGTCCGATTCTAAGTAATACCTGAATATTTACTTTGTTACAGGCTTCAATAAATTTGCGGAGATTCCGGTTACCACTAAAGTCCCATTTACCTTTGATTTCTTCATGATGAATCCAAAAAATGTAAGTGGCTACAATGTCAACACCACCAGCTTTCATCTTGGCAAGAGAGGATTCCCATTCGGATTCAGGATATCTTGAAAAATGAAATTCTCCCATTACAGGAAGCCAGGGTTTACCATTCTTGGTAAAATAAAGGCTGTTAACCTCTACAGTTTCGCCATCAGGACGTGTTCCTCCAAAGTTAAGTTTTTTGGCTGGAATTGATGATTCAGGAACAATAATATTTATCATATAATAACCATACCTTTCACATATAATATGAAAAGTATACCACTTAATATGTAGTAATAGAAGAATTATGTAATGTGTTAATAGAAAAATATGTAAGTGACTTTGCAGTTTTAGTATGCTAGTATTATAATTGAAACAAAAATAGTGGAGATTTTGAGGAGAATTACATTATGATTAGAAAAATAAATGAAGCTGATAGACAAGAATACTTAGAGATGACAAAGATTTTTTATGAATCAGATGCAGTGTCTCATAATATAGATGAGAAGCACAGAACAGATACCTTTGAAGAACTTATGAAATCAGAAGAGTATGCTATGTGTTACATGATGGAATATGATGGTAAAGTGGCTGGATATGCATTATTAGCGAAGACATTTTCGCAAGAAGCAGGTGGATTAGTAATCTGGATTGAAGAGATATACACTAAACCTGAGTATAGAGGCAGGGGATTGGGAAAGGAATTATTTACATTTTTAAGAGAAAACCTTACAGACGGCATAAAGAGACTAAGACTTGAAGTGGAAAGTGATAACATTAAGGCTATTTCTCTATATGAAAGAATGGGATATGAGGTTCTTGATTATATGCAGATGATACAGGATTTATAAAGTAAAAATAGGCTTTACAAAGTTAAGATATATAAATTTATACTTGACAGATATGGTAAAATCGAATAGTGGAAAGGATTGGTGCGAGAGATGTTTTTAAGATTAAGAAAAGAAGATAAATGCTGGTGTGGAAGTGGAAAAACTTATGGAGAGTGTCATTATGAGACAGAAGTAAAGCTTGCACAATTTAAGAAAAAAGGATGTATAGTTCCTAAGAGAAGAATTCTTAAGACTCCAGAACAGATAGATGGAATAAGAGAGAGTGGCAAAGTAAATATAGAGGTTCTTGATTATGTTGCTGAGAATATACATATTGGAATGAGTACAGAAGAGATAGATAAATTAGTATATGATAAGACTAAGGAACTTGGTGGAATACCTGCACCATTACATTATGAGGGCTTCCCTAAGAGCGTATGTACATCTGTTAATAATCAGGTGTGTCATGGAATGCCATCGGATAAAGTTATATTGCAGGATGGAGATATAGTAAATGTAGATGTTTCAACCATATATAAAGATTATTTTTCAGATTCATCGCGTATGTTCTGTCTTGGAAATGTAAGTCCTAACAGACAGAAGCTGGTTGAAGTAGCTAAGAAGACGATAGAACTTGGACTTGAGATGGTTAAGCCATGGAATAAAATGGGTGATATGAGTCAGGTCATAAATGATTATGCAAAGGCTAATGGATATTCTGTAGTAGAGGAAGTTGGAGGACATGGAGTAGGACTTGAATTCCATGAAGAGCCATATGTATGCTTTGTAGCACCAAAAGGTACAGAGATGGTTATGGCACCTGGAATGGTATTTACTATAGAACCAATGATAAATATGGGAAGAGCCAATATATTTGTGGATGATAAAAATGGATGGACAATATATACAGAAGACCATAAGTGCTCAGCACAATGGGAAGTTACAGTAGCTGTAACAGATACAGGATATGAAGTTTTGGCATACTAGCAGATGTGATGATAGTGTGAAAGATAATTCTTTTACACGCAGAAGTGAGGATATTATGGAAAAAGAGAATACAAACTGGGCACAGTCAGTAGCTGGAGTTGTTATAAAAGAGGGAAAGGTTCTGCTTGGAAGACATACTTATGGTTCAGGTAACGGAAAGTTAATTATTCCAGGAGGCTATCTTAATGTTGGAGAAACTCCAGAAGCAGCTATGGTTAGAGAGGTATTAGAGGAGACCAATGTTGTTGTAGAACCACAAAAGCTTATAGGTATAAGATTTAATGACCATGATTGGTATATTATATTTACAGCAAAGTACATTAGTGGAGAGGCTAAACCTGGTGATGAAGAGAATAGCGAAGTTGTATGGATGGATATTATGGAAGCTTTAAGCAGAGATGATGTTCCAGATCTTACAAAGAGAGCAATAGAATCGTCGCTGGCAGCGATTACAAGTGAAGCAGGTCTTGTACAAAGAGATTATATATGTTCTGCTGAACCGGGAACTTATTCATATTATGGGATATAAATATGGAAAATAGAGATAAAAAACATAGTATTTACTTTAAGATATGGGCGGTATTGACAGTTATTTCTGTTATTGTGTATATAGGTCCTCTCCTTACGTCTGTATTTATTACATCTAACCGTGAATTAGCTTCTGCCAAGGCAACCATACTGAATTCCTTTTCAGAATTGGTGGATAAAGTTAAGGCTGATGATGAGATTATTGAGAAAACAAAGATTACTCTTAATTTTTCTTATGAAGTAGATGATAAAGTGTATTATGGCTCATCAGTAGGTGCATATCTTACTGGGGATACCATATGGCAGAGTAAGTACAAAACAGGAGATTCACTTAAGATATGGTATGAAAAAGCGGAACCATCTAAGTATCAGACTGATGCACCTGCAAGTAATCCTATGAATGTAGTGATTATATTTGCTGTTGTTCAAGGTTGCATTCTTTTATTTTCATTTGCAATATTACGAATTATAGCTTCTATGTTAGTTCATTCTGAGATTAAAGATGATATATATACATTAGGTTTGAAGATAACATGGGGAATTATAGGTGTTTTTGATAAAATGAATATTAAGAATAAACCTAAGTCGATTGATGGAATTTATGAAGAACTCGATATTAGTTATCAGGAAGATGATGATAAGTATCATAAGATGGATGTGTATTTTAAAGATAATTCTGAGAAACTTCCTGTAATAATCAATATTCATGGTGGAGGCTGGATGTATGGAACTAAAGAGATTAACAGATATTTTGGGGTAAAGCTTGCTCAAAGAGGATATGCAGTATTTAATATTAATTATAGACTGGCACCAGCAGTAAGCCTAGAGGGGCAGGTACAGGATATAATGGCGGCATATTCGTATATTATTAAAAATATATCTGATTATCCGGCTGATTCCAAAAGAGTGTATGTTATAGGTGACTCTGCTGGAGCACATTTGGCTTTATATACTACACTTATTAATTCAAGTGATGAGTTGAGTAAGGTATACAGCCTTGAAAGGGATATTATTGATATTAAAGGACTCGGACTTATTTCTCCGTATTGTTTTATAGGAGAGGGAGAGGGAATCCTTGGAGCTAATAGCAGGATTGCACTAACTAAAGAATTTATGAGCAAATCTCTAAGATATTATATTAGTTTAGATAAGGTTATGAAGATGGGAAGCCTACCAAGAACATTTTTGGTAACAAGTGAAAGTGACAAAATAGCAAGGGGTAATACAATCAGATTAGAAAAAATATTGGAGCAACATGACGTTGAACATAAACTTGTAGATATTCCTGATAAAAAAGATAAAAAGTTAAGACATGTATTTATGGTAAATAATCCAGATATGGATGAAAGTGACAAATGTATAGAAGACATGCTAAATTATCTTTGTAGATGAGGAAATGGGAATATCTATACATGACATTTTGAATTAGGAATACAGCCTTGTAATGGATTCGAGAATTTTAAGACTGCTGTTTATATCTCCTTTAACTTCTAGACGGTGGCCACAATTCTCAAATTGTATTAACGGTATAGAATTTTGACTGCAATATTCACTTAGTACTGCTGAACTTAAAAAGTTGTCATCAGTTCCAGCAACCGCAATACAATTATTCTTGTTCATATAAGAAAGAGTCTGTGGAAGTGGTGTCAGGTATATGTGCCTTGCAGCTATGTTAAGCTCCTGTGCAGAGTATCCAGCTGCAACGGTTCCGAGGCTTTTTGATATAAATATTATATCTTCATATTCGGACCAATCAAATAATGAAAGAAAATTCTTTACGGCATAAACTGCATTTTTTGCAAAGCTGTGTCGTTCTTCTATGGGCTGTGCCATAAAATCCTTAGATAACTCAGGAGATTTTGTAATCATCTTGTTGTAATCGGCATCAATAACAGTATAGCCTTTTTCCAAATAAATGTTTTTAGCATAATAGAGTAGAGGGCAGTCTGTACTATAGTTAACACCTGGGAATAATACAGCAATTCTTTTGGTAGATATAGATTTATCTGTGTGCTGTAAGTTGTCTAATACTTTTATTTTATCTTCGTTCTTTAATTCTGAGATACTGTTCATATTAATCCTCATTTCTGTACGGCATTCTCATTGTAGAATGCCTTTTTGTTAAAAACTTAGCCTGATGCTTTGTATATTTTAGATAAATAAATACAAAATGTCAAAGACTAAATTAAAAAAAAATAAAAATCTATAACTTTATACAAAAACATAAAACTTTTTGTACGATGTTGTAAAAATAATTTTTTGGTGTATAATAGAACTTAATACAAAAACTATAAAAATGTATAAGGTTATTTTGGAGGTAATGTTCATGAATACAAAAGTTGATTATCAAAAAATATTTAATAAATATAATGGAGTTATGCGAACTTGTGAACTTACAAAAGAGGGGATTTCCTATCAAAGAATACAAGAGCTAATTAGTGAAGGCAGTTTAGAAAAGATTAAGTATGGTTATTATCAGTGGCAGGATGAGCGCGCATTTACAGAGGCATCAGCTGTAACATCGCTGTTTCCAGAAGCTATTGTGTGTGGTATGACAGCAGTAATGTATTATGGATATACGGATAGAACACCTGGAGTATGGCATATTGCGGTAGATAATAAGTCCGGAAGAAACAAATATAAGCTTGATTTTCCTGAGATAAAGCCACATTTTATAGACAAATCAAGACTTGAAATAGGAGTCAGTATAGGAGAGATAGACGGCATAACAGTTAGAATATATGATAGGGAGAGAGTTATTTGTGATTGTCTAAGACATGTGAATACAATGGATGGAGAAATATTTAATACTGTGATTCAACGCTATGTTTATGATAATAAAAAAAATGCTGCACATCTTATGGAGTATGCAATGAAGCTAGGAGTAGAAAGGAAGGCAAGGAGGATGATTGGTGTATGGCTATAAAAGAAATTAAGGATATAGGGGCTTCTGTTTTAGCCAGAATAAAGAAGCAATCAAAGGAAACGGGAATCAATTATCAGAGTTGTCTGCAGCTTTTGGCACAGGAGGAGTTCTTGCGCAAGCTTGAACATTCAAATTATGCTGAAAACCTTATTCTAAAGGGAGGAATGTTTCTTTATACACTAACAAATTTTGCTGGAAGACCTACGAGGGATATTGATTTTTTGATGAGAAGAATCTCAAATGATATTGCAGGAATGGAGCAGATTATTAAAAGCATTTGTGAAGCAGAAACTGGCAATGACTTTATTTCGATTGAGGTACTTGGAACAAAAAAGATTAGTTCAGAAAAAGAATATCCAGGAGTGGGTATTAATTTGATGGCACGCATCAAGAATGTAATGATACCTTTTTCGATAGATATTGGAGTAAATGATATTATTGTACCGGATGCAGTAAAAAGGAAGATATCAACAAGACTTCCTGATTTTATTGAACCAAATGTTCTGACATATTCATTGGAAAGTGCATTGGCAGAGAAATCTGATGCAATATTAAAGAGAATGACTGCTACAAGCCGAATGAAGGATTTTTATGATTTATATTACATTCCTTTTCTATATGACTTTGATGGACGCAAGTTGCAGGAAGCATTTGCAGAAACTTTGTAGTACAGAGGAACACCTTATGAAAAAGACAGTTTAGAGAAAATAAAGGATTTTGAGGGAAATACATTTCTTCAGGAATTATGGGGTAATTATAATCCTGGTCCGGGACTAGTGAAACCAGACTTTCGTTTGGTACTTGAACAGATAGATATTTTTGTTTCTCCCATATATGAAGCGATACTAAAAGAAGATGAGTTCTTTGGTAGATGGATAGCATCAAATAACAGATGGGAAGAAAACAGGTAGTTTATTCATCTTTACTCATTCCTCAATAAGTAGTATAATTTGTTCTATAAAATCTATTTTAAAACAGGAGATATGTATAGAAAGGATAAACTTATGAAATTAATGATAGCATCTGATATTCATGGTTCAGCTTTTTATTGCAGAGAGCTAATTGAAGCATTTAATAGAGAGAAGCCAGATAAACTTTTACTTTTAGGAGATATTTTATATCATGGGCCAAGAAATGACCTTCCAACGGAGTATAATCCTAAAATGGTGATAGAGATGCTTAATAGGATTAGCAATGAGATTTTGTGTGTACGTGGTAACTGTGACACGGAGGTTGACCAGATGGTATTGGATTTTCCAGTACTTGCTGAATATTGTATTTTGTATGTGGCGGGACATATGATATTTGCAACACATGGACATAACTTTAATGAGTCATCACTTCCAAAGCTTAAGAAAAGTGATATATTGCTTCATGGACATACACATGTGCCAGCCTGCAATGTTCATAATGATTATACATATATTAATCCGGGTTCTGTTTCTATTCCAAAAGAGGATAGTGAGCATAGTTATATTATTCTTGAAGAAATTACGGGAAAGGCAACATTTACATGGAAAAATCTTCAGGGAAATAAATATAAAGGATATGATTTAGTTGGATAAAGAATTAAAACGTGCTTTTAGAGCAGCATCTGTATTTAAGGGAACACATGGAATACCTGAGATAATTGCGATAGGAGTCATTGTTATTCTCCATAAATGGAGAAAAAATACATTGCTTAGCATATGTGGTGGAACCCTGATATATATGCTTATCATACAAAATATTTGACAGGCTGTGAAATATATGAGTTATTAAAAAAGAGGAGGTATTTGAATGCAGAATATCAAGATGAATTTGGATAGTGAAAAGAGGCTTTTACTGATTGGTAAAGCATTTTCCGCAGAAGTAAGGATAGATATTTTAAAGCTTCTATGTCATTCAGATATGAATATTAACGAAATTTCAGAAGCGCTTACGGTGCCACAATCATCTGTTGCCGCACATATTAAGGTGTTAGAGGATGCAGGTATTATCTCAACTAATCTTTTGCCAGGAATCAGGGGAACAAAGAAAATGTGTCACATCGAAATGACAGAGATTGCATTGGAACTTTCAACAAGACATAGGCTTAATGAAAAATGGACAGAAATAGATATGCCTATTGGCAATTATGTTGATTATAAGGTTAGACCAACTTGCGGAATCGTTAGCGAGAAAGCTCCTATTGGCGAGGAAGACGAACCAAGATGTTTCTATAATCCAGATAGAAGTAATGCCCAGCTTTTATGGCTTGGTAAAGGATATGTAGAATATAGATTTCCTAATGACTGTATGAAGGATAAAAAAGAGAAAGCATTAGAGGTTTCGGCAGAACTTTGTTCTGAAGATCATGAGTATAATCTTGAATGCAAATCAGATATTACTATGTGGATAAATGATGTAGAGGTTGGTACATGGTCCTGTCCTAGTGATTTTGGTGGAAGAAGAGGAAAACTTAATCCAGAGTGGTGGCCAGATAAGAATACGCAGTATGGTAAGTTAAAGACATGGAAGATAGATGAAAATGCTTCGTACATTGATGACGAAAAGACTAGTGAGAATGGCATAGATAAATATAACCTTTATGATAAAGAATACATTTCTGTAAGGATAGGTATAAAAGAAAATGCTAAAAACGTAGGAGGAATCAACCTTTTTGGCAAATGCTTTGGAGATTATGAACAGAATATCAAGATGAGAATTAAATTTTAGATTTTATGCATTTACAAAATATAGGTAATATGTTAGTATGTAAACAACAATAAAACTGGTTTATAACAGGAATTATAGAATAAATAAATTCTATTAAATTCATTTAGAATATTCTGTTATACCACATTGCAAAATCATTATTGTATTGGAGATGGATATATGAAGAAGAAACTACTAGAAGAATTTAAGAAGATATTCGGCGAAGATGGCGATATAAGATGCTATTTTGCGCCAGGAAGAGTGAACCTTATTGGAGAACACACGGATTATAATGGCGGACACGTTTTCCCATGCGCATTGACGATTGGAACCTATGCGGCAGCCAGAAAGAATAATGATAAAACATTAAGATTTTACTCAATTAATTTTGAAAAGCTCGGAATTATGGAATCTACAATTGATGAACTTGAATACAGTAAAGCTGATGGCTGGACTAATTATGTTAAGGCTGTAATATGGACGCTTAGGAAGAACGGATATAATGTGGACACAGGAATGGATATTATGTTTTATGGAACGATTCCTAATAGTTCAGGACTTTCATCTTCTGCATCGATAGAGATACTAACAGGATATGTGCTAAAGGATTTATTTGGATTTGATTTTGATATGATTAAGAATGCGCTTATGGGACAGGAAGCTGAGAATAAGTATATTGGTGTCAACTGTGGAATTATGGACCAATTTGCAATTGCAATGGGTAAGAAAGATAATGCAATATTTCTTAATACAGCTGACTTATCATATGAATATGCACCAATTAAATTAAACGGATGCAAGATTGTTATTATGAATACAAACAAAAAGCGTGGTCTTGGTGATTCTAAATACAATGAGAGAAGAAGTGAATGCGAATTAGCGCTTGAAGAGGTTAATAAAGTAAGAAAAGTTGAATCCTGGGGAAGTCTTTCAGAAGAAGAGTTTGAAGAGCTTAAATATGCTATAGCTGATGATAACAGAAGAAAAAGGGCTAAGCATGCGGTATATGAGAATCAACGTACAATCAAAGCGGTTAAGGCTCTTAGAGATAATGATATTGAGGAACTGGGAAGACTAATGATTGCCTCACATGAGTCACTTAGAGATGACTATGAAGTAACAGGAATCGAACTTGATACATTAGTGCATTTAGCACTTAAACAGCAGGGCGTATATGGGGCGAGAATGACAGGAGCCGGATTTGGTGGTTGTGCTGTAAGTATAGTTAAGGATGAAAATGTCGATGAATTTATTAAGAATGTTGGCGAAGGATATCAGCTGCTTATTGGATTTGCAGCAGATTTCTATGTGGTAGAAGTGGGCGGAGGTCCAGTAGCGTTATAAATACTGTATTGCAGACATCTTACAATATAAGCGATTGAGCAAATGAAATGCTCGGAAATGGAGAAAAATATGACAATTTTAGTTTTAGGTGGAGCTGGTTATATTGGCTCACATACAGTTTATGAATTGATTGAAAAAGGTGAGGATGTAGTAATTATTGATAATCTTGAAACAGGACATATTGAAGCAGTGCATGAAAAAGCTAGATTTTATAAAGGAGATATAAGGGATAGAGCTTTTCTTGATTCAGTATTTGATAAAGAAAAAATAGATGCTGTAATACATTTTGCAGCGAATTCATTAGTAGGAGAGAGTATGGTTAATCCGCTCAAATATTATGACAATAATTTATGTGGTACTAAAGTCTTACTTGAGGCTATGGTAGCTCATAAGATGGATAAAATTGTATTTTCATCAACAGCGGCTACATATGGAGAACCAGAGAGAGTTCCAATTTTAGAAACTGACAGAACAGAACCAACTAATACTTATGGTGAAACAAAACTTTCTATGGAAAAGATGTTTAAATGGACAGGGCTTGCACATGGTCTTAGATTTGTGTCACTTAGATATTTTAATGCTTGTGGAGCGCATGTAAGTGGCAAGATAGGTGAGGCGCATAAGCCAGAAACACATCTTATTCCACTTATTCTTCAGGTTCCCAATGGACAGAGAGACTATATTAGTGTCTTTGGTGAAGATTATCAAACAAAAGATGGTACATGTGTAAGAGATTATATTCATGTAACTGATCTTGCTCAGGCACATATTAAAGCTGTTGATTACTTAATGAAAGGTAATGAAAGTAATATATTTAATCTTGGAAATGGTATAGGATTTACGGTTAATGAAGTTATAGATACAGCAAGAAAGGTTACTGGACAGCCAATTAAGGCAGTTGTTGAGGGCAGAAGAGCTGGAGATCCTGCTCAGCTTATAGCATCAAGTGAAAAAGCAAGGACAGTTCTTGGCTGGAATCCAGAACATGCTGACCTTGAGGAAATAATAGCTACAGCATGGAACTGGCACAAGAATCATCCAAACGGATACGCAAAATAAACCACAGGAGGTTTTGAGGCTTATGAAACATACATTTGAAATAAAAGATAAATTTTACCTTGATGGTAATGAATTTAAGATAATATCTGGTGGAATTCATTACTTTAGAGTTGTCCCTGAATACTGGAAAGACAGACTCATGAAATTAAAAGCTATGGGTTGTAATACAGTAGAAACTTATGTAGCCTGGAATATGCATGAACCTAAAAAAGGTCAGTTTAATTTTGAAGGTATGTGCAATCTTAAAGAATTTATTGAGATTGCTGCTGATTTAGGATTATATGTTATAGTAAGACCATCACCATATATTTGTGCAGAATGGGAATTTGGTGGACTTCCAGCATGGTTACTTGCTGAAGATGGTATGAGACTAAGAGGAAATTTTGAACCATATATGACTTATGTAAGAGAATATTACAAAGAGTTATTCAAGATTTTATCACCATTACAGGTTACTAATGGAGGACCTATTATTTTATTCCAGATTGAGAATGAATATGGATATTATGGAAATGATAAGGAATATCTCAATGCTTTAAAGCAGATTATGATAGATAACGGAGTAGATGTACCATTTGTTACATCGGATGGACCTTGGGGTGAGGCCATTGAAGCCGGAAATCCAGATGGAGTACTTGCTACAGGTAATTTTGGCTCTAATACAGTGGAACAATTCAGACAACTTTCACTTCATACTGATGGCGGACCACTTATGTGTATGGAATTTTGGGTGGGCTGGTTTGATGCATGGGGAAATGATAATCATGCGACTTCAGACCTTGAGACAAATAAAAAAGACTTTGAAGATTTGCTGAGACTTGGCAATGCGAATATCTATATGTTCCATGGTGGTACTAATTTTGGATTTATGAATGGCTCAAATTATAGTGCAACTATAACACCAGATGTTACGTCATATGATTATGATGGTGTTGTATCTGAAGCTGGTGATATCACTGAAAAATACAAAGCATTTCAGAAGATTGCATCAAAGTATAATAAGACTTTAGATGAAACAGAGATTCCACCAATTAAGAGAAAGGCATTCGGTAAACTGAATGTATCAGATAAAGTTAGCTTATTTGAAGTAATAGATGACATTTCTGAGAAAAGTGTAAGCTCATATCCTAAGAGCATGGAGAAACTGGGACAAGGATATGGCTATACTTTATACAGAAGCAATATTGGAAAAAGCAGAAAGATTGACAACTTTAGAATTGTCGGTGGAAACGATAGAGCGCTGATATATGCTAACAGAGAGCATGTGGCAACTATCTACGATAAAGAACTTTTAGAAGAGCATACATTTGAGCTTAAAGAATCGCCAGAAGTTACACTTGATATACTTATGGAGAATCTTGGCAGAGTTAATTTTGGACCATTTATTGAAGAACAGCGAAAAGGTATTGATAAAGGTGTACTAATTAATGGACATTACCAGAGCGGTTGGGAAATGTACACACTACCACTTGATAATGTAAGTAAGATTGACTTTTCTAAACGATATGTGGATAAGGAACCGGCATTTTATAAGTTTGAGCTTGAAATAGAAGAGCCGGCTGATACATTTGTAGATACTAAAGGATTTGCTAAAGGAAATGTTTTTGTAAATGGATTTAATCTCGGAAGATACTGGGAAATAGGACCTCAAAAGCGTTTGTACTTACCAGCTCCACTTCTTAAAAAAGGCAAAAATGAGATAGTAGTTTTTGAGACTGAGGGCAGAGCAGCAGATTCAATTACACTTACGGATATACAGGATTTGGGAAATCTCAGGAGAGATATGTATGGATACTTATTTGTATATTTTGCAGGAGAAAAATATGAAGACGGAGAGCAGATTTACTTTGGAATTAGTAAAGATGGCTATAATTATGAAGACCTTAATAATAACAAGCCTATACTGATGTCCACTCTTGGAGAAAAAGGCGTTCGTGATCCATACATTATAAGGTCAGCTGACGGAGACAAATTCTTCATTATAGCAACGGATTTAAAGATTAATGGTAATGGTAACTGGAACAAATGCCAGCGTCAGGGAAGCCAGTCAGTTATGATTTGGGAATCAGAGGACCTTGTTAATTGGTCAGAACAGAGAATGGTTAAGATTGCAAGAGATGATGCTGGATGTACATGGGCACCTGAATCAACTTATGATAAGACAACTGGAGATTATATTGTTTACTGGGCTTCAAGAGTTGCCGAAGATGATTTTGCAAAACAGAGAGTGTATTGCTCAAGAACCAAAGATTTTATACATTTTACAGAAGCAAAAGTGTATATAGAAAAAGCAAATGATGTTATTGACACAACTATTATTGAACATAAAGGCAGATATTACAGATTTTCAAAAGATGAGACAACTAAGTGTATAAGTGCTGACAGAGTGGATAATCTAGCTGATGCTAAATCAACGAAGATTGCATCTGAATATCTGGATTCCAAGCTTGGAGTTGAAGGACCTGCAATTTACAAATTTAATAATGAAGATAAATGGTGTTTACTTGTAGATAATTACGGAGGAATTGGTTATTATCCACTTATTACTAACAATCTGGATAAAGGTGTTTATACAACTCCTGGTGTAGATTATAAGATGCCAAGCAGAGCCAGACATGGTAGTGTAATTCCTATTACCAGAGAAGAATATGATAATCTTATGGAGCAGTTTGGAAATAAATAAAACTTGCTATAGACAACATTTATTGTTACAATGTAGACTACGAACGTAAATGTTGTCTATATTTATAGGCATATATCAATAAGGTAGTTCACACAATAGTGATGATTTCTACATGATATAATGGAGGATTTGATTTGAGCAAGATTGCGATAGTAACAGATAGTAACAGCGGATTAACCCAAGAACAGGGCGAAAAGCTTGGAATAAATGTAATACCTATGCCATTCATTATTAATAATGAAACTTATTATGAGGATATTAACTTATCTCAAAAAGAATTTTATGAGTATTTAAGTCAGGATGCAGATATATCAACAACACAGCCAAGTCCAGATACAATTATGACATTATGGGATAGGCTTTTAGAAGAGAATGATTTTATTGTTCATATTCCGATGTCAAGTGGTTTGAGTGGTTCTTGTGATACGGCAAGAATGCTTGCTATGGATTATGATGGAAAAGTATTAGTGGTTAATAATCAGAGAATATCAGTTACTCAGAGAGCTTCTGCAATTGATGCAAGAAATATGGCGGATTCAGGAATTGAAGCTGATAAAATATGTGAGATTCTTGAAGCAGAAAAGTTTGAGAGTAGCATTTATATAATGGTTGATACGCTTAAGTACCTAAAAAAGGGCGGTAGAATCACAGCAGCAGCAGCAGCTCTTGGAACTATTTTAAAGCTTAAACCTGTACTTACAATTCAAGGAGAAAAGCTAGATGCATTTGCAAAAGCCAGAACAATTACTCAGGCTAAAAATATTATGACAAAAGCTATAAAAGAAGATATTGATACAAGATTAGGAGGGGCTTCACCAGAGAATATGCATATAGCTATTGCGCATACTGAGAACATTGAAGCAGCAGAGAATCTTAGAGAAGAACTTCTTAAGGTATTTCCGGAACATGACATCTATATCGATCATTTATCACTTAGTATTTCATGTCATATTGGACCAGGTTCTCTTGCAATTGCCTGTTCAAAGGTTGTTAATTTTTAACTTATCATCACATTGGATACACAAAATACACACAAAGCTGAAGGATAATAGCGTAATCAAATAGAATATTATCTGGAGGTTTAAAGATGAAATTAAGAAAAATAATAGCTATGGCTGGTGTTGCGGCACTAATTGTTTCAAATATAACAGGCTGTAAGTCGGATGATAGCAGCAGTAATAACAGTGATAGTAGTGTTACTTCGGTATATGGTCAAGTTACATCGATAGATGGAAGTAAAATAGAGATTGCATTAATAGAGAATTATAGCAGCAATTCTAGTGCTGATGGTAAAGGCGGATTTGGTGGAAAGATGGAAGAGATGACTGACGAGAATGGTGAAACCATTACTCGCGGTGAAGGAAAATCTAAGGACTTTGGTGGTGAAAGACCATCAATGGCAGATGGACAGACACCAGCAGATATGCAGTCAATGGAAAACGGAGAGACACCAGCAGATATGCCATCAATGGCAGATGGAGAAACACCGGCAAATATGCCATCAATGGCAGATGGACAGACACCTCCATCTGATGCAGGTGCAGGTAATATGG
>CAZNEZ010000015.1:19690-38013 GCA_964572475.1 uncultured Lachnospiraceae bacterium
CCATCAATGGCAGATGGACAGACACCTCCATCTGATGCAGGTGCAGGTAATATGGGTGGTGCAGGAATGATGGGTGGATATACTATGACAGGTGAAACGCTTACTATTACATTGGCGGATGAAAGCCAGCTTTTTATTGAAGAAAATAGTGAAACCAGCTCAGCTTCTATATCTGATATAACAGTAGGAACAGTGCTTAAATTAGACTATGCTGATTCAGATAAGACATCAATTTCTAAGATTACTATTATGAAGAGTAGTAATAGTAGTATAGGCAAGCCTAATGAAGATGAATCTTCATTAGATAAAGAGACTACACCAGCTGCATAAAATATAATACTATTCTAAGCACTCGCTATAATTATGGTGAGTGCTTTTTGACAAGAATATAATACTTAATTAAGTTGTATTGTTTGGATAAATTTGATATAATATATCTATGTTTTTACTTAAAAATATACATAATATAAAGAAAAATAAATTACCTGAGGAGGAATTTTATGAAAATCAAATTAAAGACAAAAATTCTTGCATTGTCACTTTTACCTATTATTATTTTAGGTGCGACAATTCTACTAATTGGAATTCCGAAGATTAAGACATCCATGAATGATGAGATTGTTACAGGACTAAGAGCTACAGCTATTGCTGTACGTGAAGGATATCAGATTGATTCAACGACTAAGTATGATATGGATGACAATGGTAATCTCTGGAAGGGAAAGGAAATCAATATTTCTACTAATACAAGTATTGTAGATGGTATTAAAAAAGCTACTGGATATGAGATTTCGTTTATATATGGTGATACAAGAGTAATGACATCTATGTTTGATGAACAGGGTAAGAGAGCTATTGGAGAAAAAGTAGACCCCAAAATATATGATCAGGTGGTTGGTACTGGCACAGAATATGTTGATACTAGTTTAGACCTATATGGTGAAAATTATTATGCAATTTGTTATCCTGTATATCAGACAAATACTAAGAGTGTTGTAGGTATGATATTTGTAGGAGCACCATCAGCTGATGCAAAATCTAGTGTTAATAGTATTATTGTTATGTTTATTGGAATTGTACTTGTTATAGCAGTTATTTGTGCAGCATTAGTACTTTTAATGGTTAATTCTATTACTAAGGTTCTTGGCAGTGGAGTAAAAGGACTTATTAATATTTCAAAAGGAAAACTTAATATTGATATACATAGCAAGTTCCTTGACAGAGGAGATGAGATTGGACAGTTGATGAATGCAACTAATTCATTGAAGATGGAACTTTCTCAGATAATTGGTAATGTTGTTACACACAGCAATTTACTTCTTGAAGCGGCAGATAATCTTGATAGTACAGCTAAGAGAACTACAGAAACAGTAGAACAGGTTGAGAATGCAGTTCAGGAAATCGCAGAGGGTGCTTCCTCACAGGCTAAAGAGACACAAGATGCAACTAACGAAGTTATCAATATGGGTGAAATGATTTCCAAGACTGTTGAAGAGGTTGAAACTCTTAATAAGAATGCACAGTCTATGAAGAATTCAAGTGATGATGCTTATGCAACACTTACAGAACTTGAACAGATTAACCAAAAAGCTATGGATGCTATTGGCGTAATATACGAACAGACTAATGTAACTAATGCATCTGCTGTTAAGATTAAAGAGGCTACAGGTCTTATTACTTCTATTGCAGAAGAGACTAATTTGCTTTCACTTAATGCAAGTATTGAAGCTGCCAGAGCAGGAGAGCAGGGAAGAGGATTCGCTGTTGTTGCTTCGCAGATTCAGAAGCTTGCAGAGCAGTCTAACGAATCTGCCCAGCATATAGAGAAGATTATTTCTTCACTTATCAGTGACTCTAACAAGTCTGTTGAAACGATGGAAGAAGTTAAGACTATTATTGGCAAACAGAGTGAATATGTTGGAAAGACAGAAGAGATATTTAATTACGTTAAAGAAGGAATTGATACATCAATTGTTGGTGTACAGAGTATAGAAGATACAACTAAAGTTCTTGAAGAATCAAGATATACAGTAGTAGATATTGTTCAGAACCTAAGTGCTATTGCAGAAGAGAATGCAGCAAGCTCAGAAGAAACATCAGCATCAACATCTGTGGTTGCTACAGCAGTAGCAGATGTAGCAGATTCAGCAGAACAACTTAAGAAAATAGCTGTTGAACTTGAAGAAAGTATTAAGATATTTAATTCTGATGATAACTTTGAAAAAGCTATAGAGACTAACGCAGAAGAATTAAATAATGATACAGTTAAAACTATAGAATCATCAATCGATACTGTTGAAAAAACTGAAGAATATGTGGATGTTTTTGCTGATGAATCAGCATCTGACAAGGAAGATGAAGAATAAAATGAAAGTTTTGTTGACTGCAATTAATAGTAAATATATTCACTCTAACCTAGCGGTATTTGATTTAAAAGCGTATGCAGCGGAATATAGTGAGTACATTAAGATAAGAGAATTTACAATTAATCACAGAACAGACTATATTTTATCAGAGATATACAGGGAAAAGCCAGATGTTCTGGCTTTTTCTTGCTATATATGGAATATAGAATATGTATGTGAACTTATTAAAGAACTAAGTAAGATACTTCCGAATACCCAGATATGGCTGGGAGGACCAGAGGTCTCTTTTAGAGCTAAAGAAATGCTTATAGATTATCCAGAAGTTACAGGGATAATGTGTGGTGAGGGAGAAGCTACATTTAAGGAAGTAATGAGCCACTATGTTGAGGGAATACCTGAATATTCAAGTATTCGTGGAATCTGTTATAGGGTTGACAATGATAATATTGCTGTAAATGAGTGGAGAGAGACAATTCCTCTTGATGATGTTCCTTTTATATATGATAATTTAAGTGAGTTTAATAATAAAATTATATATTATGAAAGTAGCAGAGGCTGCCCATTTAATTGTAGTTATTGTCTATCATCGGTAGATAAAAATCTTAGATATAGAAGTCTTACGCTTGTTAAAAATGAATTACAGAAATTTTTAGATGCTAAAGTTCGTCAGGTTAAATTTGTTGACAGAACATTTAATTGTGAAAAAAGCAGGACAATGGAGATATGGAGATACATTATTGATAATGATAATGGAATTAGTAATTTTCACTTTGAAATTACGGCTAATCTATTATCAGAGGATGAAGTTGAACTTTTGTCAAAAGCAAGACCAGGACTTATCCAACTTGAGATTGGTGTCCAATCAGCCAATTCTAAAACAATTTCAGCAATTAATAGAAAAATGGATATAGAGAAGCTTAAGAACACCGTTTATTTGCTGTCAGAAAAAGCAAAAGTACATAAGCACTTAGACTTGATTGCGGGACTGCCAGAAGAGGATTATGAAAGTTTTGGAAATTCATTTGATTATGTATATGAGCAAAGACCAGAACAGTTACAATTAGGATTTTTAAAGGTTCTTTACGGCTCGGCTATGCATGATAAGGCCCGCGAATATGGACTTGTATATAAGGACAAACCTCCATATGAGGTGCTTAGTACCAGATGGCTGTCATATGGTGATATTATAAAACTTAAGCAGATAGAAGAGGTTGTGGAAATATTTTATAATACCAGACAGTTTGACAATACGATGAATGCTCTTCTTAATAGAACAGGCATTACACCATTTAAGCTTTATGAAAGGCTTGGAGAGTTTTATTATAATAATTCACCTTCTGATGAAAAACATTCCAGAATTCAAAATTACCATATATTACTTAGTTTTATTGAAAGCATTTGTGATATAAAAGAAGAGATAAAACTATATAAAGAAGTTCTTACTTTAGACGTTTATCTTAGAGAGAATATCAAGAGCAGACCTTCATTTTCAGCAGATATAAAGGAATTAAAGGACGAGATTAGAGATTTTTATATGGATGAGAAAAATATGGTATATCTAGGTAACTATAGTGATTTAAGTACTAATCAGGTTATAAATGCAATGCATCTGGAGATATTTGAACATGATATATTTGCATTTATCAGTGGAGATAAGATAGCAGCGGCAAAGACCAGAGTTCTGTTTGATTATAAAGAAAGGAACCCTGTTAATGATGGGGCTAGATATTATATTGTATGAAAAAAGACGTAAAAAAGATATTAGAATTATTAGATATCCAATATGGAACTGAATATAGGTGCTATCTTAATCATGAAACACCATGGCAGCTACTAATTGCTACAATGTTAAGTGCACAGTGTACAGATGCAAGGGTTAATATCGTTACAAAGGATTTATTTGTAAAATATGATAGTTTAGAAAAATTTGCTATGGCAGATTTGCAGGAACTTGAGAAAGATATTCATTCAACAGGATTCTATCATAATAAAGCTAAGAATATAATAGAATGTACACGAGCTTTAATCAGGGACTATAATGGTGAGGTTCCAAGAGAACTTGATAAGCTTGTTGGACTTGCAGGAGTTGGAAGAAAGACAGCAAATGTAATTAGAGGCAATATATACAATGAACCAAGCATTGTGGTAGATACACACGTTAAAAGGATATCAAAAAAACTTGGTCTTACTAAAGAAGATGATCCAGAAAAAGTTGAATATGAACTTATGAAAGTGCTTCCTAAAGACCACTGGATACTGTATAATATTCAGATAATAACATTTGGAAGAAGTATCTGTTTTGCAAGAAATCCAAAATGTGATGAATGTTTCCTAAGAGCATATTGTAAAGCAGCAGAGAAATAAAGGACATTAAGATGATAAAAGACTATGTATCTGTAGACATTGAAACTACAGGACTTGATTATAAGCAGGAAAAAATTATTGAGATTGGTGCAGTAAGAGTAAGAAACTTTGAAATTTGTGCAACATTCTCGCAGCTTGTTAATCCTGGCAAGATTATATCCGAAAGAATAACGAATATTACGGGTATAGATAATGGAATGGTATCAGATGCACCATATATTGATGAGGTTATACCGGAATTTGTTGATTTTGCTGGCGGAGATATTCTTCTGGGACACAATGTTCAATTTGACTATAGCTTTTTAAAACGAAGTGCGGTTAATGCTAATATGGATATTAATAATATTGCTATTGATACCTTAAAGATAGCGAGAACTATTCTTCCTGAGCTTGAAAAGAGGAAGCTGGAATATCTTTGCACTTATTTTGGAATCAAGGAAGAAGGTCATCATAGAGCCTTTAATGATGCAAAAGTTACTAGTGAATTATATAAGATACTAGCTGAGAAGTATGAAGATAAGTTTCCTGATGCATTTAAAACAAGGGAACTTAATCATAAAGTAAAAAAGGAAAATCCAATAACCCCTAGACAAAAAGAGTTTATTTTGGATCTAATGCAATATCATTCAATTACTATTGATTATGAAATTGATAAGATGTCTAAGAATGAAGCATCTAGAATGATTGATAAAATTATTTTAAAATACGGTAGAATTATGTAATTATCTGATAAGAAGATTCTTAAGATATTGAATGGTAGAAGTCTTTAATAATGAATCAAGATTGTCTGCCCTATCTATCAGAGCTTCTATCTTATCTAACTGATTTTTTTTCAAATATAGGTCGCCAAGTAGCTTGTAATTACCGCTTATATCTGTTAAACTATCGATACCATATTGGAGTACTTCTATAGATTCATCTTCAAAGTGAAGATTATTAAGCTTAACGCCCCATTTATAGATAGTGTCTTCAAATAATACAAAATTAGAGTCATATTCTTGAAGTGTTGGAAGATTTGCAACTCCGTATTCAGATTTTAACTCTGTATTTGTAGCGTTGCCAGTATTAAAAAGACGCTTACTTGACAAGTCGTTTATAATCATAATATAGTCATTGATTTCAGAATCACCATGATTATCAACTGGCAAATTTTCCGGATTAACTATTGTGTAGTTCAGGTTATCGAGAGATTTTTTCCTTGTATTGTTAGATAAGGATTCTTTAGCCCAAAATTCATTAGAAGAACTCTCTGAGATTTTAGAATGCTTCTTACATTCGTAAGTAAACCAAGCAATAAATATTATGAATAATGTAAAAATAGGAAAGAACATTTTATCTCCATTCTATGTTATTCAGACTGGGAAAGGAAGGTGTCTGAAATGTTAAATTTTAATAATAAAAAGACAAGAAGAGTATTAACTGCAGCAATTGCAATAATTCTTATATTGGCTATGATAGTGCCACTTGTCATTTCAGCAATTATTTATTAGTATATCAAACCACAAGGTAGTAGTCAATCAATCGGAAAGGACATAATCAGTATGAATTTAGGAAAAGTATCCGAGACAATTCTTAAAAGATCAATACTTAAGCAGATTAGAACAAAGCGTTCAGAGGTTATAAAAGGTGCTGAGGCTTCACTGGATTGTGCTGTTATAAGTAATGACCATACTGGATTTATGCTTGTATCATGTGATCCGCTTACTATAGATATTAACGACAAAGAATACTACTCTATAGTTAAAAGCATTAATAACATTGCGGCAGCAGGAGGCCAAACCATAGGCGTTATGCTGTCTATTTTAGTTCCATGTGAGTTTGAAGAAACAGATATTAAACTTATTATGAAGAAATCTGAGGAAGTATGTGCGAAATATAATATTCAGATAATGGGTGGACATACAGAGGTAACTAATGCAGTAACAAGGCCAGTTATCAATGTGACAGCAGTAGGCTCTTCGGTAGAAGAATTATCACAGAAAGCATACGTTGGACAGGATATTGTTATAACTGGGGAAGTAGGGATTGAAGGAACTGCAATTATTGCCGAAAGATATAGAGAAGAACTTATTAAGAGATTCTCTACAACATATATAGATAAAGCCATTGAATTTAAGCATGAAGTACCTATTCTTAGTGAGGCAGCAGTCGCCGTTAAGCATGGGGTCACAGCCATGCATGATATAAGCTTTGGTGGAATCTTTGGAGCACTATGGGATTTAGGTGAATCTAATAGATTAGGAATAAGCGTGGATATTAAGAAGATTCCAATCAGGCAGGAAACAATAGAAATCTGTGAATATTTTGATATGAATCCATATCAGATGCTTTCAGGAGGTTCATTAATTATTGCTTCAAATGATGGAAATGGTTTGGTAAAAGCCTTGAAAGAGCAGGGACTTTCTGCTAAAGTAGTAGGTAAAGTCATAGAAGGTCATGACAAGGTTATCATCAACCAAGACGAAACCAGATTTTTAGAGCCTCCTAAGGGCGATGAGATATATAGAATATTTGAATAAAGGAGCCATGTATAATGAGAGAAAAAATACTTAGCGTTATTGAGAAGAATAGCAGAATTGATATAGCTGAACTTGCTATTTTATTGGGTGAAGATGAGATAGCGGTTGTTAATGAGATAGCGGACATGGAAAAAGAACATGTTATCTGTGGATATCATACGCTTATCAATTGGGATAAGACAAGTGAAGAAAAAGTTACAGCACTTATAGAAGTAAGTGTAACACCACAAAGAGGACTTGGTTTTGATAAGATTGCAGAAAGAATATACAATTTTAGCGAAGTAAGTGCTGTTTATCTTATGTCAGGTGGATTTGATTTTACAGTTATAATTGAAGAGAAAACTATGCGAGCGGTGGCACAGTTTGTTTCAGATAAGTTGGCTCCATTAGAGGCAATAAGAGGTACTGCAACTCATTTTGTATTGAAAAAATACAAAGATCATGGAACAGTACTAGCAGATACGAAATCAGACGAAAGGATGTTGGTGACACCGTGAGAAATCCATTATCAAAAGTAACTCAGGAGATACAGCCATCAGGAATTAGAAAGTTTTTTGATATTGTAAGTGAGATGAAAGACGCTATTTCACTTGGAGTTGGCGAACCTGATTTTGATACTCCTTGGAGTATTCGAGAAGAAGGAATCTATTCCTTAGAAAAGGGACGTACATTTTACACTTCTAATGCTGGTCTTAAAGAGTTAAAAGTAGAAATATGTAATTATTTAAATAGAAGATTAGGTCTAAGATATAATCCAGATAAGCAGGTTATTGTAACAGTTGGAGGAAGTGAAGCTATAGATATAGGCCTCAGAGCTATGGTAGACCCAGGTGACGAAGTTATTATTCCCCAGCCAAGTTATGTTTCGTATCTTCCATGCGTAAAACTTACATATGGAGTACCTGTTATAGTTAATCTTAAGGCAGAAAACAATTTTAAGCTTACAAAAGAAGAGTTGTTAGATGCAATAACTGACAAGACTAAAGTATTGGTTTTACCATTTCCTAATAACCCAACAGGTGCTATTATGGAGGAAAGCGACTTAGAAGATATAGCTAAGGTATGTATTGAAAAGGACATATTTGTAATATCCGATGAGATATATTCAGAGTTAACTTATACTGAGAAGCATATTTCAATTGCTAATATTCCTGGAATGCAGGAGAGAACTATAGTAATTAACGGATTTTCTAAAGCTTATGCTATGACAGGCTGGAGGCTTGGATATGCAGTTGGACCAGAAACTATTATTCATGAGATGATTAAATTACATCAATTTGCAATTATGTGTGCTCCAACTACAAGCCAGTATGCGGCTGTTGAAGCTCTTCGTAATTGTGATAATGAAGTAGCAAAGATGCGTGAAGCATATAATCAGAGAAGAAGATTCTTGGTTCATGAATTTCAGGAGATGGGACTTGAATGCTTTGAGCCTTATGGGGCATTTTATATATTCCCATCTATCAAAAAATATGGTATGACATCAGAAGAGTTTGCTAACAGATTTCTACAGGAAGAAAAGGTTGCAGTTGTTCCAGGAACGGCATTTGGAGATTGTGGTGAAGGATTCCTTAGAATATCATATGCTTATTCATTAGATAACCTTAAAGTAGCATTAGGAAGACTTAGAAAGTTTTTAGAGAAACTGGAAAGCGAAATTACAACAGATAAGAAATAGAATATGGCTGAAATAAGTGTCGCATATATCAATCCATTTTTGGCAGCAGCGTCAAAAATCCTTAAGGATATGTGTAATGTTGAATCAAAGGTAGGAAAACCTTACTTAAAAAATAACAGTAATAAAACAAATGGAGTTATGATAATGGTCGGTGTTACCGGTGATATAAGAGGTCAGGTTATAATAAGCCTTGAGGAAGTTGTGGCACTTGATATTGCCAGTAAGATGTGTATGATGCAGGTTACAGAGATTGATGATCTTGTACAGAGTGCACTTAGCGAATTTGGTAATATGATACTTGGCAATGCAGCTACGTTATTATTTTCTAATAATATTGGAATTGACATAACACCGCCAACCGTATATGTTGGAGATGTTACAGTTAATAATATGCATGCGCAGATGATAGGGATTCCCATTACTTATGATGACTGTAAGGAAGTTGAACTTGATGTATCTCTATCATCTACCAAATAGAAAGAGGAATTACAGTGTTAAATGTAGTATTATTAGAACCAGAGATACCTGCTAATACAGGTAATATTGGAAGAACCTGTACAGCTACAGGAACTAGACTTCATCTTATTGAACCTATGGGATTTAAGATTAATGAAAAAGAAGTTAAAAGAGCTGGATTAGATTATTGGGATGACCTTGATGTTACAGTATATGATAATTACCAGGATTTTTTAGATAAGAATCCTAATGCGAAGATATATATGGCAACTACAAAGGCACCACAAAAGTATACAGATGTACAGTTTGAACCAGACTGTTATATTATGTTTGGCAAGGAAAGCGCTGGTATACCAGAAGATATTCTTTATGATAATCAGGAAACAGCTATTAGAATTCCTATGAATTCAGAGATAAGATCATTAAACTTATCTAATTCAGTAGCAATAGTTTTGTATGAAGCATTAAGACAGAATAATTTTGAGCATATGCAGCTTCAAGGAGAACTTAGAAAGTATCATTGGAGATAATTAGTTTTTAGCTTTTTGGAGAGTAAAGATGAACTCAGTTCCAATTCCTTCAGTACTGATAACATTAATATTCTCATTATGATTTGTAATGATTTCTTTAACTATGGACAGGCCCAATCCGGTGCCTGTCTTATCTTTTCCTCTGGAAAGATCTGATTTGTAAAAACGTTCCCATATCTTAGAAAGACTTTCTTTTGGAATACCAATTCCACGATCTTTAATTGAAACAAACACTTTTTCATATTTATCAGATACATGTATGGTTAACTTTGAATCATTAGGGCTAAATTTAATAGCATTATCAATAAGATTATAAATAACCTGTTGTATCTTGCCCATATCGGCATAGACGTTATATGAAGGAGATTCAAATATCAAATCTATAAATAGATGCTTTTTGTTGCATAGCCCTTCAAATGTAGCAATCGTATCTTTTATTACTTTATTTAAGTCAAAATTAATGAGGTCAAGGTGATTACCTTTTGAGTTCCAGGTATTAAGCGTTAAAAGATTCCTTGTAAGTTTATTAAGCCGCTCTGATTCTGTAAGAATGATATTCAGATACTTAGTATGAAATTCAACAGGAATAGTATCATCAATCATCGCTTCAGCATAACCTTTTATAGATGTTAAAGGTGAGCGAAAGTCATGCGAAATATTGGCTATAAACTTTTTCTGGTCCTCTTCCAGCTGCATAAATTCTTTGGACATAAAGGAGAGGGAGGCAGCCAGTTCACCTATCTCATTATTTTTCTTAAGTTTATCCAAATCATCATATTCAAAGTTACCATTTGCAAACTCTTTAGAGGCATTTGTAATTCTTTTGATAGGAACATAAACGGCAACGGCAAAGATTAAAAGCAATATAAGTGATATGGTAAAAAGAGCAGCAAAAATAAGATAAATCACGGAAATTATACCATTAGCACTGGTTTCTATTACTGATGCTGGGCAATGAATCAAAATAAATCCAAAGGTATTAAATGCATCTGTAATTGGGCACATTACACTTATGGTGCTTTCCTTAAAATATCCATAAAAATTGCCTTTAGTAAAGTATTTTCCATCAAAATAAGAGACATCAAATTCTGGAAATGAAAGTCCTAGATAGTTCGGGTTAGATGAATACCCTATAGTTCCCGTAGTATCAAGTACCCATACGTATGTACTCTCATATTGTTCAAAGGAGTTAAGTGTTGATTGAAATTCGTTATTATCATTATCGTCTGACACTAGCTTATTTGGTATTTTGCTGGCAATAAGATTGGCTTCGTCGTACATGGCCTTTACTTTTTGCGATTGTAAATCTGAATAAATAAGATTACTAGCGACAGTATTTATGAATATAATACCTACAATAGCCATTAGTAGATATCCTATACAAAAGTTAAAATAAAGAGTTTTTTTCATTCAATCAGAACCTTTCAGTTATTTGGTCTCAAATTTGTATCCAATACCCCATACTGTAGCTAATGCCCATGAAGCATGGTCGTTGATTTTTTCACGAATTCTCTTAACGTGAACATCAACGGTACGGGTGTCACCAATATATTCATAACCCCAGATATGGTCTAAAAGCTGTTCTCTAGTGAAAACCTGATTAGGAGATGAAGCTAAGAAGTAAAGAAGTTCGATTTCCTTTGGAGGCATTTCAACAATATTGCCCATATAAAGAACAGTGTAGTTATTAATATTAATTATTAAATCTGGTAATTCAATAATTCCATTAGAGGAATCAGTACTAGAATTAGAAGAGAACTGGTATCTCCTAAGTACGGCTTTTACCCTTGCTACAAGCTCTTTAGAATCAAAAGGTTTAATCATATAATCATCAGCACCAAGTTCAAGACCTAATACTTTGTCAAATATCTCTCCTTTTGCAGAAAGCATAATAATTGGAACATTTGAAGTTTTGCGTAATTCTCTACATACTTGATAACCATCAATTCCAGGAAGCATAAGATCAAGAAGAATTAAATCTGGTTCAAATTCAGCAAAAGCTTTGATAGCCTCTTCTCCATCTTCTACACATTTGGTCTGAAAGCATTCTTTTGTAAGATATAGTGCTATAAGATCTGAAATGTTTGTGTCATCATCGACAATAAGTATTTTTTGTTTGTTTGCCATTTTGCGCCTAGCCCTTCTGTGTTTTACACATTATATTTTATTTGAATTCAACGACTGTAACTCCGGCTTCACCTTCTCCATATGCACCAAGTCGGAATGATTTAACATGTTTTACTGAACGAAGATATTGATGTACGGCTTTTCTAAGCGTACCAGTACCTTTACCATGCACAATAGTAACCTGTGGTAAATGTGATAAATATGCATCATCTATATATTTATCCAGTAATGCTAATGCTTCATCGGTTGTTTTTCCAATAAGATTTATCTCTGTAGAGATAGTAGAAGTTTTTGACATCTTAATCTTACCAGTAGAAGTTTTTTGCATGGTTGGAGCTTTAATAACGGGTTCATCTATAATCTCAAGGTCTTTAATATTAACCTGAGATCTTAATATTCCCATCTGAACGAACAATTCACCTTTTGCATTTGGTTTAGTTGATATGGTTCCTTCCAGATTGAGACTTAAAACCTTTACGCGGTCACCAGGTTTAAAATCATCGGGTTTGTGAACTTTACTAGGTTTTGCGCCCGATTGGTAAGAAAGATTTTGTTCGCGCTGTTTCAATTTTTCCCCAGCAAGACGTCTCTTATTTTCCATATCTTTGGAGGAAGCACCATGTTTTGCAAAGTCATTAAACTGCTTGATAGTAGAATCTGCAAATTCTTTTGCATCTCGCAGAATATTACGTGCTTCTTCATTAGCATCTCTAATAATACGTTCTCTTTTTTCATCAATATTGTCACGTTTGGCTTCAAGTTCTTTCTTAAGAGCTTCAACTTCATTTTTATATCGACTGATTTCAATTTGTTCTTTTTCTATTGTTATTTTACTGTTCTCAAGATCGGTAATAATATCTTCAAAAGCTTCGTCTTCGCTATCAAGTCTTGTCTTTGCATCTTCAATGATATATTCTGGTAATCCTAATTTGCCAGATATTGCAAAGGCATTGCTTTTGCCTGGAATACCTATAAGCAGTCTGTAAGTCGGCTTTAATGTTTCAAGGCTAAATTCACAGCAAGCATTTTCAACTCCAGAAGTAGAAAGTGCAAATAGCTTAAGTTCACTATAATGTGTCGTCGCCATAGTTCTTACTTTTAGGTTGTGTAAGAAAGTCAAAATCGACATTGCAAGGGCTGCACCTTCTGTAGGGTCAGTTCCAGCACATAACTCATCAAAGAGTACTAAAGAATCAGAGTCGGCTTTTTGAAGTATACTTACTATATTAGTCATATGTGATGAAAATGTACTTAAACTTAGTTCAATACTTTGTTCATCACCTATATCAGCAAAAACTTCTTTGAAAATACCCAATGAAGAACCTTCAAAGGCAGGTATATGCAAACCAGATTGGCCCATAAGTGTAAATAGTCCTACGGTTTTAAGAGAAACTGTTTTACCACCCGTGTTAGGACCTGTAATTATCATAAGATCAAAGGTCTTACCAAGATTGATATCAATAGGTACAACTTTTTTAGAATCCAATAATGGATGACGGCCACTCTTTATATTAATGTAGTGGTCATTATTAAATGTAGGTTCAGAACAACGTAGTGTCTTAGAGAGCATAGCCTTTGCGAATATAAAATCTAGTTCAGTTAAAATATTAAAGTTATCATGTAGAATCTCAACATAATTGGATATTTGATTGCTGAGGCTTGATAATATAATCTCAATCTCTTCTTGTTCTTTGTTAGCAAGCTCACGAAGATCATTGTTAAGTTTTACAACAGACATAGGTTCAACAAATATTGTAGAGCCTGAAGAGGACTGGTCATGAATCATGCCAGGGACCTGTGATTTATATTCAACCTTGACGGGAAGACAATATCTTCCGTTCCTCATAGTGATAACATATTCTTGAAGGTAAGTTCTGTAAGTAGAGGAAGTAACCATATTATTCAGATGTGTGTGGATCTGATCGTTAGCATTACGAATAGAACGACGTACATTTTTGAGCCCTGAACTAGCATCATCAGCTATCTCTTCCTCAGAAATAATACATCTTTTTATCTCGTTGTTAATATTTGATAAGGGTTCAAGAAGATTAAAGCGTTCATCAAGAGAATCCATAGTTGATGAATCATCATCTTTTCTTGAAAATGTCTTGA
This sequence comes from uncultured Lachnospiraceae bacterium, assembly GCA_964572475.1. Classification (GTDB taxonomy): domain Bacteria; phylum Bacillota; class Clostridia; order Lachnospirales; family Lachnospiraceae; genus CAZNEZ01. Next base: position 33,843 of record CAZNEZ010000015.1, read on the forward strand.
TTCTAAGTGTAACATCAAGAACAGCACTGATATCTAGTAATTCACCAATACCTAGAGTACTGCCAATCTCAAGTCTTTTTATATGAGCGCGTATATCTCTGGTTCCTGAAAAAGAAATGCTCCCTTTTTGCCAGATACGTGCTAACGCGTCGGAAGTCTCTTTTTGTGCCTGAGTAATATCATCAATGTCAATAGAAGGCACAAGATCTCGACATTTTGATTTTCCTATATCTGAGGAGGCAAAGTTTATAAGTTTATCTATTATTTTATTAAATTCTAATGTTTTTAATGCTTTTTCGTTCATACAATTCTCCATTTCACCAAATAAAAGGCACTTAATATATAGATTATACATTTTTATTGTTAAAACATCAACGTATTTGATTATAAACCTTTGATTATTTAACACTTAAGTAATACTATGTTCATAATTGATTTTTATAATATAAATTAATCTAGCGGAAAATCATAACAATTGGAGAGTAATGTGTATGACATCTAAAAATAAAGATAACAAACTCGATAATAATGAGAATTATCCGTTTGTAAAAGAAACAATTATTCAAAAGCCTAAACCAGTATTTCGTGTGGCTAAAAATATAATTGCAATGGTATGCTTTGGCATTATTGTTGGAGTTGTAGCTGCAATTACATTTAATACTACTAATGGTATTGTAAAAACATTTAAAAATGATTTATCAGATGAAGAGATAACTCTTCAGGAACAGACCACAGAATCAGATAAAACATCAACAAATATATTGGACGAGCCAGTAAGCCTTGAAGATTATCAGGCAAAATGTAATGAATTACGTGAGGTGGCACTTAGAGCTGAAAAATCAGTAGTGTCTGTTATTACTTCTAGTATGGGTACTAGTATATCAGCATTTGAGGTAGACAATTCACGCAGAGTTTATTCTGGTGTAATAATGAGTATTGATGATGAGATAATAATTTTAACTGGTTATAGTAATATTGAGAATGTTGTAAGTATAGAGATTCTTTTTCCAAATGGTGATATAGCAACCCCTATTATTAAAGACTATGATTCCAGAACTGGAATTGCAATTCTAACCGTTAATTCTAAAAATATTGATTGTACTTCTATAACAGCAACAAGTACGAACTATAATTATACAGCTTCAAAGGGTACACAGGTTATTTATGTTGGACATCCCTATAAGGAAGAGAATTATATTGCGTATGGTACTATAGGTGCTATAAATACTATGTTTTCAAGTACAGATATTGCTATGCCTATGATTTCAGCGAGTATTAATGGCTTAAGCTGCAAAGATGGATTTCTATTTGACCAAATGGGTGCATTAATTGGAATATATTCATCAGGAATTAGTAATGTTATGAGCTTTTTCAACATTAAGGATGTTAATAGTACAATTTATCATTTGATTAAAGGTGATGGAATAAATTATGTTGGTATTAATGGTGAAACTATAACAGATGAAATAATTGAAAACAATGATAAAAATATGCCATATGGTGTATATGTTACCAGGATTGAAAAGGATTCACCTGCATATGAAGCAGGGATTATGAGCGGTGACATTATTGTAATGGTTGGTTCTACACAGGTAAAGACAATGAATGATATTAAAACATTTATTGAATCAACTAACAAATCAACCCAGATAACATTTAAGGTAAAAAGAAAAGGCCAGATTGCTTATTTAGAATATAAGTTTAATGTTACTGTTGGTGCACGTTCATAGAACGGATTAAAATCTTACTATATATTTACAAAGTCTATTTAAAAACCAATAAGTTAGGGTTAAAAAGCCTTGCAACTTATTGGTTTTTAACTTAAAATAAACAGGAACATGTAATTGTGAGAAAAGATTGGAGAAATTAAGAACATGAAATATATTGAATCATTTGAAGAAGGTCAGAGCATTAGTGGTATATATCTTTGCAAAACTAAGAATTCAGCTACAACTAAGAACGGTAAAACTTATGAGAATGTAATACTTCAGGATAAAACAGGTACTGTTGATGCTAAGATATGGGAGCCTAATTCAGCGGGTATTTATGAATTTGATGCTATGGATTATGTTTATATTAATGCTGAGGTTACATCTTTTAATGGAGCAAAACAGCTTAATATTCGTCAGGCGAGACAGGCATCTGAAGGTGAATATGTTACAGCTGATTATTTCCCGGTTAGTGATAAAGATATAGAAGTGATGTTTGATGAGCTACTTACATATATAACAAGTGTTGAGAATCCATTTTACAGAAAACTTCTTGGAATGTTCTTCATGGAGGACGAGGAATTTATCAGATCTTTTAAATGTCATTCAGCAGCGAAGTCTGTTCATCATGGATTCATAGGTGGACTGCTTGAACATACTCTTTCGGTAACTAAACTGTGTGATTTCTATTGCAAGAATTATTCGATTCTTAATAGAGATTTGCTTATTACAGCGGCTATTCTTCATGATATGGGAAAGGTTGATGAGATATCAGAATTCCCGGGTAATGATTATACTGATGACGGTCAGCTTATTGGTCATATTGTAATTGGTTCTGAAAAGATAGCTATGGCTGTTCGTGAGATTCCAGGTTTTCCACCGAAGATGAGCAATGAACTTAGACATTGTATTCTTGCACATCACGGTGAACTTGAATATGGTTCACCTAAAAAGCCAGCATTAGTTGAGGCTATGGCACTTAATTTTGCAGATAATACGGATGCGAAACTCCAGACCATGACTGAAATATTTGATAAACATTCAAATGCAGGCAGTGATGAATGGTTAGGATATGACAGATTATTTGAGAGCAATTTGAGAAAAAGTACTAGATAACAGGAGATACCAAAATGGTCGAAAAGAATGAAGAAGTTACTCTTGAAATCGAAGATATTGGCGTAAATGGAGAGGGTGTAGGCAGAGTCTCTGGCTACACTCTTTTTGTTAAAGACGGAATTATCGGTGATATTTTAAAGGTAAAGATCATGAAAGTTACGAAGAACTATGGATTTGCAAGACTTTTAGAGATAGTTTCGCCCTCGCCATACAGAGTGAAGTCTGTATGTCCAGTTGCAAGACAATGTGGAGGCTGTCAAGTCCAGGAATTGTCATATGAACAGCAGCTTAAGTTCAAAGAAAATAAGGTTAGAAATAACCTTGCACGTATTGGTGGAATTACTGATTATGAAATGGAACCAATAATTGGAATGGAAGAACCTTTTCATTATAGAAATAAAGCGCAGTTTCCAATGGGACTAAATGCGGATGGTAAGATTATATCAGGTTTTTATGCAAGCAGGACTCATTCAATTATTGAATGTGATGATTGTGCTATTGGTATTACTGAAAATGCTCACATTCTTAAGATTATTAAAGAATACATGATTGAGAAGAATATAAAACCATATGATGAAGTAAATAATACTGGCATTATTCGTCATGTTCTTATTCGTAAAGGCTTTAAAACTGGTGAGATTATGGTTTGTATAGTAATAAACGCTAAAACTCTTCCTGATACATCTACTCTTGTAGAATCTTTACTGAAAGTGCCAGGAATGAAGAGTATATCTCTAAATATTAACACTAAGGTTAACAATGTAATTCTCGGAAAGAAGATTATTAACCTATATGGCGAAGGATATATCTCGGATTATATTGGTGATGTTAAATTTAGAATATCTCCTAGGTCATTTTATCAGGTAAATCCTCTTCAAACTGACAAACTTTACAGTACTGCTTTGGAATATGCAGGATTGACAGGCAAAGAGACGGTATGGGATCTTTATTGTGGAGTTGGTACGATTTCCTTATTTTTAGCTAAGCGAGCCCTTAAGGTTTATGGTGTTGAGATTGTTTCTGAAGCCATCGACGATGCAAGAATTAATGCAAAAATCAATAACATTGATAATGCAGAATTCTTCGTGGGAAAGGCAGAAGAGGTTTTACCTGACTATTATGCAGATAACCACAACACAGCAGATGTCATTGTTGTTGACCCACCAAGAAAGGGCTGTGAGCAGGCACTTCTCCAGACGATAACACTTATTGCTCCAGCTAAAATTGTCTACGTCAGCTGTGATTCGGCAACATTGGCAAGAGATGTAAATTGGCTTAGTGAACACGGATACAAGCTGGAAAAGGTAAGAAGCGTGGACATGTTTCCGCATACGGGGCATGTGGAG
>CAZNEZ010000016.1:0-35583 GCA_964572475.1 uncultured Lachnospiraceae bacterium
GCAAGACATTTTCCTGCTATTCACTGGCTTACAAGTTATAGTGAGTACCTTACAGACTTGGCTGACTGGTACAATACGAATGTTGGTTCTGATTTTGTATCCTGTCGTAACAGATTACTTGCTATCCTTAATCAGGAAAGCAGCTTAATTGAGATTGTAAAGCTTATTGGAAGTGATGTTTTACCAGATGACCAAAAGCTTACTCTTGAAATAGCACGTGTTATAAGACTTGGTTTTTTACAGCAGAATGCATTTCACAAGGAAGATACATGTGTCCCTCTTAGCAAACAGCTTAAGATGATGCAGACTATTCTTTACTTATATGATAAGTCTAAAGCACTTGTTGCTCATGGCATGCCAGTATCTATTCTTAAAGAAAGCGATATTTTTGAAAGAATTATTGCTATCAAATACGATGTTGCTAATAATGAACCCGAAAAATTTGAAGACTACACTAAGGCTATTGATGCTTTTTATGATGAAGTCTTAGCAAAGAATGCATAAGGAGGTAATGAATATATGTCTATATCATATTTAGGATTAAGCGATATCAACGGCCCTCTTGTTGCACTTGATGGTATACAGGGCGCATCTTTTGATGAAATCGTTGAATTATCTGTAAATGAAGGTCAGGACAAAAAACTTGGCCGTATTATTGAAATATATGAGAACAAAGCCATCATTCAGGTATTTGAAGGAACTGAGAATATGTCTCTTGTTAATACACATACTAAATTAACAGGACATCCTCTTGAAATAACTCTTTCTCCTGATATTCTTGGCAGAACATTTAATGGAATCGGTGAACCTATCGATAGACTTGGACCTATCATTTCTGACATTAAACGTGATGTTAATGGTAAACCACTTAATCCAGTAACCAGAGAATATCCTAGAAACTATATTAGAACAGGTATTTCTGCTATTGATGGACTTACTACTCTTATTCGTGGTCAGAAACTTCCTATTTTCTCTGGAAATGGTCTTCCACATGATAGACTTGCTGCTCAGATTGTTAAGCAGGCTTCTCTTGGTGGTGACACTGATGAAGAGCTAGTAGTTATATTTGCTGCTATGGGCGTAAAATATGATGTTGCTGAATTCTTTAAAAAGACATTTGATGAAAGCAATGTTTCTGACCATGTTGTTATGTTCCTTAACTTAGCTAATGACCCTGTAGTTGAGAGACTTATAACTCCTAAGGTTGCACTTACAGCCGCAGAATATCTTGCATTTGATCTAGGTAAGCAGGTACTTGTTATTCTTACCGATATGACTTCATTTGCAGAAGCTATGCGTGAAGTATCCTCTTCTAAAGGTGAAATTCCTTCTAGAAAAGGTTACCCAGGATACTTATACAGTGAACTTGCTACTATTTATGAAAGAGCTGGAATTGTTAATAACTCTAAAGGCAGTGTTACACAAATTCCTATTCTTTCAATGCCAAATGATGATATTACTCATCCTATTCCTGATTTAACTGGTTATATTACTGAAGGACAGATAGTTCTTGATCGTGCTCTCCATGGTCAGAATATTTACCCTCCAATTAATGTACTTCCTTCACTTTCACGTCTTATGAAAGATGGTATTGGCGAGGGTTATACCAGAGAAGATCATCAGGATGTGGCTAATCAGCTATTCTCATCATATGCTAAAGTTGGTGAAGCTAGGGCTCTTGCATCTGTTATTGGTGAGGATGAACTTTCTCCTACTGATAAAAAATATCTTGAATTTGGTAACGCATTTGAAAAAGAGTTTGTTGGACAGGAAGAATTTGAAAACAGAACTATTGAAGATACTCTTGATCTTGGATGGAAACTTCTTCATATACTTCCAAAAGATGAACTTGACAGAATAGATACTAAGATACTCGACAAATATTACGAGAGGTGATTTCATGGATCCAAATACATTTCCCACTAAAGGAAATCTCATATTAGCCAAGAATTCCCTTGCGCTTGCAAAGCAGGGCTATGAGCTAATGGATAAGAAACGTAATATTCTTATTCGAGAGCTTATGGAACTTATTGATAATGCTGCTGGTATTCAGACAGAGATTCTCGATACATTTAAGATTGCATATGATGCACTTCAGCAGGCAAATATTGATCTTGGTCTTAACTATGTTAACGAGTTTGCTATGTCTGTACCTATCGAGAACTCTGTTGAAATTAAGACTAGAAGTATTATGGGTGTTGAGATTCCTCATATTTCATATACACCTGAGAATCTTATTCCTGCATACTCCTTTTATGGTTCCAGTGAAGCCCTTGATACCGCGAGGGTAGCTTTTGAAAAAGTTAAAACATTGTCTATACGTCTTGCAGAGATAGAGAATTCGGCATATAGACTTGCAAATAATGTTAAAAAGACACAGAAACGTGCTAATGCTCTACAGAATATTACCATTCCTCACTATGAAGTATTAACTAAGGACATTGCAAATGCCCTTGAAGAAAAAGAAAGAGAAGAATTTACTAGACTTAAGGTTATTAAAAGGACTAAAAGCACTGGAAAGAAGAGCGAGGCTGTATAATGAAGAAATTACTCACCTGCATTTTATCAATAATACTTTTATTTACTTCATCTGTACCATTGTCAGTAGTAGCGGAAACTACAGCTTCTATTGATAACAAATGGCCTACTCCTCCTAGCATTGTTGGCAAAACAGCAATGCTGATGGACGTAGATACGGGTGCAATTCTCTATAACAAGGGAATGAATGATAAAATGTATCCTGCTAGTATAACTAAGATTATGACAGCACTTTTAGCTCTTGAGAATCTTAAAACTAGTGATACAATTACTGTTACTGCAGAAGATATTGCTTCATTATCCTCTGATGCCGCTATTCTTGGAATTCAGGCTGGAGAGATTTTAACTCTTAATGACGCTCTCCATGGACTTATCCTCAGATCTGCTAATGAAATAGCTGTTGCTATTGCCAATACTGTTGCTGGAAATGTGGATAACTTTGCTGATATGATGAATAATCGTGCAAAAGAGGCTGGTGCCCTTGCTACACACTTTGCTAATCCTCATGGATTATATGAAGATGATCATTACACTACCGCCTATGATATGGCTATGATAGCGAAGTCTGCTATTAGTAACTCTTCATTTTCACAACTTTGGGGTGACACTCCTTATGTTATGAGTCCTACTAATATGAATACTGAATCATATACTATTTGGCATAGACATCGTATGTTTACTAAAACAAGTTCATTTTACTATGAATATGCTTTGGGAGGTAAAACAGGGTATACTGATGAGTCTGGTAATACTCTTGTAACTTATGCCAAAAAAGGTGATATGTCTTTGATTTGTGTTGTTCTTGGATCAGATACTGATAATGTTTATACCGATACTAAGAGTCTTTTTGAATATGGTTTTAACAACTTTACTCTAACAAATATTTCCTCTTATGATACTACATTTTCATTTAAGAACAATACTTACTTTAATTCTATTGGTGTTACTGGCAGTTCCTCAACACCATCTGTCAAGATAAGTACAGATGATTCTATTGACTTACCTAATGGATTACAATTTATTGATTTGACTTCTGAGGTTAAGATGTCATCCGATTCATCCGATAGTAACATTGCAACTGTTGAATACAGTTATAATGGATATTTTTTAGGAAAAGCTTCTCTTTCACTTTCTTTATCTAAAAATAATTCCTTTATTTATAATACACCGACCGAATCTAATGATACAATTAGCGATGATGGTGTATTCCGAATAAACATATGGTACATTAGTGGTGGTATAATTGCTATAGCTATTATTATATTTATTGTTTACAAAATTAGTAAATCTCCGTTTAGACGAAAAAGATTTACTCCAAAAAGAAAGAAACTCCGTTAATCGAATAGAAAGAGGTGAACACCATGAATTGGGTATCTCCTATAAAGGATGCAGATACACTTGCAAGTTACAAAGAAGTACTACTTCATCTTGATCATAAGTACTATATTATGTTCGAGATAGGCATAGGCACTGGAATGCAGCTTCAAGATATACTAAAGCTTAAGATTAGTGATGTCCTGGATAAAGATGAACTTGTTGTCAGTATAGGAACAAAAAGAGTCCTCAGACAATACAAGTTTAGTGATGAACTTAAATCCATTATTCGAGATTACTGTATGGACAAGAATCATGATTCACTTTTGATTCCTGTTACTCGCGAACAAGCCTATCGAGTTTTAAAATCAGCTGGGGACTCTATTGGCCTTGCCTCTATAGGTGCGCAAACAATGCGAAAAACCTTTGCGTATAAGTATTACAAAGAAACAAATGATATTTACTACCTTCAGAATATGTTTAATCATGCAACTCCCTCTATTACTTATAGATTTATTGGTGAAAAACCTAATCTCGAAGTTGTTCTAAATAAACAGACTCCTGCTGAGAATGAAAGAAGCCGTTATTTATTATATTACAATAATAACTGCCATAAGCGTATCAATTATGTTATAGACTTTCTTAAATCAATTAATGATGAATTTGACAAACATCCAACGGAGTTACCTTTTTACGGAAAAGTAGATTCATTACTCGATCAGATTAATGACTTGATTCGTGCGTATAAAGAGTAAAAAGTGCTTGTGACGAACCAATTCTCAAAAGTTAGACCCTAAATCTAATAATTGGGAGGTCGGTTCAGTGCAAGCACTTTTTTATACCCTAATCCTTTTATTTCAAGGAGAATTATGTCTTCTTTCCCATCTCTTCATTCTAATTCTCTCTTGCTTCTCAATAACAAACTGTATACCAGACATATCTGTTATCTTCAGTGTTTTTACTACAAATACTCTTCCATCATCTGTATGTCTCATCTTCAGTTTTCCCTTAATATATCCATGTTCTGGACAATAAGATAATGAATAGTATATCTTTGAATTATCTGAAAACCATTCTATCTTTTTGGTCAGCTTCCTTCCACACTTGTGGCAGGTAATCAGCTGAATTTTTTGATCTCTCATTGCCTGAATTTTATCATCAAAGACTTTTGAAATATATTTTGAATATGTTGGATATATAACATAAATATCTTTGTTTTCATTTCTCTTATTCCTAAAAAGGTCAATCGAAAACATATTCTTATACTGTTCAAAATCTATACTTTTCATAACCTTTGCAGTATATATCGCATCTCCTATTGCTCTATGAAAATCATCATTATAATCTATCTTTAACTCATCTACTATCTGTTCAAGTGAGCTTCTTCTCTTTCCATCCTGATATCCTATACTATATATTTTTTGTATATCATAATAATATAAAGGGAATTTAATATTGCTTTTAACCTTAAAATACTCTGCATTACGCTGAAGCTCCAATATATCCGAAGAGCCCCATATACAAAATCTGTAATCTTTTCCACACCATTTGATAAAATCAACATATGCTTCCTCAAAATCCACACCCAAACTAAGCTCCTCTTCTGAGAAGCTTGTTAATCTCTCTATAATCGAATGTAGTTTTAGATATACCTGCGGTTTAATAATTCTATGGAAATCATCAATAACTTCTTTATTACTGTTAAGTTTAACCGCTCCTATCTCTATTATCTCAAACGGAAGCTCAGTAACCTCATATTTCTTACCATTTGGTGACTGATTCCACTCAAGATCAAATACAATATAATTCATTATTCTTTTTCTTCTTCCACTGTGGTTGCATCAACCTGATTCAAATTCAATTCTCTAATAGCACGTTGAAGTTCTTCTTGTTCTTCTTGTTCTTTCTGCACTTCTAAATCTTCTTGTTCTCCTAACTCTTCTTGTTCCCCTAAATCTTCTTGTTCCTGTGACTCTTCCTGTTCTTCGTATGCTTTATTGATTATTTCACTATTAATAGGTTCTTCTGTCGGATAATCATCAGTTACAGCTACTTCGACTTCTTTTGTTACTTCTATCTCTTCTATAGTATTAGCCTGTTGTTCAGGTTCTTCTTTAATTTCCTCTATCTCTTTAGCTTCTTGTACTTCTTCTACTTCTTTAACTTCTTTAGCTTCTTGTACTTCTTGTACTTTTTTAGCTTCTTTTATTACTTGTTTATCTTCAGATGCTTCTTCCATATTCACAGTCTTAGCTGCTTCTAATAGTTCTGATTGTTCTGATAACTTATTATTATCCTTGCTTTGATTCATCTTAGTTATGAGGTATAATGCCTTTTGTGCCTTTAACAGATTCTCCATCTGTTCCATACGCTTCTTTGATGATTCTATGGCTAATACTCTAACCGCATCTCCTAAAAGATATCCAATAATTAGTACTATAATTAATGTTCCAAATATAATAATGTAATCTTCTGGATTCAATATAATCCAATAAAATTCAAATACAATACTTGCCAAAAACGCTAGTCCTAAAAATACTATATCTATTCCTGTTTTATCCTTGCTGCTCATAATTTCATTCTTTTTGCTGTCCATTGTGTGCCCCCTGACATCTGTAATAACATGTATGAATTTTAACATAATTTTATATATTATTCAATTCATATTATTGACTATCCTTATATTATGAAGTAAAATAAAGTCTGGACTTTATTTTTATAGCTTAATGAATGAAAATACTTGCATTTAAGATGTAGCCTTTTTATCTAATAGCTTAAAATACCACATTCAATATTTGTCTTTGTAGCTCAGCTGGATAGAGCGTCCCCCTCCTAAGGGGAAGGCCGCAGGTTCGACTCCTGTCAAGGACACTATCAAAAGCCACCAACCCTAATGACTGAGTTGGTGGCTTTGTTATATATAATATAATAAATTTTAAATGAAGTTTTTCACCACAGCCCATATATATTGGCTATGCAAATATAACTTTTCCCTGCAACCATATACTACCTTTGAATCTTCTACCGGCTTCTGGCATACCAACAAGATCCACTTCATTTATAATAAGGTCAAACTTGAATTCATTGCAATTAATCATCATATTATAAAAGGTCTCGCCTGTTTTATCATTAATATTAGACGTCACGCTTATAATATCTCCAATTATAGTGTAATGATCTGACTCTAATCCATTTGGCATAAATGATGAATCAACAATTGAAAAGACATCTTCCTTTACTATTCGCTTAGAAATATTAGTATAGGTATCCATATCATCCATAGTCAGCGTCTCCATTGCTTCTTCATCTCCGCGCCTAGCCGCCTCCATAAGACTTAATCTGTTCTTATTCTTTTTCTTATTATATAGAAGCTTGTTCAAACTTCTCTCGATTGGTAAAAGAATTGTTCCACTTATTGAATAAGCAGTAAATGATATCTTGGCAAGTCCTCGAAGACTATGACCATTAACTTTTTTCTCCTTAATATCAAGAATATTACTAACACTAAAAATCAGAGATACTCCTAGTCTCAGATCCTCACATACTCCTAGATATTCATTAATCATAGCTGATCTTTCTAACATAACATCATCATACAGCTTATAGTTCTCGTTTTCATAATATGGGTAAATAAGTTCATATTCTGCATCATCTTCGTCCTCCAGCTCGCCATATATACTTCCGTACCATCTGACTGCGGCTATTTCTGAAAAATGTTTTGTAATTTCTACCTCAATATCACCATCATTTATAAATAAAGATGACATCGAAGATGGATTCTCAATAGTTTCATTCAACAAATCATCCCATTGCTTAAATCTTGTATATGCGCTGAAACCTATTGCTCTTAGATAACTGTTCATCTCTATCTCCTACATATTTATAATAGTATTTATTTAATTTCTGGATACAATATTAAATGAAACTCAAATGCTTACATTTAATATGAAGAAATATATGAAGAAATTCTTCTTACCTATAGTATAACAGCTATCTATAATTTGCAAGTTTATTTGTATCTTGTAGTTTCTGCATAAACATGTAAACATATTACAATTTTATTTGTCGAATTTTTTAGAATATAATCATTGACAAATAATTAACAAGCTCGTATAATAGAGATTGTTAAAAGATTAACACAATATTTAGGAGGAATTCAAAAATGGCAAAGAATGAAAAAACAGTTACATCTCCAGCAATTGTTGACTCTGTAGAAGCTTTAGAAGCTCGTTTAGCAGAGATTAGAGCAGCTCAGAAAGAGTTTGCTACATTTTCACAGGAACAGGTAGATGAGATTTTTAGAGCAGCGGCTTTAGCAGCTAACAAGATGAGAATCCCATTAGCTAAGATGGCAGTTGAAGAAACAGGTATGGGTATTGTTGAAGACAAAGTTATCAAGAACAATTACGCAGCTGAATATATCTATAATGCTTACAAGAACACTAAGACAGTTGGTGTTGTTGAAGAGGACAAAGCATATGGAATCAAAAAGATTGCAGAACCAATCGGTGTTGTTGCAGCAGTTATTCCAACTACTAACCCAACATCAACAGCAATTTTCAAATCATTAATATCATTAAAGACAAGAAATGCACTTATTATTAGTCCACATCCACGTGCTAAAAACTGTACTATTGCAGCAGCAAAAGTAGTTAAAGAAGCAGCTGAAGCAGCTGGTGCACCTAAGGGCTTAATCGGATGGATTGATGTTCCTTCACTTGAACTTACTAGCACAGTAATGGCAGAAGCAGATATTATTCTTGCTACTGGTGGTCCTGGTATGGTTCATGCAGCTTATTCATCAGGAAAACCTGCTTTAGGCGTTGGTGCTGGTAATACTCCTGTTATTATTGATGATACAGCTGATATTAAATTAGCAGTTAACTCAATCATACATTCAAAAACATTTGATAATGGTATGATTTGTGCTTCTGAGCAGTCAGTTACAGTACTTGAAAGCATTTATGCAGACGTTAAAAAGGAATTTGAATACAGAGGATGTTACTTCTTAAAACCAGATGAGATTGAAAAAGTTAGAAAAACAATCCTTATCAATGGAGCACTTAACGCTAAAATCGTTGGTCAGAGTGCTTACAACATCGCTAAATTAGCTGGTGTTAAAGTTCCTGAATTAACAAAGATTATTATCGGAGAAGTTGAATCAGTTGATATTGCTGAAGAATTTGCTCATGAGAAATTATCTCCAGTTCTTGCTATGTACAAAGCTAAAACATTTGATGAAGCTCTTGCTAAAGCTGAAAGACTTGTTGCAGACGGTGGTTATGGTCATACATCTTCACTTTTCGTTAATATTAATGAATCAGAGAAGATTGCTAAACATTCAGCTCTTATGAAGACATGTCGTGTTATTATTAATACACCTGCTTCACACGGCGGAATCGGTGATCTTTATAACTTCAAACTTACTCCTTCATTAACTCTTGGTTGTGGTTCATGGGGCGGCAACTCAGTTTCAGAAAATGTTGGTGTTAAGCACCTTCTTAATATCAAAACAGTAGCTGAGAGGAGAGAAAATATGCTTTGGTTTAGAGCACCTGAAAAGGTTTACTTCAAGAAAGGCTGTATGCCAGTAGCTCTTGATGAATTAAAGAACGTATTAGGCAAAAAGAGAGCATTTATCGTAACTGACTCATTCTTATATATGAATGGTTACGTTAAACCAATTACAGATAAATTAAACGAAATGGGTATCACATACGAGTGCTTCTCAAATGTACACCCAGATCCAACACTTGACAATGCTATTGAAGGTGCTGCAGCTATGACAAGATTCCAGCCTGATTGTATCATCGCACTTGGTGGTGGTTCAGCTATGGATGCTGGTAAGATTATGTGGGTTATGTATGAGCATCCTGAAGTTAAGTTTGAAGATTTAGCTATGAGATTCATGGATATTCGTAAGAGAGTTTACACATTCCCTAAGATGGGTGAGAAAGCTTACTTTGTAGCTATTCCTACATCATCAGGTACTGGTTCAGAGGTAACTTCATTCGCAGTTATTACAGATCAGGAAACTGGAACAAAATATCCTCTTGCTGATTACGAATTAATGCCTAACATGTCAATCGTTGATACAGATAACATGATGAGTCAGCCAAAAGGCTTAACATCAGCTTCTGGTATTGATGTTTTAGTTCATGCATTAGAAGCATATGCTTCAATTATGGCAACAGATTATACAGACGGTCTTGCTCTTAAAGCAATGAAGAGTGTATTTGAATATTTACCAACTGCTTACAATGATGGAACAAATGTTGAAGCTCGTCAGAAGATGGCTGATGCTTCATGTATTGCAGGTATGGCATTTAATAATGCTTTCCTAGGTGTTTGTCACTCAATGGCTCATAAACTTGGTGCTTATCACCACATTCCACATGGTATTGCAAATGCTTTATTAATAAGCCTTGTAATTGATTATAACTCAGCAGAATGCCCAACTAAGATGGGAACATTCTCACAGTATCAGTATCCACATACATTAGCTAGATATGCTGAATGTGCTAGATTCTGTGGTGTTGTTGGAAAAGATGATCAAGATACAGTTAATAAATTTATCAAGGCAATTGAAGAACTTAAAGCTACTGTTGGCGTTAAGAAAACAATCAAAGATTACGGCGTAGATGAGAAATATTTCTTAGATACATTAGATGAGATGGTTGAGAATGCATTTGATGATCAGTGTACAGGCGCTAATCCAAGATATCCATTAATGAATGAAATCAAGGATATGTACCTCAAAGCTTACTATGGCAAGTAGGATTGAACTAACATTCAATTCATTACTTATATAGATTTCTTTGCCAAGAAATTAATATATAAAAGCGCTTAAGCGCTTAGAAGAGTACTAAGTATTCTTCACTAACTTACAATACAGTTTCACGTATTGTACAAAAGTTAAAAACAGCTGTCACTTTTAATTGAGTGACAGCTGTTTTTGATTTTAACCTATTAAATCTCAACCCATTAATCTTCTATTCTACATTCTATCTCTTTCTTCCTCATAATGAATTCTAATCTCACTTGATGCTAATACCCTATTAAAGAATCTAAGATTGGCTATAGTACCCTGATATCCTGTTTGATATTCATCTGAACCTATTGATATCTCTAATACATTATGCAAATCCGCTACATACAGTCTGCTGCTAACATTTTCACCATTTACAAATAAACGTGCTGTGTTAATTTCTGAGTTGTATGTAAGCACTATATGTGCCCATTCATTTTCTTTAATAATTCTCTTATAGGAAGTATCATTCCATCCGATTTCTTCGTTAAATCCCTTTTTTATTCTATATGACATTGCTCCTGGCCATGCTGCTGGCATATATTCCATAAATCCATCTTCATATTTTACAAATATAACACTTGTAAACTGTAAAAAGCTTTCTGGCTTAATCCAAAATGAAATACTATAATCTTCTGTAAGAATATCTGTAGGAATCTTAAGATAATCTGTTAATGGAGCAGAACCTACTAATCTAAGTCCTTTACTTCCAGGATAAACACCTTCTGTAAAACTATACTTATCCCCAACAAATTCAGCATTATGCATTCCATCTTCTGAATTAAAGTTATCCTTAAACAAATACTCTATTACCACCTCTTCAACTGGTTCATGATCCATAGCATATTGCTCAAAGCTTCTTATGTCCAGTGGTTTGGAATAATAGTAGCCCTGTGCTATCTCGCAGCCAAAACTTGTAAGCATATCAACCTGTTCTTGGTTTTCAACACCTTCGGTTACAATATCTAGTTCTAATTCTTTACTCATAGATATAATACTCTTTAGAATCTTTTGACCTCTAATATCATTATCTGTTAATTGAAGAAAATTTCTATCAATTTTAATAATATCTACAGGAATATCTTTCAAAATATTAAGTGATGAATATCCTGAACCAAAATCATCAATAGAAACCATAAAACCATTTTCTTTAAGCTCATTTGTAACCTCTAATAACAAGTCTGAATCTTCAAAAAACGCATTCTCTGTTACTTCAATCTCTAAATCAGCTGGGTCTACATCATATCTTTCTGCAATCTCAAGTAATTCATCTACAAAATTATCATTTTGTATGTGAAGCCTTGACATATTAACTGAAATCAATACATTGTATCTATTCTCACTCTTCCATCTCTTTTTTAATTTGCATACTTCTTCAAACATATACATATCAAGATTAATAATAAATCCATTTTTTTCAAAAATATTAATAAATTTGTTAGGAGGAATCATTCCTTTTTTCTTATGTTCCCACCTTACTAATGCTTCTGCGCCTACCAACTTTGAACTCATCATATTAATCTTTGGTTGTAAATATACCTTAAATTCATTGTTTTTAAGTGCAGATTCCATCTCTTCCTCAACTTCATTACGTTGTTGAATTTCAATTTCCATATCTTCACTATAAAAATCAATCTGCCTATCAAATTGAAATTTAACATTCTTTCTTGCTATGTCGGCAGCGTCTTTAATACTTTGTAATGGCGTTGATATATCATTTATTAGAGAAATACCGCATGAGAACAATATATGAAAATTCATATTAAATCTATCGTAAATATGTTCTTTAATCTTATCAAATATTGACTCTACCCTATCAACTAGCTGATATTTGTCTGTATATATAAGCAACGCTGCAAATACATCTCCACTAATTCTAATTACTGTTTCACAATTAGAATCAATATTACGCGTAACTTCCTCTGCAACTATATTAAGTACTATATTTCCTCTCTCATAACCCATTGTATTGTTAATAAATTTAAAATTATCCATATCAAATATAATGTAGGCATATTTTTGATTTTGATTCTGCTGTAAGAAGTTTTTAAACTCTTCTTCCATATAATTTTGATTACCTATACCAGTAATTTGGTCTTTATATGCTAGTTTCCTAATTCTCTCATTTACGTTTTTATCCACATAAATTATATAAATAAGGAAAACTATCACCACTATTAACAAAATTGTACTCATTATTATTACATATTTAAAAATAATATTGGTATTGGAAATAATATTATTAGCCTTAACTATAGAAATAATACTCCAGCCACTATCTGTATCAAATGGAATATAAGATAGAATACTATTGTCTTTATCTTCCCTATCAAGAACTATATATCCATTTTTATTATTCTTAATATCTTGAACAACCTGTTTCACCTTAGACTCATTTATGCCCAGAGTCTTTAATCTATCGGCTAATCTTGTTGAACTACTCTTATCATTGTAATTCAAATTAGCTGCTATTATACCTTCTGAGTTAACGATTAGCTTTGATTCATTTTCTTCAAAATTAGAAACTGGATTATTCATAAGACTTGATAATGTCTCAACCACATACAAATATCCTGTTTTCTTACTTTCTTTATCACTGTCTGACTTAAGTGTAACAGGAATAGAATAAACTATAAGAACTTGCTTATTCTCATAATCTTGTAATATTCCACATATTGATACTTTATCTGATTTAACCACATCTTTATTAATTTTATCTATTATACTTACATTTTCATTATTGATTTTAATATCTATATTATCACAAATGTAATCTATATTATTATAATTAAAAAAACTACATCTGGCATTTTCATCGTTATCAATTGTCTTTAAAATATTATCAATTTCTGTTTTTAGTTTATCTTCATTATCTATATCTGTTTTATTATTTTGGCACACACTAATAAGCTGATTCAAATATGGTGTCAGCTGTGATTGTTTACTCTTAAGTGATGAATTAATATTCTCAATATCATTCTTATCTGACTGCAGAATCTGATCTACGGTATCCGAGTATATCTGTTCGCTGACGTCATTGATATACCAATATGTATAGGCAGCAAATATTGCAATCAGTCCAACTAAAGCAACTCCAAGTTGAGCTTTTCGTAATTTCATATCTGTCTCCATTCTAAAAATATTTTAGGAGCAACTAATAATACATGCTTGCATAACCCAAACTTTCTAATCCTTTTAATGCTTGCCAATGCAGGCACTTGGAAATATATTTCGTATTCTTCCCTAACTTACACTAGTTTTGTCGCATTTTCCTATGAAGTTAAAAAAGGACCTTCCTATGAAGTTAAAAGGATTATTCCATAGGAATAATCCTTTTAACTGGTTCCAAACTAAATATTGTTATTCGTATTCAACTACATCAATCCACTTGGATAGTAATTCTTTTTCTTCAGCAATATTCTTGGTAAGCCTTGCTGCTGCTACAACTGGAAGCCATCTTTGAACATAAGTCTTATCCGTATTACTCTTTTCACAGAACAAATCAATGTATTTTTCTGCTATATCCTTATGATAAATACATAACCATAAATATGTTCTAGCCACATCTGCACTAGCGTTACCCTGAGTTGCATGATTCCAGTCAATAACATATGCTTTATTGTCTTTTTCTGAAATTATTATATTGAGTGGATTCAAATCTCCATGACATATCTTTTTATGCTTTGGAGCGCTATCAAGTCTTGTAAGTAATTCATATTTCTTTGTGTCATCAATTGTTGTAAGACCATCAATTCTTGAATATAACTTATCTTTTAATTTTGCAAGTCCATTACATTTCTTAGAATGTATACTCATTTGTATGTCTACCATCTGCTCAACATACTTATCAACATTTGCTGAATCATCTTTCATCATCTGACCTAATGTCTTACCCTCAATAAGATCCATTGAAATCGACCATTTTCCATCAATATTCGTAACATCTTTTAAATGTGGAACATCAAGTCCAACTTCCTCTATCTTAGCAATGATTAAAGCTTCACTTAAAACATCTGCCTTTGGATAGTCTTTATTAAATACTTTGACTGCCAAATCTCCACTTTTGTATACCTCATTATTGGTTCCTTTTGCAATAAGCTTTTCTAACTTCATAACAATACTCCTTTCGCATCCTGCATTTCATGATGTCTAGTATAATCATCGGGTCTGTTTCTATACTTGAATTATACTACTATTTATATAAAATGTACAGATGTTTTATTCATTATATATTAGTTTTAGTTAATATTACTATCTATTGCTTTTTCAATGAAAACTGTCAGTCGTTCACACATATCTAGTACTTTAGGACTAGGTAATTTATTCCCATTCTCATCTATTATCAGTTTAATTATAGGTCTATCTTTATATCCTTTATTTTGTCTAATAATATAACCCTCTTCTCCTGAAGTTAACCTAACATAAGTTCCTTCTGGATAAATACTTACAAGTTCTAAAAATTCCTCACTCAATTCCATGTCAAATTTAGTACCCATATATGTGGAAATATATTCGATTGCTTCTTGAAGTGTTGCTCTTACACATCCAATTCCACATATCATTCTATCAAATGCATCACAAATTTCTACTACTTTTATCTCTCTAGACACCCTGTTTTTAGTGGTTTTAAAAGGATATCCTGTAGCATCATCTCTCTCATGATGATGAAGAATAATTTGTTTTTGTATTTCGCTAATCCAGTCTTCATCTTTTATTGCATCATATCCATATATTACATGTTTCTTGTATTCTATATATTGTTTCTTATCTAAAGTTCTTACATCAATATTTTCATACGGAACTGTAATATATCTAAGTCCTATATCATGTAATATTGCTCCCTTAGCAATATCATATATTCTTTCTTTTTCAAATTTGGCTTTTGCAGCAAGTAAAGATGCTAATGCGCACACATTTATAGAATGCGTATACATATCCGCATTCTCCTCTTTTACATTTGTAATCTGCTCTATAATTTCCTTTTCATTAAGTACATCATCAATTATATCCTGCGCTATTCGTGTAAGTCTTTTCAATTCCCTTGAGTTTTTATATATATGTGTTTCTAGTACTTGTTTTGCTACTTCTTTGCTGTATTCTATTACAATATCGTGCTTCCTATTGATATCCTCATCTGATTCATTGGGATCATCCTCAACATATACGGCTTTTATTCCGATTTCTATAAGTTTTTGCAAATATTCTTTTTTTAATACAGTTCCAGCTGCTATAAGTTCAACCTCATTGAAGCCGATAATATGTTTAGCTAATACCTCGTCTCCCCTTAAATTGCAAATCGGAACTAATTTCATAAGTTATCCTACCATTCTAATTAAACTTTAGTTGTCAGTGTTCATGGCTTTACTAAGTGCCTCTGCTTCTTCATCTCCTAATGGAATATAAGATTCGCCTTTTAAGATTTCTTTTATATATGTGTAACATCCTTCTCTACTATGCATTGCATTAATAACATATCCATTATTGTTTTTATCAAGCATAACCAATGCAAAGCTTAACTTTCCACCCATTTCGTGGAATGCATCATATTTTACAATACCAACCTTTTGATATGTAATATCTAAATTATTAAAAATCTCCTTGATTTTTTTAGATTTCTTTTTATCTTCTTCTATAAGAATATCTACCTGTTCAAATCTCTTAACAAGAACATCTTCTAACGATTCAGCATTTTTACCTCTCATAAATGAATCGTATTTACGTTGAAGTTTCTTTAAATTACTATTACTAACTATAATGAGTACTATACTTAAAATACATAATATTAATAATCCAATTATTATATATGCAGGATCAATTGTGTCTAAACCAATCTTCTTAAACAATTCGCTATTCATCTTACAGCCTTGCCTTTCTCATAATACTATTTGATTTTATCAAAAATGTCTATAATTCTTTCTAATTCTTCTGGTGAATAGTATTCAATCTCTATTTTACCTTTATTCTTAGACTTTTTATTGATTGTAACTTTAGAACCAATAATAGTTTTAATTCGTTCTTCTATGTCTTTATATGCTAATTCTTCAGCTTTATTAACCGTAACTGGCTGCTTAACCTTAGGATTAAGAATTGATTTAACTAACTTTTCAGTTTCTCTTACGCTAAGTTTTTCATCAAATATCTTGTTTGCAATGCTCACCTGAACATCCTTATCTTCAATTGACAATAACGCCCTTGCATGTCCACTTGATATCATCTCATCAATAACCATCTGCTGTACTTCTTCTGATAATTTTAACAAACGCATAGAATTTGTAACTGCTGTTCTACTTTTGGAAACTTTATCAGCTACTTCATCTTGTTTCAAATTATATTCTTGTAATAATCTCTTATATGCCAATGCTTCCTCAATAGGATTAAGATCTTCCCTTTGAATATTCTCTATTAGAGCTATCTCCATTACTTCTTCATCAGAATAATCTTTAATAATAATTGGAACTTCTTTAATTCCTGCAAGCTTCGCTGCTCTCCATCTTCTTTCTCCAGCTATTATCTCATAATGATCATCTTTTTTTTGAACTACTAGTGGTTGAATAATTCCAAATTGTTTAATTGAATCAGCTAATTCCTGTAATGCATCTTCATCAAAATTCTTTCGTGGCTGATTTCTATTTGGTTCAACTTTAGTAATCTTAACTATCGTTTCTGACTTTTTAACTTGCGAAGTAGCACTTTCTGGTTGTTTTAAATCACTTACTACTTCTGGTATTAATGTATCTAGTCCTTTACCAAGACCACTTTTTCTCTTTACCATTTTGTTTCCTCTCTGTATGTGCAGACTTGCCATATATAATTAATATATTAATCTTCTTTATTTATAACTTCTTCTGCCAATAATCTATAGCTTTCCGCACCTGCTGATTTACTATCATACATATTAATTGGTATTCCATGACTTGGTGCTTCTGCCAGTCTAATATTTCTTGGTATAATTGTTTTATAAATATTCTGTTTTAGATTCTCTTTTACATTCTCTACAACCTGCAAAGAAAGATTAGTTCTTGCATCAAACATAGTAAATACTACACCTTCTATTGTAAGCTCAGGGTTCAATCTCTTTTTAACTAAATTAATAGTATGTACTAATTGTGACAATCCTTCGAGTGCATAGTATTCACATTGAATCGGTACTAAAACTGTATCAGCCGTTGTCATAGCATTTACTGTAAGCATACTAAGTGATGGTGGACAATCTATAACTATAAAATCATATTTATCTTTAATCTTTGATACGTTATCTCTAAGTACATATTCCCTGTTCTCTATTTCTAATAAATCTATCTCTGCTCCTGACAGTTCAACATTTGATGGAAGTAATGAGAGATTATCTAATACATTGTCCAACAAGCACTCTTCTATGCTACATTGTCCAATAATCATATCATATACTGTTTTATCTAACGTATATTTATCAACGCCGACGCCACTAGTTGCATTACCCTGTGGATCAATGTCAATAAGCAATACTTTTTTATTCATTTCAGCAAGACATGCTGCAAGGTTTATTGATGTAGTTGTTTTTCCAACTCCACCTTTTTGATTAGCAATAGCTATAATTCTTCCCATCATATGTCCTTTCATTGATAATTATGTGTGTTTTATTATACCATTAATCTATATGAATATCTATAACTAGCATATATATATTTCATTATTTTACAAATGTTTCACGTGAAACATTAACTTGTTGTTATACTAATTTAGCATGTTTTCAACATTTGTGTCATCATGACTATTTATATTTAATATTGTCACTCTATTACCTCTATGTTGTTTTCATATTGTTTCTATGTTGTTTCTTATATCATTTTTATATTGTTTCTTATTAACTTGATAAATGTTTCACGTGAAACATTTTAACAAGTTAATATTACATCTCAGCTATTCCATTTTTTACTGCAAACACTGCTGCTTGTGTTCTATCGGCTGCTCCTATTTTTTTGAATATATTTGAAACATGATTTTTAACTGTTCGCTCGCTAATATTCAAGATTTCTCCTATTTCTCGGTTATACCTTCCCTCTGCAAGAAGTTTAAGTACTTGAAGTTCTCTTTTTGATAACAAATAGATTTTAGACTTAGATTTTCTTTGATTAATTAAGCCAGCATTGTATATTGGTACAATTGAAGGTTCAATATAAGTTTTACCATTATAGACAGTGATAATTGCATTCTTAAGTGTTTCAAAATCCGAATCCTTAAGTACATATCCACCACATCCAAGATTCATTGCTTTTATTATGTAATCAGCCTCATTATGTATAGTTAAAACAAGAACTTTAGCTCTCATGTCCTTGCTCAGGGAATCCATAACTGTAAGGCCATTCATCTTTGGCATATTAATATCAAGTAATATAATATCTGGATTTATCTTTTTAAGTTTATTAAGTGCTTCAATCCCATCTCCAGCTTCCGCGACGACTTTAAAATCTTTATCCAGTTCTATAAGTTGCTTAAGTCCCTCTCTTACCATAGAGTGATCTTCAGCAATCATTAATTTAATATTCATTGTAATACCTCCGTCTATCATGTAATTGGAATGAACACACGTACCTTAGTTCCTTCTTGTAGAGTCGAAGATATCTCAATTGTGCCACCTAACATTTTAATTCTGTCTTTCATCATTCTCAATCCAAACTTTGTCATCTTAATGGAATTGTGATAAGTTAATTCTCCAGTATCAAATCCACATCCATCATCAGAAATAATTATATTAATTCCTCTATCCAAGTATTTTAGTGAAATGTATATATTATTAGCCTTAGCATGTTTCATAGCATTGTTAGTTGCTTCCTGAACAATACGAATTATACTTAATGCTACAACATGAGTCAATTCATAACTTTCACCTAATATTGATAATCCAATATTAGTGTTACCACAGTCACTCGATGACCTGCAATCATTAATAATTCTTGATAAAGAAATATCTATACCTAAATCATCAACATCCATTGGCCTCAAATTATAGATAATAGTTCTCATCTCATTAATACTATCTCTTAAAGCTCTACCCATAATATCCAACTCAAGTTTTGCTCTTATTGGGTCAGTATCTAAAATCCTTGAACATATTTCTGTTTTATGAACAAGATTAGTAAGTGTCTGTACTGGTAAATCATGTAATTCACCTGCAATTCTTGCCCTTTCCTCTTCCTGTTCTTCAATATATGTAACACTCATTGTTATTGCTCGATCACTCGAATTATCTATAAATTCTTTATCATTAGCTAATTCAGATTTTTTATTCAATCCTTCGTTTATATCCTCATTATCGTCTATTGCATTATTAATCTTTTCAATTTCCTGATCAATAGAAACAATCTTTTGATTATTAATCGTAATCTCTTCAAGAAGCTCTTCTTTTCTTTTTTCTAAGCATCTCACTTCATCTTTAGCAAAATCATTAGATTTATGTCTCGGAGAAAACACTTCAAAAATATTATCTACTTCATCTTTAAATTGGTTTATCTTCACATCTATCTTAGATACTTCTATCTCCGTCTTATAAACTTTGGAATTCAAATCTGTACGATTATCAGACAATTCACCTAATCTCTCTATGAGATATGATTTCATTTTACTTTCTGACATATGGCCTCCTAAAAATATCGAACACATAGGTAGATTATATCACTTTTTTGACATATAAGATAGCAGTATTATTAAAAAGCATTTGAATATATTACCCAAATAGAATATAATATAAGAATATAAAACAACTAGCATTCTATGCAGATTGGAGTATTATGAAGAAAAATAACATACTAAAAGCAGCAGCATTTGCAGCTGTTGTAACCAGTTCAATATACATAATCAATAAATCAATCTTTCTGGTGTCAAATGCAAAGGCAACTTTATCTAATTCAAGAGGCAGAAAATATGACTGGAGATTTGGAAATATATTTTATACTGTACAAGGTGAGGGAAAGCCTATTCTTCTTATACATGACTTAACATGTGGAAGTTCAGACATAGAATTTAAATCTATGACCAATGAATTGGCTAAGACTCATACTGTCTATACTATGGATTTATTGGGTTGTGGAAGATCGGACAAGCCTAATTTAACATATACTAATTTCTTATATGTTCAGCTTGTTACAGATTTTATTAAAAATGTAATAGGTCATAGAACAGATGTTGTTGTTACTGGCGCATCTTCACCTATTGTACTCATGTCCTGCTTTAATGATGATACTCTCTATGATAAGATTATGCTTATTAATCCCGACTCGATTACTACTAACAATCAAACACCTAACAACAATTCTAAGATACTAAAAGTGTTAATTGAACTTCCTATTATAGGAACTTTAATATACAATATTCGTAATAGCAAGCAGCAATATATATGTGAATTTAAAACTAAAAACTTTGCTAATCCATATATAGTTAAAGAAAGTCTTGTTAATGACTATTATAGTTCAGCGCATTTTGGCTCTTTATCATCTAAGTATTTACTATCAAGCATTAAAAGTAACTTTACTAAGATAAGTATTACGCGCGCAGTTAAAGATATTAATAATAGTATATGCATATTAGGTGGTGAACTCGAACCTGATATTAATGATATAATAGCAGACTATAAAGATTTAAATCCTTCAATAGAATCAGCTATTATACCTAATACTAAGCATCTGCCACAACTTGAAAGAGCTGAAGAAGTAATTACCAATATAAATATATTTTTTAATTAATTATTTTTCGTTACTTAATAAAATTACGAAGAGAAATACCATTTCTCTTCGTAATTTTTATTTATCAAGAATTATTTATTTAATAGGCTCTTTAGCTGGGATTCCCGCTTTTCTTGGATACATTCTGTTCATTTTAGCAATCTTCTTAATAAATACAAAACTTCTGGATATATCTGAGTTAGGTAAAACAAATTCATGTATATCATTAAGTTCTCCACTCAATTTTTTAATCGCATTCATTCCCTCTTTAACTTCTTTGGTAGAACCACCTGCTTTATATGATATAAAATCTCCATCTATTTTAACAAAAGGTAAACAATATTCTGATAACGTTGAAATATTAGCAACTGCTCTTGATACACAAATATCATATTTTTCACGATAATTTTTATCTTGCCCTATATCTTCTGATCTTCCATGCACAAATGTTACGTCTTTAAGACCTAGTTTTCCACAAACATCCTGTAAAAACTTAATTCTTTTGTTTAAAGAATCTAATAATGTTAACTTTAGATGTGGATATACTATTTTTAATGGAATTCCTGGAAAACCAGCTCCTGTTCCAACATCAATTATTGTATTATATTGTGTTATGTCAACCACATTTACAATAGCCAGACTATCTATAAAATGTTTCAAAATAACTTCTTCATATTCTGTAATTGCAGTAAGATTCATTAATTTATTAGTCTCAACTAATAACTCATAGTATTGGTCAAACTGCTCTAATTGTATATCTGTGAGTTCAAGTCCAAGCTCAGCTAACTCTTTTTTAAAATACGCAAAATCTTTTTCCATTATCTCTCCATATCTTATTACTAACTGTAATAATTGCAAATCAATAAATATCTGTACTTTAATTTTATCTGTTTCTATATTTTATCTGTTTCTATATTTTATCTGTTCCATATGTACCAGCAATACAGAAATATCTGCCGGTGATACACCTGAAATACGAGAAGCTTGTCCTATAGATGCAGGTTTGTATAAATTCAATTTCTGCTTTGCTTCTTTTCTAAGTCCATTAACTTCATCATAGTCAAAATCAATATCCAATTTTTTGCTTTCTAACTTCTTAAAATGTTCTACCTGGCGTAGCTGTCGTGCAATATAACCTTCATACTTAATGTTAATCTCAACCTGTTCCTTTACATCCTCAGGGAGTTTTGGTCTATCAGCATCTAATTTGGCAGTCATATCATATGTTAATTCAGGTCTTTTAATCAATTCTGCAAGATTGCTTCCTGTCTTAAGTAAAGTACTATCATATTTTTCAAGAAATTCCTGAGTAATCTTATTCGCTCCAATAGGAAAACTTTCCAGTCTCTTAACTTCATTTTCAATAAGAATTTTTTTATTCTGAACCTTTTCATAAAATTCATCACTTACCAATCCAGCTTTATGTCCAACCTCTGATAACCTTAAATCAGCGTTATCCTGTCTAAGAATTAATCTATATTCAGCTCTAGATGTCATCATCCTATATGGTTCATGATTTTCCTTTGTTACAAGATCATCAATAAGTACTCCTATATATGCTTCAGACCTGTCCAGAATTATCTGTTCTTCATTCTTAACTTTTAGTGCTGCATTCATTCCTGCAATTAGACCTTGTGCAGCAGCTTCTTCATATCCTGAACTACCATTAAACTGACCTCCACTAAAAAGTCCACTAATCGCTTTAAATTCTAAAGTTGGCTTTAACTGTCTTGGATTAATACAATCATATTCAATCGCATATGCATTTCTAACTATTCTAACATTTTCAAGTCCTGGAACCGTTCTATACATAGCATATTGAACATCTTCTGGAAGTGAACTTGACATACCTCCAAGATACATCTCATTAGTATAATTTCCTTCAGGTTCAATAAATACCTGATGTCTATTCTTATCCGCAAATTTAACAACTTTATCTTCTATAGACGGACAATATCTTGGACCTGTTCCCTCAATCATACCTGAAAATAAAGGTGATCTGCTTAAATTATCTTTAATTATCTTATGTGTATCCTCGTTAGTATATGTTAACCAACAACTAATCTGTTCTTTTTGAACTGTTGCTGGATCCGTTGAAAATGAGAATGGAACTACTTTTTTATCACCAAATTGCTCTTCCATTTTTGAAAAATCTATGCTTCTTTTATCAACTCTTGCCGGCGTTCCGGTTTTAAACCTAAACATTTCAATACCATTTGCTTTAAGAGAATCTGTAAGATGAGTTGCGGCCTGAAGACCATTAGGGCCAGTTGGATTACTTACATCTCCATATATACACCTGGACTTCAGATACGTTCCTGTGCAGAGTACTACAGCCTTAGCCTTATAATTAGCTCCGCTAAATGTCTTAACTCCACTTATAACACCATTATCAACTATAATCTCTGTAACTTCTGCCTGTCTAATAGTAAGATTGTCAGTATTCTCAAGTGTATTTCTCATTGTTCTTGAATAATCCTGTTTATCTGCCTGCGCTCTTAGTGAATGAACGGCAGGACCTTTTGAATAATTGAGCATCTTAGATTGAATAAATGTTTTATCAATATTTTTACCCATCTCACCACCTAGAGCATCAATCTCTCTAACAAGATGTCCCTTTGAACTGCCACCAACATTAGGGTTACATGGCATAAGGGCAATGCTGTCAACACTTACAGTAAACATTATTGTATTAAGACCAAGTCTTGCAGATGCAAGTGCAGCTTCACATCCTGCATGTCCTGCACCAACAATAACTACATCATATTCTTCAACTAAATTAGGCATATTTCCACCAATCCTTTTTTATTTACCCATGCAGAATTTACTAAATATCTGATTAACAAGATCATCTTCAACTGATTCTCCTACTACTAAACCAAGAGATTCGTATGCACTCATTAAATCAATAGAATAAAAATCTTCTGACATTTCTTTTTTAATACTGTTTTCAACTTGACATATACTTTCATATGTCGCTAAAATCATAGATTTCTGTCTCGCATTTGTAATATATACTTCATTATTCATTGAGATTTCACCTTTAATAAATAGTGAATTTATCAATTCTGAAAATTCTTCTATACCCTTTTCTTCCTTTGCAGATATAGATAATATGGGTTTATCTGTTAATTTTTCAAGTGTTGATTTTTCAACTACTTGATTCAAATCTATTTTATTCAATAATATTATAGATTTCTTATCTTTAATAATATTAATTATATTCTTATCATTATCATCAAGTTCAACTGATGAATCTACAACATAAATAATCAAATCTGCATTGTTTGCAAGATTTTTAGCCTTTTCAATACCTATTTTTTCAACAATATCCTGACTATCTCTAATTCCTGCTGTATCAATAACATTTAAACTTATACCATTAAGGTTAATATTTTCTTCAAGCGTATCTCTTGTAGTTCCGGCCACATCTGTAACAATCGCCCTTTCTTCACCAACTAAAATATTAAGTAAAGAAGATTTGCCAGCATTGGGTTTGCCAAGAATTACGGTCTTAATTCCCTCTGTTATTATACGACCATTATCAGCAGAATCAATAAGTTTTTTTAACTCTTTCTTAATAATATCTACTGTTTGTGCTAACTCTTCATCATAATTATCCATAGAAATATGCTCTGGATCATCTAAAGCTGCCTCAATAAATGCAATATTATCAAGAATCATCTCTCTTAGCTCTCTAATCTTAGATGAAACACTTCCTTTTAACTGATTAACAGAAGAGGTAAGTGCATAATCATTCTGTGCATTAATAACATCAATAACCGCCTCTGCCTGTGACAAATCAATTCTTCCATTAAGGAATGCTCTCTTTGTAAACTCACCTGGTTCAGCAATACGTGCACCATTTTTCACTACGGTTTCTAATACATTTTTAGTAACAAGAACACCACCATGACAATTAATCTCAATAGTATCTTCTTTAGTATAAGTATTTGGAGCCTTCATCACTGTAATAAGAACTTCATCTACTATACGTTCATTATCCATTATGTAACCATAATGTACTGTATGTGACTTAGACTCTATTAATCTAAAATCCGACTTAATAGATTTAAATATCTTATTACCTATAGTTAATGCGTCATCTCCACTAACCCTAATAATACTAATTCCCGAATTACTAACTGAAGTTGCTATCGCAGCTATGGTTTCTGTATTCATTACTATTCCTTTCGCAATATATTAGAATAAACTAATAATCTAATATTTTAATATAGACTGACTCTTATGAGCCAGTCTATTAAATGTTACTATTTTTTCAATAGAATAACTACATGCCTATAAGGTTCTTCACCTTCACTCTTAGTAGTTACATATTTATCATCCTGTAAAGAAGCATGAATTACTCTTCTCTCATAAGGATTCATAGGCTCAAGGGAAACTGGTTTTCTAGTTCTCTTTACCTTAAATGCAATGTTCTTAGCAAGACTTTCAAGTGTAGCTTTTCTTCTCTCTCTGTAATTCTCAGTATCAAGTTTTACTCTTAGATATTCGTCACTACTTTTATTAACAACTAAACTTAACAGATATTGTAATGAATCAAGAGTTTGTCCTCTTTTTCCAATAAGCATTCCCATATCATCACCAATAAGATTTACATTAAGATTTTCTCCATCATTCTCAATATCAATCTTAACAGCTAAATTCATTGCATCAAATACCTTTTTTAAGAATTCATTTGCCATCTCAGATGGATCTTGCTTAACTGTTGTACAAACTTTAATCTTAGCAGATTTGCTTCCAATACCAATAAATCCTTTGCTGCCTTCTTCTAAAACTTCATATTCCAGTTTGTCACTTGTAATACCCAATTCAATTGCAGCTTTTGTTAAAGCCTCTGTAACTGTTTTTCCCGTAAATTCACTATAGTCCATTGCCTTTCCTCCTATTTTTTACTCTTATCGTCATACATTTTTACCATATTTGCCTTTGAAGCAAGACTTCCTGCTTTAGGAGATTTATTCTTATAGTAATCTGTAGATTTCTTTATTTCTTCACTATTATTCTTCTTAACAGTGTTATTATTAGAATTATTTGTGCTAATACTCTTTGCATTTGTTGTAGCTGCATTTGTTATCTTCTGAGGTGGAAGACCTTTTTTTGCACGCTTCTTATTAGCTTTTTCAATATTTTCTTTGATAATATCATTAACATCTACTTTATTGAAGTACTTGTTAATAGCTATCTGTGAAATTATCTGTACTAAACTACTTGCAACCCAGTAAATACCAAGTGCTGCTGGTAATGAGAAACAGAAGAATGCTGACATAAGTGGCATTGTCATATTCATAATCTTCATTGAAGATCCCATTGGATTATCTGCAGTATCCATATTCTGTGCACTAGATATAAGTTTAGTAGAGTACCACTGTAATAATGCTGATAATATAGGAATTAATAAAGCCCACCAAGCACCATCTGCCATAGATGAACTTGGAGATTTTGTAAGATCAAGTCCTGCAAATCTATAAATTCTCTTAATATGATCATGATTATCAGTAATTGTATTATAAGTTTCATCTGCTGAGGTCATAATCTTGTTCCAGTCTTCATCAGAATAATTCTTAAATTTGTTTACTAACTTATCAACGTCAGCTTCTGTTTCAGATTCTTTATTCTCTTTATCTGAATCTTTAACTAACTCTTTATATTCATCTGAATCCTTAAGATCCTTAACCTTTTGTTCTTTAATCTTAGTTGCAATTTTATCCCAATCTTCTTCAGACATTCCCTTTAATTTAGATACAACACCATCACTACTAGCAATATTCTTGTATGTATCAATAAGGTTTGTCCAATCAGATTCAGAAAATGCACTATGACTACTTGTTGCTGTCATAGCTGAAACTATAGCTGTAATATCATCTTTTGTAGATGCATCAATCTTACTAACAGTATCTGATATATAATTATAATCATAATTATCTTTATCATCATAATATCCATTAACATATTTACTAATCTCATCAATACTTTCAACAGTACTAATATTAGAAGCTATTGATTCACTAACATTCTGATAAAAATTATTAACTTCAGGTACATATGTTGGTACACTATATATTACTGAATATAATGCAAAAAGAATAGGCATCTGAATAATCAACTGAAGACATCCACCTGTAGGTGATGTTCCATATTTTTGATAAACTGCAGTAGTTTCTTCCTGCATCTTCATCATAGAATCCTGATCTTTTTTATTCTTATATTTCTTCTGAATAGCCTGAATCTCAGGATTCATCATTGAAGAAAGTTTAGAAAATCTCTGCTGCTTAATTGTTAATGGCAACATAAGTAACTTAATTATAACAGTAAATAATATAATACATAATCCAATATTTGCAATACCAATTGCATCTGATACAATGTACAAACCTCTCATTACAACACCGAGAACATTTGCTACCCATTTAATCAAGAAAAAATTAGTACAACTTGTTGCTAAAATACCCAATATATTTCCTCCTTATTATGGAACAGGGTCGTAACCACCTTTTGCAAAAGGGTGACACCTTAATATTCTTCTACATGACAAATACGTTCCTTTGAATGGTCCATACTTTTCAATAGCTTCTATAGCATATTGTGAGCAGGTAGGTGTATATATACAATGAGTTCGCACCTTAAGCGGAGATAAGAATTTGCGATAAAATCTTACCATACCCAATAATATATTCTTAAGTAGTTTAGATATTAAACCTAATACTTTTCCTATTATTTTCAAAGTCACACCATCTCTTTTAAAATGTGATGCAGCTTACATAAATGTAAGAATGCACTTTCAATATCATTAAATTTTGTATCTTTTGCAGTAACTCTTGCTACTACTACAATGCTTAAACCACTATTAAGCTTGTCCTTATTCAGTCTGAATGCTTCTCGAATTAATCTGGTTATACGATGTCTAACTATACTATTTCCTACTTTTTTACTAACTGATATTCCAATTCTATTAGCTTCTGACTCATTATTAACGATATACATTACTAAATACTTGTTAGCATATGACTTTCCCTTTGAATAAACTACTTGGAATTCTCTATTATTTTTTAACGATGTATTGCCTTTCATAATAAAACTCCAATCTCTAGGAGTTCAATTTCTGACTCCTATTACAAATATTTAAAGAGAAGAAAAGACCACAAAATTGCGGTCTATGCTGATAATTGTTTTCTTCCTTTTGCTCTTCTTGAAGCTAATACTTTTCTTCCGCCAGCTGTACTCATTCTAGCTCTAAATCCGTGAACCATTGCTCTTGATCTCTTCTTAGGCTGGAATGTCATTTTACCTTTATGCATGCAGAACACCTCCTTCACAAAACCTCTATATTTATATATAAGGTAACTGATTTCAAATCATTTGATATAGACATCGCCTCCATTATATTCAATAAACTCAATATAGTCAAGCATTTTTTACAGTTACAAATCTTAAATATCTAGGTATAATAAATAAAATAGTTTTCCACTTTACATAACACAATAAATTACTTAACATAATGTTATCCACAAATTGTGCATAACTTGTGGATAACCACTTATTTATTATTAAAATTTCTTCCATAGTCTGCATAAACTCTATGTTTATAACTAATCTACATTTTCACATTGAACTTTTTTCAAGTTAACACATAATAATTATTATAAACCTAAAAAAATAATTATCAACATTTTCACAAAAAAATAAATGTTCAGTATTTAAGGGCTTCATAATAATTATTACCATCCTGTCTACAATATTATCCACAACGCTTTTATAGGCTTTTATAGGCTTTTTTTTTATAATAATGGAGAGGAGTATGGTAAAAGAATTTTTGTATTGAAAACTAACTCAAAATGAGATATTATATATACATATGCTATATAGCCATATTTTCGCATATTAGATAATGGAATAGCACAAGTATATCGCGTAAAACGTAGAATGGAGTTATTATGTATGACCTTATAATAGAAAAATGGGATGAGATTCTTGATATTCTTAAAAAGGAACATGATATTATGGAAGTTTCTTTTAATACATGGCTCAAACCTTTAATAGTAGACTCTGTTGAAGATGGACTTATTACTATATTAGTACCAGATGAAAATATAGGTATTCAATATATTAATAAAAAGTATTATCTTCCATTAAAAGTAACTATTAATGAAGTAATAGGTGAACCACTTGATATAATTTTTTTACATCCAAGTGAGATTAAAACTAAGAAGACTAATAAAACATCCTTACCTACTGATAATAATATTAATTCTCTTCTCAATTCTAAATTAATAGAAGCTAATATTAATCCCAAATATACATTTGATAACTTTGTTGTCGGTGCTAATAACAATTTTGCTCATGCTTATGCTCTTGCAGTAGCAGAATCACCAGCTGAAATGTATAATCCCTTATTTATATATGGAGGGGTTGGACTTGGTAAAACACATTTAATGCATTCAATAGCACACTTTATATTAGAAAGAAATATTAATACAAAAGTATTATATGTAACTAGTGAGGCTTTTACTAATGAAGTAATCAATGCAATTAGAAGTGAAAATCAATCAGCAATAGTTGAATTTAGAAACAAATATCGTAACATTGATGTTTTTTTAATCGATGATATTCAATTTATAATAGGAAAAGAACGTTCACAGGAGGAATTTTTCCATACGTTTAACACCCTTTATGAAGCAGAAAAACAGATTATCATTTCTTCGGACAAGCCACCAAAAGAGATGGCTACTTTAGAAGATAGATATAGATCAAGATTCGGCATGGGCCTTACTGTTGATATTTCATCTCCTGATTATGAAACAAGGATGGCCATATTAAGGAAGAAAGCCGAACTCGAAGGCTATAATATAGAAGATGAAATCTTCCAATATATTGCTGAGAATATAAAATCCAATATTAGAGAGCTTGAAGGTGCATTAACTAAGATAGTTGCATTTTCGAGAGTATCAAAAAGTCAGGTTAATCTTGACTTTGCAAAGGATGTTCTTAAAGATGTTATTTCACCTGATACTAATATAGAAATAACACCTGAATTAATTATCAAAATAGTTGCTGAACATTATAACGTTTCAATATCTGATTTATCCTCTAAGAAAAGAAGTGCTGATATTGTATATCCTAGACAGGTTGCTATGTATTTATGTAGAACACTTACGGAATCTTCTCTTTCAACAATTGGTACATCTTTAGGTAATAGAGATCATACTACTGTTATTCATGCTATAGAGAAGATTGAAAAAGAACTACTTGAGAATGAATCAACTAAGAATGCTATAGAAGTAATCAAGAAAAAGATCATTCCAAATTAATCACATGTTATCAACTTTATCACAAATTCTTATGTTGATAGATTTTATGACATTTAAGACGCAAAAATGGTCATGTTAATAAGTATTGACTTATACAGTTTACATAATTATTAACGAACATAGTTATCATTTTCTGTAACGCTAGTATATATCAGCTAAAT
The DNA here is from genome assembly GCA_964572475.1 of uncultured Lachnospiraceae bacterium. Taxonomy (GTDB): domain Bacteria; phylum Bacillota; class Clostridia; order Lachnospirales; family Lachnospiraceae; genus CAZNEZ01. The sequence continues at coordinate 30,848 of CAZNEZ010000016.1, forward strand.
TTGAGTTTTTAACATATTCACACCCTATATTAATAAGACTATTAGAATTATTTATTTATTTATATATGGGAAAACTGGAAAGGAGTTTTACACACATGAAAATCATTTGTACAAAATCAAAACTTTTACAAGGAGTAAATATTGTCTCTAAGGCTGTACCTTCAAAAACAACTATGGCTATATTAGAATGTATTCTTATTGATGCCTCAACTAACGAGATTAAACTTACTGCTAATGATATGGAATTAGGAATCGAAACAAAAGTTGAAGGTGAAATATTAACCAAAGGAACAGTTGCTATAGATGCTAAGATTTTTTCTGAGATAGTTAGAAAATTACCAGATAATGAAGTTACAATTGAAACTGATGATGATTTTAGAATTACTATTACTTGTGAAAAAGCAATATTTACAATATCAGGTAAATCAGGAGAAGATTTTTCATATCTCCCATATATTGAAAAAGATAAATTTATTTACATATCTCAGTTTAATTTAAAAGAAGTTGTAAGACAGACCATTTTTTCTATTGCTGATAATGACAGTAATAAGATTATGGCAGGAGAACTTTTTGAGATTACAGGTAATGAACTTAAAGTAGTTTCTCTTGATGGTCATAGAATTTCAATTAGAAAAATAGAATTAAAAGATTCATTTGATAATATTAAAGTTATAGTTCCTGGTAAGACTTTAAGTGAGATTAGTAAAATTTTAACAGGTGGAATAGATGATGAAGTTAGAATATTCTTTACTTCTAACCATATAGTATTTGAATTTGATGATACAATTGTTGTATCAAGACTCATAGAAGGTGAATACTTTAAGATAAATCAAATGCTTTCAAGTGATTATGAAACTAAAGTAATAATTAACAAGAGAGAATTCCTTGATTGTATAGATAGAGCAACTCTATTAATCAAAGAGGGTGATAAAAAGCCAATAATCATTAATGTTACTGATGGTGACATTGAGTTAAAGATAAATTCAACTGTTGGATCAATGAATGAAAATATAACAATTACCAAAGAAGGTAAAGATATTATGATTGGATTTAATCCAAGATTTCTCATTGATGCATTAAAGGTTATTGATGATGAGGATATAACAATATATCTTGTTAATCCTAAGGCACCTTGTTTTATCAAGGATGAAGAAGAAAATTACATTTATCTTATTCTGCCGGTTAACTTATAAAATGCTAAACATTTAGCAAAGAATGGAGCAACAATGGAAACAATTAAGTTAAGAGATGAGTACATAAAACTTGGACAGGCTATCAAAGCTGCAGGTCTTGTAGAATCAGGAGTTGATGCAAAGATGGTAATTCAGGATGGGCTTGTCAAGGTTAATGGTGAAACAGAATACCAAAGAGGTAAAAAAATTAAAGATGGAGATGTTGTATTTTATAACGGCGAAGAAATTAGAATAGTCAGTTAGAATGTGAAATGAAATGATTATTGAACGTATTGAGTTAGATAACTACAGAAACTATAATGAGTTAAATATTGAATTTGATTCAAACACCAATATTTTATATGGTGATAATGCTCAGGGAAAAACTAATATTCTTGAAGCTATATATGTTGCATGTACAACAAAGTCGCATAGAGGAAGCAAGGATAAAGAGATTATCAAGTTTGATCAGGAAGAGGCTCATATTAAGCTTACTGTAAAAAAGAGAGATATTCCATATCGCATAGATATGCATATTAAAAAAAATAAATCTAAAGGAATAGCAATTAATGGTGTTCCGATTAAAAAAGCAAGTGAACTATTTGGTATTGTGAATGTTGTTTTGTTTTCACCAGAGGACCTTAATATTATTAAGAATGGTCCTTCAGAGAGAAGAAGATTTATAGACATGGAATTATGTCAACTTGATAAAGTATATTTATATAATCTAATTAATTATAACAAAATCATTTTACAGAGAAACAGATTACTAAAAGAATTAAGTTTTAATAATAATGCTCAGCTATTTGAAACTTTGGATATTTGGGATATGCAATTATCAGAATATGGTAGTAAGATTATAGTTAGAAGATTAGAATTTATTAATCAGATTAATGAGATTATATTTGATATTCATAATAAATTATCTGATGGAAAAGAGCAATTAATTATTAATTATGAACCTTGTATAAGTGATAATAACATTTATCAGGAGCTTGTAAGAACAAGAGAAAAAGATATAAGATTTAAAACTACTTCAGTCGGACCTCATAGGGATGACATTGGTTTTTATATTCATGACATAGACGTAAGAAGATTTGGAAGTCAAGGTCAGCAAAGAACAGCAGCGTTATCTCTTAAACTTTCAGAATTAGAATTAGTAAAGAGCATAACAAATGATACGCCTATACTTTTGCTTGATGACGTTTTATCAGAATTAGATAGTAACAGACAAAACCATTTACTATCCAGCTTAAATAATATTCAGACAGTCATAACCTGTACAGGTTTAGATGATTTTATTGAGAATAGGTTTAAGATAAACAAAACATATAGAGTTATTAATGGAACAGTAGAAAGGAGCAATAATGAGTAACAGTAAAAAAGATGAATATGGTGCTAATCAGATACAGATATTAGAAGGACTCGAGGCTGTTAGAAAAAGACCAGGAATGTATATTGGCAGCATTTCTTCAAAAGGTCTTCATCACCTCGTATATGAGATAGTTGATAATTCAGTAGATGAAGCATTAGCAGGATATTGTTCAGTTATTGAAGTACAAATAAATGCTGATAATTCGATTACAGTAAAAGATAATGGAAGAGGTATACCAGTTGATATTAATGATAAAGCAGGAATACCGGCTGTTCAGGTTGTATTTACAATTCTTCATGCAGGAGGAAAATTCGGCGGTGGAGGGTATAAGGTTTCAGGAGGATTACATGGTGTAGGTGCATCTGTAGTTAATGCTTTATCAGAATGGCTTGAAGTAAAAGTATGTAGAAATAATAACATATATATGCAAAGATATGAGAGAGGTCATGTAGTAAAGGAAATTTCTGTTATTGGTGAATGTGAAGAAGGAATGACAGGAACAGAAGTTAGATTTTTGCCAGATACAGAAATATTTGAAGAAACAGTTTATGACTTTGATATTCTTAAAACAAGACTTAGAGAAATGGCATTTTTAACAAAGAATGTAAAAATTGTTTTAAGAGATGATAGAGAAGAAAAGAAAGAAAAAGTATTTCATTATGAGGGTGGAATCAAGGAATTTGTTTCATTTTTGAATAAGGGTAAGACACCTTTATATGATAATATAATTTATTGTGAAGGTAAGAAAGATAAAGTTTATGTTGAAGTTGCAATGCAGCATAATGATTCATATACAGATGGTTCATATAGTTTTGTTAATAATATAACAACTCCTGAAGGAGGAACTCATCTTGAAGGATTTAAGAGAGCACTTACAAAAACATTTAATGATTATGCAAGAAGTAATAAGTTATTAAAGGATAGCGAGGTTAATCTTACAGGTGAAGACATTAGAGAAGGTTTAACAGCTATTATTAGTATAAAGATTGAAGATCCTCAATTTGAGGGACAAACAAAGCAGAAGTTAGGAAACAGTGAGGCTAGAGGTGCAGTTGAGAATATAGTTACTGAGCAGTTAACTTATTTCTTAGAACAGAATCCTACAGTTGCTAAAACTATTTGTGAGAAGTCAATAATGGCACAAAGAGCAAGAGATGCAGCCAGAAAAGCAAGAGATCTTACTAGAAGAAAAACGGCATTAGAGGGTACTAGCTTACCTGGTAAATTAGCAGATTGTTCAGATAAAGATCCTAAAAACTGTGAGATATATATAGTCGAAGGAGATTCTGCTGGTGGTTCTGCAAAGACAGCAAGAGATAGAGCAATACAAGCTATTTTACCACTTAGAGGTAAAATTCTTAATGTTGAAAAAGCAAGACTTGATAAGATTCTTGGAAATGCTGAGATTAAGGCTATGATTACAGCATTTGGTACAGGAATTCATGAAGATTTTAATATTAACAAGTTAAGATATCATAAGATTATTATTATGACAGATGCCGATGTTGATGGTGCTCATATAGCCACATTATTACTTACATTTTTCTATAGATTTATGCCTGATTTGATTAAAGATGGATATGTATATCTTGCACAGCCACCTTTATATCAGGTTTCAAAAAATAAAAAAGTTTATTATGCATACAGTGATGATGAGCTTAACAGTATTTTACTTGAAATCGGAAGAGACAGTAACAATAAGATTCAGCGTTATAAAGGTCTTGGAGAGATGGATGCTTCTCAGCTTTGGGAGACAACAATGGATCCAGAGTCCAGAATTCTATTACGAGTAAATATGGATGATGATTCACAGTCAGATGTTGACCTTACATTTTCAACTCTTATGGGTGATCAGGTTGAACCAAGACGTGAATTTATTGAAGCTAATGCCAAATTCGTACAGAATCTGGATATATAGGAGGAAAAATAAATGGACGAAAATATCTTTGATAAAATCCATGACGTTGATTTAAAGAAAACCATGGAAAAATCATATATTGATTATGCCATGAGTGTTATTGCAGCACGTGCTCTTCCTGATGTAAGAGATGGAATGAAGCCAGTTCAAAGAAGAATTCTATTTTCTATGATTGAACTTAATAATGGACCGGACAAGCCACATCGTAAATGTGCGCGTATTGTCGGTGATACAATGGGTAAATATCATCCACATGGTGATAGTTCTATTT
>CAZNEZ010000017.1:0-22419 GCA_964572475.1 uncultured Lachnospiraceae bacterium
AGGAAATTATTGAAGTAATCAAAGGTTTATCAGTATTAGAATTAAACGATTTAGTTAAAGCTTGCGAAGAGGAATTCGGCGTATCAGCAGCAGCAGGTGTTGTAGTTGCAGCTGGAGCAGCAGCTGGAGCAGCAGAAGAAGAAAAGACAGAATTTGATGTTGAATTAACAGAAGTTGGACCAAACAAAGTTAAGGTTATCAAAGTTGTTAAAGATGCTACAGGATTAGGATTAAAAGAAGCTAAAGACGTAGTTGATGGCGCTCCTAAGATCGTTAAAGAAGCTGTTTCTAAAGAAGAAGCTGAAGATATCAAAACTAAACTTGAAGCTGAAGGCGCTGTTGCAACAATTAAATAATATTGTTATTAACACGTGTGCGAAAGCATTAAGCAGTACTTAAAATAAGAAGCCTATGAAATGTTATATGCATTTCATAGGCTTCTTATCTTTATAGGAAAATACGCAGTAACATAACCTTGATATTAAATGAGAGGCGATGTTTTATATCAAGGGGTTAGCTATTAGGTAAATCTGCCATGTAAAAATATGATTATAAATAGTTGACTTTGATACCAGATTGTGGTAAGATGGAAAATGCACTATTGTGGTGACGTGGCGTTATGCGCCAATTATTCACGTTTTGCTAAAAATGATGCAAAAAAATAAGCTCAATATTATGGAAACAGGGGTGAAATGTCAATGGAGAAAAACAGAATACGTCCAGTGAGAACAGGCAAAAGCATGAGAATGAGTTACTCAAGACAAAAAGAGGTACTCGAGATGCCGAACCTGATTGAAATCCAGAAAAACTCATACCAGTGGTTTCTGGACGAGGGACTAAAAGAAGGTTTCGATGATATATCTCCAATCGAGGATTACAGCAATCACTTAAGTCTAGAATTTGTTGATTTTCAGTTATGTGAAGATGAGAAAAAGTATACTATCGAAGAATGCAAAGAAAGAGATGCTACATATGCAGCTCCTCTCAAAGTCAAAGTAAGACTTCACAACAAAGAAACTGGTGAAATCGCAGAACATGAAATATTCATGGGCGATTTACCATTGATGACAGCTACAGGTACATTTGTAATAAATGGTGCTGAGCGTGTTATCGTAAGTCAGCTGGTTCGTTCACCGGGAATCTATTATGGAATAGATCATGACAAGCTCGGTAAAAAATTATATTCATCAACAGTTATACCTAATAGAGGTGCATGGTTAGAATATGAGACTGATTCTAACGATATTTTTTATGTTCGTGTAGATAGGACAAGAAAAGTACCTGTAACTGTTCTTATCAGATCATTAGGATATGGTACGAATGCAGAGATTACTGAATTATTTGGTGAAGAAGCTAAATTATTAGCAAGCTTTGAAAAGGACACTTCTGATAACTATCAGGATGGTCTTTTAGAACTGTACAAAAAAATACGTCCAGGTGAGCCTTTGAGTGTAGAGAGTGCTGAGAGTTTAATAGCGAGTATGTTCTTTGATGCAAGGAGATATGATCTTGCTAAAGTAGGTAGATACAAATTCAACAAAAAGTTAGCATTTAAGAATAGAATTAAGAATCATATTCTTGCTGAAGATGTTCTTGATACTACAACAGGTGAAGTACTTGCAGAAGCAGGCACTACTGTGACTAAAGAATTAGCTGTAACTATTCAAAACGCCGCTGTTCCATTTGTATGGATACAGACAGAAGAGAAAAACGAAAAAGTTATTTCTAATATGGTAGTAGATATTAGTAATTTTGTTGATTTCGACTGTAGAGAATTAGGAATTACAGAGGACGTTTTCTATCCAGTTCTTGCTCAGATACTTGAGGAGAATGAGACAGAAGATGAACTCAAAGAAGCAATAAAGAAGAATGTTTCGGAGTTAATACCAAAACATATAACTAAAGAAGATATTATATCATCAATAAATTACTGTATGAATCTTGAATATGGTATTGGTAATAGTGATGATATCGATCATTTAGGAAACAGAAGAATCAGAGCTGTAGGTGAATTGTTACAAAACCAGTATAGAATTGGTTTATCAAGAATGGAAAGAGTTGTTCGTGAAAGAATGACAACACAGGATCTTGAGGGTATATCACCACAGTCACTTATTAATATTAAACCTGTAACTGCATCAGTTAAAGAATTCTTTGGTAGTTCACAGCTGTCAGCGTTTATGGATCAGAATAACCCTCTTGCTGAGCTTACAAATAAGAGACGTTTATCAGCACTTGGTCCTGGTGGTCTTTCTAGAGATAGAGCAGGATTTGAGGTTCGAGATGTACATTATTCACACTATGGAAGAATGTGCCCTATTGAGACACCTGAAGGTCCTAACATTGGTCTTATTAACTCACTTGCAACATATGCGAGAATTAATGAATATGGATTCATTGAAGCTCCTTACCGTAAGGTAGATAAGAGTCAGGATCCAACTAATCCAGTAGTAACTGATGAAGTTATCTATCTTACAGCAGATGAAGAAGATAATTTTGTAGTTGCACAGGCTAATGAGCCAATTGATGATGAAGGACATTTTATAGGTAACAATGTATCTGGACGTTACCGTGAAGAAACTTCAGAATTTGAAAAGAAGAAGATTGATCTTATGGATGTTTCACCTAAGATGGTATTCTCTGTTGCAACATCAATGATTCCGTTCCTTGAGAATGATGATGCTAACCGAGCACTTATGGGATCTAATATGCAGCGTCAGGCCGTACCTCTTCTTACTACAGAAGCACCAGTTGTTGGTACAGGTATGGAAACAAAAGCAGCAGTAGATTCAGGTGTATGTGTCGTTGCTAAAAAAGCAGGTACTGTTGAAAGATCAACATCTAAAGATATAACAATCAAGTATGATGATGATGGACAGAAAGAAATATACAAATTAATTAAATTTGCAAGAAGTAATCAGAGCAACTGTTACAACCAGAAGCCTATTGTATTCAAGGGTGAACATGTTGAAGCAGGACAGGTTATTGCAGATGGTGCTTCTACTAACAATGGTGAAATAGCACTTGGTAAGAACCCATTAATTGGATTTATGACATGGGAAGGTTACAATTACGAGGATGCTGTATTACTTAGTGAAAGACTTGTACAGGATGATGTTTATACATCAGTTCATATTGAAAAATATGAAGCAGAAGCCCGTGATACAAAGCTAGGACCAGAAGAAATCACACGTGATGTTCCTGGTGTTGGTGATGATGCCTTAAAGGATCTTGATGAAAGAGGAATTATTAGAATCGGTGCAGAAGTTCGTGCAGGAGATATCCTTGTAGGTAAAGTAACTCCTAAGGGAGAGACAGAGCTTACAGCAGAAGAAAGATTATTGAGAGCTATTTTTGGTGAAAAAGCCAGAGAAGTTAGAGATACATCACTTAAAGTACCTCATGGTGAGTACGGAATTATTGTAGATGCCAAAGTATTTACAAGAGAAAATGGTGATGAATTATCTCCTGGTGTAAATCAGTCAGTTCGTATATATATTGCTCAGAAGAGAAAGATTTCAGTTGGAGATAAGATGGCTGGTCGTCATGGTAATAAGGGTGTTGTTTCCCGTATATTACCAGTAGAAGATATGCCATTCCTTCCAAACGGACGTCCTCTTGATATCGTTCTTAACCCATTAGGTGTTCCATCTCGTATGAACATCGGACAGGTACTTGAGATTCATTTAAGTCTTGCTGCTAAAGCATTAGGATTTAATATTTCTACTCCTGTATTTGATGGTGCAAATGAATATGATATTATGGATACACTTGATGTTGCAAATGATTACGTTAATACAGAGTGGGATGAGTTCTACGAAAAATATAAAGATGTCCTTAATGAAGAGATTCTTGATTATCTTCATGAGAACCTTGATCATAGAAAAGAATGGAAAGGTGTTCCACTTTCTAGAGATGGAAAGGTTCAGTTACGAGATGGCAGAACAGGAGAATTCTTTGACAGCCGTGTAACAATAGGACATATGCATTACCTCAAACTTCATCATCTTGTTGATGATAAGATTCATGCGCGTTCTACAGGACCTTACTCATTAGTAACTCAGCAGCCACTTGGTGGTAAAGCACAGTTCGGTGGTCAGAGATTCGGAGAGATGGAAGTATGGGCTCTTGAAGCATATGGAGCATCATATACATTACAGGAAATCTTAACAGTTAAATCTGATGATGTTGTTGGTCGTGTTAAGACATACGAAGCAATTATTAAAGGTGAAAATATTCCTGAGCCAGGTATTCCAGAATCATTCAAAGTATTATTAAAAGAACTTCAGTCACTTGCACTTGATGTTAAAGTGTTAAGAGAAGATGATACAGAAGTAGAGATGGTTGAAAATATTGATGCTGCCGATACAGACTGGAATTCAATAATATCTGGAGATTCATACAATAAGAATGAAGAAGAAGATTTCGGAGCACATGGTTTTGCTGAAAAAACCTTTGAAGATGGAGAACTTGTAGACTCTGTAAGCGAAGATTCTGATGATGACTATATTGATATAGATACCGAAGACGTTGATGACAGCGATTTCGATTCTGAAGAATAATAGAAGGGAGCGTCTAGAATGCCAGAAACAAATAATACAACTTATCAACCAATGACTTTTGATAAAATTAAGATTGGTTTAGCTTCTCCTGAGAAGATTCGTGCTTGGGCACAGAGGACAGAAGAACCAGAGGATAAAAACTCAAAGGCTTGGCAGGATTGGAATGTATCAGGTATTGTTACAAAGCCTGAAACAATTAACTATAGAACACTTAAGCCAGAAAAAGATGGACTTTTTTGTGAGAAGATCTTTGGACCAAGCAAGGACTGGGAATGTCACTGTGGTAAGTACAAAAAGGTAAGATTTAAAGGCGTTGTATGTGATAGATGTGGTGTTGAAGTTACTAAGGCCAGCGTTCGTAGAGAACGTATGGGTCGTATTGAACTTGCAGCTCCTGTATCACATATCTGGTACTTCAAGGGAATACCAAGTAGAATGGGATTAATCCTTGATTTATCACCAAGAATTCTTGAAAAAGTATTATACTTTGCTTCATATATAGTACTTGATCAGGGTAATACTGATCTTCAGTATAAGCAGGTTCTTTCTGAGAAGGAATATAGAGATGCTTATGACAAATGGGGAACAGCATTCCGTGTAGGTATGGGTGCTGAGGCTATTGATGAATTGCTCGAGGCTATAGATCTTGAAAAAGATTCAGAAGAATTAAAAACAGGATTAAAAGATGCAACAGGCCAGAAACGTGCAAGAATTATTAAGAGACTTGAGGTCGTTGAAGCATTTAGAGCATCAGGCAATAATCCAGCTTGGATGATTCTTAAAGTTATCCCTGTAATTCCACCAGATTTACGTCCTATGGTACAGCTTGATGGTGGCCGTTTTGCAACATCAGATCTTAATGACCTTTATAGAAGAATTATAAATAGAAACAACCGTCTTCAGAGATTGCTTGAATTAGGAGCTCCTGAGATTATTGTTAGAAATGAAAAGAGAATGCTTCAGGAAGCAGTTGATGCATTGATAGATAATGGTAGACGTGGCCGCCCAGTAACTGGACCTGGTAACAGAGCTTTGAAATCACTTTCAGATTTGTTAAAGGGTAAACAGGGACGTTTCCGTCAGAACCTACTTGGTAAGCGTGTCGATTATTCAGGACGTTCGGTTATCGTAGTTGGACCTGAGCTTAAAATATATCAGTGTGGTCTTCCAAAAGAAATGGCTATTGAATTATTTAAACCATTTGTTATGAAAGAACTTGCTGCTAATGGAACTGCTCATAATATTAAGCAGGCTAAAAAGATGGTTGAGAGACTTCAGCCAGAAGTTTGGGATGTATTAGAAGATGTTATAAAAGAACATCCAGTAATGCTTAATCGTGCACCTACACTTCATAGACTTGGTATTCAGGCATTTGAGCCAATTCTTGTAGAAGGAAAGGCTATTAAGCTTCATCCTCTTGTATGTACTGCATATAATGCCGATTTCGATGGTGATCAGATGGCTGTTCATCTTCCACTTTCCGTTGAGGCACAGGCTGAATGTAGATTCTTATTACTTTCACCTAATAATTTATTAAAACCATCTGATGGTGCACCTGTTGCTGTTCCTTCACAGGATATGGTACTTGGTATCTACTATCTTACACAGGAACGCCCTGGCGATCTTGGAGAAGGAAAGATATTTAAGAGTGTTAACGAAGCTATTCTTGCATATGAAAATGGCGCTGTTTCATTACATGCACAGATTCATGTTGGAATTACTAAAACTACACCAGAAGGTAAAAAAATTAAAGGTATTGTTAATTCAACACTTGGACGTTTTATCTTCAATGAGATACTTCCACAGGATCTTGGACTTACAACAAGAGAAACAGAAGAAGATATCTTAAAACTTGAAGTTGATTATCATGTTGGTAAGAAACAGTTAAAGAAGATTCTTGAGAAAGTTATTAATACACACGGAGCAACTAAGACAGCTGAAGTACTTGATGATATTAAGTCAATGGGTTACAAATACTCAACAAGAGCAGCAATGACAGTTTCTATTTCTGATATGACAGTTCCTGCTGCCAAGAAAGAGATTATTAAGCAGGCTGAATCAACAGTTGAAGATATTACTAAGAATTTCCGTCGTGGATTCATTACTGATGAAGAAAGATATAAAGAAGTTATTAAAGTTTGGCAGGAAGCCGATGATGAAATTACAAAGGCTCTGTTAGGCGGACTTGATAAATACAACAACATCTATATGATGGCTGATTCAGGAGCCCGTGGTTCTGACAAGCAGATTAAACAGCTTGCTGGTATGCGTGGACTGATGGCAGATACAACTGGTAAGACAATTGAATTGCCTATCAAATCTAACTTCCGTGAAGGTCTTGATGTACTTGAGTACTTCATCTCAGCTCATGGTGCTAGAAAAGGACTTTCAGATACAGCCCTTAGAACAGCCGATTCAGGATACTTAACAAGACGTCTTGTTGACGTATCTCAGGATCTTATTATAAGACAGGTTGATTGTTGTGAAGGCAAAGCTATTCCATTTATGGAGATTGAAGCATTTATGGATGGTGGAGAAACAATTGAAGCACTAGAAGAGAGAATTACAGGTAGATATTCAGCAGAGACAATTAACGATGCTAATGGTGAAGTTATAGTCAAAGCAAATCATATGATTACACCTAAGAGAGCAGCAAAGGTTTGTGCAACTGGAAAAACATCAGTTAAGATTCGTACAATTCTTACCTGTAAATCACATATTGGTGTATGTGCTAAATGTTATGGAGCTAATATGGCTACTGGTCAGGCAGTACAGGTTGGTGAAGCAGTTGGTATTATAGCTGCACAGTCAATTGGTGAACCTGGTACACAGCTTACTATGCGTACATTCCATACAGGTGGTGTTGCCGGTGATGATATCACACAAGGTCTTCCACGTGTTGAGGAACTTTTTGAAGCTAGAAAGCCTAAGGGACTTGCAATTATTGCAGAGTTTGGCGGAAAAGCTGAAATTAAGGATACAAAGAAGAAACGTGAAATCATTATTACAGATGACAGTGGTAATTCAAAGGCTTATCTTATTCCTTATGGTTCAAGAATCAAGATTCAGGATGGTGTTATGCTTGAAGCTGGTGATGAACTTACAGAAGGTAGTGTAAACCCACATGATATCCTTAAGATTAAAGGTGTTCGTGCAGTTCAGGATTATATGATTCGTGAAGTTCAAAGAGTTTATCGTCTACAAGGTGTTGAGATTAATGATAAGCATATTGAAGTTATTGTTAGACAGATGCTTAAGAAGATTAAAATCGAAACAAGTGGTGATTCAGATGTATTACCAGGAACATCTCTTGATGTATTAGATTATGATGAGATGAACGAAGCACTTGTATCTGAAGGAAAAGAGCCAGCAGATGGTAAGCAGGTAATGCTTGGTATAACAAAGGCATCTCTTGCTACAAATTCATTCTTATCAGCAGCTTCTTTCCAGGAGACAACTAAGGTTCTTACAGAAGCAGCTATTAACGGTAAAGTTGATCCACTTATTGGATTAAAAGAGAATGTTATCATTGGTAAACTTATTCCAGCTGGAACAGGTATGAAGAGATATCGTTCAGTTAAGCTTGATACAGAGAATGAAGAAATAAACATTTCAGATGATGATGATATCGTACTTGACGAAATGAATGAAGAAGTATTAGAGACAGCTACTGCTGAAGAAACTGTTGAGATTACTGAATAATTCAAATATATTGGATTTGTAATTAATAACAAATTCATTAACAACTTAATAGGACAGTTCGTAACCATCCTGTCCATAAAAACAAAACTAGGACATAAAGATGGGATTTTCCCGCCTTCTTATAGGCGGGAGTCCCTTTTTTTGCGTTATGGAAAAATACGCAGTAGCGTAGTATGGAGATAAAAATGAACAGATATTCAATAATAAACGACAAAAATCCGCGTGAAATAGTGCTTTTAAGAGGAAGCGGCTGTAAATGGAGAAGGTGTACATTTTGCGACTATCACCTTGACTTCAGTACCAATATAAAAGAAAATTATAATATTAATATAGAAGTACTTGATAAAGTAACAGGTATCTATGGTAAGCTTGAAGTAATCAATTCAGGAAGTTTTGTGGACCTAGATGAAGATACCATTGAGTATATTATTAAGACAATGAAAAAATGTAATATTAAAGAGATTTATTTTGAGTGTCATTGGATGCATAGATTTGAAATTAAGGATATAAGAGACAGATTCTCAAAAGAGAACATAATCGTAAAGGTAAAGATAGGAGTTGAAACATTTAACAGAGAACATAGAGAGAATATACTTGATAAAGGTATAAACGAAGAAAACCCAAAGGAGATTAGCAAAGGATTTGATGAAGTATGCCTACTTCAGGGTATTGCAAATCAGACGAAAGAATCAATGATTAATGACATAGAAACAGGCTTGCAATATTTTGAAAGAGTATGTGTAAATATAATGATTGAGAATAGCAAACCTATTAAGCCGGATTTGAGAGTTAGAAAGATATTTATTGAAGAAGTATATCCAATATATAAAGACAATAAAAGAGTGGATATACTACTAAATAATACAGATTTTGGCGTGGGAGGAAATGAAGATGAGTAATGAATTGCTACTGATTTTATCGGTTGTTGTTATATTTAGTATGACGTTATTAGCATACAGATTCTTTGGAGAGTATGGACTGTATTGCTTTACAGTATTGGCAACTATATCAGCTAATATAGAAGTACTTATCATGGTCAGAGCTTTTGGAATGGATCAGACATTGGGAAATGTGCTATTTGCTTCAACATTTTTGGTAACAGATATACTTAGTGAAATATATGGTAAAAAATCAGCTCAAAAAGCTGTTAATATAGGAATTGCGGCATCAGTTGCATTTATTGTAATTAGTCAGTCATGGCTATTATATACACCAAACAGCGAAGATTTTGCAAGTCCTGCGATAAAGACTATTTTTTCTAATACACCAAGGTTAATGATTAGTAGTTTTGCGGTATATGCTATTGCACAGAGGTTTGATGTATGGGCGTATCATAAGTGGTGGTCATTTACTACTAAAATATGTGGTGATAAAGACAGGTATTTATGGCTTAGAAACAACGCTTCTACTCTTATATCACAACTTTTGAATACAGTTTTATTTACATTTGGAGCTTTTTTAGGAGTATATAGTTTTAGAACATTAGTAAGTATAGCACTTTCAAGTTATGTAATTTTTATTGTAACAAGTCTATTAGATACACCATTTGTATATTTAGCTCGAAAAATCAAAAAATAACCTTGAAAATTGGTCTCATTATGCGTATAATAAAAATAAATATTATTTATGGAGACCCCAAATGAAATTAGTTAGGACTGCGGATTTAAAACCAGGAATGAGACTTGCAAAACCTATTTATAGCAAGACTGGTGTATTGTTATATTCAAGGAATTCTATTTTACCAGCATCAGGATTGAATAGTATTAGTCAGTTCGGACTCTTTGGAGTATATATACTAGAACCAGCTGAACCACTGCCACCTATGACAGATGAAGAGATAGAATTTGAAAAGTTTCAAACAGTTGCAGGATTTACATTAAAAGAGGAACTAGATGCAGCAATTAGTAAGAAGCCTGAGAAGAATATACTAAAATTATCTGATCAGATATGCAATAATTTTGGACACTTAGATACTAAGGTAAGCTATATTCAAAGTTTGCGAAGCCCTGATGATTATACATATAAGCATTCTCTAAGCGTTGCAATGCTTTCGGCATTAATTGCGAATAAGCTGGGATTGCCAGATAATGAAAAAAAATATCTTATAACAGCTTCACTTTTTCATGATATTGGCAAACTCTATGTCCCAGAAGATATATTATACAAGACGGATAAGATTACCAAAGAAGAATTAGATTTAATTCATGAAAGCAGTATAAAAGGTTTTGAATTGATTAAGAACAACTACAATATACCTGCCGGAATTAGAAGATATATAGCTCAGCTACATAATGAGATGAATGATAGGATACCAGGAACGGTTAAGATTAAACAAAAATTACTTCTTGGAACTAAGATTATTATGACAGCAGATATGTTTGATACGTTAACAGCATTGAGAATATATAAAGATCCTGTTTCCGAATTTTCAGCTATTAAGTTTTTATTAGGCCATGATGAAGAATTTGATGAAAAAATAGTTCAGGCATTGATGGAAAGTATTAATATACTTCCAACTGGAGCATGCGTAGAACTTACAAATGGTGAAAAAGGTGTAATCATAAGAGAGAATGAATACAATTTACTTCGCCCAACTGTATTGGGATTTAATTCCAATACAATATACGATATTGGACATAAAAAAACATATCAGCAGATACAGATTAGAGATATTATGAAAACTATGGATAATAGATTCGTAATGAAGGAGCAGAATTAGTGTTCATATCCATGACCACATCCAGTCTTAAAGGTGCTTGAAGTTAAAAGCATATTTATTGGAGAATCTTCATTTAATGTAAGAGTATTAATATCATCAGTGATATCGTCGCAATTTAAGGTATTTGCAAATCCAATATTCTTAAAAAAGGTTATGTATTTATAAGGTGTTGTTAATCTAATGTTATAGATATGTGCGCTAAAAGCTCTATCAACAAGCATTCTAAGTATAAAGTCACCATATCTGCGTTTTCTGTATTCAGGAAGTACGCAGATATTATTAATTATACACATAGTATCATCGTCAGTAATCTGAATACTACCACAGCCTATTGGTTTATTATCATCATAAGCAATAACATGCATGGCTAGAGAATCATTAATGGAAGAAAGATAGCTGGTATCTTCAAATGCTAAATTACGCAAGGTAGTAATAATGTGTAAATCGTCTTTAGGTGATAAAAATTTTCCTTTAATCATAGGTATATATCCTTTCAATCAATAATTTTATAAATGTAATGCTATAATCTAATGCTGCTATGTTCTTTGTAGCCTTGACCATATACTTCGGTTGCGGAGGTAACAATAAGAAATGCATTATCATCTACTTCTTTTACAATATCGCATATACGAGGTAGATTTTGTTTTCTCATAGCACATAAAAGCAAAGCTTTGTTATGCATTGTATATCCGCCATATACATCAATATTAGTACTGGTAATGTGTAATTCGTTTTGAATACGCGTATTTATAGAATCTTCATGTTCTGTAATGATAAATACTAACTTTGCACCATCATTTCCGTATAGAACCTTATCAAGTATGAGAGAAATAACATATACAGTTAAGGCTGAATAGAGCGCAAGTGTAATATCTTTATATACATAAGCAGAAATAGCAACAATTATGGAATCCATTATTAAGAATAGCCGTCCTGTTTCTATATGCTTATATTTTATCTTAATAAGCTTAATTACAATGTCCGATCCGCCAGTAGTTGCGCCTACTTTGAATATGCATCCCATACCAAAAGCAAGCATAACTCCACCTGCAAGAGAAGCCACAAGAGGGTCTGTGGTAAGTGGAGAAAAAACAGCAAATACCTCAATTAAAGAGGAAGTTAGTATTACAGCAAATATAGTAGAAATAAAAAACTTGAATCCAAATTTCCATATTCCAGCAACCATAAGAGGTATATTTATAATGAATATAAGCAGACCAGTGGAAATGCCATAGGTATAGTTAAGCATAATTGCTATTCCTGAAAGACCACCAGGCGCAAGATTATTTGGGTTTAAAAACAGGCTAATGCCCATTGAATATATGATTGAGGCAGCTACAATTACAAGATATGTGAGAATAATCTTTTTCATATATTTCCTTTCAGAGATGTTATAACATTATAATATCAAAAATGAAAAGAATTATTCATTAATAACAAATGGTTCTTGTATTATCTATTCTTATAATAGAAGATAGCAAGCTGAGTGCGGTCTCTAAGATTCAATTTTTCTAAAATTGTACTGATGTAATTTCTAACAGTACCTTCACTAAGAAAAAGTAATTCAGAGATTTCTTTATTACTTAATCCTTCAGCAACATTGGTAATAATATCAATTTCCCTTGAGGTCAGGTCAAGCTTTTCAAGATTATTAGTAGAACCCATAGACATAGTAGGTATTTTAGCAATAATTTCGTCTCCAAATACACTCTGTCCACTAATTACAGCTCTTATTGCAGGAACAATACTTTCAAAATTCTGCTTTAACAGATATCCTTTGGCACCTATTTTAAGAGCAGTAATTATATATTCATTGTCAGCAAAAGTGGTAAGATATAATATCTTGGCATCAGTATATTCTTTAAGGATAATCTCGCCAGCGGAAATACCAGTCATACCTGCCATTCGTATGTCCATTAACAGAATGTCAGGTTTATATGTACTATAAAGTTTGACAGCGTCTTCACCGCTATGACCTAAAGAAACAACACTGATTTCTGAATCTGACTCTAGAATAGTCTTTAGTGCCTGACAAACTAATTTGTCATCATCTACAATTATAATGTTCAATTAAAATCCTCCTTTGGAAGTGTAATAAATATCTTATATCCATTTTTTCTTGTGATGTTAATGTTACCATTTAAAGATGAAACTCGATCGGAAATGCTTGACATGCCCATTCCGTTATTTAGCGAAGAATTCCTGCTAATTGTGCCATTATCTTCAATCTTAATCTGATAAAATGATGGTAATTCAGTGATAATGATAGTGACTTTGGTGGCATTAGAATGTTTCATAACATTTGAAAGAGCCTCTTTAACTACAAATAAAATGGTATATTTTGCCTTCATACAAAAATCAGAAGATATCTTATATGTATAATTAACTTCACAAAAAGTGAAATTCTTGACAATCTCGGAAAGTTTAGAGTTTAAATCCATGGATTCTTCATGCAAATTGTGGATACTTGTTCTAATGCTATCCATTCCTGTGGATAAGGTATCTTTAATATTGGTAAGATTCTCTTTTACAAGTTCATCTTTAGTTATAGCAAGAAGAGCACCTATTTGCAAAATTGAACTGCTTAGAAGGTGTCCGACCGAATCGTGAATCTCCCTCGCTATTCTGTTACGTTCATTAAGAGTAGCATTAGTTATCTCATAATCCTGTTTCTCAAGAAGTTCCTTATTCTTAAGGTTTAGTTGGTTGGTGCTTTCAATAGTATCATCTTTAAGTGTAACGTACTGTTTTTTAGCTTCAAGAAAGTCTGTAGTTCTATATTTTAACATGAGAACAAGCAGGGTAATAATACTTATCCAAAAGTAGCCTAAACGAGGAAAAACGGTAAAATTAAAAAATATAGGAAATATTGCTACTACTGTAACATACCGGAATGGTTCACAATATAAATCATAACACATAAGAGGTATAAAATATGTGATATTAGGGTAGAAAGCCATCAGAATTACAAATAAAATATATGCACCAATCTTTATTGCAGGATTCTTAAATGCAGTAGCAAATGAGGAAAATACTATAGCAATTAAAAGTGGAATTGAACTATAAATATTCATTCCATTGCTTAGCAAAAATATGCTGCAACATATATATATAATTACTTTATCTAAAATCTTTTCCATATAACATAGCACCAGCCATTCTGTCAAAAGACATCATATTTAAATATATTGTAACATATAAACTTAATTTGTACACAAAAAAGTCACTCTCAATATATTACATTTGTCATAATAGTATTTATCTTAAGTCACTTGGAAATGAAATCTGTATGGTGTAATATGTATACATAATAAAGATATGAGAAAGGAGAGCCAGTATGATTGTAAAAATAGAAAATCTGGTCAAGAGATATGGAGAAATGGTAGCCGTAGATCATTTAAACCTTGATATAGAAGAGGGAGAGATATTTGGCTTTTTAGGACCAAATGGTTCTGGTAAAACAACAACAATTAACTGCATGTTATCATTATTACAATATGATAAAGGAAATATCAGCATTTTTGGTAAGCGTATGACACCAACTTCATATGACATTAAAAAGGATATTGGAGTGGTAATGCAGAATGTGGCAGTGTTTGAAGAACTTACAGTATATGAGAATATCAACTATTTTTGTGGATTATATATTTCAGATAGTAATGAGAGAAGAAAGCTTGTTGATGATGCAATAGAATTTACTGGATTAGGTGAATTTGTTAAGTTTTATCCTAAAAAGCTTAGTGGAGGACTGTTAAGAAGACTTAATATTGCCTGTGGAATTGCTCACAAGCCTAAACTGATACTTATGGATGAACCTACAGTGGCAGTTGACCCACAGAGTAGAAATAATATTCTGGAAGGGATTAAAAAGCTAAATCAGAATGGAGCAACCATAATTTATACTTCTCATTATATGGAAGAGATAGAACAATTGTGTAGTAGAATAGCAATTATTGATAAAGGTAAAATTATTGCTACTGGTACTAAGGAAGAATTAAAGGACATGGTAGGTCTTGAAGAGAAGATTAGCATTGAAATATTAGAATGTGAAAACATAGAAGATTTAAAAAGTAAGATAGTTAAACTTCCAAATGTGTGTGGTGCATATTACGAAAATAAATATCTACAGATTAGATCCGAAAAAGGTCAACATAGTCTGGTTAGTATTCTTCACTGTATGCAGGAGAATAATGTATCTATAGGAAATGTATTTTCTGAAGAACCAACACTTAATGATGTATTTCTTGAAATTACAGGCAAGGAGCTGAGAGATAATGTTTAATCATTTGTTTTTAAACAGAATTAAATACTATGCCAGATCAAAATCCATTTTGTTTTGGATTATTGTATTTCCTATATGTCTATCTATTTTCTTTCAGTTGGGCTTAACCAATATTTTAGACGGGGAAGAATTTGAAAAGATTGATATAGCAGTAGTGCAAGACCAGGCTTATACAGATGATGCTATGTTCGGGGAGATACTAAAGAGTGTAGCAAATGGTGATGATGCAATGTTTAATGTTTCATATGTTAATAAAGATGAAGCAGATGAGTTATTAAAGGCTAGTAAAATTTCTGGTTACATTTATGTAGATGGTAATGATAATAATGATGAAAAACTGGTTGTAAAAGAAAATGGAACTAGTCAAACTATAATTAAAGAGTTCATGGATGTAGCAAAGCAAAAGATTGCAGCAGTTACATATATTTACTCTAAAAATAATGGGCAGATGACAGAAGAGGCGTCTAAGATTCTAAATAGCACAGAAGAATATACAAAAAGTGTTAATACTTCGGAGAATAAACCCAATACAGTAGTTGCATATTTTTATACAGTTTTAGCCATGACTTGCCTATATGGGGCACAGGTAGGTGTTAGAGAGATTGTGAATATTCAGGCAAACCTGTCACCGCAGGGAATGAGAAGCTGTTTATCTCCGGTTCCTAAATTAAGGATGTTCTTAGCTAATATATTAGCAAGTATTGTAATGCAGACTTTGGCGGTATTTATAATTCTTGGATTCTTAGCCTTTGTTCTAGGAGTTGATTTTGGAAGCAGATATATCTACATTATTATAACAACAATTGTTGGTTCAATAACCGGCATAAGTTTGGGAACATTATTAGGAGCGGCAATCAAAAAGAATGAAAAGACTAAGACTGCTATAGTAACAAGTTTTGCTATGTTATGTTCATTTTTAGCAGGAATGATGGATAGCAGTATGAAATATAAAGTTATGGAAGCAGCACCAATAATTGATAGAATTAATCCAGCTAATCTTATTACAGATTCCTATTTAAAGCTTTATTATTACGATAATCTTTCAAAATATTGGGAAAATATCTATATTTTAATAGCTATGGCAGCGGTCTGCTTTGCATTTACAGTATTGATATTAAGGAGGCAGAGATATGACAGTATTTAAAGCATGCTATAAGATTATGAAAAAGAATTTCCTGACTCTTGTTATTTATACAGCTATTTTTATTGGTATTTCCTCAATGTCATCAGCTGGAAGAAGCAATACAGCTACATCATTTAAAAGCAGCACCGTGAGAACCACAGTTATTAATCAGGATAAAGACGGAAAACTTGCAAAGGCGCTTACAGACTATATCGCTGCAAATACTGATGATGCAGAGATTGTAGAGTCCGATATAGGAATTCAGGATGCATTATTTTATAGAATAACAGAATATGTAATTACGATTCCTAAAGGTTTTTCAGAAGATTTTGAACAAGGAAAAAAAGTAAAATTGCCTAAGAATGAAATCGCAGGTTCATTTAGTGGTATGTTTGTAGATAGTATGATTGACAATTACCTAAATACGGCTAAATTATATATGGCAGGAAATGAAACTGATATTAATGAAATAATAAAGTTAACTAATGATAATATGAAAATAAGTACTGATGTTGAATTAAGTAGTGAGAATATTACAGAGGTAAATGAGCATAGTATGTACCATTATAATTTCGCCGCATATCCAGTTATGGCACTTGGTATTTTTGGTGTAAGTTCATTATTAGTAACATTTAATGCTACAGATCTTAAGAAAAGAAATATAGTATCACCTATTAAACCTATTAAACTTAACATTATACAGGTTGTATCAAACGCAATGTTTATGATAGTTATATGGGGAATTAATATGCTATCAGGAGTTTTAGTGGTTGGTAAGGATGTATTGAATATCAATCTGTTGTTTATTGGAATCAATATGCTTGCGCTTATTATAGCAACTGTAGCTTTTGCCTATATGATAAGCACCCTTATCAAATCAGATAATGGTATTCAAGCAGTTGGAAATACATTTTCACTGGGATGTGCATTCCTAGGTGGGTGCTTTGTACCTATGAGTATGTTAGGCAGTGTGGCGAGCAAGATAGGAAGTTTTACACCGACATATTGGTATGTTAAGACTAATGAGGCTATACACAGGTTGTCAGACCATAGCCTATCAAGTATGAGTGATATATGGAAGTGGATGGGAATAGAGTTACTTTTTGCATTGGCATTTATGTCCGTGGGCTTAGTAATAGCTAAACAAAAAACAAGCGGAGATAGATAAATAAACTGCTGGAGATTGTGTGGGATGGTAAAACATCTTATGCAATCTCCGGCAGTTTTAGTTAAGAGGAAGGCCTGAACTATATGAGCGATTACCGATTTTATCTAAAAAATCATTATAGTAGTTATTATTATAGTTAACCATTTTTAATGCGGGATCAGTATTTTTATCTAATAATATAAGAGAATCCAGTAGAGTCTCGCGTGCTTTGTCTAATAGTTGAAGAAATGAATCTTCTGAATATATAGATTTATCCCATGGATTAATCCAGGTATTATGCGCAAGATTAAGGCAGTCCTTAGAAACAATACCACCATCCAGTAGAATTAAAGGAGAAACAAGAGCGTGAAACTTTCCATGTGACTCTAGTTTCATAATAAACTCTTTTGCAGGCTTTTTACACTTTTGAAGCATCTTGGCTTCAGCTTTTATTGAGTAAATAGCAGCCTGGACTGACAACGGCTTAATAAGACTGTTCAGATAAGGATAGGTTTTATTAATGCATCTACTAAGATGTTCAGCAATAACGGATACCTGATGATGAGTGAACTTAAAGGCTGAAGATGATACAAAAGTAGAAGGCTGCTTGCCTGCATAGCGGTTAATTAATTCCATGTCAATATCACTCTCAAATTGAAAATGTGTATGGTAGTAATTGTCTGCAAGATTATTCTTATTAGTGGTGTAACCGGTCATACTGTAAATATATGGATGTGTTGAGTAATCTAGAGTATAGTGAGCTATAAAACCACTCAAATAAGCAGAAAATGTGGAAAAGTCTTTATAATCACTAATACTGTTAAGTTCATCTAACATATTTTTAAAGAAGAGATTGACTCTGTAATTGTGCATTATAGAACCAAGATTTTCATCATTCATGATAACATTAGGAAGATAGTAGAAAAATAAATCTGGCCCTTGAAGACCAAGGCTATATACACCCTGATTTAGGTAGATACTTTTTTTGATTTGGCAATCAGGTAAATTGCGGTATGAATTTATTCCAAAGATGTAATGTGTATTGTATCCAGGCATAATTCCTCCATTCTGTGCTAATAAGCGCTAATATCCTAGTTAATTGTAATTTCGCCAAGTGTAATATTGTCCCAGACATCATAGTTAATAGTGATGCCATATGATTCTCTAAGAGAGTTATAGTAATCTCCACCGACTTCAAGACTAGATTGCTCAAGATGGTCTTTATCTACAATGTATTGTGCATATTTTTGAGCTAGAAGATTTCGCTTTTCTATATTAAACAAATACTCATAGGTAAAGTTAGTATTATCCATCATTTTACCAGTCATAGCTTTAAATACGTTATCAGTGTTAGAAGATGCAGTATCTAGTTCTTTGTTAGTAAGTGATATATCAAGCTTAATTGCTTCATTATAGTATAGTATATCCCTAATTAAAGTATCTATAGCAGCATCTTTAGCGGCATCTTTTACAAATGTATTACTAATAAAAAGATTCCAGTAAGATTTGGGATTGGAACTATTGTATGCGAGGGCGCGCTCATTAGTGTCGCCCTCGATTTTCATAATATAGTAAGAAATATATTGCAAATCATACTTTTCATCATTGATTGTAAGTATTGTATCCTCAAGATGCTTATTAAATACAAATGCGGATTTTTCTTTATTAATACCATAAATAAAAACCACTAAAGAAGCACACAGCAAAATTATTAAAGTACAAATAAAAAAAATATGGTGATATGTTTTTCTACTCATATTTGCTCCTTACTAAAGGCTTCGGTCCCATTTGTTAGCCAAATTATCTATCTGTGATTCTAATTTGGCAAGGTCCTTATTAGCACAGCCTTCATTCTTATACACAACATCAAGTAATCTTTTGGCAGCAGCAACAACTCTTGCAAATGCATTGGAAGAACGCTTCTTTTGAGCAGCCTTTCTATCGCCAAGAAGTGTATTGTTGCCAAGTGAAATTATTTCACCAGTTGCAAGGTCAAAAGAACCGCCATTATAAGGGGCATATGCTTTGATTCCAAAGGCATCTGTTACAGTTTCGGCAAAAGCATCTGTTACTTTGTCTTCTCCATGTACAACAAAAACCTGTGTAGGCTTCTTTTTGAATGAATTAATCCAAGAAAGTAGGCCATTCATATCTGCATGACCGCTAATACCCTGAAGAATCTGTATGTTGGCACGAACTTCAACTGGTTCACCGAAAAGCTTGACAGATGGAACACCATCCACTAGTTTTCTTCCTAAAGTTCCTACGGCCTGATATCCTACAAAAAGAATAGTTGATTCTGGTCTCCAAAGATTATGTTTAAGATGATGACGTATTCTACCCGCCTCACACATTCCAGAAGCGGAGATAATAACTTTTGGATTCTTGTCAAAATTAATAAGCTTTGAATCATTGCTTGTAGTAGCTGTTTTAAGTCCTGGAAAAACGAGAGGATTAATACCTTTATTAACGAGTTCCATTGCTTCTGGGTCAAAACAATGCTGCATATTTTTGACAAATACATTAGTGGCTTCAAGGGCCAAAGGACTATCAACATATACTTCAAAGTTGGGTATAGATTTAACAAGCTGCTTTTCTTTTATCTCGCGGAAAAAATATAGAAGTTCCTGAGTCCTGCCAACTGCAAAGGAAGGAATAACAACATTTCCACCTTTTTTAAATGTCTCTTCGAGAATTCGGGTAAGTTCACCTATGTAATTAGGAATAATATCTCCATGAGTTCTATCACCATAAGTTGACTCGATAACGAGATAATCAGTATCCTCTACAGTTTGAGGGTCATTAATCAATGGCTGATGAACATTGCCAACATCACCAGAAAAGACAATCTTTTTAGAAACAGTACCTTCGGTCAGCCATACCTCAATACATGATGAACCTAATAAATGTCCTATATCTGTAAATCTTATCTCAACGCCATCACAAACACTAATCTTTTTATCATAAGGATAAGGGACTAAAAGGCTGATTGCATGTTCGGCATCTTCCATAGTATAAATAGGCTCATATGAAGGAGCGCCAGAACGTTCAGCCTTGCGATTTCTCCATTCAGCTTCAAATTCTTGAATATGTGCGCTATCACGGAGCATAATACTACATAAATCAGCAGTAGCAGAGGTAGCGAATATCTGTCCTCTAAATCCTCTTTTATATAGAAGAGGAAGAAGACCGGTATGATCAATATGTGCATGTGTTACTAATACAAACTCAATATCAGAAGGAGATACTGTTAAATCCTGATTCTCATATAGGTCAGGACCTTGTTCCATTCCACAGTCAACTAGAATGGTGTGACCATTTAGCTCAAGCATATGGCAGCTTCCTGTTACCTCGTGCGCTGCACCAAAAAATGATATTTTCATTATTACCTCATTTCTACACATGTACAGTTTAGGATAGAACTGCCATGAGTATATAGATTATGACTTACTCAAAATAAATAGATTTTGAATGCCATTTAATTACTTATAGTATATCACAGTAGAAAATAAAAAAACACCTTGACATTTATAATACTCGTGGATATAATTAGTAGGCGTGTAAACAGCACAAGTATGCTTTTACATAAGAAAACGGCTAGAATTTACTAAAGCCAAAAAACAATATTCCAAACAGGAGGTGAAAGAAATGCCTACATTTAACCAGTTAGTAAGAAAAGGAAGACAGACATTTGAAAAGAAATCAACTGCACCAGCACTCCAGAAGAGTTACAATTCTCTTAAGAAAAGAGCATCTGATACAGCTTCTCCACAGAAGAGAGGTGTTTGTACAGCAGTTAAGACAGCTACTCCTAAAAAGCCTAACTCTGCACTTAGAAAAATCGCCAGAGTTCGTCTTTCTAATGGTATCGAAGTAACAAGCTATATCCCAGGAGAGGGACATAATCTTCAGGAACATAGTGTTGTACTTATCCGTGGTGGTAGAGTAAAAGATTTACCAGGTACAAGATATCATATCGTAAGAGGAACACTCGATACAGCAGGTGTTGCTAAGAGACGTCAGGCCCGTTCTAAATACGGCGCTAAGAGACCAAAAGACGCTAAATAGGAAAGTCACTACAACAAGCATAGGTTGAATGAAACAGTGCCCGGATTTGAAATATTGTTTTTATAGCTTTATAGAAATATATTAATTACCGTGCGCGAACACACGAACCATGTGAGTACCGTTGATTTAATCAAGCTTACAGAATATACAGTACACTGTTGTCTGATAAGCGAAATTTATTAAGGAGGGAAGCACCGTGCCACGTAAAGGACATACTCAGAAGAGAGACGTATTACCAGATCCATTATACAATAATAAAGTAGTTACAAAGCTTATCAATAACATTATGTTAGATGGTAAGAGAGGTGTAGCTCAGAAGATAGTATATGGAGCATTTGATAAGATTGCTGCAAAGAACGAGAAACCAGCTTTAGAAGTATTTGAGGAAGCTATGAATAACATCATGCCTGTACTCGAAGTTAAAGCTAGACGTATCGGTGGAGCAACATACCAGGTACCAATCGAAGTAAGAGCTGAAAGACGTCAGGCTTTAGCACTTCGCTGGATTACATTGTATTCACGCAAGAGAGGCGAGAAGACAATGGAAGAAAGATTGGCAAACGAAATTCTTGATGCTGCAAACAATACTGGAGCATCAGTTAAGAAAAAAGAAGACATGCATAAAATGGCAGAAGCTAATAAAGCATTTGCTCATTATAGATTCTAAAAGGAGGAAGAACCTTGGCTGGAAGAGAATACCCATTAGAGAGAACTAGAAATATAGGTATTATGGCTCATATCGATGCTGGTAAAACAACATTAACAGAGCGTATCTTATATTATACAGGTGTTAACTATAAGATTGGTGATACTCAT
>CAZNEZ010000017.1:22429-34956 GCA_964572475.1 uncultured Lachnospiraceae bacterium
GGATGGAGCAGGAACAAGAAAGAGGTATTACAATCACTTCCGCAGCTACAACATGTCATTGGACTCCACAGTTGGAGAACAAGAAAGCTCCAGGAGCTAACGAGTATCGTATTAATATTATTGATACCCCAGGACACGTTGATTTTACAGTTGAAGTTGAGCGTTCGCTTCGTGTACTTGATGGCGCAGTAGGTGTTTTTTGTGCTAAAGGTGGCGTTGAACCTCAATCAGAGAATGTATGGCGTCAGGCGGATAAATATAATGTACCACGTATGGCCTTCATCAATAAGATGGACATCCTTGGCGCAGATTTTTACAACGCAGTAAATATGATTAAGACAAGATTAGGAAAGAATGCTGTTCCTCTTCAGTTACCAATAGGTAAAGAAGATGATTTTAAAGGCATAATTGACTTATTTGAAATGCAGGCTTACATCTACAACGATGATAAAGGTGAAGACATTACTATAGAAGCTATTCCAGAAGATATGAAGGATATGGCTGAAGAGTACAGAACTGATATGATCGAGAAGATTTGTGAGACAGATGATGAATTAATGATGATGTACCTTGAAGGTGAAGAACCAGATATGGCAGCTCTTAAGAAAGCATTAAGAAAAGCTACATGTGAATGCTCAATTATTCCTGTTTGCTGTGGTACAGCATATAGAAATAAAGGTGTTCAGAAGCTTCTGGATGCAGTTGTTGCATACATGCCATCACCAACAGATATACCTGCTATTGAAGGTGTAGATGAAGATGGAAATGCAGTGCAGAGACATTCTTCAGATGAAGAACCATTTGCAGCATTAGCATTTAAGATTATGACTGATCCATTCGTAGGAAAACTTGCATTCTTTAGAGTTTATTCAGGAACATTGAACTCAGGTTCATATATCCTTAATGCTACTAAGAATAAGAAGGAACGTGTTGGACGTATTCTTCAGATGCATGCTAATCACAGACAGGAACTTGATAAAGTTTACTCAGGAGATATAGCAGCAGCAGTTGGATTCAAGATTACAACTACAGGTGATACAATCTGTGATGAGCAGCACCCAGTTATTCTTGAGTCAATGGAATTCCCAGAACCAGTTATTGAGCTTGCTATTGAGCCTAAGACAAAAGCTAGTCAGGGTAAAATGGGTGAAGCTTTAGCAAAACTTGCTGAAGAAGATCCTACATTTAGAGCACATACTAACACAGAAACAGGACAGACAATCATCGCAGGTATGGGTGAACTTCATCTTGAAATTATCGTAGATAGACTTCTTCGTGAATTCAATGTTGAAGCAAACGTAGGTGCACCACAGGTTGCTTACAAAGAAGCTCTTACTAAATCAGTTGATGTTGATAGCAAATATGCTAAACAGTCAGGTGGACGTGGACAGTACGGACATTGTAAAGTTAGATTTGAGCCAATGGATGCCAATGGTGAAGAGTTATTCAAATTTGAGTCACAAGTTGTTGGTGGTTCTATTCCTAAGGAATATATCCCAGCAGTTGGACAAGGTATTGAAGAAGCAACTCAGGCTGGTATTTTAGCAGGATTCCCTGTTGTTGGTGTTCATGCTGTAGTTTATGATGGTTCTTACCATGAAGTCGATTCAAGTGAAATGGCATTCCATATCGCTGGTTCTATGGCATTTAAAGATGCTATGGCTAAGGGCGGTGCAGTATTACTTGAACCTATCATGAAAGTCGAAGTTACTACTCCAGAAGATTATATGGGCGATGTAATTGGTGATATCAATTCACGTCGTGGACGTATCGAAGGAATGGAAGACATCGGTGGTGGTAAGATGGTTAAAGGATATGTTCCTTTAGCTGAAATGTTTGGTTACTCAACAGATCTTCGTTCTAAGACACAGGGACGTGGAAACTACTCAATGTTCTTTGAAAAATATGAGCAGGTTCCAAAGTCAGTTCAGGAAAAGATTATTGCTGCCAAATCTAAATAAATAAAATAATGGTTTGCCGCTTATAGCGGTAAACTGTTAAAATTTATAAAAATGGCTTGAAAATATACTTCATTTGAAATATAATCATAGATAGCCACCGTAGCGTGAGAATCACGGCTACTAATAACTAAAATTAAAATTTGATATTTGTAAGGAGGATTTACAAAATGGCTAAAGCTAAGTTTGAAAGAAACAAACCACATTGTAATATTGGTACAATCGGACATGTTGATCATGGTAAAACAACTTTAACAGCTGCTATCACAAAAACACTTAATACTAGATTAGGTACAGGTGAAATCGTTGATTTTGAAAACATCGATAAAGCTCCAGAGGAAAGAGAAAGAGGTATTACAATTGCTACTTCTCACGTTGAGTACGAGACAGAAAACAGACATTATGCACACGTTGACTGTCCAGGACATGCTGATTACGTTAAGAACATGATCACTGGTGCAGCTCAGATGGATGCTGGTATCCTCGTTGTTGCTGCTACTGATGGTGTTATGGCTCAGACAAGAGAGCATATCCTTCTTTCTCGTCAGGTAGGCGTTCCTTACATCGTTGTATTCATGAACAAGTGTGATATGGTTGATGATCCAGAACTTCTTGAGTTAGTTGAAATGGAAATCAGAGAACTTCTTAACGAGTATGACTTCCCAGGCGATGATACACCTATCATCCAGGGTTCAGCTCTTAAGGCTCTTGAAGATCCAAACAGCGAATGGGGTGACAAGATCCTTGAGCTTATGCATACTATTGATGAGTATGTTCCAGATCCACAGAGAGAAACAGATAAGCCATTCCTTATGCCAATCGAAGATATCTTCTCAATCACAGGCCGTGGTACAGTTGCTACTGGTAGAGTTGAGAGAGGTGTTCTTAAGGTTAATGAGGAAGTTGAAATCGTTGGTATCAATGAAGACATCCGTAAGGTTGTTGTAACTGGTATCGAAATGTTCAGAAAGCTTCTTGATGAGTGTCAGCCAGGTGATAATATCGGTGCACTTCTTAGAGGTGTTCAGAGAGACGAAATCCAGAGAGGACAGGTTCTCTGTAAGCCAGGTTCAATCACACCACATCATAAGTTTACAGCTCAGGTTTACGTATTAACAAAGGATGAAGGTGGACGTCATACTCCATTCTTCAACAACTACAGACCACAGTTCTACTTCAGAACAACTGATGTTACTGGTATCTGTGAATTACCAGCTGGTACAGAAATGTGCATGCCTGGTGATAACGTAGAAATGACTATCGACTTAATTCACAACGTAGCTATGGAGCAGGGTCTTCGTTTCGCTATTCGTGAAGGTGGACGTACAGTTGGTTCAGGTGCTGTTGCAACAATCATTGAATAATCTCCGCGTTTATAACGAGAAGAATATATAATACGGAAAGAGTCAGATACAAGCTTGCTTGTATTCTGGCTCTTTTTGTATTATATATGCGGCGACTGCCGCGACTGAGGAAAAGCGAAGCTTTTTCGAAGTTTCTCGTTATAGAGTGGCTCTTTGTCAAGAGTTGGGGTAAATTAAATTTATTAATGGAGTATTTGCGACGACAGCCATTCCAATTGACTTTTCCTCACGAATATGCCATGATAATTATATAAATACCAGTTCGAATAAAATCAAATATTAGGTAATGGTTTTGCTTTATGTAAAGGGGGAGTTTGTTATGAGACTTTTTAATCCAGATGCACAGCCAGCGGTGACACATATCTTTCCACCGACAGTAGAGATTATTCTAACAATTGTGATTGCAGTAATTATCATTCTGTTTTTACGATTAATGTTTAAAGATTTATTTCAGACAATGTTTTCGAAAACAAAAACGGTGTCTGCAACACTTGTTTCGAAGGTTGCAGAACCTTATGTAACCAAGAAAGTGTATGCAGCTGGAGGCGCGGGAACACCAGGTGTTGCCTCAGGTGTGGCAGAAAAGGGAATGGACTATTACTTTACTTTTCAGTTAGAAGACGGAAAGGTAATTACATTACAAGGACCTAAGACTTTGTATGATGTCGCATTGGAAGAGGGGCATGGTACATTAAGCTATAAGGGAAAGAGATTTATTTCCTATGATGGTCCAACAGAAGGTACAAGGGTTAAGACAGACCAGAATGATTATGAGTTTGTCGGCTTGAATAAGAAGTTATGATATGATGAATGATTTTCTTACGATTCCATAAGGAGGTGCTGTTATGGTGATTCAAAGCTTGAAAATACTTGAGAGTATAAAGCGCATTTTGATCATTGTCATGCTTGTATTTGCGGTAATTCGGACACTTCCATTCTATGGAGAAAATTTTCTTGCATATGATGAGTGGATGAATCGGATTGGGATGATTCTATTACTCCTTTTATTGTCGATTAAAGAAATCATTTGCTGGCTGAATAAAGATGCACCATCAGGACTGATTAAGGGGAACTATAAATTGACTGTGACTGTAGCGATTGCACTCATAGGGGTAAGTATATGGATAATTATTGCAGGGATAGTAAATGTCGAGATTGTTATTTATTTTGGCTTCTTGATTGTAGGCCTGCTTTCGGAAATCATTAGGATTACGTGTAGGAGAGAGATGTAATACAGATTAAAATGTGAAACAGGAGAGGCTGTCGCGTTAGATGAAGAATTCTGAATTTCGAAACAATGTGTTTAAAGAAACTTATAGAATTTATTGTATAATAGTAGTGAACGTGAGAAGTTGAGCATAAAAGGAAGGATGAACCAGATGAATAAAGAGATGATTAAGGAGATATTTTCCTATGTGAAGATATTCAGTGTAGCGATTATCATTGCATTTATTGTGAATAAATGTGTGATTGTAAATGCAGAAACACCAACAGGTTCCATGGAGAATACAATACAAGTTGGCGACAGGTATATTGGATTAAGATTGGCTTATGTTTTTGAAGAGCCACAGAGACAGGATATTATTATCTTCCCTTTTCCGGATAATGAGAAAAAGACTTATATTAAGAGAGTAATTGGGATTCCGGGAGATGTGGTTGAGATTCGTAATGATCAAGTGTATGTAAATGGAGAGTTGTTGGATGAACCATATCTCAAAGAGCCTATGAATCTGAAGCAGAATATGACATTCGTCGTACCAGAAGATTCTTATTTTGTAATGG
The DNA here is from genome assembly GCA_964572475.1 of uncultured Lachnospiraceae bacterium. Classification (GTDB taxonomy): domain Bacteria; phylum Bacillota; class Clostridia; order Lachnospirales; family Lachnospiraceae; genus CAZNEZ01. Next base: position 27,534 of record CAZNEZ010000017.1, read on the forward strand.
GAGATAATAGGAACACATCCATCGATGCAAGGTACTGGACCAACACATATGTAAAGAGCGATAAAATTATTGCAAAGGCATTGTTCAAATATTACGATGGTGGAATTACATTTGAGATGATGGAATAGAAGTATTCCTTTGTTAAATTAATATCTAATTGTGTGAATATTGCATGCAATATCCTTAAGAAGATTGACAATTAATAAACTTTCAAAAAATAGGTTGACAAATTAGACTTTGGATTGTATTATAATAAATACAAAGAGGTAAGACAAAAAGATACAGATACAGGAGTGATGTATCGGCACATTAACAACCAGAAGAATATTTAAGGATGGTGGCGAGAGCTTCATCAGACTTGAAGAAAAGAATCGTGAATATGGCGAGAGCTTCATAGGAACGAAAAAGTGTCACAGATATGGCGAGAGCTTCATAGAGTTGACAAGAAAAAGAAACCAAGATGGCGAGATGCTTCATTAAGGTGGAAGAAAGAATTAGAAAAGGTGGCGAGAGCTTCACCCAAGTATAACTGGGAAAGTTAATGAACGTGAAAAGTATCTTTTAAGAACAGCAAAAGTGGTGAGAACTTCACAGAAGCTGATCAAGTAAGAAAGCGAAAGGTTACGAGAGTTTAATCTAAGCTGGAAAGATTAGAAAAGATGGCGAGAGCTTCATCAAAGTATAATCGAAAGGAACCAAGAGTATGTTTTAGAAACATGGCGAGAGCTTCATGAATCTAAAAGACAGGTAACCAATTGACAAACTACATGAATAAACGGTGGCGATGCTTCATCGAATGAACATGTAGCAGAAAGCACGGAGGTATGAAACGTGTCTAACAAGTTATAGAGGACATCAGTCAATGAAGTGATTGATGCCCTCTTTTGTTGATTTATAGAAAGTTGCATTTCCTATAAATTAACATCGCTGCATGAGCATCTTAGTGGCGCGGAAAATGATGTTATTACTGCGATACAATGCATGTAGTTAACAAGGTGGAAGGTAAATGGGGCCTTGAATAGGCTTAAGTTAATACTAGGAAAGCAGAAACAAATTCAGATGCAGAAAGAGTAGAATCATAGAAAAGGTATCATAATATTTACAGATATAAGAAACAAAAAGGAGGAAAGATGGACAAGAAAGCATTATATAGTCTAAGTTATGGCGTATTTATGTTATCAACAAAATCGAATGGAAGGGCCAACGGATGTATTACCAATACGTGTATTCAGGTGGCAAATAGTCCAGTTAGGGTAGCAATTTCAGTACTGAATACCAATTATACTTGCGAATTGATTAAGGAAAGTGGTATTTTTGCCATGAGTCTGTTAGACCAGACCACAACATTTCCGACAATTCAACACTTTGGTTTTCAGTCAGGACGAGACGTGGACAAGTTCGAAGGAATGACGATGCCAGAGGATGGGCAGGGAGTTCCATATATGGGATATCAGAGTTGCGCGGTGATTAGTTGTAAAGTGGTTAGCAGTCAGGATCTTGGAAGCCACACTTTATTTATTGCGGAGGTGGTTGATGCCAAAGTATTAAGTGACCATGCACCATTGACTTATGCTGATTATCAAAGTAATGTGAAACCTAAGCCAGAAATGAAAGATGGCGAAGCGGGCAAAAGTGAAAAGAAGATTGTAGGATGGCGCTGTAAAATATGTAATTATGTGTATGAAGGAAGTGAATTACCTGCAGATTACACGTGCCCACTGTGTGGACATCCGGCTGAAGACTTTGAGCCGATCTATGCAGAGTAGGTTTGCGGCGAATGTGAATATTTCATTGATAGTAAGAGATGACTGGGGACGAAAGCAATTACAGAAGAAATAAATATAATTGTGGAAATGAGAAATAAATATATTTATAAAAATGAGAATTTAGTTGACAGATAGGTCTAATGTGTTAGAATGAAATTGAGTCTAATGCATTAGACCCATTTGCTTTTATGTCATGAAATTGAATAGATATAGATAAAAAGGGTACTCTATTCCGGTATCTGATATTAATATTTATGTGGATTGAGAGCAATGAATAAATGTATGAAATCAGAAAGATATGTCAGGAGGTGGCAGTATGGATATTCCAAAGATTTTCGAGACAGAATATCGGTTTTGTGAAATCGTGTGGGAGGTCCAGCCGATTAAAAGTATGGAACTTGCAAAGATTTGCAAGGAGAGGCTAGGCTGGTCAAAGTCTACAACTTATACAGTGATTAAACGGCTTATAGAGCGAGGCGTGATTAAGAATGAGAATACGCTGGTTTCAGCATGTGTATCAAAGGAAGAGGTTCAGGTTTCGGAAATCGATGAATTGGTAGAGAAGAAGTTCGAAGGGTCAGTATCGGCATTTGTTGCTACATTTGCGAGAAATGTAAAACTTAGCGAAAAAGAGAAAGAGGAAATTCGTAAGCTATTGGAGTGAAGAAGTACGGAACGTAATAAGCGTAGTTGAGAGATGCGATGTTAAATAAACAAGAAGAAAGAAAACAAGAAGTTCGTAGAGGAAACAATTATATGAGATCAGCAGAAAGCGACTGGGGTTGAGAACTTATATAAGGTGGAAATTGGGAAAATGATGAAGGGGGATAAGTTATGGTGGAGATAATAGCGAACATGACCGCACATGGATTTTTGTGGAGCTTTAATCGAAATGTTGTGATTGCGATATTAATTATTGTTGCGTTGGTTATGCGAATAGTATCACGGAAACTCAAGCAACCAAAGTGGCTGCAGCTAATGGTGTGGTGGTTGATTTGCCTGAGATTGGTGATTCCAGATTTTTTAACAACACCGTGGAGTCTGGTTCCGAGTGCAAGTACATTTCATCCGGGGAATTTACGTGAATCCACAATTCATCTGACAAGTGGCATTAACGTGTTGGATCAACAGGTCAATAATAGAATTTTCAGTCATTATACGGTGGGAGAAACTGCCGGAAAGAATGAGCTGAGTATGATTATTGGGGTGGTTGGAGTGATGTGGATGATTGGAATGGGAGTATTCTTTTATCTGTATATCAGAGATACCCTTCGTTTGAAGAAGCGATTATCAAACGCACAAAAGAATCACAGTGACTTGTACTACCGTGTCTTTATCAGCAGTAATATTGAGGAAGCATTTGTATATGGTTTGCGAAAGGCGACGATTTATGTCCCAGATGAATCATCAGAGTCAGAGATGAAGTATATTCTTTTGCACGAGACTACCCATGTGAGACACGGAGATCATATATTGAAGGTGATTTTGTATTTTTTCCTCATGCTGAATTGGTATAATCCTTTAGTGTGGTTGATGTATGTGTTGGCAAATCAGGATATTGAACTTGCCTGTGATGAAAGTGTTGTAAAGAAGCTGGCGGAAGAGGAACGGAAAGCCTATGCCAAACTATTATATGCATGCAGTTCCAAAGCGGATTTCTGTCCAGGAAGAGTAATGTTTCGCAGTGAAAATGTTGTGGCTAGAATCAAGAGTATTGTGACTTATCAGAATAAATCAAAGCTGACAAAGCTGTTTGCAGCAGTATGCCTGGTGCTATTTATCTTGTTCTTTATGAGTAATCCGTCAGTTACAGGTGCACAGATTAACTTTCAAGTAAAATATCCAGCAACACAAGAGTATGTTGCTGGGCAGGGAAATATTAAGGGAAATATAAATGTGCAAAAGTTTGAAGCAATCAGTGAAGACTTTGCAATTGGCGCAAATGCGGCTGGGTATGCAGTGTTTAAGAATCCTGGAAAAGCATGGGATACATTTGTTGAAAAATATGCAGATGGAATTGCACTGGTCCAAAAGGAGTACACGTTATTACCTTTGACGAGTAAAAGATATGAGATGTATCTAGTTTATGGATGGCAGGCATATCATGGGACGGAAGAGGAAAAAGAACAGGCACATTTTGTTTCTTCATTTCTGGATATTTATGATAATAGTTATTAAATCACTTGAAAACATAAGTGTTCTTCGATATAATAAGAGTTCGCGCGTCTGCTCTGAAAACACAGGAATTATGCAGTTTTGGAGAGATGTGTGGAGAAATATTGATGAGGAGAATTTCGAAATGCTGGATATGAATCACAGATTTGATGTGCAAATTAAAGAAGAGAAAAAAGTAGATAAGAATTTAATGATTACATTTGAAATAACAATCAAGGGAGAACAGAACTGCAGAATTAAGATTGAGGGCTGTCAGGGCTTTGATGTGGAAGGATATAAATACGAAATTTCTGGAGAAAAGATGAGTGTAACAGATGTTATCATTGGGAGCAGCAGATTCTTCAAGGACAGTCAGAAGATAAATATTAATATGGGTGACCAGTTCAAGTCTAGAAATGGTAGTGCAATTGTTCTGATGGTGAAGGATTTAGATAGTAAAACAGATATGAAAATCTGTTTCCAGAAAAAAGGTGCAACCCGTTGGGATATGGTCGGCATTCAGGCAGCGTAAGACTGATGTGAAGCTGCACAAACGTAAGCCATTAGCTGGCTCCTAAAAATAAGTCGCAGCATGAGGTGAAATATGAATGAATAATAGATTATTTGCAAGCTTAAGTTCAACATGGTAAGATGAATTTAAACTTTTTCCAATTTAGAGTTGGGAAGTGAAGGGCTTTTTTTGACATCTGTTATTTAGGAAGGCTATGAGATGGATTTATGAGGAGGGGATATATGAATCCACAGGAATTGTTAGAGATATTAAAGGTATCTGCACATTTAAAGACAAATACTAGACATTGTTATACAGAGAATAATAGGAAAGAGAGCGTTGCAGACCACAGTTATAGACTGGCGTTGATGGCGATGTTGTTATCAAAGGAAGAAGAATTTACTTCTGTGGATATGGATAAGGTGATTCGTATGTGTTTGATTCATGATTTGGGTGAAGCATTTACAGGGGATATTCCTACATTTGAGAAGAATCAGGAACATGAAGAGACAGAGAAAAATGTATTGAATCAGTGGGTGAATGGATTTCCAAAGGAGCAGAGGGAAGAGTGGTTGGCCTTGTATGAAGAGATGGAACAGATGCAGACAGTGGAGGCGAGGGTTTATAAAGCGCTAGACAAGCTGGAGGCAGTGATTTCTCATAATGAATCAGATATTTCTACATGGCTGCCGCTTGAATATGATTTGCAGTTGACTTATGGAAAAGAACAGGTGGCATTCTCGCCTTATCTCACGGAATTGAAGGCAGAGATTGACCGATGGACGAAGAAAAAGATTGAAATAAATCAATAGAGAGGAACGAGGATTTTATGAAAAAAAGATTAGGAATACTGGGTGCAGGAAAGCTTGCAAAAATTATTGTGGATGCATACAAACAAGGATTTTTATCGGATTATGAACTTGTGGCGGTTCTTGGAAGAAATCGGGAACGTGTTGAGGGATTGGTGAATGGAACAGAGGCGGCTGCTTGTATGGAAATGGATGTGTTCCTTGCAACAAAACCGGATATTGTTGCTGAGGCAGCATCGGTCGCAGCAGTAAAAGATCATGTATCGACCATCCTTCAGAATGGTTCCAACTTTGTCGCACTTTCTATTGGTGCATTTGCAGATGAGGCGTTTTTAGAATCAGTAAGGAAAACAGCGTCTACATACGGAACAAAAATTCATCTTTCATCTGGAGCAGTAGGCGGATTCGATGTGTTAAGAACACTGGCGTTGATGGCACAGGCACAGGAGAAGCTGGGAAAAGATGAGGGTGGTACAGAGGAAACAGGTTCAGTGATGAATGCGAAACAGGTTTTTTGTACCCATAAGGGACCAGATTCATTGAGAAACACACCTCTATTTACAGAGGAATTGGTGGATGGAAATATACAGAAAGAAGGGGATTCCACAGAGGTATTTGCTGGAAATGCAAAGGAGGCCATTGGACTTTTGCCTACGAAGGTCAATGTGGCGGTTGCGGCATCACTTGCAGGAATTGGAGTAGAACAGACACAGGTTTCTATCAATTCTACTTACGGAATGTCTGGAGATGATCATTGCATTACATTGGAGGCGGCTGGATGCAAGACGGTGATTGATACATTTTCACCAACGGCAGATATTGCAGCCTGGAGCGTGGTAGCATTGCTTCGTAACCTTGCGTCGCCGATTGAGACGTTTTAAATTATGATTTTTCAGCCAGACAATTATGTAATTATCTATATTGAATAATATATGCATTAATAATATGTTTCACACAGGCATGCTTTTATTGTGTCTATAAGAAAAAGGAGGATTTTATAATATGTTTAACAAAATTGTTGTGATTGAATCTACAGGCATGACGGAAGCTGCCTATAAAGAAATGAAACAGTACGCGCAGGAAATTGTGCGTTTTGAGGATATACCAGGAGATAATGCAGAAATCATCAGACGAATCGGTGATGCAGACGCGGCACTGCTTAGCTATACATCTCGAATTGATCAGGAGGTTATAGATGGGTGTCCTAACCTGAAATATATTGGCATGTGCTGTAGCCTGTATTCAGAGGAGAGTGCCAATGTAGATATTGCCTATGCGAGAACCAAAGGGATTTCTGTTCGCGGAATCCGAGATTATGGAGATCAGGGAGTTGTTGAGTATGTGCTTCATGAGTTGATTGGTTTGCTGCATGGATATGGCAGTCAGAAGTGGGAGAAGGAAGCGATAGAGCTGACTCGTCTGAAAGTTGGAATTGTTGGTCTTGGAACCTCTGGGACAATGATCGCGCAAGCACTGCATTTCCTGGGAGCAGATGTGCGTTATTACAGCAGAACTAGAAAACCGGAGCAGGAGAAGGCGGGGATTTCTTATATGGAACTGCATCCATTGCTTTCAGAATGTACGGTGATTTGTACCTGTTTGAATAAGAATGTGATTCTCCTTCATGAAGAGGAGTTTGAAAAAATCGGACATCATAAGATTTTGATTAATACATCTATTGCACCATCCCATGATGTGCCAGTATTGGCAAAGTGGCTGGAAAATCCAGAGAATTTCTTCTTTACAGATACACCGGCAGGGCTTGGAGGAGCAGATGCAGTTGCTGCGGTGAAGCTGAAAGAAGCAAGGGATAAAGAAAGTGCATGTAACACAAGCGTATGTGGGAAACTACTCGTGCAGGAGAATGTAACTTGTCGTGCGATTTCTGCAGGACGGACAGCCCAGGCATTTGAACTGATGGGCAGGAAAGTTTTGGATAATATTGCGATGGAAATGTAGACAGAAAGTGGCTTCATGTGGTTATTGAGAATTTGTATCATAAAAATTACATATAAATTGCTTGACATTTCCTAGTAATATGATATGATAATGCTCAAAAGGTTAGCAAAGGCTAACTTAGTGAGCTTTTCAAATATGTTTCTGAATACTTAGAATGATATATTGAATATGCATAGATAAAAAAAGAGGACACCAAAAGGCCAATGTCATTTAGATAAGGATGA
>CAZNEZ010000018.1:0-34365 GCA_964572475.1 uncultured Lachnospiraceae bacterium
GGTGCTATAACAACAACATTTACAGCTTCACAGGGTCTTCTTCTTATGATTCCTAATATGTACAAGATTGCTGCAGAACAGCTCCCATGCGTATTCGACGTATCAGCTCGTACAGTAGCTACACAGTCGCTTAATATTTTTGGCGATCATAGTGATGTTTATGCTTGTCGTCAGACAGGTTTTGCTATGTTAGCTGAGACTAATCCACAAGAAGTTATGGACTTAAGCCCAGTTGCACATCTTGCTGCAATTGAAGGTAAAGTTCCTTTTATTAATTTCTTTGATGGTTTCCGTACATCACATGAGATTCAAAAGATTGAAAAATGGGATTACGCAGATCTTAAAGAAATGTGTAATATGGAAGCAGTTGAAGCTTTCCGTGCACATGCATTAAATCCAGAACACCCAACAATGCGCGGCTCTCATGAGAACGGAGATGTTTTCTTCCAGCATCGTGAAGCATGTAATTCTACATATGATGCTTTACCAGCAGTTGTTGAGAAATATATGAAAAAAGTTAACGAGAAGCTTGGAACAGATTATGATTTATTTAATTACTATGGTGCTGCTGATGCAGATAGAGTTATCATTGCTATGGGCTCAATCTGTGATGTTGCAGAAGAAGTAATTGATTACTTAACAGCAGCAGGCGAAAAAGTTGGACTTATTAAAGTTCGTTTATATCGTCCTTGGGTTGCTAGTGCACTCACAAAGGTTATTCCTAAGACAGCTAAGAAGATAGCAGTTCTTGATAGAACTAAAGAGCCAGGCGCTTTAGGTGATCCATTATACCTTGATGTAGCAGCTACTCTTCGTGAAGCAGGAATGAATGATATTGTATTATCAGCAGGCCGTTATGGACTTGGTTCAAAGGATACACCACCTTCATCTGTATTTGCTATTTATACAGAATTAAAGAAAGATGCTCCTAAGACACGTTTCACAGTTGGTATTGTTGATGATGTTACAAACTTAAGCTTACCAGAAGTTAAACCAGCTCCTATTACATCAGCTAAGGGAACTGTTGAATGTAAATTCTGGGGACTTGGTGGAGATGGTACTGTTGGTGCTAATAAGAACTCAACAAAGATTATCGGTGACCACACAGACAAGTTTATTCAGGCTTACTTCCAGTATGATTCAAAGAAGACAGGCGGTATTACAATTTCTCATTTGAGATTCGGTGATAAGGCTATTAAGAGTCCTTACTACATCAATCAGGCAGATTTTGTTGCCTGCCACAATCCTTCATATGTAACAAAAGGTTACAAGATGGTTCAGGATGTTAAACCAGGTGGAATCTTTATGATTAACTGCCAGTGGACAGATGATGAATTAACAGAAAAACTTAATGCTGCTGCTAAAAAGTATATTGCAGATAATAATATTCAGTTATACACAATTAATGCTATTGATAAAGCTATTGAAATCGGTATGGGTAAACGCACTAATACAATTCTTCAATCAGCATTCTTCAAATTAGCAAATGTTATGCCTATTACAGATGCAATTGAATTTATGAAATCAGCTGCTAAAAAGTCATATGGTAAAAAAGGTGATGCTGTTGTTGAGATGAACTACAAGGCTATTGATGCTGGTGTAGATGCTCTTCACAAAGTAGAAGTTCCAGCTTCATGGGCTAATCCAGATGCTGATGCTCCAGCTATTGAATATACAGGACGTCCAGAGACAGTTAAGATGGTAAAAGAACTTCTTGATCCTATTTCATTAATGGATGGTGACAGTCTTCCAGTTTCAGCATTCAAAGATATAGCTGATGGACAGTTTGAAATCGGTGCTACTGCATATGAAAAACGTGGTACAGCTGTTATGGTTCCAGAGTGGAATCCAGAAAAATGTATTCAGTGTAATCAGTGTTCATTTGTATGTTCACATGCAACAATTCGTCCATTTATGTTAAGCGAATATGAAGTTAAGGAAGCTCCAGAGAATATTAAACTTGCAGATACTAAGCCAAAGGCTACAGAATATAAGTATACAATGAGTGTATCACCATTAGATTGTATGGGATGTGGAGAATGTGTTACTGTATGTCCTACACAGGCTATTACAATGGCAGCGCAGGAATCACAGGAAGCAGAACAACCAGTATTTGATTACTTAGTAGCAAATGTTGGTAAGAAACCAGGTGTACCTGCTGATACTACAGTTAAGGGTTCACAGTTTAATCAGCCACTCCTTGAATTCTCAGGAAGTTGTGCAGGTTGTGCTGAAACATCATATGCTAGATTAATTACTCAGTTATTTGGTGAGCAAATGTACATTTCTAATGCTACAGGATGTTCTTCAATCTGGGGTGGTCCAGCAGCAACAAGCCCATATACAGTTAATAAAGACTCTAAGAAGGGACCAGCTTGGTCAAACTCATTATTTGAAGATAATGCTGAACATGGATTTGGTATGTATCTTGGTCAGAAGACACTTAGAGATCAGGCTATTGCTAAACTTGCTAAGATTGCAGAATCAGATAAAACATCTCAGGATCTTAAGTCAGCTATTGAGAAGTTTGTAGAGACTAAAGATAGCACTAAAGAGAATTCAGATTATGCAGAGAAATTAATCACATTACTTGAAGAAGCAGCATCTGCTGGATGTGATTTATCTAAAGAAGTTCTTACTAAAAAACAATACCTTGCTAAGAAGTCCGTATGGATATTCGGTGGTGATGGATGGGCTTATGATATCGGATTCGGTGGACTTGACCATGTACTTGCTACAGGTGAGAATGTAAATGTTATGGTATTTGATACTGAAATGTACTCAAATACAGGTGGTCAGGTATCTAAAGCTTCAAATATCGGTGCAGTTTGTCAGTTTGCTGCTGCTGGTAAGGAAATCGGTAAGAAGAGTCTTGCTGAAATCGCTATGAGTTATGGCTATGTATATGTAGCACAAGTTGCTCTTGGTGCTAATCCAGCTCAGACTGTTAAAGTTCTTGCAGAAGCAGAAGCTTATAACGGACCATCATTAATTATTGGTTATGCTCCTTGTGAACTTCACGGAGTTAAGGGCGGAATGAATCATTGCCAGGATGAGATGAAGAAAGCTGTTTCAGCTGGATATTGGAATCTCTTCTCATTCAACCCAGCACTTAAGGCTGAAGGAAAGAATCCATTTACATTAACATCTAAACCAGGTGATGGAACATATCAGGAATTCCTTAATAACGAAACACGTTATACACGTCTTACACGTTCATTCCCAGAGCGTGCTGAAAAACTCTTTGCTGCATCTGAAAAAGCTGCTGCAGATCGTTATGAGCATTTATTAAAGTTAGTAGAATTTTATAAATAAGACGAAATATATATTTAGTTAATAATTAGATAGAAAGTGCTTGCGCCAATGTGCGCAAGCACTTTTTTACTTTTTTATAGGAAAGTACGCAGAATATTCCACTTATATTCATATAAGTACCATCTATATATAATTAGTTGCGATATAGAAAAGAGGGATATATAATGTATTTATTGGAGGTGAAACCTTGAAAGTTGAACTTAAGATCGATCAGGAAGTTAAAGAAACAAAAGTAACAATTGAGGCATTTTCAAGAGATGAAGAAGTTAATGATTTAATTAACTATTTGTCTCATGATTATGAGGATTCAATTAAAGGATACATAGATCAGGAAATGTATATTATTAAAGAAGAAGACATTTTACACATATTTGCTGAAAAACAGAAGGTTGTAGCTATAACAAGGAATGGAAGGTATATTATACATTCAAGGTTATATGAATTAGAAGAGAGATTAAATAAGAGACTTTTTGTTAGGATTTCTAATTCAGAGATAATAAATGTTAAGAAGATTCTTAGATTAGATGCATCTTTATCAGGTACTATTGCTGTATATATAGAAGGAGATATTAAGACCTATGCATCTAGGAGATATGTGCCAAAGATTAAGAAAATATTAGGATTGTGAGGCGCTGGTGATGAAAGATAGAATAAAAGATATACTTATTAGATTCATAATTGGAGTAATTGTTGGCAATTCAATAGGGTTCGTTGTAAATATTATTGTATCTTTATGCATAGGTGATGGCGAATATTTACCAGTTATGCCACAGCTAGAAGCAATTATGCCAAATGAAATGTCTGCGGTAATGCTGCAAACAGCATTACTTGGAATTATAGGAGCAGCATTTTCAGAAGCAAGTATGATCTTTGATATTGCAAGAATTGGATTTGTAAAACAATGTCTTATACATTTTGCAATAACAGCAGTAATATATGTTCCATTTGTTTATATATGTTATTTTCCTAATGGCAAAAATTGGATTCTAATAATGTTAGCTAATATTATATTTACTTATACAGTTAATTGGTATGCACAATATCGCAGAAATTGTAAGGATGTTCATGAAATAAATGAACGAATTAAGGAGGTTAGAGATGGTATCGATAGAAATAAACAATCTGAGTAAAAATTATGGAAAAAAGGCAGCGGTAAAAGATCTTAATCTTCAGGTTAACAGTGGAGAATTGCTAGGCTTTCTGGGTGTAAATGGAGCAGGAAAGACAACAACAATAAAGATGTTATCCTGTCTTACTAGACCTACAAGTGGAGATGCTAAACTAAATGGCTACAGTATTCTTACTGATTTTGAAAAAGTCAAAAGCATAATAGGAGTATCTCCACAGGAGACAGCAATTGCACCTAATTTGACGGTCAGAGAAAATCTGGAATTAATGGCTGGAGTTCATGGAATGTCCAAAAATGAAGTGAAAGAAAGAACGGATGAGATGATATCTACATTTTTCTTAGAAAAGGTAGCAAAACAACGTAGTAAAACATTATCGGGTGGATGGCAAAGAAGATTAAGTATAGCAATGGCATTAATTAGTAAGCCAGATATATTGTTCCTTGATGAACCTACACTTGGACTTGATGTAGTTGCAAGAAGGGAGCTATGGAATACAATTGGTAAATTAAAGGGCAAAGTAACAATAATGCTTACAACGCATTATCTAGAAGAGGCAGAGGCATTGTCTGATAGAATATGTATTATGAAAGATGGAGAATTGGCAGCATGTGGAACAGTTTCTGAACTTAATGAGACTGCAGGCTGTTCCAAGTTTGAGGACACATTTATTAAATTTGTTATGGAAGGAGATGAGAATTATGAGAACAGCGGTATATGCAAATAGGACGACTAAAGAAATACTAAGGGACCCACTTAATTTATCTTTTGGAATTGGATTTCCATTAGTTATTTTATTCCTGTTAACAGCTATTCAAAATAATATTCCAGTATCACTTTTTGAACTTGATAAGCTTACACCAGGAATCGCAGTATTTGGATTATCATTCATATCACTATTCTCAGCTACATTAATATCTAAGGATAGAATGTCTTCAATGCTTACAAGAATGTTTACAACACCTATGAAGTCCAAAGATTATATAATAGGATATACATTGCCGCTTTTGCCCATGTCAGTAGCACAGTCGGTAGTTTGTTATGCGGTTTCCATTGCTTTGGGTATGAAGTTTACTATAAATGTATTATTAGCAATTTTGTTAATAATTCCGACTGCAGTTATTTTTATAGCAATAGGATTAATATGTGGAAGTTTGTTTAATGATAAACAGGTCGGTGGAATATGTGGAGCATTATTAACTAATCTTGTTGCATGGCTTAGTGGTACTTGGTTTGACTTAGAACTTGTAGGGGGGGCGTTTGAAAAAATATCATATTCATTACCATTTGTTCATGCAGTAGATATGTCAAGAGCAGCGATTAATGGCGATTACCAGAATATTTTTCCTCATATATGGTGGGTTCTTGTATATGCAGTAGTATTAATGATAATAGCAATATTAGTTTTTAAACATAAGATGAAATGTGACTAAATATAAGAAACAACATATAAAAGAATATAATAAATTAAGGCAGGCTAGAAAAAGCCTGCTTTTTCTATGAAAAAATCTAGTTACAAGGTAAAAAAGTCTGATATAATGAAAGAGATGTATATTGGATGGGAAAGAGCAAATTTAAGATACAGTAAAGGATGTGAATGCATGTCACAAATATTTGGAATTTTAATTGTTGATGACCAGGAAATTAATAGAGCCATTTTAAAAAACATTTTTGCACTTGAATATAATGTTTATGAAGCAGAGTGCGGCGTTGATGCCTTAAAAATATTAGAAGAAGGTAATGATATAGATGTGATTCTCTTAGACATACTGATGCCTAAGATGAATGGACTTGAGTTTTTAAATATAATTAAAAAGAATGAGGAGTTTTCAAAGATTCCAGTTATTGTTAATACTGGTCAGAATACCCATGAGCAGGAAATAAAAGCATTAGATCTTGGCGCTGATGATTTTATATCTAAGCCATATGATTCTCAGGTAATAAAAAGAAGAGTTAAGAATCTTGTTCAAAAGTATAGATTTGAAAGAAAACAGATAGAAGAGGCATTAAGAGATACTTCTGAGAGATTGGAGATACTTATAGATACGGTTCCAGGCGGAATTGGGATATTTGAGTTAAATAACGGATTTAAAAATATATATTATAATGATGGATTCTGTGAACTATTAGGATATACACAGAATGAGATGAATATAATTAAAAAGAACGGAATAGATAGTTGCATTTATAAAGAAGATAAACATCGTTTAATAAATGATATTGCTAAAAGAGATGAAAGAGGATTAATTTACCACAATAATATAAGACTAATTAAAAAAGATGGAAGTCTTATATGGGTTGGTCTATCCGCTAAGAAACTTAAAAGCAGCAATGGAAGAGACACATATCATACAGTATTTCTTGATATGACTGAAGAAAAAGAAGCTGAAGAGAAGCTGGTTAATTCACTTAGAGAGTTAAGATATAAAACAGAGAGAGATAGTCTTACAGGTATTTATAATAGAGAGATATTTTATGAAAGAACTAAGACTATGATAAACTCTGATTTAAATAAGCAATATATTATATTGATGTGGAATATTGATAAATTTAAAGTAATCAATGAATTGTTTGGAAGTGAGGTTGGAGATCAGGTTTTAATTGAATTTGCAACATTTTTGAGGAATAGAATTGGATACAAAGGTACATATGCAAGAATGGAAGCTGATCATTTTGCCACATGTACAACTAAGGATTTTATTGATGATAATATAGAACCAATAAAAAGGTTTTTTGATAATATTTCTGTACTTAGTAGCGCTAATTACAGAGTTTTAGCACATGCAGGAGTATATGAGATTATAGATGTTAATATGCCAGTTAATCTAATGTGTGACAGAGCTAATCTTGCATTACATACAGTTAGTGGCAATTATATGCAGAGATTTGCGTACTATGATGAAAATCTCCAAAAAGCTATGATGTATGAGCAGGAATTAATAGGTGAAATGGAAAATGCATTAAAAGAGAATCAATTTTACATTAATATTCAGCCTATAGTATCTACCGATAATACAGAGATTATAAGTGCAGAAGCACTTGTTAGATGGAATCATCCTACATTGGGATTTATTTCTCCAGGAGTTTTTATCCCATTATTTGAAAAAAATGGATTTATCACAAAGCTTGACAGATATGTATGGAGAAAAGTATGTGAATTCTTATCATTTAACAAGAATAGTGGAGTTAATAATGTTCCGATTTCGGTAAATGTATCAAGAGTTAATTTTTATGATGTTGATTTATGCCAATACATCATAGAATTAATTGAAGAATTTCACATTGAACCTGAATTGTTAAAACTTGAGATAACAGAAAGCGCCTATACAGATAATCCAAGTCAGTTATTGAGTATAATGAGTATTTTTCAGGCTAAAGGTTTTAAAATACTTATGGACGATTTTGGAAGTGGCTATTCTTCACTTAATATGCTCAAAGAAGTTCCAGTAGATATTCTTAAGATAGATATGAAATTTATTGAAGATATGGAGGATTCAGAGAGGTCTTGTAATATTCTTTTTAGTATGATTCAGATGGGTAAAAGTCTGAATATGGACATAGTAGCAGAGGGCGTTGAAACTAAGAGGCAGTTTGAATTGTTGTCCAGTATGGGATGCGACTATATTCAAGGATACTATTTTTCTAAGCCAGTTTCAGAAAATGATTTTAGAGATGCTCTTTTAGATAAAGAGAGAAATATAATTAAAAAACGTATTTCTACCAGAAGAAAAGGCATTCTTGTAGTAGATGATATAGAAATTAACAGAGCGTCTATAATGGCTAATCTTGAAGAAAAATTTCATATTTTAGAAGCGTCTAATGGAAAAGAAGCCTTAAAGCTTCTTGACAAATCATTTGCAGAAGTGAATCTTATTATTACAGATATAATGATGCCTAAGATGAATGGCTTTGAATTGCTGATAGAACTTAAAAAAAGTGTACTATATAAGAATATTCCAGTTATTGTTATTACAGGACTTAATGAGATTGATAAAGAAATAATGGCATTAGAACTGGGGGCTATTGATGTAATAATAAAACCATTTGAACCCATAGTATTAATGAAGCGTATTGAGAATCTACTTATGGCTTCAACAAAGGAAAATATATTTGCTCAAGTGCAGGCACATGGAAAATATGGTATTGAAAAACGTCAGATAAGTGATATAGTTAATGATGAAATAGTTGGTATTTGCAGACTTAGATTATATAACAGCATTGAATTTAAGGTTAGTGGCGTTGTGTACGTTAATGATGAGTACTTTTCGATTCATGAGGTAAAAAAGCTGGATATTAACAAATTGATTAATCCGGATTTTATGATGTCTAATGTGGTGGAAAGCGATTTAGCGGAAATTAAGTTGAACTACGAACAAGCAGTAAAAGAAAAAAATCTGGGTTTCAAAATAGATATAAAATAATAAGCAAGAATGGAAAACTTAGAAGTGTTATTTCGACAGTTAAGCTTACATATGACGGGAAATACATATATATGGATGTAATAGAAGTAGAGTTAGGAAAAGAATATAGGTAAATGAGTATAAAGAATGAAAGTTAAATCTTTCGCTTACAAGTTTGTGCTATTGGATACTCCTAAAAACAGTCGTAGCATGGAGGTGAAAATAAATGTTAGATAAAAAATTATTAGAAGGTTCAGGGATTAATTATGAGGCTGGATTAAGAAACTTCGCAGGAAAAGAGAATCTGTATGAAAAGTTCTTAATTAAATTTATTGACGACACACATTTTGAAGATTCTAAAGAGCCCTATTACAATAAAGAATATGAAGAGGTATTGACTAAGCTTCATGCATTAAAGGGTATGTCAGGTACATTAGGAATGGATAGATTATTTGAAGCCTGTAGTGATATCGTTTCGGCAATACGTGCAGATAATATTAGTAATATTGAAGTATTATTTAACAAAGTGGAATATGAATATAATAATATATATAAAGTTTTAACTAAATTAAAATAATTGGAGAAGGTTATGAAAAAAAGAGTAATAGTATGGTGTTTAATCTTGATATTGATTAGTACATTTTGTATGGCACCAATAAAGGCAGAAACAAATATAAATACTAAAGAAGAAATTATTAAGGTAGGAATTTACGATTTAGATGGATATCATTCTATTGACAAAGAAGGAAAAGTATATGGTGCTTTAATGACCTTAAAGAGTAGTAAGATGATGTATGAAGATTTTGAAGCATTGTCAGATATGACAGTTGGTATTGAAAATGGACTTACATATATTGAAAACGTGGTAGCGATTGCATTACTAATTATTATTGTAGTGATAATTTTGGTATTAAGGCAGAGAGCAAAGTATGTAAAGCATCTTAAACTTAAGAATGCGCAACTCGGAGATGCAATTGAACAGGCTCAGCAGGCAAGTAAAGCAAAAACTAATTTTCTGGCAAGAATGTCTCATGAGATAAGGACACCTATGAATGCAATACTTGGTGTTTCTACATTAACAAGAAAGAATCTTGATGATAAGAAAAAGATAATAGAGAATCTTGATAAGATTGAATATAGTTCTAAAATTCTTATTAATATCATAAATGATGTGCTTGATATGTCTGCTATTGAGGAAAATAAAGTAACATTACAAAATGTTTCATTTGATTTTAAACAGATGCTTACCTCAATAACTGATACATATTATACTTTGTGCAAAGAAAAGAATATTGAATTCAAAGTAATTCTATCAGGGATTACAGAAGAGATTCTAGTAGGAGATCCACTTAGACTTAACCAGATTCTCAATAACCTATTATCAAATGCACTAAAGTTTACAAAATCTGAAGGTGAGATTAGCATAATTATCAGTCAGCAGAAGATAGAAAAAGATAAAGCTTATATGAGCTTTACAGTCTGTGATAATGGATGTGGAATTAGTGAAGAAATGAAAGAAAGACTGTTTAGACCATTTGAACAGGAAAATAGTAAAGTTGCAATTGAACATGGTGGTTCAGGGCTTGGACTGTCTATAACTAAGAATTTTGTAGATATGATGCAGGGTTCTATTGATTTTAAGAGCGAAAAAGGGGTTGGAACAACATTTATTGTATCAATTCCATTCACAAGATCAGAAGAGAGAATTAATACAACAACAGATAAACTTTCCAGAATATCAAGTTTAATTATTGATGATGAATCTGACAGCAGGGATTATATAGCTATGATTCTAAATAGACTGGGGGTATCACATGATGAAGCAAATAGTGGTAAACAAGCTATAGAAATGTTTGAAAAAGCTTATAAACAGGGTAAAGGATATGATGTATGCTTTGTTGACTGGAAGATGCCAGATATGGATGGCAGTGAAGTTGCAAAACAGATAAGAAAGCAGTTTGATGAAGATACTTTGATTATTATTGTTTCAGCATATGATACAAGTGAAATTGAAGATGATGGCAAAGATAATGGGGTTAATATGTTCTTAACTAAGCCGATTTTTCAGTCTACAGTATATAATCTGCTAATGACACTCTGCGGTAGCGATATAGCTGAGGAAATGGAAGACGCTGGAGATTATGATTTTAGCAATATAAAGATAATGGCAGTTGATGATACAGCATTTAATCTTGAAATAATCAGAGATATTCTTGAATTAACAGGTGCGCAAGTAGAGTGTGCAGAAAATGGCAAGGAAGCTTATGATAAGTTTATGGCATCCGAAGAAGGAGAATATGATGTTATACTAATGGATGTACAGATGCCTGTGATGGATGGTCACGAAGCAACGAAAGTAATTAGAAATTCTAATCATCCTGATGCCAAAAACATTCAGATTATAGCACTTACAGCAAATGCATTTACGGAAGACATAACAGAATCATTTACGGCAGGAATGAATGACTATCTTACAAAACCAGTTAATACAGATGTATTGTATAAGACTATCAATAGGATTATAGAGGATAAAATTCCTGGCAGGTAATTGAAAAAAGTTGAATATACATGGTAGGATTACTTGATAGTCATATAAATTTGTGGTATATTTCATTTAATATTTAAAAATTTTAACAAAGGAAGTATTGCATTATGGAAAAGAAAAATATTGACTGGGCCAACTTAGGATTTGGCTATGTAGAGACAGAGAAGAGATTTGTATCTAATTTTAAAAATGGAGCATGGGATGAAGGAGAACTTATATCCGATGCTACGATAACAATTAGTGAATGTGCCGGTGTATTACAGTATGCACAGACAATATTCGAAGGACTTAAAGCATATACGACAGAAGATGGCCATATAGTTACATTCCGTCCAGACCTTAATGCAAGCCGTATGGCTGATTCGGCTAAAAGACTTGAGATGCCAGTGTTCCCAGCAGACAGATTTGTTAAAGCTGTAGAAGAAGTTGTTAAAGCTAATGCCGCCTATGTTCCACCTTTTGGCTCAGGCGCAACACTTTATTTACGTCCTTATATGTTTGGAAGTAATCCTGTTATTGGAGTTAAGCCAGCAGATGAATATCAGTTTAGAGTATTTGCTACTCCAGTTGGACCATATTTTAAGGGAGGAGCTAAGCCATTAACAATAAGAGTTAGTGATTTTGATCGTGCAGCACCTTGCGGTACTGGTAACATAAAGGCAGGTCTTAATTATGCAATGAGCCTGCACGCTATTGTATCAGCTCATAAAGAAGGATTTGATGAGAATATGTATCTTGATCCTAAGACAAGAACTAAGGTTGAAGAAACAGGTGGAGCAAATTTCTTATTTGTTACAAAAGATAATAAGGTTGTAACTCCTAAGTCAGATAGCATTTTACCATCTATTACACGCCGTTCTCTTGTATATGTTGCTAAAGAATATCTCGGACTTGAAGTTGAAGAAAGAGAAGTTTATTTAGATGAAGTTAAAGATTTTGCTGAATGTGGTCTTTGCGGAACAGCAGCAGTTATTTCGCCAGTAGGAAAGATTGTAGATCATGATAAAGAGATTTGTTTCCCAAGTGGAATGGACGAGATGGGACCAATAACTAAAAAATTATATGAGACATTAACAGGAATTCAGATGGGACATTTAGAAGCACCTGAAGGT
Source organism: uncultured Lachnospiraceae bacterium (assembly GCA_964572475.1). Classification (GTDB taxonomy): domain Bacteria; phylum Bacillota; class Clostridia; order Lachnospirales; family Lachnospiraceae; genus CAZNEZ01. The sequence continues at coordinate 12,500 of CAZNEZ010000018.1, forward strand.
TGGATTAAGGTAATCTGCTAAGATTTTATAAGAGTAGGAAGTTACAAACATATTATTAATATTTAGTACGACAAAGACTCGGAGCAATCCGGGTCTTTGTCTATCAGAGGATTAAGATGTCAAAAGGTACTCCTTATAGAAAAACACAATCTAAAAATAGAACTATTAGAATAGTGCAAATATGTTTAATATATGATAAAATAATAAAAATAGTCGTAGCATGGAGGAAAATATGGAAGAAAAAACATTTAAAGAAAGATATCTTGCAGGAGAAATAGAATTTGAGGAGATTGATAGATATTCTACAAAGTGGGGATATAGTGATGAGATTAGAACGCTTAGAGAGTATCTTGGATTAAATGCAGATGAAGAAGATGCATGGATTAGTATTGGCGATGAAGCGTTAGAAGATATGCTTAATAAACAGAAAAATATATAAAATATTACGGTATGTGAGCAAATGTACAATATATAAGCAGATATTATAATATATATTGCTAAATAGAAGGAGCATTGGCATGAATAGAGATTTTATAAACGAAAATAGAATATCAGAGAATGTTGAAACTTTATATAAGAATATTTTAGATAACACTAATAGTGCAATCTATGTCTGTGATATGAATAACTATCAAATGCTTTATATGAATGAACAATGCAAGAAATATGCCCGTGGTGATGTGAATAATTATCTAAAAACTGAATGTTACAAGGTTATGATGGATTTGGATAATCCATGTGAATTTTGTAAGATGAAGAAGATGAAAAAGGATAGATTCTTTGAAAGAGAATTCAGTATTAGAGGGAAAAAGGTTATTCATTGCCGACTAAAAGGAAGAATAATAGAATGGAATGGTATTAAAGCACATATAGAATATATATCTGATGAAACAGAGAGAGTAGAGTCTGAGAAGAAGATTGAGAAGCTTTATACAGCAGAGAAAGAAAGAAGACGTCTGCTTGAAGAGAAGGTCATTGCAACAAATGTTATTAATGTTACAAAGGATCAGTGTGTAGAAAGCATAGTTAAAGAAGGCAGTGGGTTATTGACCATAAAGAATGGTTGTTCAATTGATAAATTTAATCTATTAATTAGTGAACATATAATTAGAGAAGAACAAAAATCACATATGAGTATGATTTTAAACAGAGACTATTTGCTTAATAGATTCGGGGGAGATAATGAAAGAATCGAATTTGATTACTATATAAGAATTGGTAATGGTATAAGCAAATGGATTTCTACAGAGATTACGTTAATTGAGCATCCTCGTACAGGAGATGTAATGGCCTATTGCTATACTAAGGATATTAACAACTCTAAACTCAGAAAAATTGTACTTCAGAGTGCTCTTGGTTCAGAGACAGATTTTATTCTATGGCTTAATACTGTTAATATGAAATCCATTAAGATATTAGATAGAGATATGGATGGTACTACATATGATTATAATGAAGAAGACTATTATGATATGGTCAGACATAGAGTTAATGAGTATATTGCAGATGAAGATAAAGAGAGAGTTAGAATTAAATTAGATATTGATTATATAAAGGAACAGCTTGATAAGAAAGATTCATTTTCGATTATATACAAGTTTGTATCTGAAACAGGTATTGTAAAACATAACAAATTAAGAATATACTATGTTGATAGAGAACGTGAACAAATTGTATTTGTAAGGACAAATGTTACAGATGTATATAATACTGAGCAACAACAGAGGGAAAGGCTCGAAAAAGCATTTAATGAGGCACAAAGGGCTAATCAGGCTAAGAGTGATTTCTTATCTAAGATGAGTCATGAGATTAGAACACCTATGAATGCAATTATGGGAATGACAAGATTGGCAAAGGATGAAACATCTATTGATAAGATTAAAGAATACTTAATTAAGATGTCTGCATCAGAAGAATATCTACTAGGAGTACTTAATGATATTCTTGATATGTCTAAGATAGAGAGAGATAAAATAGTTCTTCAACCAGAAATATATAATCTTTCAGAATTTGAAAAGATGATTAGCTCTGTATTTGTTCAACAGTGTCTGAACAAGCATATTGAATTCAAGTTTAAGATAGCAAGTGATGTTGAAGATTATATATATGTAGATAAACTAAGGTTTAATCAAGTGTTTTTTAATCTTCTTTCAAATGCAGTAAAATATACTAATGAATATGGTAGGATTGAGTTAGCTATAGAAAAGACAGGTGAGGATGAAGACGGAATTGAGCAATGTTACATTGTTAAGGATAATGGAATAGGAATAGGTGAAGAATTTATAAAACATATATTTGAACCGTTTTCACAGGAGAATACAGGTGCTACGGCGCAATTAAAGGGAACAGGTCTTGGACTTGCAATCGCTAAGAATATTGTTGACAGCATGGGTGGAAAACTTATGGTATCAAGCAAAGCAGGTGAGGGAACTACATTTACAGTAGTAATCAAAACCAAGACTATTATAGAAGATAGAGATAATATAAAAGATAATATTATGGCATGTCAACCTTTGTTAAACGAAGGCAATAAAGATATAGTCAGTGATATTGAAGGAAATCTTAGTGGAATAAGGGTTCTGCTGGCAGAAGATAATCTGATTAATTGTGAAATAGCAAAAGCTATGCTTGAGATGAAGAATGCTGAGGTTGAGGTTGCAGAAAATGGTCAGATAGCAGTAGATATGTTTGCAAAATCTTCTAATATGTACTATGATGTCATCTTGATGGATATAAAGATGCCTGTTATGGATGGATTAGAAGCTACTATGGAGATTAGAAAAATGTTAAGAGATGATGCAAAGCTTCCGATATTTGCTATGACGGCAAATGCATTTGATGAAGATGTAGAAAAATCAAGAATAGCAGGGTTGGATGAGCATTTGTCAAAACCAATAGAATTAGATATTCTTACAGATACAATTATCAGATATGTAAGAAGATGAATATAATAGAATATACGCAAGGAGAGTGATAATATGGAATTTAAGAGAATAAATGATGTAACAATAAGATGTATACTTACACCTGAAGATATGAAAGAATATAATCTGGAGTTAGATGATTTTTTTAATAATAATGATAAGTTTAGAACTATAATAACAGATATTCTTATGAAAGCAAAAGAAGAAATAGATTATGAAGTTAATGAGAATGCACTGTCTGTTCAGATTATGCCATTGCCAAGTAAAAGCATAGCAATTACATTTTCGGATACCCCTGAAGATGCATTGGAAGATATAGTAAGCAGAATTAAGAAGGGAGGTAATGTAAAAGATATAATTGATAAAATAGATACAACTAATGTAGGAATAGATGTGAAAGATTTGATTGAAAACGACGTAGAAGCAGATAATGAAAATATTGCAATCTATAGCTACAAATCTTTTGAAGATATTAATAGAATGCTTTTGACATCATATGGTAATAAGCATAATAATATAGCAATATTTAAGGGAGAAAAAGGAATTTACTATGTTATTCTGGCTTTATACAATTCTCCAAAAGAGGAATTAGAAAAGCTTTTTATTCATGCAATGGATTATGGAGAAAAACTTCCTTTTAATGCAGGAAGAATGGCATATATTTCTGAAAAGTACCCAAAAATATATTCTGGAGAGATATCCAAATTAATCAACATGTTGTAAATAAACACAGATAAATTTACTATAAATAAAATGTCAATATTATGAAAAAAATACATAAAATTATGAATATGATTAGCCGATATATTGGTAAGTATTATTATATTATTTTTTTGTAAAAAGTATTATAATTACTTTAACAAATTGTATATACGGAGGAAAATATTATGCGTCAAGAGAAGAACAATAAGAAAAAGAAGTTTGGTTTTATGGCAAGACTGTTATTAATGGTTGGAATTCCATCAGTTTCAATTGGCTTAATAGTTTGTACAGTTAGTACAATAGCTTTAGGAACTGCATTAAGGAATTCAGCTAGTGATACATTACTTACAGGCGCAACAGGTATTTATGCAGCAGTAGATGCTATTAATAGTGACAATATTGAGGTAAAGGGCAATACTCTATATAAAGGAGATACTAATATAGCAAGTCTCCAGACATTGGCAGATAAGTTTAAGAATAATGCTGAAGTAGATGTAACTATATTTGCAGGTGATACAAGAATATTAACGACCATTAATGGTGCAGTAGGAACTAAAGCTTCACAAGAAGTTATAGATGCAGTATTAACTAGGGGAGAGAGTTATTTTGCAAATAATGTAATAATTAATGATGAAGAATATTACGGATACTATCTTCCAATTAAGTCAGGTAATTCTATAATAGGTATGGCATTTTCCGGTATGCCTAGAGCAGAGATGGCACTTACAATCAAACATGCTGGAGCTAATGGAGTATATTCTACAATTGGTATTTTTATAATAACATGTATAGGTATATACTTTATTGTTAAAAGAATGATATCAGCTATGAAGAAAGCTACAAATGTTGTTGAAAAGTTATCTAATGGTGAACTTAATGTTAGTGAGGCAGAAGCTACTACTAATAGAACAGATGAACTGGGAGATATATGCAATAACTCCTACCATCTTGCTGTTACACTTAGAGATATAATGGAAAAGCTTAAAGCAATATCAACTAATCTACACGACATGTCAACAAGTCTTAGTCAATCATCAGAGACAACAAGTGAAAGTACGGTAGAGATTAGCAAAGCTGTTGGAGAAATCGCAAAGGGAGCATCTAATCAGGCAGAAGATACACAGGATGTTACAGGAGAGATTGCTCAGATGGGAGATGCTATCGAATCTATTACAGGTAATGTTGATGAACTTACAGCTTCCGCTACTGATATGAATAATTCAAAGAATCAGGTTATCAATAATATAATTGAACTGGATAATGCTACTAAGATTGCTTCAGAGGGAGTTAGTAATGCAAGCAATCAGGTTAATATCACTAATGAGTCAGTTGTTGAGATTCAAAAGGCCATTGATGTTATTAAGAGTATTGCAGATCAGACAAACCTTTTGGCTCTTAATGCATCGATAGAGGCAGCCAGAGCTGGTGAAGCAGGAAGAGGATTTGCAGTAGTGGCTGAGGAAATAGGAAGTCTTGCTCAACAGTCAGGTGATTCATCTAATGAAATTAGTGGTGTTCTTGAAAAACTTCTTACTAACTATAATGAAGTTATTGAAGTTATGAAGTCAATTACAGTAGCAATGAATACACAGAGTAGAAGCATTGAAGATACAGAGGAACAATTTAACATACTTAAGGATGGAATAGAAAAAACACTTATTAATATTTCGGATATTGAAAAAGAAACAAAAGAGATTGATAATAAGAGAGTTCTTATGATGGATTCTATTTCCAGTCTTTCTGCGATATCAGAAGAGAATGCAGCAGCATCTGAAGAGACACTTGCATCTGTAGAAGAACTTAATGCAGTTACATATGAGGTATCAGAAGAAGCAACACAACTTAATAAGATTGCTGCCGATCTTATGAGAGAGATTGAAGTATTCAAAATTTAATACCATAGTGTAATGCTATAGGCTCTGTTGAGGAAAACTTGACAGAGCCTATATTTGTATATATAGTAATGTATTATATTAATAAAATGATTGGAGATTTAATGAAGATTGCCGATATATTGATTCTAATAATAATAGCTATAGCTGTTATTTTGGTTATTATTAAGCTGGTTAAAGATAAGATTAGTGGAAAATGCGGCTGTAGTGGTTCATGCAGTAATTGTAATTTTAATAATGAATGCCATAGAAAAAAGAATACTGAGATTAGAAAGTAAGGAGATAATGGTTAAAATATGAATAGCGATATTAAGAATAGATTGAAAAAGCTGATAGTACTAATACCTATTGTTATAATTGCTTCAGTTTTTTATATGATGTTTAAAGATAACTATAAGGAGATATTTAGACTGCTTTTGAATGTAAATCCACTCTTTCTTGCATTAATTCTTTTTATGGGAGCCTCATATCAAATACTTGATGCTATACCATTCAAATTACTGATACAAAGAAAGCTTGAACATTTTTCCTTATTTGATTCAATTAAGTTATGTTTGCTTGGGATATTCCTAAATGTTACAACATTTGGAACAGGCATAAAACCTGGACAGGCGTATTACCTTAATAAAAAAGGAATGGATTTGGGGAATGGCTTTGCTACTCTGATGCTGCCATATGTATATCATAAGCTTACTATTGTAATATACGCAACCTTAGCGCTGATATTTACCAATGATTTTATTAAGGAAACTTATAGTAATAGTTATGGTTTTATATATGCTGGATATGGACTCAGCATACTTGTTATTCTTGGAATAGTACTTATAAGTACATCTAAAACTGTGCATAGAATTATATTTTATCCTTTTGACAGACATCTTAAAAAACCTTCAATTATAGCAAAAAAAGAGTTGATTAAATCTCAATTGGCATTATTACAACAAGAATCATCAGATATACTTAGAGACTTGAAACTGTGGTTAAAAATAATTCCTATTGACTTAATAAAAATGACATTTTGGTATGCAATACCTGTAATTGCAATTAGCGCAGTGGGAGGTGCTTCAAAGGCGGATATAATGCAAATTATTGCAACGTCCGCATTTATGCAATTAATCGTAGGTGTTATTCCAGTAACTGGTGGAATAGGTTCGACAGAGGTGGTATTTATTCTGTTATTTACAGAGATATTTGGAAGTGTAGCAGCAGGGTCATCAATGGTGCTGTATAGATTGGCAAATTACTATATTCCATTTATAGTGAGTATAATTCTTGTTCTTGCTGGAATAACACAGATTGAAAAGAGAACAGCAAAATCTAAAAAGAAGTATTAACAGCGTGAAAGATAAATCTTTCACGTACGGAAACGAGGATTAATATGGAAAATATTAACACATTTATGGGAAATATAGAGGCTGATGATGTAAGCTATGATGATGAAGGATTTGTGAAGTCAATAAGTACAACAACAATGACAATTGTAACACCTCAAAAGATATATTCTCCATTAATGATTGAAAGCTGCATGAATCCCGGAGAGTATAAAAAAATAGGTTTGACAATAATTTTTGAAAAAGATTCAAAAGAGATTACAATCAGACAAATGAATGAAATTTATAGATTAGATGCTGATAAAACAAGTGTAAAGCTTAAGAAATTTGTTCCTCAATTTACCAAAGCTGGATTTAGGTGCGCAAATTGTATAAACTGTGGCAGGTGTTAGCCTAAAAAGATGGATATTTATTGACTTTTAGTTGATAAATACATATAATTCTATGTATGAATACGAAAGGAATAGTTTAAAATGGAAAAAATTATACTTACAGGTGATAGACCAACTGGAAGACTGCATGTAGGACATTATGTTGGATCATTAAAAAGAAGAGTAGAGCTTCAGAATTCAGGAGAGTATGACAAAATCTTTATTATGATTGCAGATGCTCAGGCTCTAACTGATAATGCAGATAATCCAGAAAAAGTAAGACAGAATATTATAGAAGTAGCATTAGATTACTTGGCATGTGGATTAGATCCCCAAAAGTCAACTTTATTTATCCAGTCGCAAGTTCCTGAACTTACGGAATTATCATTTTATTATATGAATCTTGTTACAGTATCAAGATTGCAGAGAAACCCTACCGTTAAGTCAGAAATTAAAATGAGAGATTTTGAAGCCAGTATTCCAGTAGGATTCTTCACATATCCTATCAGTCAGGCGGCTGACATTACGGCATTTATGGCAACGACTGTTCCTGTAGGCGAAGACCAGCTTCCAATGCTTGAGCAGACAAAGGAGATAGTTAGAAAGTTCAATTCAGTATATGGAGAAACGCTAAGAGAACCAGATATTCTATTACCAGATAATAAAGCATGTCTTAGACTTCCGGGTATTGATGGAAAGGCTAAGATGAGTAAATCACTTGGCAACTGTATCTATCTTTCGGATTCAGAAGAAGAGATTAAAACTAAAGTAATGAGCATGTTTACTGATCCTAATCATCTAAAAGTTTCTGATCCAGGACAGGTTGAGGGGAATCCAGTTTTTACATACCTTGATGCATTTTGCAAAGATGAACATTTTGCAGAATATCTTCCAGAGTATAATAATCTTCAGGAATTAAAGGATCATTATACTAGAGGAGGACTCGGTGATGTTAAAATCAAAAAATTCCTTAATAGTGTACTTCAAGATGAACTGTTACCAATACGAAATAGAAGAAAAGAATATGAGAAAGATATTCCAGCAATCTATGAGATACTTCGTAAAGGAAGTATTGAAGCTGAAGCAGCAGCACATGCTACACTTGATAAAGTTAAAGATGCCATGAAGATTAATTACTTTGATGATAAAGAGCTAATAGCGGCTCAAAGTGAGAAATACAAATCAGAGTAAAACTATTAATATTACTAAGAATATTAATATTACTAAGAATTAGGACAATTTCAAAATAACATCTATTCACTAAATAATGGATAGGTGTTATTTTTTTAGATAAAATAGTAAACAGTCAAAATCAGTCAAAAACATTTGAATAAATATGAATGAATATGCTTGACAATGACTGAATATGAATGTATAATGCAATTAGAAGTTAACAACAATAATCAATACATAAAGAATAATAAGCAGTACATTAAGGAGAAATCATATGTTAGCAGAAAAAAGAATGTCTGAGATAATAAAAATTGTTAATGAGAAAAAGAGCATTACAGTTCAGGAACTTATGGAGGAATTTGACGCATCTGAGTCAACGATAAGAAGAGACTTGAATACACTTCACGCAGAAGGATATATAGTTAAAGTGTTTGGTGGAGCAATTGCTAATGATACTGGATATAGTACAAAGGATGATGATGTGGAAGAAAGACAGCTTTTGAATCTTGAGGATAAGAAAAGTATAGCTAAATATGCTGCTTTACTAATCTGTGATGATGATTTTGTTTATCTTGATGCTGGAACTACAACAGAATATATGATTGATTATATTACATCTAAAAAAGCAGTATTTGTAACTAATGCTGTAGACCATGCAAGAAGATTGGTCAAGGCAGGATTTAGAGCTTATCTGATAGGTGGAGAGCTTAAAGCATCTACAGAAGCTATTGTAGGCAATGAGGCATTAATAAGTATTTCAAAATATAACTTTACAAAAGGTTTTTTTGGAGCAAATGGTGTTAATACTAAAGAAGGATTCACAACTCCTGAACTTAATGAAGCAATGGTGAAAAAAGCAGCTTTTGATAAATGTAAAGATGCATATGTGTTATGTGATAACAGTAAGTTTAATCAAATATCTCCAATAACATTTGCGGCCTTTGAGTCAGCACAGATTATTACTAATGAAGTAACAGATTTAAAATATAAAAAATATGCCAATATAACGGAGGTGAACAGATAGTATGATTTATACAGTTACTTTTAACCCATCACTTGATTATATAGTTGGAATTGAAAAACTTAATCTAGGTGAAGTGAATAGGGCAGTGGAGGAACATATTCTTCCAGGTGGTAAAGGTATTAACGTATCAATTGTATTAACTAATCTAGGTATTGATAATACCGCACTTGGTTTTACAGCAGGTTTTACAGGAAGAGAGATAACAAGAGAAATACACGGATTTGGGTGTAAAACAGATTTTATTGAAATAGCAGATGGAATGTCAAGAATTAATGTTAAAGTTCACGAGAAGATAGAAACAGAACTTAATGGTCTAGGGCCAGACATTACAGAAGAACATGTAAGAAAGCTATTTGATAAGCTGAATAATCTGACAGAGGATGACGTATTAGTTCTTGCAGGAAGCATTCCTAATTCTATGCCGGATTCTATATATGCAGATATATTAAAATATGTGTCAGATAAAAAAGTTAAAGTTGTAGTAGATGCAACTAAAGAACTTTTAGTAAATGTATTAGAATACAAGCCATTTTTGATAAAGCCCAATAATCATGAATTAGGAGAAATATTTGGGATTAAATTAACTAGTAAAGCTGAAGTGCTTGAATATGCTAAAAGATTACAACAAAAGGGCGCAAGAAATGTACTGGTTTCAATGGCAGGAGACGGTGCTGTATTCGTTTCGGAAAATGGAGAGACATATAGTAGCGAGGCTCCAAAAGGTAAACTGATTAATTCAGTAGGAGCAGGAGATTCTATGGTGGCAGGATTCGTAGCAGGATATATGGAAAAAAGAGAATTTGAATATGCCTTTAAGATGGGAATATCGGCAGGAAGTGCATCAGCATTTTCAGAAAATCTGGCAACAAAACAAGAAGTATTGGCAATATATAACACATTATAGTGTAGAAGGAGGTTTTTATGAGAATAACAGACTTAATTAACAAACAGAGTGTATCACTTGATGCACAAGTTAGTAGTAAGAAAGAGGCATTAGACACAATTATTGCTTTAATGGACAAATCAGGAAAGATATCAAATCTTGATGAGTATAAGGCAAAAGTTTATGCAAGAGAAGAAGAGGGAACAACAGGAATAGGTGAGGGAATCGCCATTCCACATGGCAAATGTGATGCAGTAAAAGAACCAGGACTTGCAGCAATGGTTGTAAAAAATGGAGTGGACTTTGACTCATTAGATAATCAGCCAGTATATTTAGCATTTTTAATAGCAGCTCCAAATACAGAGGATAATGTCCATCTTGATTTACTGAGTAAACTTTCAGTTTTAATGATGAATGAAAAGTTTGTAGATGACCTGAAAAATGCTAAAACTGTTGATGAATTTATTAATATCATAGATAAAGCAGAAGCAGAATCAGATTCAAAAGAAGAAAGAAATTTGAATGGTAATGTAAAATGCCGTATTCTGGCAGTAACAGGATGTCCTACAGGAATTGCGCATACTTATATGGCAGCAGAAGCATTAGAGAAAAAAGCAAAGGAACTCGGATGTAGTATTAAAGTAGAAACAAGAGGCTCTGGTGGCGCGAAGAATCTACTTACAGCAGAAGAGATATCTACAGCTGATTGTATAATTGTAGCAGCAGATACCAAAGTTCCAATGGATAGATTTGCAGGCAAAAAGGTTATTGAAGTTCAGGTATCAGATGGAATTAGCAAGTCTGAAGAACTAATTAAGAAAGCTATGTCAGGAGATGTGAAAATTTACAAATCTAAAGGAGAAGAGAATACTCAAAAGCAAGAAGGAGGAAGTTTCTTACATCAGATTTATACACATCTTATGAATGGCGTTTCACATATGTTACCATTTGTTATTGGCGGTGGTATTCTCATTGCATTAGCATTTTTATTAGATGATTATTCATTAAATCCTTCAAACTTTGGTATGAATACACCAGTTGCAGCATTTTTTAAGACAATAGGTGGAGCAGCGTTCTCATTTATGTTACCAGTTCTTGCTGGATATATTGCGATGAGCATAGCTGATAGGCCGGGACTTGTTGTAGGTTTTGTTGGAGGATATATTGCACAGATAGGATACACATTTACAAATCTGGATTCAACAAAGACAATTCCAGCAGGATTCTTAGGAGCTTTACTGGCAGGTTTTATAGCAGGATATCTTGTACTTGGAATTAGAAAGCTGTGTGATTATCTACCAGAGAGCCTTGAGGGACTAAAACCAATACTTATCTATCCTTTAGTAGGTGTACTTGGAATTGGAGTTATTATGTGTGCGATTAATCCAGCAGTAGCAGGGCTTAATACAGCTTTAACTAACGGACTTAATTCAATGGGTGGCAGCAGCAAAATATTACTTGGATGTATTGTAGCAGGAATGATGGCAATTGATATGGGTGGTCCATTTAATAAAGCAGCTTATGTATTTGGTACAGGAGCAATTGCGAATGGTAACTATGATATTATGGCAGCAGTTATGATAGGCGGTATGGTTCCACCGATTGCAATTGCACTTTCAACAACATTTTGTAAAAATAAATGGTCAAAATCAGATAGAAAAGCAGGAATTGTTAATTATATCATGGGATTATGCTTTATAACAGAAGGAGCCATTCCGTTTGCGGCAGCAGATCCTATTAGAGTAATTCCATCCTGTATAGTTGGAGCAGCAGTAGCTGGAGGACTTTCAATGGCATTTAAATGTACACTTATGGCACCTCATGGTGGAGTATTTGTATTCCCAGTAGTTGGAAATGCATTGTTATACCTTGCAGCATTGGCAGTAGGCTGTGTGGTCGGAGCATTAATGCTTAGTGCATTAAAGAAAAAAGTAGTAGAATAATAGATATAATAAACAATTAATCAATAGCATACGAAAGGAGATTACTATGAAGACATTCAATTATATAATTAAGGATAAAGAGGGAATTCATGCAAGACCAGCAGGAATGGTTGTTAAAGCAGCTTCAGGATTGAAATCAGACATTACAATAGTAAAAGGTGAAAAGTCAGGAGATGCAAAAAGAATATTTGCAGTAATGGGACTTGGAGTAAAATGTGGAGATGAAATAACTGTAAATGCTTCTGGTGAAGATGAAAATACAGCTATTGAAGCAATAGAGAAGGTTTTCAAAGAAAACTTATAGCGAGGGTACGATATGAAAACATGTGTTGGTAAAAGTGCATATATTGGAATTGCAATAGGTAAGATAAAAGTATATGAGAAAAATGAACAGCAAATTAAGCGTAAGAAGATAGAGAATGTGGACGCAGAGATTGACAGATTCTTAAAGAGCAAAGAAGAGGCGGTAAAACAACTAGAAGAATTATATCAAAAAGCTCTTAAAGAAGTAGGAGAGTCCAATGCTATGATATTCCAGATTCATCAGATGATGCTTGATGATGGAGATTACCTTGATTCAATTGAGAATATTATTAGAACTCAGGAGTTAAATGCGGAATATGCAGTAGCAACCACCAGCGATAATTTTGCCAATATGTTTACTGCTATGGATGATGAATATATGCAAGGCCGTGCAGCTGACGTTAAAGATATCTCTGAAAGAGTAATAACTATTCTTACGGGAAAAAGCATAGGAGCAAGGGAATATGATGAGCCAGTTATAATTGTAGCAAGGGATCTTGCACCAAGTGAGACGGTTCAACTAGATAAAGACAAAGTATTAGCATTTGTAACATCACAAGGCTCTGTAAATTCACATACAGCAATCCTTGCAAAAACTATGAATATTCCAGCAATTGTATCAACAGATGTAGATATTAGTGAAGAGTTAAATGGAAAATTAGCAGTAGTAGATGGATTTGAGGGCAAAATGTATATTGAGCCGGACGAAATTATTCTTAAAGAAAAGACAAAGAAATTAGAAGAACTTAAAGAAAAACAAAGATTATTACAGAACTTAAAAGGTAAAGAAAATATAACAAGCACAGGTCAGAAAGTAATGGTGTATGCTAATATCGGTAATGTTAAAGACTTAGCATCAGTTCTTCAAAATGATGCAGGAGGAATAGGTTTATTCAGAAGTGAGTTCTTATATTTGGAAAAAACAGATTTCCCTACAGAAGAAGAACAGTTTCTTATATACAAATCCGTAGCTGAAACTATGGCTGGCAAAAGGGTAATTATCAGAACACTTGATATAGGCGCAGATAAGCAAGCAGATTATTTTAATATGGACAAAGAAGAAAATCCTGCAATGGGTGTTAGAGCCATAAGAATATGTCTTACAAGACCAGAAATATTTAAAACGCAGTTAAGGGCGCTGTTTAGAGCAAGTGTATATGGCAAGATTGCAATTATGTATCCAATGATTACTTCGCTTGGAGAAGTAAAAAGGATAAAAGAGATTGTAGCTGGGGTGAAAAAAGAGTTAGACAGTCAGATGGTTCCGTATAACAAGGAGATTGAACAGGGCATAATGATTGAGACACCAGCAGCAGTTATGATTAGTGATATTCTGGCAAATGAAGTGGACTTCTTTAGTATTGGAACAAATGACCTTACACAGTATACACTGGCAATTGATAGACAGAATCCTAAGTTAGACGAATTCTATGATTCACATCACGAAGCTGTGTTAAGAATGATTAAGCTTACAGCCCAGAATGCACATAAAGCAGGAATTTGGATTGGTATATGTGGAGAACTTGGAGCAGATTTAGAACTTACAGAAGAATTTTTGAATTATGGAATAGATGAATTGTCAGTATCACCATCCAGAATATTACCACTTAGAGAGAAAATCAGAAGCATATAAGTACTTGAATAGTACAGGGAATGTTACATAATCCCTGTACTATTTTACATCATAGGAGATTACGCAGCAATCATAGGAAATTACCTTGCAGCAGGGTTGTTTTTATTATTTTAATGATATATAATAATACCTACGAAAATGAAAACCATTACAACATGGAATAATGGATATATAAGAATGGAGATTGTTATGAGCCAGAAGATAAGAACAAGATTTGCACCAAGCCCAACAGGAAGAATGCATGTAGGTAATTTAAGAACAGCACTTTATGAGTACCTAATCGCTAAACATGAAGGTGGAGATTTTATTTTAAGAATAGAAGATACTGACCAGGAGAGATTTGTAGAAGGAGCACTTGAAATTATTTATCATACATGTGCAGAGACAGGTCTTATACATGATGAAGGACCAGACAAAGATGGCGGATTTGGACCATATGTTCAAAGTGAGCGTCAGGCATCAGGAATGTATCTGGAATATGCTAAGAAGCTAATAGAAAAAGGTGAGGCATATTACTGCTTCTGCGACAAAGAGAGACTTGAATCACTTAAACAGACTATAGAAGATAAAGAGATTATTGTATATGATAAACATTGTCTTGGCCTTAGTAAGGAAGAGATTGAAGATAAGCTTGCATCAGGAGTTCCTTATGTTATCAGACAGAATAATCCACAGGAGGGAACAACTACATTCCATGATGACATTTATGGTGAGATTACAGTTGATAATTCAGAATTAGACGATATGATTCTGATTAAGTCAGATGGATATCCAACATATAATTTTGCAAATGTTATTGATGATCACCTTATGGAGATTACACACGTTGTTCGTGGTAATGAATATATCTCATCTTCACCAAAATATCAGAGATTATATGATGCATTTGGATGGCAGTCACCAGTTTATGTACATCTTCCACTTATTACAGATGAGAACCATAAGAAGTTGAGTAAAAGATGTGGACATTCATCATATGAAGACCTTATAGAGCAGGGATTTGTTAAAGAAGCAGTAGTTAATTTTATTGCACTGCTTGGTTGGAGTCCAGAAGAGAATAAAGAGATATTTACACTTGAAGAATTGATAAAAGAGTTTGACTATCACAAGATTAATAAGTCACCTTCAGTATTTGATATTGTTAAACTCAAATGGATGAATGGTGAATATATTAAAGCTATGGATAGTGATAGCTATTATGAACTTGCTATGCCATATATAAAAGAAGTAATAACTAAGGAACTTGATCTTAAGAAGATATTAGATCTTGTTAAGACTAGAATAGAAGTGTTTACTGATATAAAAGACCAAGTTGATTTCTTTGAAGAACTTCCAGAATATGATATTGAGATGTATACACATAAGAAGATGAAGACTAATTCAGAGAATTCATTAGAGATTCTTAAGGAAGAGTTAGAGATATTAGAAGCCGAAGATGATTACTCAATTGATGCACTTCATGACAGGATTATGTCTTATATAGCTGGTAAAGAGATTAAAAATGGTACAGGTCTGTGGCCACTTAGAACAGCAGTATCAGGTAAACAGTCAACTCCTGGCGGAGCATTTGAGATAATGGAGATATTAGGCAAAGATGAGAGCTTAAGACGTATAAGAGTTGGAATTGATATGTTAAGCAAATAAGAATCATACAAATACACGATATGATAAATGTTATTGTATATATGGAAACATATATATCATCATAGAAGGGGCTTATGAATAGATATGTCATTTAATGAATCACAATCAAAGGCAATCTGCCATACCACAGGACCTGCATTAGTTTTAGCAGGTCCTGGTTCTGGTAAAACTCTCGTATTAACACATAGAATTAAGCATCTTATAGAAGAATGTGGAGTTAATCCATCTAACATACTCGTAATAACATTTACAAAGGCGGCTGCTAATGAGATGCAGGAAAGATTTGAAAAACTGAGTGATAAAGGAAGCAATTGCGTGACCTTTGGTACATTTCATGCAGTTTTTTTTAAGATACTTAAATATGCATATAGCTTTAGTGCAGATAATATTTTAAGAGAAGATCAAAGACTGACTATTATCAGAGAAATCATTGATAAGCATGAACTTGAAATTGATGATATGAATGAATTTGTTAGTGGTATTTTAAGTGAGATTAGCTGCGTCAAAGGAGAAATGATTAGTTTAGACAGTTACTATTCTAAAAACTGTGCTGAAGAGATATTTAAAAAGATATTTAAAGATTATGACTCAAGACTAAGAAGGAGTAATCTTGTAGACTTTGATGATATGTTAGTAATGTGCTATGAATTATTAACAAAAAGAGCAGATATCCTTAATGCATGGCAGAATAAATATAAATATATTCTTATAGATGAATTTCAGGATATTAACAGAGTACAGTATGAGGTAATTAAATTATTAGCACTTCCAGAGAATAACATATTTATTGTAGGTGATGATGACCAGTCCATATATAGATTTAGAGGTGCTAAGCCTGAAATTATGCTTAATTTTGAGAAAGATTATAAGAATTGTAAAAAGATTCTTTTAGATATTAATTATCGCTCGACACCTCAGATTGTAAAAGCATCTGGAAGAGTGATTAAGAATAATAAAAATAGATTTGATAAACAAATAAGCGCAAATAATTCAGAGGGAGATAATGTTATAATTAAGACATTTAAAGAGCCTAAAGAGGAAAGCGATGCAATAGTACAAGACATGTACAGACTTATTGGAGCGGGTTACAGTTATACAGATATGGCAGTTATTTATAGAACCAATACAGGCCCAAGAGCATTATTGCAAAAAGTAATGGAGTATAATATTCCATTTCATATGAAAGATAGTCTGCCCAATATATATGAACATTGGATAGCAAAAAATATAATAGCATATATAAATATTGCTATGGGAAGCACAAAAAGAAGCGATTATCTTCAGATTATTAATAGACCAAAAAGGTATATAGCAAGGGACTTACTTAGTACGTCAGAAATAGATTTGTATGAACTTAAAATGCATTTTAAAGATAAAGACTGGATGGTCTTAAAGGTTGAACAGTTAGAGTATAATTTGTCTATGTTGTCCCAAATGAACCCATATTCAGCTATTAATTATATTAGGAATGGAATAGGATATGAATCATATCTTAAGGAATATGCTGATTATAGACGCATTAAGGCAGAAGAGCTGATTGAAGTTTTAGATGAACTTATGGAGTCTGCTAAAGGATATAATACATATTCAGAATGGTTTATGCATATCGAGGCGTATGGAGAGGCGCTTAGAAAACAAATCAGGGATAAGAATATCAACAAAGAGGGAATTGAACTTACTACCATGCATAGTTCAAAAGGCTTAGAATATAAGATTGTATTTATTATTGATGCAAATGAGGGAGTAACACCACATAATAAAGCATTTTTGGAAGAAGATATGGAAGAAGAGAGAAGAATGTTTTATGTTGCAATGACTAGAGCTAAAGAAAAATTATATGTATATAATGTTCAGGACAGATATGGAAAGAGCCTTATGAAGTCTAGATTTGTAGGTGAGATTCTGTGTGATATGGAGGATTATAAGGTAGATACAATCATTTTACATAAAAAATATGGTGAGGGTAAAATAATAAAAGTAGATTTACCAAAAGCAGAAATCTGGTTTCCAAGTATTAGAAAAAAGCTTGTTATTGATATAAAATATACTGCTGCAGAGGGAATTATTAAAATTTAACAAGCTCTAAGAATAGGAAAAAGAGTTACTTTATTGTGAAATAAAAATATTATATGTATTACGTTCTATGGTATAATATAGCAAATATGTAATTCATAGAAAGGCATGATGATTATATGCTATGTTCAATTAAAAGAGGAGAAATTAAATTAATTAAATATTTAAAGTGTTTTTCTATAACAGTATTATTAATATTGCTTATGATTCCACATACAATGATAAGTGCAGCTGATAATGCAATTATACCTGATGATGATATTACGACTAAGGATTCGGGTAAGAATGTGCTGGTGCTTAATTCTTATGCATATGATTGGGAGAGTGTTCCTAAACAGATAGATGGTATTAAGTCTATATTAGCAGATGAAGCTATATTAGACTATATTTTTATGGATACTAAACACCTGGATTCAAAAGTGTCTGAAAAGCAAACATATCAGCTAATTAATACTAAGATAGATAATGGCAGTAAATATGATTTGATATTAGCATGTGATGATGCAGCCCTTGATTTTGTACTTAAGTATAAGGAAGAGTTATTTAAAGATATTCCTATTGTATTTGAAGGAATTAATACAGAAAAAAAAGCATACTCAGCTGCATCTGACGGGAATATGACAGGAATAGTTGAAAGTTTTCCTATGGAAGAAACAATTGAGCTTGCCATGAAACTGTATCCTCAGGCAACAAAAGTTGTTGCTATTTCAGATAAAACAGTATCTGGTCAGGGTTCTTTAGAACAGTTTTATGATGCTAAAGAGTATATCCCACAATTAGAATTTGAAGATATTAATATGTCGGAGATGAATAAAGAAGAGATTAGTAATATAATATCCTCATATGGAACGGATACAATTTTGCTGTATCTTATGTTTACTCAGGATAAGACAGGGGCTATCTACACAACAACTCAGGCAGTAGAATTAATAACTAATAGTGCAAGGATACCTGTATTTAAAGCAGATGAGGTAGGTATAGGATGCGGACTTCTTGGAGGAGATGCAGTTTCATATTATGATATGGGTGCTGATGCAGCTAAGATGGCTAAGAGTATATTATCAGGTAATGATATTAAGAATATTCCTATTCAGATAGTTAAAGCTAAGTATTCGATAGATTATGATGTCATGAATAAATACAACCTTAAGGAAAAAGACTTTCCCGAAACTACAGATTTTATTAATAAGGATATTACCTTTTTTGAAGAAAATAAGACATTTGTTATTTCAATTATTATTATTTTTAGTATATTGCTACTTGTTGTTGCGTATGTCAGTTATGATAATAATAAAAGAGGACGTCTTATAAAAGAAATTAGGGATAAGGACGAACTTCTAAATAGCCTTATGGATAGAATACCAGGTGGGATAGGCATATTTACGGTAGAATCTGGAGAGACTGCTATTGAATATTTGAATGATGGTTATTATAGTCTGCTTAATATTGATAGAATAAGCCGTGAAGCAATATATGGTAAATCATTATTAAATACCATTATGGAAGAGGATAGAAATGGATTACTAATTAAGATACAGGAAGTAGTAGAGGGCATAAAAACTATAGTAGATTACGATATGCGTATAATTGTTGATAATAATAAATACAAATGGATTAACCTAAAAGCCAGAATAGTAGAATCTGAAGGTGAAAAGACAGTATTTTATGCTTCATTTAATGATGTTGATGATATGGTATTGGCGCATGAACAGATTAAAGAGAGTGAGGCTGAACTTAAGGTTGCAATAAATCATTCGGGTATGAAGTTTTGGCAATATTTTCCTAGTACACACACTTCGATTCAAGGTTATAAGGTAAGATATGAGTTTGGTGTACCAGAAGTTATGGAGAATTTCCCGGACTCATGGATTGCGTTAGGAATAACACATCCAGATGATATTGGAGCTATGATAAAGATGCACGAAAGAATTGATAATGGAGAAAGAACAGCTACATGTGAAATTAGACTAAAATATGGCGATAATTATAGCTGGGAGAGGCTCCGCTATACAACTATTATAAATACTAAGGGTAAGATAATCAAAGCAATTGGTACTTCAGAGAACCTGGATGCATATAAAGACTTGGAAGAAAGATTTATGATTTCTACTATTCAATCGGGATTTTTTGCATGGATATATGATATAAAGGAAAAAACAATTATTCAGGATAAAAATACTAGAGATATTTATGGTTATGGTCATATTATAAGAAATGTACCAGATTGTTTTAAAACAATGGAAGCTATTCATGATGATGATATACATCTTGTAAACGAGATGTATCAAAGAATAAGTGATGGTGAAAAAACAGTATCTTGTACTGCAAGATGGAAAAGACCATATTCGGAGGAATATTGGTGGAGCAAGATAATTTATACGGTAATCAATGATAAAGAGGGTAAGCCTATAAAGGCATTTGGAACATCTATAGATGTAACCGAGCAGAAGAAACTTGAAAAGAGATTCGAGGAAGAACTGGTAAGACGTCAGGTGCTTGAGGAAAATGTTATAGCTTCAGGCTGCTATAATGTTACACAGAATATTATTATTGAATACTATGCAAAAGAAATCATAGTAGGGAAATCACTATTATCAATGACTATGGAAGAATCAGCTTTAGAGATTATTAAGCAGACACCATCTGTTATAGATAAGGGTAATATAGTATCATTATGCAGCCAAGAGTCATTTGCTCAGAAGTTTATAGATGGAGAAACACAATTTGGGATTGAATATAGAAGAAATATGTCAGATGGTACTTTAAAATGGGTATCAACAATGATTAATCTGGTTAAGAATCCTGAAACCAATGATATTATGGGATTTGTTTATACTTATGATGTGGATGAAGAGAAAAAAGAACAGATGACATTGGAAAGTATAGTGGATGAAGAAGTAGACTTTGTATCATATTTAGATTTGAATGATAATAGCAATCATCTTATTAAAATTGGTGCTTCAATTACATTATTACCACCAAAAGAGGCATGTGACTTTGACAAGATGAATGAAGAATATATTCCACAATATGTATACAAAGAGGATAGAAAGCTATGCTATGAAGAATTTTATTCTAAGAATATTGTAGATAATCTTAAAAATGACAGAATTCATGCAGTTATATTCAGAAGTGTTGAACCTGATGGAACTATTAGGAGAAAGAAGATTAGCTATTATTATCTTGATGATGGAAAAGATATTGTAGTATTTGTAAGAAGAGATATTACAGATATATATGAGGAAGAACAAAGACAGAGTCTGCGACTTGAAAAGGCATTGAATGAATCCAAGGAGGCAAGCAGAGCAAAGAGTGAATTCCTGTCCAGAATGAGTCATGAGATAAGGACACCTATGAATGCTATTATAGGTCTTACTTCACTGACAAAGGAGAAAGCTGATGATTCAGAGTATGTTAAAAATAATTTAGAAAAGGTAGATATGTCTGCGCATTTTCTTCTTTCCCTTATCAATGATATACTTGATATTTCAAGAATTGAAAGCGGTAAGATGGTTTTAAATCCAAGTAGAATTAACTTTTCTAAATATATTAAAGAAATTAATTCTATAATTAAGAATAGTGCAGAATCTAAAGGTGTTAATTTTACTTGCGATGTAGATGATAAGATAGATAGGTACTATACAGCTGATGAACTCAAGATTAAACAGGTTTTAATCAATGTATTATTGAATGCGGTAAAATTCACTCCTCAAGATGGAAGCGTATCATTTGTTATTAATCTTGTATCTAATGAAGATAATAATACTATTATCAGATTTACTATTACAGATACAGGAATTGGTATAAATAAAGAGTTTCTGCCTAAGATATTCGATGCGTTTGAACAGGAATATTCAGATAATACAACATTATATGTCGGAACTGGATTAGGCCTTGCAATAAGTAAGAATATTATTGATATGATGCAGGGTGATATAAGCGTACATAGTAAAAAAGGTGAGGGAACAAC
>CAZNEZ010000019.1:0-33885 GCA_964572475.1 uncultured Lachnospiraceae bacterium
AAGTAAAAAAGCGCTTGTCGGCACAAGCGCTTGGAAGAATGCTTAGCATTCTTCTTAAATGTTTCACGCTACTGCGTAATTTCCTATTATGATTAGGGTGTCAGAAGGTACTCTTTTGTAATCGTATTGGCATATTGCGCAAATAGCAGCTTATTTTATTCCGGTGTCCAATATTAAGAAGTTCTAAGCATGCTGAATTAAGTTGTTATATAATTTACGCAAACAGTACTAATTCGCCATCCATGGCTCAGTAGCACTTCAATCGGACATCGTGTCCGATTGTTGCTGATAGAAAGACATCATGCTAAGAACTGCTAAATATCTCCCAAAGTCATAAAATCATGCCGCTATTTGTGCAATATGCTAGTATCAGTTATAAAGAGTACCTTCTGACACCTTAATCCTATTATGCCAAAAAAATAAGCGTACCATTATTTCTAATGATACGCTTATAGTATTTAAATCTTATTTGTCGTTGATTGCTGCCTGTGCTGCTGCTAATCTAGCGATTGGCACACGGAAAGGTGAGCATGAAACATAGTTAAGTCCTAACTTATGACAGAATTCAACTGATGTTGGATCTCCACCGTGCTCTCCACAGATACCAATGTGTAAGTCTGGGCGAGTAGATTTACCAAGTTTAATTGACATTTCCATTAATTTACCAACACCTGACTGGTCAAGTCTTGCAAATGGATCGCTTTCAAAGATTTTATTCTCATAGTAAGCATCTAAGAACTTACCAGCATCATCACGTGAGAAGCCATATGTCATCTGTGTTAAATCGTTTGTACCGAAGCAGAAGAATTCAGCTTCTGTAGCAATCTCATCAGCTGTAAGAGCAGCTCTTGGGATTTCTATCATTGTACCAACTTCATACTGCATATCTGAACCAGCTGCTGCTATTTCTGCATCTGCTGTAGTTACAACGATGTTCTTAACAACCTTTAATTCTTTGATATCACATACAAGTGGAATCATAATCTCTGGTTTAATTGTCCAATCTGGATGTGCTTTTTTAACATTGATAGCTGCACGAATAATTGCTGTTGTCTGCATCTTGCAGATTTCTGGATAAGTAACAGCAAGACGGCATCCACGATGTCCCATCATAGGGTTGAATTCATGTAATGAATCAATAATAGCTTTGATTGTCTCAACTGATTTACCCTGAGTTTTAGCAAGTTTCTCAATATCTGCTTCATCTGTAGGAACAAATTCATGAAGAGGTGGATCAAGGAAACGAATAGTAACTGGGCATCCCTCTAAAGCTTCATATAAAGTTTCAAAGTCTCTCTGCTGTACTGGAAGAATCTTAGCAAGTGCTGTTTCTCTTTCTTCAACTGTATCTGAACAAATCATCTCACGGAAAGCATCAATTCTGTCGCCAGCAAAGAACATATGCTCTGTACGGCAAAGACCAATTCCTTCTGCTCCAAGCTCACGAGCTTTTTTAGCATCTTCTGGAGTATCAGCATTAGTTCTAACTTTTAACTTTCTGAACTTATCAGCCCATGCCATAATTCTTCCGAATTCACCAGCAATTGTAGCATCAACTGTAGGCATAGCACCATCATAAATATTACCTGTAGAACCGTCAAATGAGATTACATCTCCTTCAACATATGTTTTTCCAGCTAATGTGAATTTCTTGTTTGCTTCGTCCATAATGATTTCAGAACATCCTGATACACAACATGTTCCCATACCACGAGCAACAACGGCTGCATGACTTGTCATACCACCACGAACTGTTAAGATACCCTGAGCAGCTTTCATACCTTCGATATCTTCTGGAGATGTCTCAAGACGTACTAATACGACTTTTTCACCTTTTTCAGCCCAAGTTTTAGCGTCTTCAGCTGTGAATACGATTTTACCACAAGCTGCACCAGGAGCTGCTGCAAGAGCTTTAGCAATTGGTGTTGCTTTCTTAACTGCTGCTGAATCGAACTGAGGATGAAGTAATGAATCAAGGTTTCTAGGTTCAATCATAGAAACTGCTTTCTCTTCACTAATCATTCCTTCGTCTACTAAATCACAAGCGATTTTAAGAGCAGCTGAAGCTGTTCTCTTACCATTACGTGTCTGTAACATGTAAAGTTTTTTATCTTCAATTGTGAATTCCATATCCTGCATATCTCTGTAGTGATTCTCTAATGTATCGCAAATCTCAACAAACTGAGCATATACTTCTGGCATAACTTCCTGTAATTTAGCGATTGGCTGTGGTGTACGAACACCAGCAACAACGTCTTCACCCTGAGCATTCATTAAGAATTCACCCATAAGTTTTTTCTCGCCTGTAGCAGGATTACGTGTAAATGCAACACCAGTACCTGATGTTTCACCCATGTTACCAAATGCCATCATCTGTACGTTAACAGCTGTTCCCCATGAATAAGGGATATCATTGTCACGACGGTAAACGTTAGCACGTGGGTTGTCCCATGAACGAAATACAGCTTTGATAGCTTCCATTAACTGTTCCTTAGGATCATCTGGGAAATCTGAACCAATCATAGTCTTGTATTCAGCTTTGAACTGTCCAGCAAGTTCTTTTAAATCTTCTGCTGTTAAGTCAACATCCTGAGTAACTCCCTTAGATTCTTTCATCTTATCGATAAGTTCTTCAAAGTATTTCTTTCCAACTTCCATAACAACGTCAGAGAACATCTGGATGAATCTTCTGTAGCAATCCCATGCCCAACGAGGATTTCCTGATTTGTTAGATAATACTTCAACTACTTCTTCATTTAAACCAAGGTTTAATATAGTATCCATCATACCTGGCATAGAAGCTCTAGCTCCTGAACGTACAGATACAAGTAATGGATTCTCTTTATCACCAAATTTCTTTCCTGTGATTTCTTCCATTTTAGAAATATGGTCCATAATCTGTCCCATAATTTCATCATTGATTTTCTTTCCGTCTTCATAGTACTGTGTACAAGCTTCTGTTGAAATTGTGAATCCCTGAGGTACTGGAAGTCCTAAGTTAGTCATTTCTGCTAAGTTAGCACCTTTTCCACCGAGAAGATTACGCATGCTTGCGTTAGCTTCTGTAAATAAATAAACCCATTTGTTTGCCATTTGACAATTCCTCCTAAATATCTGCTTTGGTTTATAAAAATGTGAATATGCATATCCGCGTATCACATTGTCACCATAAAAGTATGCCCTTTTCTAAGCGCACATAAATATCATAACATATTTTTTAATATTATCAACATATTTTTTCAAAAAGTGCTTTTCTACCTTGTATTCAAAAAGTGCTTGCCAGCGCAATCACTTTCTAAATACAATGTATTTGATATATTTTGTGACTAAAATTCAAATTTACTCTCAAAATAAGCTTTTAAATCTTCAATCTTAATTCTTTCCTGAGCCATAGTGTCTCTTTCTCTAACAGTTACCATACCATCATTCTCTGATTCAAAGTCATATGTTATACAGAAAGGAGTTCCAATTTCATCCTGTCTTCTATATCTCTTACCGATATTTCCTCTATCGTCAAATTCACAGTTGTAGTATTTGCTAAGTTCAGTAAATACTTTCTCTGCACCTTCATTTAACTTCTTAGACAATGGTAAAATACCAATCTTAACTGGTGCAAGAGCTGGATGGAAATGAAGAACTGTACGGGTATCTCCACCCTCTAATTCTTCTTCATCATATGCTCCGCAAAGGAACGCAAGAGTTACACGGTCTGCGCCAAGTGATGGTTCAATTACATAAGGAATATATTTTTTATTCTTTTCATCATCAAAATAATCCATAGGTTCTTTAGAAACATTCTGATGCTGTGTAAGGTCATAGTCTGTTCTATCAGCAATACCCCATAATTCTCCCCAGCCAAATGGGAAAAGGAATTCGATATCACTTGTAGCTTTACTATAGAAAGATAGCTCTGCCGCTTCATGATCTCTGACACGCATCTCATTTTCTTTCATTCCAAGAGTTTGTAACCAATTAATACAGAATTCTTTCCAATAAACAAACCACTCAAGATCAGTATCTGGCTCACAGAAAAATTCTAGCTCCATCTGTTCAAATTCTCTTGTTCTAAATGTAAAATTACCTGGTGTAATCTCATTTCTAAATGACTTACCAATCTGTCCAATACCAAATGGAATCTTCTTTCTTGAAGTTCTCTGAACATTTTTAAAGTTAACAAAGATACCCTGTGCTGTCTCTGGTCTTAAATATACGACATTCTTAGCATCCTCTGTAACACCCTGAAATGTTTTAAACATAAGGTTGAACTGTCTGATTTCTGTAAAATTGTGTTTTCCACATGTAGGACATTTGATATCATGTTCTTCAATATATTTAGACATTTCCTCATTAGACCATGCATCTACAGAACCCTCAATAGTAATTCTGTTCTCAGCCATATAATCTTCAATAATCTTATCTGCTCTAAATCTTTCATGACATTCTTTACAGTCCATTAAAGGGTCTGAAAAGCTTCCAAGATGACCTGAAGCAATCCAGGTCTGTGGATTCATCAATATAGCACAGTCAACACCAACATTGTATGGATTCTCCTGAATAAACTTTTTCCACCATGCCTTTTTAACATTATTTTTAAGTTCTACTCCAAGATTACCGTAATCCCAAGTATTAGCAAGTCCTCCGTATATTTCTGAACCAGGATATACAAATCCTCTTGCTTTAGCCAAAGCTACGATTTTTTCCATTGTTTTTTCCATGATAAGTCTCCTTTTATATTTAACTGAAAATCATTATACTCTGAAGAGACATTTATTTCAACAAGATAATAATTTCAGTCCGTTACAAATTATTTTTCAAAAATTTTAATATTTTTACTATCTAATTCTTCAGTCTTCTTAATAATGGCCTCAAAATCAGTAATTAATTCAGTTGAAATAGTTTCTGCCTTAGCAACCTGTTCTTCTGCTACATCCTGTCTTCCAGTATTAAGTGCCTCTATGGCTGTCTTTCCAAGTCCATGAAGATTCCTGTGCTTAGTTTCAATCTTATTCCACATCTGTAAGATTTCACTATTACTTGGTTTAACTGCATAATAAAAATGTCCAAACCCACATTTATGGTCATCTGTCTGAATTGGCTTAGTACTTCCATCAGTAACCATATCAGTAAGGCCTTTAACCCATTTCATATGAGCTTTTATAGCATTGTTTATGTTATTAATAAACATCTTGTTGCTCATCATATAGAACCTGTCATTGTTCATTCTACCCATCTTTATGGCCATATCATCAAGTTCTTTTTCAACATTTTGAATAGGAGTAATAGAATCCGCCATATCATTTCCAATAATATTAAGCTTGCTTGCATCTCCTACCAGAACTTCAACCTCATTATTGAGTACGTGCATCTGAGTATCCACCTCTGACATAGAACTATTAAGCTCTTCACTGGCTGCTGCAACTGTAGAGATTTCATTGGTAATATTCTGAACTCTGACAGTATTATCAGAACTAACTTCTAATACTTGATTAATATTATTATCAATCTCAGAAAGTGAGTCAACAGTAGCATCTACACTATTCGCGCTCTTCTTTGAAGCTTCATCTACATTTTGAACAAATGTATCCATCTTAGTTGTTAGCTTCTTAGTTTCTTCAGCCAAAGTTCTTATCTCATCAGCTACAACAGCAAAACCTTTACCAGCTTCACCAGCTCTTGCCGATTCTATCGAGGCATTAAGTGCTAACAGATTGGTCTGTCCTGATATCGCATTGATTGATTCAATAACTTCCTGCATCCTTTTAATTACATCAATTAGATTAGTCATATCTTCTTTCATCTGAGAAGAATACTCTTTTGCTCCATCAGAAAGAATCTTAATCTGCTTCATTCCTTTTGTTGTAGCCTCAGTTCCCTGCATAACACCTTCTGCATTGATTGATATATTAGTCATTGCATCCGTTGTCTGATCATGTGCCTTAACAACCTCATCAGTAATCTTTTTAGTCAAATCAGCAGTCTCAACCAACTTATTAGAACTTTTCATAGTATTGGTACTAATGCTTTTAATCTTAGAAGCTTTATCCTGAAGTACAAGATCCATACTGCTAAGCTGCATTACTGCATCCATTGTCATCTCAATAAGCTCTTCAAACTGCTTCTTTCCAGACTTAATTCTGATGGCATAATCATAGATTTTACGTTCATTTCCACTTTTACCAGTAGCACTTGATTCCTCTACATTCTCGACATTTTCAAAAATATCCACATTACATTTTTCTTTAAACATACGCTCTTCTCCTTTGCTATTCATTAATAATTTCTAATGACTTAAATTCTTTATCCACATATTCACTCATACATCTTGACATCACTACTCTTAATTCCTCCATTACAGTATTATTTACTGTAAATGAATAGAGCTTTTCTATACTAGATGATAGAACATATTGTAAAGTGTATAAAGTTGACTCATTTATTTTAAATGGCATAGAAACTGCTTTTAAGCATTCATCACATATCATTCCTCCTGATGCAACGCTTATATTATGAAGTTGCTGTTTACTACCACAGTTTATACATTCAAAAACCTGCGGATATTCGCCATTTATTTCTAACATCTTAATCTCAAATATGTATCTTATAAGTTTATTTGATATCTTTTTATTAAGTAGCGCTCTAAATGACTGATAAATCAGTTTCAGCATATCCGTTGCTTCCATTCCCTCCTGACCATAATAATCAGCTATTTCAAGGAAATAACAGCCATAACACATACCTTCAAAGTCCTGCATAAGCTCTTCAAAATAATTTTCAATATTCATTCCACTCATACTATATGCGTTCTGACCCGGATATAATGTAAATCTTCCAAATGAAAAAGGCCTGCTTCCTGCTGAAAATGTACTCTTAGGACGTCTTGCTCCTTTTGCAAATGCTGTAACCTTACCACGTTCCTTAGTAAGAATAACTATTCTTTTATCATAATCATTTACTGGTGATGACTTTAATACCATACCAGTCAGTTCGACTTGCTCCATACTGATTAATCATCTTTCTCTGTGTATCCATAATTCTTAAGAAGGAAATCGCTGTCTCTCCATTCTTTTTTAACCTTTACCCATAATTGTAGATTAACTTTGCATTCTAACATCTGCTCAATTTCATATCTGGCTGTACTTCCAATCTTTTTAAGCATGGCACCCTGCTTACCTATAATAATTCCTTTGTGCGATTCTCTCTCGCATACTAAAGTTGCTTCTATATCCCACATTCCTCCATCCTTGCGTTCCGTCATCTTTTCAATTGAAACGGCAATTCCGTGAGGAATCTCTTCATCTAAGGTTCTAAGTGCTTTTTCTCTGATAAGCTCGGCAACAATCTGTCTCATAGGCTGATCAGTAACTGTATCTTCATCATAAAACTGTGGACCATACGGAAGATACTTGAAGATAACCTTAAGTAAATCATCAGTGTTATTGCCTGTTTTAGCCGATACTGGTACAATCTCTGCGAACTCGTAAATATTTCTATATGCATCAATAAATTTTAGAATCTCTTCTTTTTTTACCATATCTGTCTTATTAATAACAAGGACAACTGGTGTCTTTACACCTTGTAATTGTTCTACAATATGGCGCTCACCAGCTCCAATAAATGTAGACGGCTCAACTAACCATAAGATAACATCAACTTCACTAAATGTCTTCTCTGCTGTGTCTACCATATATTTGCCAAGCTTGTTCTTTGCCTTGTGAATGCCTGGAGTATCAACAAATACTATCTGTCCCTCATCGCAGGTATACATTGTTCTTATTCTATTTCTAGTAGTCTGCGGTTTGTTAGATGTAATAGCAATCTTTTGTCCTATAAGGGTATTCATCAATGTAGATTTTCCTACATTCGGTCTTCCTACCAGAGTTACAAATCCAGATTTAAAGTTTTCTTCGTTCATATTGTTCCTCATTTCTGCGCTGCCTTTTAATCAAAAAGATTGTGTACTTCTTTAAATAGCGCTTTATCCTCTTCAATTTTATTTTCATTACCAATAACACATAATGCATTTTTGTTAAGAACTGCTTTGATAATTGGTGCTAATGCCCTTACATCATCACAGGTTACATTCAATATTTGATTTCTTTCCTTTTGAAGCATATCATATGAAATATTGCTAAGATAAAGTGAAAGTGACCTAACACCTTTATTCTTTGCAGGCAATGGAACATCCATTTCACTAATTGTTCCTATTACGAACTTAGTCAAGTCTCTTTTAGAAGTCTTAAACTCTTCTAAAAACTTAGGAATCCCATCATATATATCAATCGTTTTCGTTAGATTAGGATCTCTATAACTTACAAAATAGCTGTCACCATTTCTAAAGCATGCGCTCATGCAGCCATATGCACCACCCTTTACACGAATGTTCTTCCATAGATAATCATAGTTCATTATAACCTTCAAAATTCTCATAACACCTGTAAATTCAAATCCAGCCTCTTTGAAATTACCAACTTTTGCAACATATTGAACCTGTGCAGAAGTTTTTAATCCCTCATTTTTGATATCCTGTGAAAATGTTCTGGTTGCTGAAAGATAATCACCTGTATACAACTGTTCAGCAAATGACTCCATCTTCTCTGATAATAATGAAAATCCCTTTTTATCTGCTGTAAAGCTTACCAATAAGTTTTCTTTTCTTACTAATAGCTTTAATATCATTCTGAATTTCATAATTATATCATCTTTCATACTGTCAAAGTTCTTATCCACATTTTCAATAAACCTGTAGAAGCTAATTCCACTAGTCGTATCGCTTATATATGCACTCTCTGAAAAATATGACATTGCTCGTATTGATGCAGATGTATGCCCGCCTGACGTAATGCTCATCTGTAATTTAGACTTCAGTTCTCTAATAATATCATGCAATCTCTTACAATCTTCAAACTTTGTTCTAAATAGAACTTCACTGCAAAAATCAAATGCATATGATAATTTGTCATAAAATGCTTTAGAGGAAATCTCTAGTGTAAGTTTTACATTTTCATCTTCAAGTGCATTATTATAAACACCCAGATTTATGTTTATTCCTCCTGTATATATATTAACTTCATTGGATAACTCTGCATAACTATAGTTTTCTGTATCCATAAGACCTAATGTTGCTTTTAACAGTGCAAGATATGGCAGCAATTCATTACTAACTCCATCTGCATTAAAAACAAGTCTTGTATATGCAATATTATTAGTAAACACATTATGCCATAATACCTTTATATCATCAACTTCCTGCTCATCGTTTAGTATCTCTTGAGCTTTCTTGTCTATATCAGATATCTCAAGCATAGGAATAGATTTTAATTCCTCTTGTGTTGAATCTTCATCTTGATACTTTAGCAGTCTTTGTGTTTTATCAACTAACTCTTTAATCTCTTTTTCGCTTAAGCCGTTCTTATATTCCTGAAGTCTTTTATCCAGTGCTTCATCTTTTATTGATGTAAGCCCCTTTTTAGGAACTACTGCAGCTACAACTCCATGTGTATTATTAATAAGATATTTCTGAATCAAATCTTCATAATAATGTGTATCTATCATTGCCTTTAACATCTCAAAAGTATCATTGGCCTGAATATGAATGAATGGTTTATTATCATCATATAGCCAACTGTCTAAGAGGTCAAGTCCATAAATCAATCCCTTTGGATAACTTCCAAAATCTGCTTCTCTATACTTAAATTCAATGCTGTTTAAAGCACCCTTAAGAGTTTTTTTATCAATTCCCTCTAAGACTATCTTCTCTAGTGTCTCTCTAATAACTCTAACGAAATCATCCTTCTGATTCTCATTAGCATTCTTAGCAATTATTGAAAATGAAGGTTGTAATATTCCGTTATCATATCCTCCATATATATCTTTACCAATACCAGCATCTATAAGTGCCTGCTTAACAAGTGCGCCTGGCATAGTGATAAGCGCATATTCTATTACTCCAAATGCATAATAAAGGTCTCTTTCAAGTCCAGTTCCAACAACCATACTATAAGATAAATATGTGTTATCTTCTTCTGGTTCTTCAGCCGCAACTGGATATTCTTTTCTCAAATCCTTAACTTTATCAAATGGCTTTTGAAGTGCTATCTCTGAGTCAACCTCTGTTCTTTCATAATTAGAAAGATATTCTTCATCCATCCATTTAAGTTTCTCTTCCAAATCAATATCTCCATATAGATAAATATAACTATTAGATGGATGATAGTACTTCTGATGAAAAGCTAAAAAATCTTGGTATTTTAATGTTGGAATATAATCTGGATCACCACCCGACTCAAATCCATAAGTAGTATCAGGAAACAATGCACTTTCAATAGTTCTGTTAAGTACATCATCTGGTGATGAAAAAGCACCTTTCATCTCATTATATACAACTCCATTATAGGTTAGCTTATCATCTGCTGATTCAAGATTATAACTCCATCCTTCCTGCCTGAAAATCTCTTCATATTTGTAAATATTAGGATAAAACACCGCATCCAAATATACATGGCAAAGATTCTGAAAATCCTTATCATTACAGCTCGCAACTGGAAATACTGTTTTATCTGAGTAAGTCATAGCATTTAGAAATGTATTAAGTGAGCCCTTTACTAATTCTACAAAAGGATCCTTAACTGGAAAGTTCTTAGAGCCACATAATACTGAATGTTCCAAAATATGTGGAACACCAGTGCTATCTGATACAGGTGTCTTAAAGCCAATATAAAATACCTTATTGGGATCATCATTAAGTATTGATACAATTCTTGCTCCTGATTTCTTGTGTCGTAATATATATCCTATTGAATTTAATTCTTCAATTTCTCTTTTTTCAATAATTTCATATGATTCTAGATTCATTTCTATTCGTTATCTCCATTTCATTTTAGATTAACTACATGCTCTTATAATACCATATTTTCACACATTCATACAAGGTAATTTCCCATATAAAAATGCAAGATATCCTTCGTATTGACAGAACATCTTGCATTTCTATATTATTTTACCTTTTATCAATCTTTTTCTAATTTGCGAGCCTAATATATACGCTATAACAACCGAAATTATATCTTTAACTAAGAACGGGATAGATACTAGTAATGCTGAACTTATAAAGTTTCCTTTAGATAACATCATGTATTGTAAAATTCCTATAATATGCACAATCACCAGTCCCATTAAGCCAAAACCAATTGAACTAATAGCATTTTTCTTCTTTACCCATAAACCACAAAGACACGCCATAAACGGAAATCCAATAATAAATCCACCTGTATAACCCACAATTACTCCAAATCCGCCTTTAAATCCTGCAAATATTGGCAGTCCAACAATTCCAAGTAATATGTAGACAATAGTTGCTGTCGTACCCATAAAACTTCCCAGGACATAGCCTGTAAGTGCTATAGCAAATGTCTGTAATGTTATCGGTATAGGTCCTATTGTTATTGAAACTGGTCCCATAATTGCTAATAATGCAGTAAGTACACCACACAAAACAACTTTTCTAATATCCAGTGTTTTCATAATAATCCTCATTTCTACGCCGTCTTATAAAGGAGCAAATATGCCAACCTTTCTATCTTGTAGGTTAATATATTTGCTCCTAATATATTTTACTATTTAACTATAACTTTAGCCTTAACCTTAGTTACAATATCTTTACCTTTTCCGCTTGGAATTGGAACTGAGAAATTAGGTGTTCCATCTGCATTCCAGAATATTCTCATTAATGTAGCATTTCTTCCAGCATCATATAATGGTTGATAACCTGCATCTACAAGATATCTTTCTTCCTGTCTTGCATGATAAATCATTACATCATTACCATCTTCATCAACAGAAAAGCTGTTATGTCCTGGTCCAAACTGTCCTGTAGCTCTAGAACTTTGGAACACTGGATATGGGGACTTAGTCCATGATTTAGGATCTAACAAATCAGCATTCTCATCTGCTGTCATCATACCTATACAGTATAATGCGTCAGTTCCACTTGCAGAATATGTCATAAATATCTTTCCATGTCTTACTAGGAATCCTGGTCCTTCACATACTGGGAAACCATGTAATTCCCAATTATATTCAGGTCCTACTACTTTAGTAATCTTACTAGAATCAATTGTCCAAGGATTTACCATCTTTGCTACATAAATATCTGACTTTTCTGGATGTTTTTCTGCCCAGAAGAAATATAATTCTCCATTATGCTGTAAAACTGAATGGTCTAATGAGAAATCTGTAAATGCTATAGAATCAGTTGTGGTTGTCTTAACCTGTCCAATAACATTCCATGTACCTGTAAGTGGATTGGCATCTGCACATTCCATAACATGTGGTCTGATTGACCACATCTCATTTTCATCAATAACAGTTGTAAAGTAGATATACCACTTGCCATTAATAAAATGAATCTCAGGTGCCCAGATATGTGGACTGTTATTGCCTGGAAGTGGTGTTCTCTTATATACTACATTCTCTTCATAATCACCACCATCATCTGCAAGTGCTTCAAGAGATTTGGCTCTTCTAAGAATAATCTTGATATACTGATATTCTCCAACCAAATTATGTTCCATATCAGTGTATGAACCTGTAAAGTAATAATATCCGTCAGTATGTTTGTATACAAATGGATCCGCTCTATGATAAATAATAGGATTTGTATATTGATGAACGCTAACTTCACCTTCTACATCATACTCTCCGGCTTTATCAAATCTGCTTTCAGACCACTTTGTTTTCATCATCTCTTTGGCATTGTTTGAAAATGTTGCTTCTACCTTATTTGGAAGTTCCACATTTTCACCAACTTTTGCATATACAACTGGAACATCAGTTGAAACAATAAAAACTGGCTCTGGTTTTCCCCATTTGCTCTGAAGTGCTTTAAGCTCATTTTCCGTAACCTCAACTGGTTCACCAGCTTGTCCAGCATATGACTCCACTTTTCCTTCAAGCGTATAATCAATAAGGTTTTTCGATGTATATTTGTATATCTTATCGGAATCCTTCGCATCCTCTACATATACTGCATATCCATCAGAATTCTTTACAATACTAGGATTCTTCATCTGCTTAGAGCCTTCACTAAGAAATAGAATTCCGTTGTTACCATTAAGATTATACCATTCCTCCTTATCATAGCTATAAGCTAGATGTAGTGAATCTGATTCCTCATTATTCCAATCAACTGTAAACGGTTTAACATAATAACTCATATCATCACACTTTATCTTGGACTTTTCCAAGATAATCCTTTCTTATAAATTTTAATTATTTAAGAAGAATTGAAATTGCTTTCATCTCTTCAGATGTTCTGTATTTAAGAATATTGCCTTCTATAGTTACATCTATATCATCATATGAATAGATGTCGGCTATATTAACTGGGCAGCCTGCTGGCAGTTCAATCTCAATAACCTCTGGAAACTCTCTGTAAAATGTATGAATAAGCACATATGCCTCTCCATTATCGCCTACCCTTACTACTGCCTGCCATCCAAAAGGATGTCTTTCATTCGTAATCTTAGGTCCAATTCTGTGTGTAAAACCTTCCTTTATAATCGGTGCGATTTTTTTATAGAAAGCCATTCCATTATCTATAACCTTCCACTGCTCATCTGTAAGCTCTGTTACATCTCCAGACAAACACATTCTACCTAAAAATGTATTAGCTATAGAATATGCAATTCTCTTAAGGCTATCAGTTTTACGAATAACTGCCCATATCTGGCTCTGTCTAGGAAGAATTGCACGATGAAGATTAGCTGCTACAATTGGAATTTCTTCTGTCTCATGTGCATCTGAAAATGAGGCCATAGAACAAAGTCCCATCATTAATGGTTCTAATTTGTGTCCACCTGAGGCACAATTCTCAATTATAATACCTGGAACCTCTTCCTTAATCTTCTTAACGTAATCAACAGAAGCTTCCATATTCTTGCGTAAGCCTTCGCCTAACGATTCACAGCCATCACAGCCTATGCCAATAGTATCATTATAATCCATCTTAACATATTCAAAATTATACTTTTTAATTGTACCTATAACTCTTTCATCAAGATATTGTTCAACCCATGGATCACACATATCCCAGAATCTTCTGCTGTATGTCGATAATGGATATCCGTCTCTCTTAAGCTGATGCTCCGTATAATTATATGCCTTGGCTGCGCTTCCTATATTATCAATCTCAAACCATATACCTGCTTTAAATCCAGCATTATTAATATAACTGACTGTCTTATCCAGACCATCTTTAAAAAGGTCCTTAGAAACTTCATAATCTCCCATACTAATCGCCCAGTCTACATCTTTTTCCTTAAACCAGCCACAATCAATAACGAAATAGTCAAATGGTTTGCCCTTTATTGCATCAACTGTTGCAGCCACATTCTCATGTGATGGATTGCCCCATGTAGTACAATATTCATTAAAAATAATTGGAAGCTCCTGTTCACATTCCGGTCCATTATTTACATACTTATCACCAGCTTGTGTAAGTCTATGTGTAATCATGTCTATTCCACCACCATGGCAAACACTTACTATTGCTTTTGGTGTCTCAAGACTTTCACCTGGCTCAACATTCTTCATCCAATGTCCAAACTCTCTGTCTGCTAATCCTCCTGATATATGAAGACCGTCATCCTGTCTATAAATCTCCATCTGCCATGACGCTTCATGTGCTAACTGTACACCCCAGATAACATCATTAATAGTGTCTTCTATCGCAACAAATGGGAAAAACTTTTTAACAGGCATAGAACCAACTTGTCCGAATCTCTCTGTACTTACAGACCATGTTGACCATGATGGTTCAAGTTGTAAATCTTCAACTGTTTCCGTTGATAATCGTCCTTCGTGACTCCATTTGCTTCTTAGTCTGTGTACTAACAGAGAATTGTATCCTTCGCCTTCCAAAAATGGGGAAATATTAGCAAGTTCAAAACTAGAAAGCATCTCCAGAGTTACACAATCGCTAGAATTATTAGTATACACATTCATCATCTCAAAGCTATCTTCACCTTTGATATATGTAATAATATGCTTTACTTCATATCCTCTAGCATCTTCAAGATAAGTAGTAATAATAATCTTATCATCAGATTCTACAACCTCTTGTTTCTTATAATCCAACCTATTAGATGTCTCAGAATTCCTCATTGATGAACCATTACCATAACAGTTAGGATATATATCACCAACCATCTTTGCCTGAACCAAAGAATTAATTCTATAAAACTTTTTAGCGTCTGCTCTGTTATCCATATCAGCTGGATATATGGAAAAACCTGCTGTATTAAACTCTTTTTCAAGCTCAAACTTAAGCATCATATCGCCAATTTTTATACGTGATATTTCTTCTATTGCCATTCTATCTCCTTTCGGTTCCATATATGTTAATGTATATAATTTTATCATATTTAGCCTTTTTTCGCAATAGAAAAACCCCCTGTGGCCAGTACCACAGGGGGAAGGGATAAATAAATATTAAATTATCTTAAAGATGTTCTATTAATTGGTTACGAAAAGTGTCTTAATCTGCTCTAATCTCTCTTTATTTGATTGATTTGCTAAATCTTCTAAGTCACTTACATAATCATTTGCATCTTTTTTGTTAGTGATTACTTCTGTCTCTACCTTAATAGTTCCATTGTAGTTATCATCTAACCAAGTTGTGAATCCAGGAATCTGACATCCACCATAGCATACCCAGTTACCTGTCTTTGCTATTTCAAGCATCTTATCGAAGTATTCACCTCTACCATAAGTATCATCTGCACCTGGGAACCATGTTCTGAATTTCTCCCAAACTCCATTATCTGCTGTGATAGGACAATCCTTCTTAGATACATATCTTTCGTTAGTCTCATCATATAATGTTGGGTATTTCTCTAACTTAATGTTCCAACCTTCAGTTCCCCATGTCATCCATTTAAGGAGTTCATAAGCTTCACGAGGATGCTGTGTTGATGCTGCCATTGCGCCCATATCCATAGTTGCAATGTAGTTGTTAGATGTTACACCTTCAACATGAGGCATAGCGTAAGGAACGAAGATAACATTATTATCAATAAATGATGATGTCATCCAGAAATCTTCCCAGCACCACCAAGCGTCAGTTCTCATAGCTGCCTGACCACAATCCTGTGCGTAAGTTGTAAGACCATATGCTTCTAATTCAGTTAAATCGTTTGATGCTTTCTGTCCGCCATTAACCCATTTTGATTCAAGGTTAAGACCGTATGCCCAGTTAGTCATATCGAATGAAGTACCATCCCATCCGAATTCACCAATACAATCCTGATCTGAAGCGATTGGATACCATGTGATAACTGTGATAGCTTCTGAAATACCAAAGATATATTTCTGATTCTTATCTTTGAATGTCATCTTCTCAACAGTATCTTCAAATTCAGCCCATGTCCAATCTTTAGATGGCATTGGTTTGTTGTTATCTTCAAATACCTGTTTGTTAACCCAAGCTGATGTAGGGAAGAATTTAACAGGTGTAATCCACTTATTGTCAGTACCGAAGTAACCAATCTTGTATTTTTCAATACCAGGGATTAAGTTTTTAGTATCTGGATCGCCTTCCCAAAGTGGTGTCATATCATATAACATACCACCTTCGATAGCGAAATCACAAGTGTTAAGTAACCAGAATACATCTGGTAAATTCTTAGCTCCAGATAAAGCGATGATTTCATCGTTATTAGCTGTAACTTCAAACTCTGTTGGCTTTACTGTAATATTAGGATACTTAGCCATGAACGCTTTAGCTAATTCCTCAACGATCATATGATCCTGCCAATAAGTATATTGAAGTGTAAATTTGTCTGTAGTATTCATATCAATAAGTCCTTCAACGCTTACACGGTTTACCTTTTTAGAACATCCGGTAAATAAACTTCCTGATAATGCTACGACTAGAAGTAAACATAAAAGTCTCTTCACGTTATTTCTCATAACATATCCTCCTTTTTCTTTTCCCTTTTTTTGTTGTTATATTGGAACCACGTATCCATTCTATATGCCACATAATGGCATATAGAACGTACTGTGATTATTCCCCGGTAATACCCGCATTATCAATGCTTTCAACAAACTGCTTCTGCATGATAAAGTATAATATCAACAATGGTAATATTGATATTATGGTAGCAGCCATCTGAACTGCCATACTGAGTGTTGGTGTAGAACCTCCACTTCCTCCTGATGCTGAGTTTGCTACATAGTTATCGGAAAACAAACTTAATGCATTAATCAATGGTGTATAATTAGATTTCTCACTCGATGAGTATAAGAACAAATGTGTTAAGTATTGCTCATTCCAATACCAAACAAATGAGAATAGGAATACTACTACTAGTGCTCCTGTTGCTGATGGTATCGCAATCTTAAAGAAAGACTTCATATGACCTGAACCATCAATTTGTGCTGCTTCTGTAAGAGAAGTAGGTATCTGTTTAAAGAATGACCAGCATATAAGAATGAATAACTGACTCTTAAATCCTTGACCAACTAATGCTGGGATAATGAAAGCATTAAGAGTTCCATCTAATCCTAAAGTCTTATATAAACTATAAGTAGGCATTGTAAGAATCTGAGGTGGTACTACAAATGAGAAAATAAGTAATGCAAAGATTGCTTTCTTTCCCTTGAAGTCGTATCTGGCAAGACCATATCCAACAAATGAGCAAACGCAAACCTGCAATAATGTTGGAATTCCTGCTACAAGAAGACTATCTTTTAATGCCTTCCAGTAATCCATACCTCTTGCTGCTGTACCATAGTTCTTAAAATCTAAGGATGATGGTATCCATTTTATTGATGAATCAAGAAGATCATCTAAACTCATCAAACTCGTACTAACCATCTTAATTAAAGGATAAATAAATATGAATCCTATTGATATTAGTATAACATAAGTTATTAATTTTTTCAAGAAGCCCATATCATCTTTAGTGCCAAACATGAATTTTCTTGCTCTATCTTTTGAGAAGGATGCCTTTTTCTTTTCTGCTACAGCAGTTGTCTGTTCCGTTGACTGTGAGGCGATTATCTCGTCTGCTTTTTTCTTCTTAGTCATCTTCACGGCCTCCTTTCAATTCTTTGCCTGCCAGCTTAGCTTTTTCCTGCTTAGCTAAATGTCTTTCAAACTTTTTAGCACTAGCCTGTGTATGTCTTTGTGTCTTGGCAATTGATCGCCTTGTTTTCTTTTCAAATCGTTTGTTCTTGCTTACCTGTCTAGCATATTTGTCACGCTTTCCTTTAAATAGTAAAGCAATGACCGCAACTAAGATTAATACTATTAATGAATACATCCATGCTAATGCCATAGCATATCCATACGCATTACTCCTACTACCTTTCATCTCTTTCTCTATAACATTAATGATAGTATTGGTATTTGTATCCTGTGCCATAAATACTAAAGAATAGATTGCATTTAAAAGTATCATAGGTTTAATCGTTGGAAGTGTTATCTTCCAAAAGCATTCCCAACCTGAACCACCATCTATTTTGGCTGCTTCATATAGAGAAGGATTAATCTTCTGTAATGCTGCAAGGAAGATAAGAATCTGAACTCCACCATACCACAAAATCATAATAATACTGCTAAATATAGATGTTAATGGTGAAGCAATCCAAGTTGGTAATACCGTTGTTAAAGCTTCAGTAATAGCTGTTAAATCTACAGCCTGAATACTAGAACTTTCAGATGTTATACTAGCCATAACAGGTCCACTTACTACTATAACAGGAAGGAAATATATCGTTCTAAATATTCCTTTACCTCTAATCTTAACATTAAGAAGTAATGCCATTAAAAGTGAAAATACAACTACAAGAGGTACTGTTACTACCATTCTTACAAGGAAGCTTCCAAGAGCTATTGGAAGTTCCTTGTACTGTATCAATACTTTTTGGAAGTTTTCAATACCATTAAAAGTATACGTTGTACCCATTAACGGATTAGGACTAACATAACTAAATGCATATATGAATGATAATGCCAATGGTAAAATCATGAATACTGCTGCGCCTATAATCCACGGAGCTGCAAACACATATCCCATTCTAGCTTCTCTTTTTTTAAGCTTGCTGGTATGTTTTACTTTTACCTTAATCTTTTTCTTTCTACCTGTCTCATCTTCTTGTAACAAATCTTCATTTGCTGCAAGGAGCTCTTCAACAGTATATTTCTTTTTCTTCTTTTTATCTTTTTGTGTTAACTCTTCTGTTTCCTGGCTGGCAGCTACATCGGCAACTACTTTTTCTGAAACAGTCTCTTGTTTCATAACTTCTTCGTTAATTAAGTCGTCATTCTTAGTTGTCATTTAGCTTCACCTACCTTATAAGATAATGCTCCGATTGTAAGTCCGTCAACCTCAACATCCTTTTCAGAATGGTTAACATAAACTGCAACGCCATTATCGTATGTTGTTATTGTAACATCACTATCAAGTTTAACATGATTAATGATGTATGCATCTTTTGTCTTATCATTAACAGACTTCATAGTTGAATAATATTCAGCCATCTCTTCTGTAAAATGTGTATACTCAGAAGCATAAATCCAGTTAGAGTTTGTATACTGAAGAGCACTTGGGCTTTCATATGTCAGATAGAATGAAGGATATACTCCTGTTTCTATCATCTTAAGATAAAACTCTTCTCTGTTGGCTTCAAAGTTAACATATTCTGAATACATTGGAAGACTACCCTTTAATACAGATGTAAGGAAAGGTACTTCATTTGAAGTATAAACAAACATTGAAGAACTAAGCGGAACACTTAAGTATGACTTAGAATATTTCCATAAGAATTCATATGGAGACTCTAATGCAAGTTTCATATCATCATTCAGTAAGTCAGAAATAGTATTAATATAGCTTTCAGCTGTCGTAGCCCTAGTATAATGTGTGCTATTCTTAACATATGAAAAGATTTTATTAGTAATTCCACTGATAGCCATATTATATATTCCTTCATCTTTCAAATCGCTTGCAAGATTCTTAACATATTCATCTGACTTAGCAGGTGTAGCTATCTTAAATTCATGAAATACTTCTAACCATTTCTTATTTGCAACATATTCTTTTGTATCTGTTGTATTGATTGTATTAAATGTTGAGCTGAACATTGATGTATTAATTGTCTGCTCATCTTGTGCAAGATAAAAATCTACTGATGAATCTTTAAGTTCATCACACAATTTCACAAGATCCTTATTGCCACCTACTGAACTGTCAACATCAAATTTATCAACTGGTGTTGCATAAACACCACCATCCTGCCAGCCATTATACACTGCAAGAACATCACTGATACCATTGTCTTTAAGAACTCCAAGTATCTCTCTGATATTATCAACTGTTGTCATTGTAACACTTCTCTTAAATACAAGGAAATCTTCCTTATCAGAACCGAGGAAATCGACTCTCATCTTAAATCCATCGTCTTCTTTAGTTAATTCTTTTCTATCAAGAAGAAGCTGTCTGTATTTATTAGCAAGACCAGCATAAGTTGCTTCATCTCCACTTGTTAATACATATGTTACTTTGATATCATCTAAATATGAATCTGGAGGAATAACCTTAATTCTGCTATCAAGATCACTTGCAGCACCTGTTGCTTCATTCATAAGGGCTCTGTATACATATCTTGCACAAGCAAAATTCTCATACAGGTTAGAAACACCATTAAGATGACCTTCAACAAATGTGTTCATATCTCCATCTTCAATAATACCTAAAACAGCTTGTTTTGTATCTGTATGAACCATACCAAATACTGGAATAGTTACATTGTTAACTGCATTTACATCTCCTGACTCAGTTGTTAAATCATAACTGATATCATATCCGTAAATTCTTTGAACATAACCTGATGCATATTTTGGACTTTCTGCATTCCAGAAATTTTCAAAATTAACTGTAATACCATTACCATCTGGAAGGAACATATATCCATCTCTATCTCCTAAGTCTGTATAGCCTAGAAGTGGGAAGAGATACACTTCACCAATGTAGTATTTTTCATTATTTTCTTTCTTGCCTGATTCTGGAACATCAACATGAAGTCCTTCATTATCTAATGTTATATTGATATCAAATTCAATACCATAAGTTTCATATGAAAAATGGCATTTAAAACCGTTATCAATTGTTGTATAATCAAGAACTGCATCTTTTGCACCTATCCATGCCATCTCTTTAGCAGCTGAGAAACGTGTCTTACTCTCTGAAGATAACGTCTTTACTGCAAATCCTGATGTAAGGTAAGGAGTTATCTGATTAGAATATCCTCTTTCATCAGCAGTTTCCTGAGTTATTGTTGACTCAAGAATAGCTCCTGTTTTAATATTTCTAAGTAATATAGAAAGATTATCTTTCTTCAGGTATAACTCATATTCGTTACTTGCTGTAACAAAATCATGTCCATTAATTGATTCTTGTTTCTGTGCTACAACAGCATTTGCCAAAGCTTCTGCTTTTCTCTCAGCTTCAGTTTTCTCTGGTGCAACAGTATCACTTGTATCAATCTCAGCTTCCTGCTGTGTGTTATCCGTTGTTGTATCAGAACTTGTATCATCAGTCGTAGCAAATGATACCATAGGAGTAACCATTACGCAGATTAGGGCTAAGCTTAAAAATCTTTTTAGTTTATTATTTACCAATTCTGTACACCACCTCTCCGCCGATTGATGTAATAAATCCAATAACCTGTGAAATAAGTACATACATTACAAATCCGATAAGAGCGAATACTAATGTTGCAAATAAGCTCAGGAATATTACTTTAATAGTTTCCCAAACGGTATAATTGTTAATTTCTTTGATAGTCATAAAGATAAGAATCACTATCCATGTAATCATAATGAAATTAGCAAATTCAATAACAAAAAGTTCATTATTGGTAACTACTAAACCAAATAAGTAAATAAATGGCTGTATTATTATGAATGGTGTGAACGAATATACTAATCCACAAAATAGCTCTTTAAATCTTGATTCACCATCGTTGATAGAAGAAATAAGATATATTACTGCTGCTGATAGAACGAATCCTAAAATAACTATACCAATATCCTGAACAATGTCATATCTTCCATCTCTTGCTGTCTTAACAACAAATCCGCCAAAGTATTTATTGATAACATTGAATATTATAATAACCAGCATAATGATTGGTGTTGCGATGTAAGACTTCATTCCTTTTCGTTTTACATCATATGCTCCATCTAATGGATGTACCATATATTTTTTACCATATATTAACTGCCTATATAATAATTTAGTTGTAAATTTACTTGTTACTTTTCTTACTGGATCAAAAATCCTGTATTTCTTATCAATTCTCTTCGCTATGTTAATAAGTACAATGATAAGTACAATTACTGAAATAGAAACTACCAGATTATCCTTTAACCATACATTTCTAATTTCCCAAAATGCATTAGAATATCCTTCTTTATCTTTTGCTAATCTGTAATAATCAAGAGCCTGATCATAATCTTCTGTCTGATATAATGCCTGACCCATAGCCTGGTTAGCATAATCAAAAAGACTGTTCATCATAATAATCTTATTCAAAGGAACCATACTCTCTGAATAAAGGCCCTTCTGATACAAAACTAATGATTCATGAACATAATCAGTAAACTCAGTTGTAACAAATACTTGAATCTCATTACTGCCACTATCAAGAATATAAACATTATCATTTACATCTACGTCTACTGCTGAAATAGCATCAAAAAGACCAACTCTGTTTTCACTGTTATCTTTTCCACCAAAGTTAAAAAGCAATGTTCCTTCTTTAGTATATTCATATAGATATCCATCTTCAGAACATACAAAGATATTCTCATACTTTCCAACTGCAACAGCTAAACTGTTGTATGGTGGTACTTCTGTAGTTAACAAGTTAGAA
Source organism: uncultured Lachnospiraceae bacterium (assembly GCA_964572475.1). Lineage (GTDB taxonomy): Bacteria > Bacillota > Clostridia > Lachnospirales > Lachnospiraceae > CAZNEZ01. The sequence goes on from CAZNEZ010000019.1 coordinate 22,939, forward strand.
CCAGCAATGTTTAATTTCTTAAGTGGTGTTAGTGTAGCACTACCTGATGTAAGTGTATAGATAAGTCCTTTATCGTCAATGCAGATATTTTTTACTGACTGTGGAAGGTTTGAATTAGATGTTGACTTCTGTTCTTCAGTAAGAATCAAATCAAGTACCTTCTGATAAAGAGATATTTCTGTATCATTTGTTCCAAAGTAACCGAGGAATGTACCGCCTTCAGCAGGTGTTAACTGAATTACACCATTTGTGTTACCCTGACTGGTAATGTACATATTGCCACCAACATCTACTGTAATCTTCTGTGGAATAAATGCTGATTTACCATATAATGGGCTGTTTGGCTTGCCATATTCTGCTATTTTCTTTCCTGTATTATCAAATACAAGAACAGCACCATTATTATTACCATAGTAAGCTTCATCAGCTACATAAACTGTCTTATCTTCTGTAACAAAGATTCCTTTTGGTGAGACCAATGTGCCCTCACCAACGAAATCTATAACATTTCCCTTAAGATCACTAATAACAATTCTAGCATTGCCTGTATCAGCAATATATAAAGTGCCATCATCAGTGATTTTCATATCATCTGGCTTAGATAAACGGAAATCTTTTCCTTCTTTATCTATAAATTTAATAATCGTATGATCTGGTGTGTATGATGTCTGAGTCTGAACATATTCAGCATAACCATTCTGTGTATAAGTCTTATATGGAACTTTAGCATATGTTACCATTGGACTTGCAACCGAGAGTGCTGTTATCAGAACTGCAAAGCATGCTACCAGCTTCTTAGCTATTTTTTTCATAACTAACCTCCTATATTTTTCGTGATTAATCTTATTTAATACCTGAATGAGCCATTGTATTCATAACATCTTTCTGTAAGAAGATGAATAATACAAGGTTAGGTACAAACATGATTAATGAAGCTGCTGCCTGAACACCCTGTCCTTGAACCATATTGTTAGCATTAGCTAATGTTGTCATATAGAAAGCCAATGTCTTCATACTATCAGTATTTACATACAAGTTAGAACTTTCAATGTACTGCCATACCTGCTGGAAAGACATAACTACGCTTGTTGCAATAGCTGGTTTAATAAGAGGCATTATAATCTTACGATATATTTTAAATGGTGTAGCACCATCTATACTTGCTGCCTCTATCAGCGCATCTGGAACGCCATCAACGAACTGCTTAATAAGGAATAAACTTACAGGCATTGCAATCAGTGGTAAAATATGTGCAAAGTAAGTATTAGTAAATCCTAAGCCATTGATGATTAGATATCTAGGAATCATAACAGCTGCAGGTACGAACATCATCGCTGCCTGATTTAAGCTGAACATAGGCTCTCTTAATCTAAATCTCATCTTTGACAAAGCAAAAGCTGACATTGTTGAGATAATTACACCAGCAATAATAACTACTAATGTTACGAATAAACTGTTAAACACATATTTACTCATTGGAATACCAGCATTTCTAGCTGATTTCATAAGATTAGAAAAGTTATCAAGTGTTGGGTTTACAACATAAAACTTTGGTGGGAACGCAAACAGTTCTTCCATAGGTTTAAATGCGTGTGCGACAATAAATACGATTGGAAAAAGCATAAATATTGCCAGTGGTAATAATATCAAATAAATCTTAAGTTGACCCTTCTCAAAATGACTAGGGTTAATTCGATTTCCTTTATAGGCCATCTTTCTGCTCTCCTCTCTATTCTTTCTCGCCAAATAGCTTTGATGCGACTTTTGAGAATGTAAATATTATTATAAGTAATACTACTGAACATGCAGCTGCATATCCCATCTCATAACGGATAAAACCGTAATCGTCGATATGGTTTACAAGTACCTGTCCTGCATAGCCTGGAGTTGGGTTAGAACCTGAAAGCTGAACTCCGACAGCACCATTGTTAAATGTATTAACAACAGCCATAACTGCACCGAAAAGCATCTGTGATTTCATCGTTGGGATTGTGATATAAATCATCTCCTGGAATCTATTCTTGATACCATCAATTGCACCTGCTTCGTAAAGTTCTTCATCTGCATTCATAATACCTGCCAACATAGCAAGGAATCCAACACCCATACTGCTCCACAGACCAACTACTATCATAATAGGTAATAAATAATCTGCGCTTGCAAGGAATGTTATAGGTTCTGTAATGAACCCTAAATTAATAAGTACTGAATTTAAGTAACCAATTCTATCACCACTGAAGATGATTCTCCATAATACTTGCATAGCTGTACCAGCTGTAAGTGAAGGTGAATATAAAATCAGTGTAAGTATAACTCTTGGAATTCTTGTAACCTGTGAAATAGCCCAAGCTAACAAGAATGCCAATGCAAATCCACCAGGACCAACAATAAGTGCATAAGTTATTGTATTAGGTAATACATACTGCATAAATATTGAATCCTGTGTCAATAAATTAATGTAATTCAAAAATCCTACAAATCCTGGAGTCTGAATAGTATTAAAGTTTGTAAATGATAATCCAATTGCTACTAATATTGGAATAATAATAAATACTACAAACAATAATATATAAGGAAGTAGGAATAAATATGGAGTTCTTTTTTTAGTTTTCATTTTTTTCTCTCACTTCCTATTCTTAGTTATTACTATCTGTTGTACCAAGAATGTCCTTAACTGTATCTACGGTTGGTACTTTGTACTCCTTGAGTACATTTCCGTCTCCATCAATATATCCGAACTCTTCCAGTTTACGTTTTGTCTCTCGATTAATTCTCTTAACCGCTGAATCAATTGACGTTCTTAAGTTTTTACCATTAATTACAACATCAACATACGCATTACTAAGCTCTCTCTCTAACAAATATGTTCCAGGGATACGAGGTGATTCTGTAATCCAATCCATCTGCTCAAGAATAATCTCTTTATCTCTGCTCTTCCAAGGAAGTTGCTTAAATGCTTCTGTATTAGCTGTATTCCAAATATATTCTTTACCATATGTTGTCTGAAGAACTGAGCCGAAATCAACCTGTGTTTCTGTTGACATCCACCACTTGAGGTATTCCCAAGCTGCATCTTCTCTGTTCATTGAGTCACCATTATCTAAAACGATATCACCCTTGCTATCACTTGTCTTCATAATTACTGATGACTGAGCAGCTCCGGCTGTCTGACGCTGAACAACTCCATTTTCATCTTCAACACCTGGAACTAAAGCTATCTTCCATGAGTTTTCGATTTCTGGAGCACCATTGATTAACATACTATACATAAAGTAATCAGATACACCGATTGGAATATCTCCGTTTCTAAAATGCTGATAGAAACTTGTTATCTCTGGCTGAATATCATAAATTGTAAATAACTCTGTAAGTGTTGTAAATCCTTCAATTGCTTCTTCACTACTAATTGTTGTATCTCCTGCTGTTTCACCATAGAGTGTAGCACCATACTGATACAATAATGGAGTAGTCATAGCGAATACTCTTGTTCCTGTAGTACCAGCTGTAGGATAGAAGAAATCAAGTCCTCTGTTCTTAAGTTCTGGTAGAATCTTTTTAACATCTTCAATAGTATCTGGAATTTCTATTCCTAACTTATTCATAATATCTTCTCTATAGAAGAGTACCCAGAAATAGAATGTCTCAGGTAATGAATAAATACTGTCGCCTATTGTTGAAGGAACAAGAAGTCCTGGTGAAAATTGTGACATAACTTCTTTGTAATCACTAAACTTTGTAAGATCAACTAACGCATCTCTTATAGCAAGTTCAAATGGCTGTGCATAATCAATCGCCTGTGCGACATCAGGTGCTTCACCCGCTGCATTACTCAGAATAAGTTTCTGTGCATCAGGCATAATTGAAAGGTCAACCTGTATTCCAGTCTTTTTTGTAAAATCATTATCAATCATCTGCTGGATAATCTCCAAATACTGTCTAGGTCTATTTACCCAAACCTGTAAATGTGTATCTGATGTATTATCTACTGAATAAGCCTGCGCTCCAAATGATGATACAAATCTAAGTATTGACTGCCAAATCTTTGTAAAAATATTTGACTTACCAGGAAGTTCTGCCTCCTCCTGATATACATATATTCTGTCAAATGAAATCTTATTTGCTGTTAAGCTTGTGATAACATTTGCTAAGTACTGATTAACTGAGCTTGAGCTCTGAGCTAACTCTGTAATTCTATAAGGAATATCATTAGGATCTTCCTTTAAACTTTCAAGCTGTGATATTGCGATAGGTATTGATGAAAGAGCACCAATTGATTTAACATCTGAGTACTTACTTAATGAATCGTTCAATTCTGTAAGTTCATCAATCCATCTTTGAAGATCATCTTCGACTCCAGGTATAAACTCTGTAATCTTGATATCTCTGTATTTGTCTTTTTTAGTTCCTGCAACTTTTGTAATTTCAAGAGCCAAATCATTAATTTCACTCATTACTACATCGATCTTTTCAAGTGCAACTCTAAGGTTGTCATTTGAAATCGTCATTGAAATTGTATGTTTACCTTTTGTAAGATAAATAGCAATTTTCTCTTCATCTGTTGCAAGTGTCGTGTTTTTAAATGATGAGCTGTAGTCAAATGCATATGACTTTAATTCTGTATTAGGAATCTCACCATCTATTCTGATATCCATAAATACTGGGAAATCAACCTTATCAGTCTGGCGATAATTAAATCCATAATAGTAATATCCTGCTTCTTCTACATTGAACTCATATTCAACCATCTGTCCTGCATCTGCAAATGATGCACTATCAATAATATTAAGTGTCTTTTTAGTTGTGCTGTATGGATCTAAATCACAATCATATTCACATGTTGGTCTGATTGATGAATCATTTCTATATGTTGGTCTCTCTGCCTGAATAGCAGTTAACATATTAGATCCAGTTGCTACATTACCTGATTCATATTCTGGAATTGTCTCTTGTGACTCTAAATAGAAACCTCCGATTTTAATAGAACCTTCTGTAAGATTAAGAGTAATTGTGTTTTCGCCTTTTTTCAACTCTAATTCGAGAGGAGTTGAGTATCTGTAACTGGCATCCATAATAGCTTTTTCTGACCACTTCATAACTTTATCTGGTACAGAAATTATCTCATTGTCATATCTGTCTGTTGAACCTGTAGAAGTGTCTTCCCATCGGCTCTCAAAGATTTGTCTCTTAGCTTCATAAAATGGTGTTTCACCATTAACCATAAGGGACATCTCTGGGTTTAAGATTGATTCTTCATCATATGCCATATACTCTAATCCAAGAATATATATACCATCCTCTGGTACATTAATCTTAAAATTAGCGACATTGCCAATCTCTAATTGTGCTACTTGATCAGCTTTGGTATATCCCTGAATCTCTTCAGTTAGTTTACCGTCACTTGAAGTATCAAAAGAATCTTTTGCTGATATGTCAATTCTATCACCTTTGTAAGGTGCAAATGTGTAACCAGCGCTAACTTTTGTATAGTTCTTTTCAAGCATCTCGTTAATATAATCATCTGTTGATGTGCTGTCTGTTTTTGCAGCATCATCTGTAGCTTCTGTTGTATCTTCTGTTGTCGACTCACTATCATTTTTTGAAGTTGTATTATCTTCTGATAATGTAGTTTCTTCGGTATTATTAGCGGTTATCTTGTCATCCGCATAAGCGAAGTTACTAGCGAGCAGAGAAACTAATGTCACTAAAGCCACAAAACGTGTAAGGCCACGACGTTTCATATATTCTGCCTCCCTCTGTTTATTTTATATCAGTCTGTGATCTCGCATTTGTGCAATATTGATAAAAGCACATAATCTCAGACATATTGACACTATGTAACTATTATATAAATTTGTATACTAAAAGTCAAGTAATACAGTAGCTTTATTTGTGTATTTTTAACAGTCTCTTTATATCTGTTTTTTTGATTTTTGTATATTATATTTACATATTTATAAAAACATTGTTTTTTTTATGTTTGTATGCTTGTTTCTGATTTTATCAGTAATATTATTATAATTGTCACACAATATATTTTTCTTTCTATATACACTTTTAACAATTTTAAAGTTTTTGAACTTTTTAATCTTATGCAACTTTTACATAAAATTGCTCTATTGTAAAAATATGTATTTTTTATAGGCATTTTTACTAATTCATTTTTTTGAATTGTACACACAAATCATATGATAAGTACTTCCTATCACATAAAAGCTCTTGTCGACAGGCGCTTTTTATATTATTGCGTAATTTCCCATATTCTTCTTAAATGTTTCACACTGCTGCGTATTTTCCTACAAAGCAAAAATAGAGCAGGCATTGCTGCCTGCTCCTTCACTTATCAAATTCATTAATTTAGTTATTATTTTTCTTCTTTATTACCTTTTTTCTTTGATGTTGAAATAACGATAACTGCTACGATAACTACTACTACAACTACTGCAATAATAACACCAACAACTACCATATTAACTCCTGATTCTTCTTCAACTGCCTGTGTCTTCTGGAAAGGATTTTCTCCCCTAGGAAATGTTGAAGGTGGAGGTGTTGTCTCTTTTTCTGTTGTTGTTACTTCTGGAGCTTTATTAGCTTCATAAAGTTCTTTAACTTGATCTGCTGTAAGAGCTGAACCTGCCCAGAATTTTAACTCATCAACAGCTCCAAGATAAAGCTGATCCCAAGGATTTATTCCCCAGTATGCTTTGTTATCATCTGTATTAACGATTCCATTAGCCACCTGAGTTGTACCTATGTTCTCTCCATTGTAATATACTGTTGCAGTTGCTAATGTAGCATCACCATCCCATGCTTTAGAAGCATCTACAGTTACAGTAACAAATGACCATACTCCAAGAGGAGCGATTGTTGCGCAATATCCCTCATCGCCTTCACTCTTAGGGTTAACTACTGTTGTCCAAATCCAATCATGCTTATTAGTAGCATTTCTTGACCAAATCTGTGGTGCCATAGTGCCATTATATGTTATACCAGCCCAATGCTCAGCTCCATTAGCACCTGGAATATCATTACCCATAGCAACAAATGGTGCCCACTGTGCATAATTCTGTGGCTGCATCCAGAAACTTACTGTATATGTATCTGTAAGATTCTTAACATTTTCAAGAAGTAAGCCATAGTTTCCCTTTGTAACATTGTTATCATCTTTAATACCTTCAAAGTTAAGGGCCTTACCAACTACACCATTAATATAAGTCTGAGTTGCTGTTCCTTCTTTGAGCTTTTCTGCTGCTGTCGCTGCTGTATCATCTCTTACTATTACTTTAGCTCCGTCGATATTCTCGTCAAAGTTGTAGTAAGCTGTTGGATCTGGCACTGCCGCCATTGCTGTCATAGCACTAGCCAATGCCATAGTTGCTACCATAGCAACTGCTAAAATTTTCTTTTTCATAAATTGAGTTCCTCCCTTAATTACTGAATTTGATAAATTTATGTGATTATTCATAAATCTAATTATATTCTACATCATTAACTGTGCAATGTCAATAATTCTTGAAACTTAATTCATTAATTATTCCCTTTATTTTCAAGCATTTTTGCATTATATTTTGCAAGTTTAGATTATCTTTTAAGTGACTTTGCAACAGAATATCTGTTATAATGCACTTTATTGGATATGATTTTTTAAATTTTATTTGATATTGACGCCTCTAATAATGTTCTCCATTTTTAACTAACGTTCACTACATTTTTATATGTTTTTAAAAAAGAGACTTCGGAATTATTCCAAAGTCTCTTTTTGGTTTTAATAATATTATATATCTTATTATTTATTCTTTTTCTTAACTACTACAACTACGCCACCAATTACTACTACTGCTACTACTGCGATTACTACAAATACTATTGGGCTAACGCCACCATCTTCTTTTGTAGATGCTGTTGTCTTTTTAGCTGTTGTTGTTGCAGCTGTTGTCTTATCTTCTTTTACTGTTGTTGTTTCTTTTTCAGCCTTTGTTGTAGAATCAATTGCTGATCCTGAATTGTTTGTGAATTTAACATCTGTTAATGAACATTTTTCACCTGTAAGATGTACATTAACTGTATCACCAAATCCAGCTTTGTTAGTTGTCTCAAATGTGTATGTTGCTTCATCGCCAGCAGCATTCTTAGCTGTTGCATTAATAGTAACTTTTTCGCCAACTCTCTTGATATTACATGTTACATCAGCATCTGCCATAACCTTCATCTCTGTATCTGTACATGTTCCACCTGGAAGTTCTCCATTAATAATCTTTCCATCTAAATCTGACCACTGAGCTGTTGCTGTTGCATCATTCCAGAACCAAACTCCACCATTACATACTGCTGTAAGGTAATTGTTAAATTTAGTTGTATCTGCTGCATTCTGGTTAGCTGCAATCTCAACGATAAAGTTTTGGAATGTGCTTCCGCCCTGATATGCTTTATCATGGAATGTATAAGTAACATCAAAATCTCCTGATAATGTCTCCCAGCCTGAACTTGCTACTGCAAAGCCCTTTGAGCAGTCTACTGTACTAGCTGTCTCTGCAAATGATGTAATTGCTGTTGCAATCGCCATTGTTGCTGCTAAAGCAACTGTTAAAATTTTCTTTTTCATGAATAAAATTCCTCCATTTTGTTTTATTATATCTCATCCTTATATTTTATGAGATACATTCTTTAGCAAATTATCTTTGCCAAAAGGGTACTATAATTTTAATACGATTAGCTTAAAAAGTCAATCAGATTCGGACTTTCTTTAATGTTCTCTTACATATGTATAGTATCAAGCATGAACTTGTATATACAATTATAGTTATAGGTATTCTTTTAGAGGATAACGTATCAGATTTTTGTGAATCAATCGTTTTATTATTATTAGTTTTGTATGTACTGCTAATAGCTTTAGTATTTACCAGTGTTTTATTTGCTTCACTTATATTTTCAATATCCTCTTTATTATATTCTGAGTATAATTCTATTGCATCACCTTTATTTATATAATTTTCTTTATCATTTGACATAGCTATGCTTTTAACTGTTTCCAAAATTTCAACATTAAACACATTATTATCGCCAGTAAAAGTAACGTATACATTTTCATTAATTCCATCATTTGAAAACAATGCTTTATATACAAATTCTTTATTATTTTTTCCTTTAACTTCATACTTAAGTTCAATATCTTTGTTAGTTTTACTAATCGTAGCATTAATATCAGCATATCTCATTGTATCAATAAATGTATTCCAATCATCACAAGTAGATTCATATGTAATCGGTGTCCCTGCCTCACACATATCTGCTCCGTTTCCTATAGCAGATGAGTCCGACCTAACATATGCATAATTAACAAAGTTGTAATCATATATAGACTCTTTATCAACTTGTAACGAACTAAACAACACTATAGGATTCTCATATTTGTTTTCACCACCCTTATTTGTTATTTTAAAATGAAGGGTGGAATTATTTTCTAATAAATATGATTGTCCATATGTATTATTTTCATTAGAATTGTTGTGAGTATTATCTATTACTTCTGCTTCCGCTGTTGTACATACAAATAGCGACATAAGCAAAGTCATAAACACTTGTGTAATATATTTCTTCTTATTCATTCAGTATTCTATTCCAATCTTAAGTATTCATATTTTATTAGTAAAACATTGGTTAAATATCTTTCGCATTGATTGATTCAATTATATCTTTTAAGCTTTAAGCTGTCAATTATTTACACGCACATTTTGCTTTTATAACAAATTGGATATTTTTACCATTTTATATTTTTTGTCGCATTTTGTTTATTCTACTGCAATTCTCAATATTTTTTAACTGTACAATATCAAGAAGTTCTAAGTATGTTGAGTTAAGTTGTTATATGATTATTCAAACAGCACTAGTTCGCCATAGTAGTATCAGTTTAAAGAACACTTTCTGGCACTCTAATCCTATAAAGCCAAAAAAAAGAGATGCCCTAAGGCATCTCTTTTAAGTACTAATAATTAATTATAATTATTCAGCAATTGTTTTTTTCTTAAGAGCTACTACTACTGCAGCTGCTCCAACCATCATTACTACTGTAGCTGTTGTTGCAACATCACCTGTTTTAGGAGTATCTGTTTTAGCACCGCCTGCTGCTGTTGTTGCATCTTTTTCAGCCTTTGTTGTAGAATCAATTGCTGATCCTGAATTGTTTGTGAATTTAACATCTGTTAATGAACATTTTTCACCTGTAAGATGTACATTAACTGTATCACCAAATCCAGCTTTGTTAGTTGTCTCAAATGTGTATGTTGCTTCATCGCCAGCAGCATTCTTAGCTGTTGCATTAATAGTAACTTTTTCGCCAACTCTCTTGATATTACATGTTACATCAGCATCTGCCATAACCTTCATCTCTGTATCTGTACATGTTCCACCTGGAAGTTCTCCATTAATAATCTTTCCATCTAAATCTGACCACTGAGCTGTTGCTGTTGCATCATTCCAGAACCAAACTCCACCATTACATACTGCTGTAAGGTAATTGTTAAATTTAGTTGTATCTGCTGCATTCTGGTTAGCTGCAATCTCAACGATAAAGTTTTGGAATGTGCTTCCGCCCTGATATGCTTTATCATGGAATGTATAAGTAACATCAAAATCTCCTGATAATGTCTCCCAGCCTGAACTTGCTACTGCAAAGCCCTTTGAGCAGTCTACTGTACTAGCTGTCTCTGCAAATGATGTAATTGCTGTTGCAATCGCCATTGTTGCTGCTAAAGCAACTGTTAATAATTTCTTTTTCATAATTGAAAATCCTCCATTTTTTTAATTGTTTTCATCTTAGTAAGATGTCTGGCATTAGTTCTCTAATGCGATATAATCATTCTATCTCATAATTATAGTTTTGTCAACATTTTATTCATAATTGATAGCGTAAATTTACTGTAGGAATTAAATAGGTAGATTTCACCTGTGATG